>CALWNQ010000003.1 GCA_944382875.1 uncultured Clostridia bacterium
TCCACTGCATCCCTTACAGTGTAGCACAGACCTTGGAGAGGGTCTCTAATCACTACTACTCCATAATACAAGGATGAGAGATAGTGAAAAACTAATTTTGGTTCTAAATATCCGTGGATGTTTTAGGTGCTTAGAGTAGCTAAATCTTAATTCTTGTATAATTAGGATATATTTGACAAGAATTTTGATATAGTAAATTGAAAGGAGAATACTTATGGATAATGATACTTTGCAAAAACTTAGCGAAATGCAAAATGTCGATATTCGTACAGTCAACAAAGAAGATTTAGTTGATCTAAATAGCGTAAAGATTGATGAAACTTTACCTATTCCTGAACGGGTTGACTCCTTTATTCAGCAGATCAAGAATCCATATTGTTTCCGTATAGGAGATGTAGCAGTTAAAGTGGTGTACAAAGAAAATGGGCCTACGTTTCAGCAGAATATTGAAGAAGCTTTACGTATAGTCTAATACAGGGAATGTATGGAATTTCAGAAAAAAGGTAGAATTATTTTCTGAGATATGCTACAATATGAATGGACTAAATCACATACTCACCCTGATACAAAAATCACTTGTTGAGAATTTGTAGAGGAGTGAGTGAAATGAAACAAATCACCAAACAGTATCAAGCTGCGGTTTATGTACGTTTATCCAAGGAAGATATCGCTGCGCTCTCCGGCAAAAAGGCGGAGAGCGACAGCATTGCTAACCAGAAACAATTTATTTTTGATTATCTTAAGGACAAATCTGATATTCATATAGTTTCCATTCGAGAAGACGATGGGTATACTGGAACAAACTTTGACCGACCAAATTTTCAGCTTATGTTGGAAGACATCAAAGCTGGAAAAGTAAACTGTGTTGTTGTCAAAGATTTGTCCCGTTTCGGCAGAGAATATATCAATGCCGGAAAGTATATTGATCGTCTTTTTCCGTTTTATGGTGTTCGATTGATTGCAATCAATGATGGAATTGACACGATTACAAAAGATTCATCAGATACCTTAAACATTACTCTAAAAAATCTGATCAACGATAATTATTGCCGAGATATTTCTTTAAAAATTCGAAGCCACTTAGAGATCAAACGCAAAAAAGGTCAGTTTACCGGTTCTTTTGCGCCATATGGATACAGAAAGGCAGAAAATGACCACAATCGATTGGAAATCGACGAATATGCAGCAAATGTTGTGCAGGATATCTTCCGCTGGAAATTGGAAGGAATGAGTCAGGATAGTATTGCAAAGCGGCTTACGGAACAAGGTGTACTATCCCCTATGGATTACAAACGAAGTCAGGGAGAAAATTTTAAAACAGGGTTTGAAACAGGTAGTAAAACAAATTGGACTGCTGTTGCAATCCGTCGTATTTTAACAAATCCTGTCTATATTGGCACTTTGATCCAAGGAATCAGGACAAAACCTAACTATAAAATCAAAACAGTTATTGTTAATGAGGAAGACAAATGGATTAAGGTAGAGAATAATCACGAAGCGATTATTACCCGGCGGAGTTTTGATCTGGTTCAGCGCTTAATGCTATTGGATACACGAACAGCACCCGGTCAGACTAAGGTTTTTCCACTTGCTGGATTAGTTGTTTGCGGTGATTGCCAAAGCCCTATGACCCGTCTCACAATACCTTGCGAAAAAAAGAAGTATCAATACTATGTATGTGATGGAAATCGAAAAAAGAATGGTTGTTCCAGTCATCGTATTTCAGAAGAACAACTTCTGTCATCTGTTCTGTCGGTGCTTCAGGAGCATATTAAGCTGATCTGCGAAATGGATGCATGTCTGAAGGAAATTCAGAATACCCCTTTACGCAAAATTCATACAAGAAAACAAGAAGAACGGATTCAAAAGGTAGAAGAACAAATTTCACGGTATAAACAACTGAAAATATCCTTGTATGAAGATATGCAAGATGGATTGCTTTCCAAAGAGGATTATACTGACATTCGAACTCAGTATGATCTCCGAATTCAAGAAGCCCAGAAAGTGCATGTACAACTGCTAAAGGAGCGCGAAATGGAATTATCCGATCAAACGAAACCCCATGAATGGGTGCAAGAATTTATAGCACATCGAAGCCTTCAGGAATTGAATCGTATTGTTGCAGTAGAATGTATTGAAAAAATCTATGTTTATGAGGGGAAAAAATTAGAAGTAGTTTTTACTCATATGCAAGATTTTACCAAACTCTTGGAACACATTCAGCAATTACAAAACGAAGATCGTAAGGAGGTGATCTAAATGGCGAGAAAAAGCCGAAAAGTTGTTGCTTCAGCTCCTTCTCAACCTCCAGCTCCAATTCAAAGAACGCGGTACCAAGCCGGATTATATGCAAGAATTTCAGTGGAGAATGAAAGAAAACGTGAGGCTGATTCCATAGGAACTCAGATACAGCTACTGAAAGACTTTGCCGAAAATAATGACATTCCAATTCATGATATTTATGTAGATGATGATATTTCAGGTACAGACTTTTTGCGTCCCGAGTTTTCCCGAATGATCAATGATGCTCGTGATGGAAAGATCAATTGTATCATCGTCAAAGATTTATCACGTTTTGGACGGAACCTTGTGGAGACAGGTGAATACATTGAGATGGTTTTTCCCTTTTTGGGAATTCGATTTATTTCGATTCTTGATCATTTTGACTCTTTGACAAAACAGGTTGATATTGGCGTTCAAATAAAGAATATGATAAATGAGCTTTATGCCAAAGATACCTCAAAAAAAATCTGTTCTGCTATGCGTTCAATTCAAAAACAAGGGAAATTTGCTGGCAGTAGAGCACCATATGGCTATGAACGACATCCGGATGACAAGCATATGTTAGTTACAGATGCTGAATCGGCACCCGTTGTAAAGAAAATTTTTGAATTGTATGCTCAAGGAGAAACCCTTCATGCAATTGCCATGATGTTAAACCAACAAGGAATCCCTTCTCCTGGAAGACGGCTCTATGATCTTGGAATGACTGCTTCTGAAAAGTTCAAAAACTCTAAATGGTATATGCCTACGATACGTCGGATTCTTTCCGATCCTATTTATTTAGGCTGGATGGTAAGTGGAAGATATGCTTCAGATTACTATATATCAGGTGAAAAAGGGAGCAAGCCGGTTCCAAAGAACCAATGGATTATTACAAAAGGTACTCACGAGGCAATCATTACAGAAAAGCTATTTGATATTGCTCAAAGTTTCCTAAGCCAAAATAAAGAGCAACGAAACCGGGATAGAAATGTCAATTCCCAAAGCAAAAAGCAAAGTCTTTTCCAATCAAAATTACGATGTGGAGAATGTGGAAAAGCTATGTTTTTGCGTAAAAAGAAAAATCATGGCCGCGAAACCTGGTGGTATTTTTGCGCCTTACATGAACATTATGGCAGTGATTACTGTAAAAAGAAAGCAATCAAAAAGGATGAATTGGAAGCACTGGTCTTTCATCTGATTCAAAAGCAAATGTCCTTGTTTCTGGATGCGAAAGCACTGATTTCTGATCTAAATAAAACCCATAGCAGTAAAACAAAATATCAAATCTATCAGGAACAGATCAAATCGAATCAAAAGCAAATAGATCGGTATATGCAATTAAAAGCAGCACTATACAGCGATTTTGCTAATGGAACAATTTCGGAATCGGATTATATTGCCATGGGACAGGAATACGCCAAAAAGTCAGATGAAATCCGTATCTTCTTGTCTGAACTAGAAAAAGAGGCTCGTAAGTATGCCCCTCAATATACGGGTAGTGAACATTGGTCACAAATTGTGGAGCAATTCCATCATCAAGATTATTTGGATGCAAATATGGTTAATGCCTTTATTAAAAAAATCACATTGTATGAGGATGGACATATCGAAATAGAATTCAATTTCCGAAATGAAATTGAAGAAATTCTTCTTTGGGCATCTATACGACAAAGAGAGGCGGAACGATATGCAGGGTAAGGTACTGGCTATGTACATTCGTCTTTCAGATGAAGATGATGACAAGAAGAGTCAAGAAAAATCAGAAAGCAATAGCATTACCAATCAACGCAGTTTGTTAATGGAATATTATCGGCAACATCCTAATTTAGCAGTATATCAAATTGAGGAATTTTGCGATGATGGATTTACCGGAACTAATTTTGAACGGCCACAATTTCACAAAATGATGGAGAAAGTCCGTAATCAAGAAGTTCATGCAATTCTTGTGAAAGATCTTTCCCGTTTTGGGAGAGATTACCTTGAGGTCAGCGGCTATCTGGAATTGGTTTTGCCTATTTTTGGAACAAGATTTATTTCAATAAATGACCATTTTGACAGTTTTGATCATATGGGAACAACCGGAGGGATGGAACTGGCTTTACGTAACCTTATCAACGGAATGTATAGCAAGGATCTTTCACTAAAATTGAAAAGTTCTTATCAAACTAGATCAAAACGTGGAGAGTTTTTGGGTGGACAAGCGTTTTACGGATATAAAATGGATCCCAATCACAAAAAGAAAATTATTGTTGATGAAAATGTTCGCCATATCATTGAAATGATTTTTCAGATGTGTATAGATGGATCGACTACCCGTCAAATTGCCAGTTATCTGAACCAGTACAAAATTCCATCGCCTACCGAATATAAAAAGTTAAACGGGATGTACTACAACGGTGTTGTACTGGAAGAAAAAAGTATTTGGCTAGGTACGACAGTTCGTAAAATTTTGACAGATGAACGTTATACTGGTAAAATGATTACAGGTAGACGTCAGCGGTTTGGAATACGCGGCACAAAATCGCAGGCACTCCCAAGGGATCAATGGATTATTGTCGAAGGAACCCATGAACCGATCATTACAGATGAAATTTTCCAAAAGGCAGCAGCATCACTGGCATCCAGAATTCGTACGATCAATCAGAATACGGCAGGACATCGTAAAGACAATCTTTTTGTATGCGGATTTTGTGGACGGAAACTTTCAAAATCGAATGGTAAAAAAACATTGCTCTTCTGTACCAAAGCTAGTTCTTCTTCAGGAACTGAATGTGAAAATATTCGGGAAGATATGGAAATTCTACAAGAGAAAACATTGTCTATTCTTCAAGCACTGTCTAGTATTGTCCTGGACAAAGCAAATTTTGTGAAAAAGAATGGTGCTTCTGAACTTGTCACTTTGCAAAAGGAACTGGATCGTATGGAAAAACGACGCAGGCAAATTTCTAAAGGCAAAAGTTCATTATATGAGGAATATCACGATGGTCGTATTTCACGTGAAAAATTCATAAAGATCCAAGCGGAACATTTAGCTGAGGACGATCATTTGAAAGAAAAAATATCTGCTATCCAAAAGCAAATGGAAAAAAAGCAGAATGAAAACGCAATTCTTCATTCAGTCGGGAAAGAAGCAGAACAGATTCAGGCATTATCAAAATATAACCCAAATGTAATTAGTCGCTTAGTTGAAACCATTTTTGTCTATCCAAATTCCAGAATCGAAATTCAATTAAAAAATCGTGATGTAGCAGAACTTATCAAAACAAGTATGCAGCAGAATTCCCATATAATCTGATTCCATCCATTCCCACAGTTTTGTGGGAATATTTTTTAGTGAATCCTTGACACAATCAGAAGGTCTGATCCTTGGCCTTGGAGCCAAACTTTTTACCATTGCTGGGCCGGTTCTGGTATACGGAACCGCCGCATCCTGTCTATATGGGCTGATTTATGCCCTGCTGCGATAAGGAGGCGATGCGCAGTGGCAAAACGATTGGGGGGTGGCGTCCTGCTGCTCCAAAATGCTCCATCTATCGAGGGATTTGCCGCCGTCGGTGGCCGGATGGAAGGCAAAGGCCCCCTCGCAGCCGAATTTGACGAACTGAATGAAGACACCACTTTTGGCGAAAAGAGCTGGGAAAAAGCAGAGAGCCGGATGCAGAAAAACGCAGTCAGCCGGGCACTTGCAAAGTCAAATACAGCTCCCGGTGAGGTGGATATCATCTTTGCGGGCGACCTGCTAAATCAGTGTACCGGCTCAACCTATGGCTTGCGGGAACTGGAAATTCCCTTTGCAGGGCTATATGGCGCCTGCTCCACCATGGCCGAAAGCCTCTGCATGGCTTCTCTGTTTGTGGAAGCGGGATTCGCAAACCGTGCGGTTGCTGTTACTTCCTCTCATTTCTGTTCCGCAGAGCGGCAGTTCCGTTTCCCACTCGAATACGGCGGACAGCGTCCTCTCACCGCCCAATGGACCGCCACCGCTTCAGGAGCTGTAATTGTAGGGAATTCTGGCAAACCACCGTTTGTCCGGGCTGCTGCCATTGGAAAAATTTCCGATCCCGGCATCACCGACGCCGCCAATATGGGAGCTGCTATGGCTCCTGCTGCCGCCATGACCATTACGGAGTATTTCTCCCGTACCGGAAAAAGCCCCGCTGAATTTGACCGGATTTTCACCGGAGATTTGGGCGCTGTTGGTACCGAAATTCTTTTAAAACTACTCAAACAGAATAGCCTCGACCTTACCGGCATCCATCAGGACTGCGGCTTACTCCTCTTTGACCGGCAGACGCAGGATGTCCACGCCGGCGGTTCCGGATGCGGATGTTCCGCTTCGGTGCTCTGCGCCCACATCCTGCCCCGCGTCCGCAGCGGGGAATGGCAGAATGTCCTCTTTGCGGCGACCGGCGCACTGATGTCTCCCACTTTGGTCCAACAGGGGGAAAGCATCCCCGGTATCTGCCATCTGGTGCATCTGTCCCATCAAAATGGAAAGGAGGCTTGCTGATGGAAATTTTCTTCCAGCTTGTTAAAGCATTCCTTGCGGGAGGACTGCTCTGTGCAATCGGGCAGATACTGATCGACCGCACCAAACTCACACCGGCGCGGATTCTTGTATCCTATGTGGTGGCTGGTGTCATTTTGGGCGGGCTTGGCTGGTATCAACCATTCATTGACTTTGCCGGGGCTGGTGCTACTGTCCCGCTCACCGGATTTGGCGCTCTTCTCGCCAAAGGTGTAAAGCAGGCCGTGGATGAAAACGGACTGCTTGGAATCCTTTCCGGAGGACTGACTGCCGCTTCCGCCGGGATTGCCGCCGCGATTTTATTCGGATTGCTGGCTGCCCTTCTCTTCAAACCGGGAGATAAATCTGATTGAATTATCAGAAATTCATAAGGAAACCAGCTTTCAAGATGATTGAAAGCTGGTTTCCTGTTAATTTATTCAGATTGTTGAGAATGATCCTTGAATCCTGTTTGATTAAGAAGTTCGTCCAAACCGGTAGAATTCTTGGCTTCTTCCGCTTTTTTGCGTTCTTCTTCCGCTTTCTTGGCACGGGTTTTTTCTCTGTATGCTTTATAATCATCCAGAGTTGCGGGATGCTCAATCGGCACAGCCACGCACTTTTTAGGAGTGATACGAGGTTCATTCGCAAGGCGATATTCCGCCTCCGCAATAGCTTTTTGATACTGTGGGAGCCATTCTTTCTGCTCAACCAACATTTCGTCAACCATCTGCCAGATTTCGGGAGGAGTGAGCATTGCACCTGTCAGCGGGTCAAACATCATTGCCTGGCGGAGCAGTTTGTCGTCCCCTGTCACTGCTGCTTTGACAGCCATCCGCTGGACAGTGATGTTACTCAGGCATGCTGCAGCACAGCCATCAGGCAGATCTCCTACGCGAGGAATGTTGATCCCGTTTGCATCAATATAACCCGGGACTTCCACGATAGCATCTTCGGGAAGATTGGAAATGCAGCCGTGGTTAATAACATTAAAATATCCACGATAAAGACGTCCCGTTTCAAGTCCCTCAACAATATATGAGCCATGCTCCAGACCGCGTTCCGCAGGTACAAACTCAAAAGGCGGTTCATTTTCCAAGTTCTTGTATTCTGCTTCAAACTGATCTCTTGCTTCATAAAGATCCAACAGATATGCGCCTGTGTCCTCGCTTTCAATCTCACAGTCAGGCGGGCAATTCATCCAGTTGTTAAAATCCCCGGGACGTTTGCGGTACCAAGCATTGTACTCACTGGCATGACAATTAGATTCGGTCACATAATAACCAAGACGGCGCATCATATCAATCCGCAATTTTTCACCTTTGGAAAAACGAGGATGCTTTTCAAAAGCTTCCAGCATTTCGGGAATCATATCTTTTCCCTTATGGTTGACACGAATGTACCAGGTCATATGATTGATGCCGGCACAGATAATGTCCAGTTCATTTTCGGGGATTCCGAGCGCCTGGGAAATTTGCCAGCGTCCATACATAACGCCGTGACAAAGGCCAACTGTCCGTACTTTTCCATATTCGTTCATAGCCCAGGTTATCATAGCGTTGGGATTTGCATAGTTCAGCATCAGGCAATCCGGTGTACAAACCTCACGGATGTCTTTGCAGAAATCCAGCATCGCAATAATTCCGCGCTGCGCATAGATGATTCCGCCAGCAGCAAGGGTATCACCGTAGCACTGTGTAATACCATAGCGAAGCGGGATCTCAATATCCGAACGCGCTACATCCAACCCACCAATCCGGACACAATTGAAGATATATTTTGCACCTTTCAATGCCTCCCGGCGGTCGGTAGACGAAAAAATTTTAATATTCAGTCCATTGTGATCAATATCACGTTGGATAACCGCACGTGCTTTTTCCAAATAATCGGCATTGATATCATTGAAGGCAATTTCCATATCCCGAAATTCCGGAACAATTAACAGATCTCGAACCAATTTTCTGGTAAAGCCCAGACTACCGGCTCCAATAAAGCACACTTTAAATGACATAGCTGACACCCTTTCTGTATTGAAAATTATGCATTTTCTGCTTCTTCTTTTGCAATCCGACACCATGTTTTTACATGTTCCGGATTATTCCCGATGGTATTCAGATCTTTCATCACCAATTCCCGCACACATCCGCGTGTCGAATGGAAAATTCTCTTAAGTTCGGAACGCACTGTATCCCAATCAGGATTTGTTACTGCGATATAGGCTGGATTTGGTTTGATGGACATCACATAGTTCTGTCCCAGCAATTCCCGCATCTGGTCTAAGTCAGCCCAAGGGGAGGCCGAAATCTTCCGCAGCCGGGGAATCTCTTTGATAATCGAAAAACGCTGATGCAGCGGCTCGCAACAGCCATAGTAGTTTAAACCAAACTTCTGTGCAATCTCCAATTGATATGGGAATATAAATTCCCGAAACATCTCCGGAGAAACCGAAACCGTTTCCTGGCTTTCACAGAACCCCCACATATCCATCGGGGTGACTGTCCCCTCTTTTTCAGGCGGAAGTTCTTTGGTAAATCCATGACTATGTGAACCAATAAAGTCATTGTCACTATTAATGGAAAGCAGGCTTTCCTTTTCCAGAAATTCCAATTTGGAAAGATTACAGTCGGTGAGAAACCGCATCAGCTTGTGAACGCCTTCCGGCTCGTCATACAGATCGTACATCAGATTTTCCAGCCCACGCAGCAATACAAACTGATAGGTCATCCCCAGACTCCACCACCAGTAGTTTTTCCGGTATACCCGCAAAATTCCCCCAAAAGTATCCTCTGCAAGCTGTTTTTTTCGGAGGGTAGCCGCCTCATCCACATGAATTTTCGGCATCCGAAGCCGGGAAAATTCCTCATAACTTTTGAGTGGAGGTTCCCAGGTAAAGGACCCCCTGTCATCGTGGCGGATCCGCTTCTCACTCATCCCGTAATCGGTTTCCTCTGCGACAGTGGAATAGGTGAACACCGCATCTACCACACGGTCATCTCCCATATCCCGTCCCCAAAAGATGGTTTTGAGCAGGCTCAGCTCCCAGCCCCGCGCCAATTCCCCCTCACAGCGCAGGTCCTTCATAGAAAAGATTTCCTGCCAGCCATTCTCCGGATCACACAGAATTAATGGGCGTGTCGCCTGCAAGTCATTATTCTGTCTCCACATTTCCCGCCGTTTCAACTGGATCGGCTGTGCGGCAATTTCCGCCAATTCTTTGGCCAAATCCCGCAGCCGAATGCGGTCATGTGCGGATATTTCCAAATGCTCGAAATGATTGTTCCGTTCTTTTTCCAAAGCGGTGTCGGTTTGCTTGGCAATGATATTTTCCTGCATGTTTCCTCACCTTCAACGGAATTGCTCCACAGCACGGATAATTTCCGGATAACTTTTCTTCCATACTCCAGGCGGTACGCTTTCAGAGGCTTGAATCCACATTTTTCGCCCCTGACAATCTTTCATGATCTGCATCGCCGTTTGATAGATCTCTTCCGGCTCGCACAGATGGACAGAGGATGGAAAATTGATAAAGAAAGACATATTCGGCCAAGCCTCCATCGCTTCTTTCAGCGGCATATCATTATCCGGGGGAGGCGAATAGGATTCCAGAAAGTCAAGTCCCGATTTTGCAATCAAAGGTGCAAGCTGCTTTACATCACCATCCGCATGGATTCCCAGCATGACATCTCCGATCATTTCCTTTAACTTTCGGTAATAAGGCATACAGTATTGCTCAAACCGCTCAGCACCGATGCAGGGAGCCGTCATGTTCTCCGGAAATTCCACCAGCGGTATCGGCAATTCTTTGACAGCTTTTGCCATAATTTCAAATTGCTGATTCAAAAGCCGGGAAATTTCTTTCATACATTCTTCGACCAGATCCTCACAATCCATCATCAGATAACTCAGGTCAATCAATGTCGCCCACAAAATCCACATCTGCTGATATGGCGTGCGTTCTACCGACACCGATACAATCCCATCGTCTCCGACTTCTTCCAAATTGTTATAAAAGTATTCATAATGCGGAACACTGTTACAGCTGCGGAAGTAATAAAGCAGAATCTCCAGATCTTCTTTTGTTTCCACATAATGTTTGGCCATCGCATAGGTATTAAGATCATACTGTTTGAGGTGTTCTTCATAAAGCGTGCCTTTGGGCGTGATAATGCTTTTCCGAAGCCCTTCCCGCCCATTTTTCACGATATCTTCGGTCACCAGACGGCAATCATCGCTAATTGTCTGATGAATATAGGTGCCGCGGTAAATCCCCATATGGTTTCGGCCAACAGATGCCCAAATTTCTTCGTTTGGTCCTCCATTGTGATTATAGGTAACAAAGGGGCTGTGATCGACCGGCTTTCCCTGTACCACCGCCAGCATCCGTTCCTTCATGCTCATTTCAGTCATTTCGCAGTATCCCCCCTGCCTTTTTTAGGCCGTAATGATAAGTTTCGTCATACAATGCACGTAAGCTTTCCAGCGGACAATCCTGATTGATCCCGTTTCCTGCTGTCAACATGAAACGCCCATCTTTCCGATAATAGGTGTCGATCAAAAATCGAACTTCTTCCCGTACTTCTGCGGGAGTCCCCCACGGAATCACCTGCTGCACATCAAAACCTGCCCAGAAGCAAATCCTTCCACCATATTGTTCCACAATTTTTTGCTCATCCATGGTGTGCTTCTGGATCGGATGAATCACATCCAAACCAATTTCAATGAAATCTTCCAGAAATGGCTCGATATTTCCGCAAGAATGGAGCCAGAAGTGCATTCCCAATTCGTGGGCACGTTGAATCATCCGCTTATAATACGGCTTGAAAAAGGTGCGGAAAATTTCTTTCGAGAAAAACGGTCCGGTTTGGGTACCCAAATCATCCGATGTAAAGATACCATCCGCATGATTTTCTTCCTTTGCGCGCTCAATCAGACGAATGTAGAATTCCGTCAGCGCATTGTACAGCTTATGTACCTGTTCCGGATACAGATAAAAATCCATCAGAGCGTTGGTCATGCCACGGATCGACCAATGCCGTTCAAAAAGCCAGTAAAACCAGCAGGCCAATCGATACCGCCCATCCTCCGGAGGATGTTCCGGATACATATTGGGATAATCTCCGCTGGGAAAAGAAGCCAGTACTTCATCCAGCTTTTCAAAATCTTCCAGCGCAACCTCTTCGTCAATTCCACGCGGTTTGTCTGAAACTGGTTTGTCGCAATTCATCCAGCGATATTCCGGATCATCAGCAGGCGCTTCGTAAAGATTGGGCATCCGAATCGGTACAATACAGGCATCCATCGGATATTCCTCCATGATTGCCCGTGCCTTCGCTTCCTCTTCCCCGTACGTCCAGGGATGCACCCATAAATCGTACAGCATTGGGATTCGGCCGGCTGCGCCCTTTCCGTCAATAATCTGTCTGAGTTCTTCTCGTGATAGTGGTTTTCCTGTCATATTGGCGCCTCCCGTTTTCAGGTGTTCTTCTCAAACCATTCCAGCAGCGCTTCCGCCTCATCCTGTGTCTTGGCAGAGGTATTGTATACTGTCTTTGTCGGATCCAACACCTTATGCATCCTCTTCAGTTCCTCGGGCGTCCCGCTGACATAGACACCTTTGCCAAGATCCTGCAGTTCCCGCAGCATCGGTAACAGATTCACATGTCCGCCTTCCGACGGAAGCGGCACATATGCCAATGTATGAATTTTAGGTGATTCGGTCAATGCAGCCTTATGCCGCAATGTTTCCGGTCCATCCCAATGGTATAATACCCGATCTACATATTCCGCCTCTTCCTCCAACGCGGGAAGAACCCATCTCTTAAACATATCCGGCCCAATTACCGCACCAAAATCACATTGGAGAATTGCAGTTCCTTTGGCTCCATAGGTTCCAAACCAATAGCCGTTTTCATCCATATTTCCCGCTTTTGCAATCTCTTTCCAGAGTTTTGGAAATATGGCTCGCGACTGCTTCATCGCTTCGTCGATCAATTCCGGACAATCAATCAAATCCATACACAGATTTTGCGTCCCGCGGACTGCTGCGAGAAGGTCCATATTTGTGTGCAGATCCAGATGATACATCAGCATTTTTCCGTCTAAAAGCTCGGCACCCCGCCGGTATATCGCCAAGATCCGCTGCCAATAGGGATTATCATCGCGAATTTCCAGCGGTTCTGCTGTGGCCCAGTCCTGAACAAACGGCACACACCAGTTGGTATGCAGCGATCCTTCCTGAAATTCCAGCTTTGCACCGCAGTAACACGCAACCTCATCCGGTCCTAAACTGGGATAATACGCAGGAATCAGGTCACCTCCATAAAAGGTGTGGGACGCATCCTCCAGTGCCCGGTTCAGCAATACGTCGATATCCTCATGTACTTGGTCATAATAACTTCCACCGTGAGGTTTATAATCCTCGGAACCTTTTTTGGGTGCGCTGATACAAACAATCGGCCGCCTGATAATTTCTCCCTGATAATAGGCGTCCCAACGTTCAATGGCTTCTTTCATATCCGGTTTAAACAGCAGTTCTGTTTTCATCAATACCCCGCCTTCCGATTGGCCGACTGAACGGCTTGTATATACGCCTCAATATTTTCCCATGGAACCTCCGGTTCCAGCACATGGCTTGGCGAAAGAATCAAACCGCCGCCTTTTCCAACGTCGGCAATCAGCTTTTCACAGGTTTCCCGGACTTCATCGGGTTTTCCAAATGGCATCACCGTCTGTGTTCCCAAGCATCCCCGGAATGTTAACCGATCTCCATAAAGCTGCTTTATTTTGAAAGGATCCATACATTCCGGCTGTACCGGATTCAGAATTTCCACTCCCACTTCGATCAGATCCGGAATAATCCGCTCAATATTCCCGTCACTGTGGTATTCAATCAAGAGATTGGGATTCAATTCCTTCGCACGCGCAATCACTTTTTGCAGACGAGGCTTCAGATAATGCCGCCATAAATCCGGACTCATCATCAAATCCAACTGGGATCCAACGTCATCTCCAAATTGAAATCCGTCAACGCCGGTTTTTACATACCGTTCCACAAAATCCAGTTTGAATTTCAAAATGATATCCAGCAATGTATCAGCCATTTCTGGCCTGTCAACCATATCGATGAACAGCTCTTCCATACTCCGAAGAACCCATGACAGTTCAAAAATCGTGGCACCCATCGAAGCAAATACTACCGTATCTTCCGCTTTCAATGCGGCTACCCGCTGATGCACCCGATCCCAATCATAATCCCTGTCCGGATCCGGATAGGGGTACTCTTTGATCTGCGCCGGAGTTTCCAGGTGTTCCATCGGATGAAACATCTGGACAAAATGTGCCACACTCCCTGGAAGAATCCCGATTCCCCACTCACTATAGGTCATCTTCGCCGGCGGATTCTGGTAATACTGGGAAAAATGCTGGTTGTCCGCTTCCTTTAACCGACATGGCACATAACAAAATCGCAGCGGCATCCCATAATAGCGTTTATAATCGCTTAGCCCGGTCCGGCGTTCAAACTCTTCCTCCAGTGCAGGACAAAGATCAAAATCAAACGGAATATAATCCTGCCGTTTTCGCTTCACTGCGTCATAAAATAGTTCCCGTTTTGTCATATATTCCTCTTGGCCAATTATTTCCGGCCGTAGTCATCTTCCACACGCACAACATCATCCAGTTCTGGTGTAGATACTTCCAAAAGCCGCACGTCTGTAACAGCCTCGATCCGATGCTTTTTACCCGCCGGATTGCTGATGACTTCCCCAGCCTGATACTCGGTCGTCACCATTTTTCCGTCAACTTCTTCCTCTGCACGGAGAACACCGCTGTCCACGTAAATATGTTCACATTTCTGATTATGATACTGAAGACTGGATCGGCTGCCCTGCTTAAACTCGATAATTTTTAGTGCATATTTGTCCGTATGGGCAACCCAGATTTCACGACCCCAGGGTTTTTCTACGATTTTTACAGGTTTCATGTTCAACACCTCAATATTTACTGATTATTTGTGCGGCAAGTTCCGGATAGGCCTTAAGGCCAAGGGTTTTCTCTATAAAATACGGATATCCCTTCTCTGCGATAATCTGCTGCATTTTCATGGATTCTGTATCCGATTCCGACTGATACCGTGTCGCGTTGACAATTGCCTGAACGAGATGCGGACAGGGAATCTGATTTTTCACCGCATACACAGCAGGCGCTAAAAGCCGGTCATGCAATCCAAGTTTGCGAAGCGGATCCCGCACTACCCGGCGAATTGCATCTTTCATTTCAGCAAGTGCACCGCGCCGTCCCAAATCCGCTTCATAAGAGCGAATTACTTCCAAAGTAAAATCGTCAGGATATTTGTGGTAAATGCAATTTCCAAGTTCGTCCAGCACTGCCCCCGCAAATGCTGCAACTTCAGGATCCTGCAAGGCCTCATGCACGTATTCATACCCCTTCAGTGCAGCTGCGTATGCCATCGACGCATGTCCGCCGTTGTGAATCCACAGCTTTCTTTCCAAACGCGCATCCAGATTATTCACCAGATGAAAATCCGCATAGCCCGGATCTTCTCCCAAGAAGGCTTTCGTATCGATCGTCCATTCATTATAATCCTCTGTAACAATATTCAGAGAATTCTCCGGCGGTACTGGCACTACCCTCGATATCATGGCATCCGGAAAACCGATACAGCTTTCGCAATAGGCACGCTCGGACTCATCCAGTTGTTCCAACACCATCTTCTTGAGCCAACTCGAAGCATGATCGAGATTCTCACAGCAGACGACATTCATCTCTGTCCCAATTCCCAATTCTTTCCGATGGCGAATGCATTTCACGATAATCTGAGCAATATCCGGCAAGTTTTCTGCAATCACACAGGTCAATACCAATTTTGTTTCACAGAATTCTCTCTGGATTTCTTCCTCCTGTGAACGATGATAAGCTTTGACATCGGTAATCTGACGCACTACACCCGGCGTTTCATTGTCTGTAAGCAGGCGAACCGGATAACCTCCCGCCTCATTCAGCATGGAAACAAGCCACTCTTTCTTATCGACAAACACCAAACCGCGATTCCCATCCCGATATAAAAGTTCTCCCAGATGTCCGCGACCAGAAGCGCCGGCACCAAATATCAGTATTTTTTCCGTACCCATTCTATCATCCCTTTGTTAAATCCGCGCTGTTTCAGTAGCGCATCCGAATCTCTTCCAAACTGTTCCATCCTGCAAAACAGTAGCCTGCTCCCATCTGTTGTGTACTGCAGCCTGCCCCTGCTGATGCGTAACTCGCCGCTTCCCGGTCCGATAATCCCCGCAATTTTGCTGCCAAATATATGGAAACAAAACAGTCTCCTGCGCCAGTGGTATCCACTACCTTGATATTCTGCACAGCCGGCAGTTGGAATGCCTCCAACCGATTCCAGACATAACAGCCTGCACTGCTCATTTTAATCACCAACGCTTTCAGCGGATATATAGAAAGTCGTTTCGCAATCTCTTCTGGATCCTGTTCACCTGTAATTTGCTGCGCCTCTGTCAAGCTTGGGAGGAACCAGTCTGTGTGGTGCAGTGCCTGTTCAATTTTCGCCAGCCAAAGGCCATCCGGATCATATGCGACATCCATGGAGGTCGTTATCCCTCGCCGGTGCGCCTCCGCAAACAAACGCGCCAATCCTTCTCCATCCAGTCCCCTTAACAGCATGGCGCTGCTTACATGCAGATGACGCAAACCTTTCCAAGCTTCTTCTGGAATATCTTCCGCTTTCAAAAGGTTGTTCGCACCAGGACTGTACAAAAAATGCCGTTCTCCACCCGATTCTACCATCACCAGGCTCGTCGCGGTCGATGCAGTCGGATCCACCCGAATTCCGCTGCAATCCACGCCCTTCCGAACAGCGCTTTCGCGGAGCAAATTGCCTGCCGGATCGTTTCCGATTCTGGCGCACAATCCTGTATGGATCCCCAAACTGGCAGCACAAACCGCCACATTATAAGCATCGCCTCCTGGAAGATATTGCAAATCCTGCAATATGGAGGTATCTCTTTCAAAAAGATCCTGCTCGACCGGCTTTGCCAGAATATCACAGACAGCCAGCCCCACACACAACAGTTCCATTTTATCCCTCCAGTGCCCGAACAAGAGGCCTTCCTGCCGATCCGAGCCTGTTGCCGTATTCAATCAATGCTTTCTTCTCTGTTATTCCATTGAGACGATAGGCGTCATAAGCAAGCAGAATTGCTTTTACACCTGCTGAAGGACCATCCGGATGAGAATAAACCGAACTGCCTGCCAAAAACATTTTTCCGCTAACACCCAGTGCTGCCATATTCGCACCAATATTTCCAGCTCCGACTCCTCCGGCAATCACCAAAGTCATTGCGTCTTGTCCCAGCAGTCCAGCCTCCGCCATTTTTTCCAGAATATATTCTTTTTCCGTATCATCCGGTTTCAGATATCCATGGATAGCTGTCAGCTGCATAAACGCCGCGCCATAGAGCGCCGCAAACCGATACATCACACTCGAATCGATTCCCCAAGTAGGGCAACCTGTATATACATTCATACCAGCAGTATGTGCATAAACCGGTACATCAAATTTCCGGGAAATTTCACCCATCAGTTCAAAACCGCCGCCATAATAAGGAGAAAACATCAACGCATTTGCACCAGCCTTAACAGCTGCCTCTGCGTATTTCCACATATCCTCCGGCGCAGAGGTAATATGCGGCGCAAATAAAAACCGCTTCTTCCCCGCTGCCGGCGCGCCTTTGCCCAGATCAAAACCTGCGTCCTGCAGGTCCTGTACCACCCGCGAAACATAGGGACCAACTTCTTCCAGCCGCAAATGCATATTTTCATCCGCTTTGGTAAATCTTGCGCCGGCCAATGCGGCTTCTACCACACTTGCAGAGAATATTTCCGGCGTCAACCCGGTTTTCGGCTTGACAATCGTACCGATAATCGGTTCGTCCTCCCCGATTCCGAGATATTCCCGCACGCGCCTGTGCGGCCAGGCATTTTCCGGGAACCGTCTGCGCAGGCTATCCGGAAATGTAATATCAATAATCTTGGCTGCGCGATAAAAAGAGAATGCAGAAAACGGTTCACTGGCAATCGCCATCATCAGCTGCGCATAGGGCACCCGATTTTCCGAAACTTTATCAAAGAAGTACAATGGATATCCAATCGTGATTTTCCCGGATTCGATTCCTTTTTTCTCATCATGCTCAAATAGTGATATCGACTTGACTACACTCATATTGCGGTCAAAAAAGTCCGGTTTTTGAAAATCCCCAGTTCCCTCACTTTGCCAGACTTTTACCGTGCCATGCTCAATGATCATTTTCGCCGCATTTGCTAACCCTTCCATCGCTTTGCCATGATGTTCCACTTCATAATAATATGTCACATCTGCCATTTCCGTTTCTGGATTGCAGCGGCCTTCGTTAAGTTTTGCAATTATGGTATTTTCCTGTTCAGGCGTGCTGATGGACTTCCGCCCAATATAAGGATGTGTGTTTTCCATGATGTTCGACCTTTCCTGCCGCTGTTATTTCAGTTTTAAAAGCGTTTCCGGTGTTTTAACGAGAAGCTCTTTTCCAATTTCTACTGCTTCCTCAAAAGAATATCTTCCGTCACTTACCCGTTTTGCCAATACTTCTGCAAGAAGTTCCCGCAATAAGACACATTTTGTATACAGCCAATCTGCACAATACGCATCCGAAAAGCAGGTGATTTGACGATTCAGCGGCAGCATATCCAGTCTTTCTTCCAGAATTCTACAAATATACGATGGGAAAAAGTTGTGCCACCAAAAGCCGATTACCGAAAAATTGGGGAATTCCCGTACCAATGTACAAATGGATTGGTTCTGATGTGCGCTGGAAAGCATCGCCTGAAACTCCATATTGGGATTTTTTGCAAGAAAATCCGCAATATCAAAAACACTTTCCATTCTCAACTTACTACCCGTTTCAAACGGAAGCGGCTCCGCACCAAAAGAAAACTGAAAAATAACTTTGCTGCATTTTTCTTGATATACTTTCAGAAAATGCTGGAATACAAAGCTCGCATAAATATCGCGTTCCCGTTCTCCGGCATTTTCCCGGTTTTTCAGAGCCTCTTCCATCTCTTCTTCGGTTACCGCACGAAAATGGATATCTGTTGAAATATGCTGTGCAGTACTCACAATATCATTCACAGGAATCCGGGAACAATAATGTTCCATTGCTTCGTATACATCCTGTACTGTTTCGATCTTTCTGGTAAAATGCAGGTTTTCTGCTGTTACGGGGAGCGGAAGGCCGGGTTCGTCCTGCTCCCAGGCATGCTCCAATTCCAACAGTGCCGCGTCATTATGTCCCCATTGGTTGCGTGCAAAAAATCCCCATTCCAACGAATATTGAAGAAGATGATCAAATTCGCCCTTATCACGCCGGCAATACTCTGTTACTGCCCGTTTCACACCAGCTCTCCGGAAGATTTCTTCTGCCCAGGCAGGATCGTTGTGATTGTATTTCTCCCGGATTCTCTTGTCCAATTCTCTCCAATTCTCCAACGTAATTGGCTCATTCCAATCGTACAGATCGGATAAAATCCGACAGAGAAGCCGATAAATTGCTGTATTACGAATGCAGGGAAGATAAGGAATTGCCCGTTCAATTCGCTGTGCTGCTTCTTCATCCGTCACATCTTCCGGAAGCCGAGCCCCGTCCGGACAGCCTGCACTATAAAGTTCACTGATGACCATATGATACAGCATTACATCATGCAGTCCTCGCGCCGCCAAATGGGACGCACTTAAATGGGTATGTGTATCATAAATCCGCATATGATTCCATTCATGTAAAATCTGCTCTTTCATTTTCATCACTCTTTCCACGGTTGTCCCGACATTCACGGTCTTAAGTATTCCGTACCAACCATTCTAACAATTCATCCGCTTCATCCTGTGTGTCAGTACTGGTATTGTATATGACTTTTACCGGATCCAACTCTTTATGCATCTGTTTAATCTGTTCTGGTGTTCCCCACACATGAACTGCTTTTCCATGTTTTTGCATTTCTTTTAATACATCCAGAAAATCGATGTGCTCTCCATGCCCGCCTTTTCCCATCCCTTCGCCGGGAATAAAGGAAATGGTTTGAAGCGCTTTTAAATCCATAACCGCGTCAAAATGCCGAAGGGCCGCGTATCCATCCCAATGATAGATGGCATGATTCACCATTTCCGCCTCCTCCGCAAGTGCCGGTACTACCCATCTGCGGAAAGATTCCGGGCTGATCATAATGGAGAAGTCACATTGCAGAGTGGCCGCACCTTCATGGGAATAAATCTGCTGATAATATCCCATCTGTTCCATGTTTCCCGCTTTGACAATTTTCGGCCAGAGCGTCCGGAACACCTCCCGCGCCGATATCATCGCCTGATCGATCAACTCCGGTGTATCCATAATGTCCAAACATAGATCCTGTGCGCCGCGCGCCGCAGCAAGAAGATCCAGATTGGAGTGCAGGTCGATGGGAGCCAATATCATTTTACCTTCCATCTTCTCTGCACATTTCGTGTAAAGAGCGATTAACCGTTTCCACAATGGATTTTCCTCATCCAACTTTAACGGCAAATCCTTCTCCCAATCTGTAATAAAAGGGGAAGACCAGTTCGTATCGGTTTTGCCGTCGCCCCAGTTCAGTTTTCCGCCGCAGAATACCGCCATCTCATCCGGTCCCATTGTCGGACAATAGCTTGGAACCGCCTCTCCGCCATAGTAAGAGGCTTCTGCGTTCTTTAAGATCTGATCTACAAGGGTATCGATATCCTGATACACCCGATCATGATACCGGGTATGAACCGATTGATAGTTTTCATACCCTTTTTTACGGGAAAAAACCAATGTCACCGGACGGTCAATCAAATCGCCGTGATAAAAAGCATCCCATCGTTTTGCCGCTTCCGGCATATCCGGTTTGAATGCAAGCGGCTTTACTTCACTTAAATGTTTCATATGCTAAATCCTTACCGAAAAAACTGAGGAAGAAATTCCCGATTTGCTTCAAACATTTCATCGACCATAGTCTGAATCTCATCCAGTGTCAGGCAAGCTCCCGTGAGCGGATCCATACAGCAGGCACGGAACACCTTTTCACGATCGCCCTCCATGCAAGCATCCACAATCATATTGTGGCACTGGCAATGGATTCCATTAAGCAGCGCCAGATGATCCGGCAGTTTTCCAATCCGAACCGGCTGCAAACCGGCTTTGGAAGCAATGATCGGAACCTCTACACACGCATTCTGCGGAAGATTGCTGATAACACCGTTGTTTAAGATGTTTCCGTTAAAGGACACCATTGTCCCATCACCGAAGAGTGCGTTCAAAATGTAAGCTGCGTATTCGTTGCCACGCTTGAGATCCGGAGTTTCCGCGATCGACTCCCGGATTGATTCCCGCCAATGCCCTTCACGGCTTTCATAATAAATCAGTGTATTGGCATACCGGCCATAATTCCAGCCTTTATCTGCGTATTTTACGCTTTCATTCCGATGCGCCCAACCTTCTTCGGTTTCGTAATTATGGCAGAGATTTTTAATATCCTCCTCGGTTTTCCGGAACCAGGGATTATATTCGGAATTGTGGGAACTGGATTCGGTTACATAGTATCCAAACTTTTTGAACATCTCATTGCGGACCTGTTCCTGATAATAAACGCCGGGACGAGATTCAATAGCCTGCATCACCTCGGGATAAGCATCCTTGCCATTGCGTTTATATTCCAGAAACCATGCCTGATGATTGATTCCAGCGCAGACATAGCTGATTTCATTCATAGGCGCTCCGATCCACTTGGCCAGCATTTCAGAGGTTCCCTGCACACTGTGGCAAAGTCCGATCAGATTCACACGGGTATATTTCTGCACTGCCCCGGACAGCATCGACATTGGATTGGTGTAATTGAGCACCAGAGCATTGGGACAGTAACGTTCGATATCATGCGCAATATCCAGCATAACCGGAATGGTACGAAGCGCCCGGAAATTTCCGGAAGGCCCCATCGAATCGCCTACACTGATATTCAGACCATATTTTTTCGGAATTTCAATATCCTTGCGCCAAACTTCGATTCCACCCTGTAAGATCGAAATAATCACTGCATCCGCACCTTCCAGCGCTGCTTTCCGGTCCAGAGTGGCTTCTACTTTGGCAGGATAATGTCCCGTTTCCAGAATCCGTTCCACACCTTGCTTGATAAAGCCCAAACGCTCTTCATTGATATCAAACAATGTTAACGTTGCATCCTGCAGCGCTTCAAAGGTCAAAATATCCGTGATAAAACGCCGTGTGAAAATAAAACTGCCCGCCCCGACAAATGTGATTTTCATGATCGGTCCCTTCCTGTTTCGATTAATTTTTGATTTGATGCCGCATGACGACAGCATAATAAGCTTCAAAGTTTTCCCAGGGAACTTCCGGTTCAATCATATGCGTCGGACACAGCATGAAGCCGCCTCCTTTGCCCATTTCCCGGCAAAGCTCCTCACATACCCGCGTTACCTCTTCCGGTGTGCCGAAAGGTAAAGTCGTTTGCGTGCCAAGCCCTCCGCGGAAAGAAAGCCGGTCTCCATACATTCGCTTGATTTCAATCGGATCCATACACTCCGGCTGAACAGGATTGAGAATATCCACACCAATCTCAATCAAGTCAGGAATAATTTTTTGCAGGTTACCATCCCCATGGTAATCCATCAGCATATCGGGCTTAATCGCCTGCGCGGTTTCAATGACCCGCCGGAGCCGCGGTTTAATCGTTTCCCGCCAAAGATCCGGCGACATCATCATGTCCAGCTGGGTAGAAACATCATCCCCCAAATGCAGGCAGTCAACTCCCATCGAAGCATACCGCCGTGCAAACTCCAGACGAATATCCAAAATTCGATCCATCACGTAATCTGCCATCGGATCTCTTTCCTGCAGTGCAATTATAAAATTTTCAAATCCCAACAGGTACCAGCTTAATTCAAAAATCGTGTTTGCCAATGCCCCGTATACAATGATATCCTTCTGTTGGAATTCTTTCATATCCTTTTCAAACTGATCCCAATCAAAGTCATTCACTGGGTCTACAAACGGAAATTCCGCGATTTCTTCGACCGTCTGCGCCTTGCTTAACGGACAGACATACTGCGTAAAATGCGCAACACTGCCAGGCTTATGCCCGATTCCCCAGAAATCGATCTTCAGTTCCTCGGGATGCTCAAAAAATCTTTGATAGGGATAAGTTCCAATATACTCCGGCATCAAAAAACGTACCGGCATTTGATAATAGGATAAATAATCTGATTGGCCGGTTCTCCGGCGAAATTCTTTCTGAAAAGAATCACAGAAGCAGAATTCAAAAGGAATATATCCTTCTTCTTCCCTTCGCATCACTTTGAAAAATTGTTCCCGCTTCATTTTCAACCTCATTTCACAAGGCGAACACTCTGAATCTGGAACATATGCATCGGAATCCGGATCTTACCGTTTGTGATTTCGAGTGCTGTTTCATTTTGTTCCAAAAGATTGCAGATACAGGCTTTTGTTGTCCCTTCCGGAACGTCAAGGGTCACCTCGTCGGATTGTCCTCTTGTTTCATAAAGCCGAAGAATCACGCCTTGTCCGTCTTCGGCAGCTTTCATGGCCGAGATTACAGTGGAACCGGATGTGATCGCCGGAAGTGCAGGAAGTTCCCTGATCGGTTCGGCGTCCCGCATCAATACAGCCGGCATATTCAGGCTCTGCGCCTGCTCAAATACGCTGCTGTTCTGCCATTTGCCAGTGAATGAGGTTAGCGCATAAGTAAAATGGTGCCGTCCGCGATCCCGCATTCCGTCATATACGGGCGCATAATATACACGCGGCCAGAACAGGCAGCTCGGGAAAGTGGGGCTGCGCAGCACTGACAGAAGCATCGTACCGCGTTCGATACGGCAGGATGGCGTTCCGGTATTGATCAGTGCTACATTAAAATCATTCTTCCTTGCTGTTGCAAACCACTCTACCGTTGGCCAGTCCCCATCGGCAACTCCAACGCCTTTGCGTGCTTCCTTGTCATATTTGGCGCGCCGGATGGTTCCGTATGGAATTGCGTAATCACCATCATCGTCAATCATCGCAGTGGGGAAAGATATCCGAAGCCTGCGGTCAAAGGCATCCCAGAGGATATCCGTTTCAAAGCGAATCTGCTTCTCACCCGGCTTCAAAACGATTTTTTGTTCCCATTCCAACAAAAGTACCCGATAATCCAGCGGATCATCCAGCAGCTTTTCGTTGCCCCGCAGCTTGCCCTCGTAGAGGATTTCGACTCCAGCCTCACTTTTACGAACCGATTTCAGCCGGTTCATTCTTCCCAACGGCGTTCGTTTGCGGTCTTTTTCTCGAGTTGTCCAGGGATCTCCGATGTCATTTTCAAGAATCAATTCGTTTGCATATCCCAGGTCATCACGAATGAGCTCTTTTTGACACAGTTTATCGTAAATCCCCGTGATTCCGTGATCGTCGAAACGAATTTTGTAATACTCATTTTCCGCTGCCCGGCAATCCGGCTCTTCTTCCCATACCGGAACCGGATATTCTGACGCTTTGATCACTGTGCTTTTTCCAGCCGGAACGGTGATTGTCACCTGATGTTCCGTCCCGTTTTCATCCATCGCTGCAAACCGTTCCGTTACAGGAAAACTATGCGGATTGAAAACTGTTGTAACGCCTTTTCGTTCACGGAATGTATCTTGTCGAAGCAACGCTTCAATTTCATCCAGCAAAGCATCACAGCGCGCGTAATTTTCCAGCAGCTCTTCATAACCAGCGTCGATATGTGTTCCAGTGATATTGTCATGGAACGAACAGAAAGACAGAATCCGCCAGATTTCCAAGAATTTTTCATACGGATAGCGCCCATTTTGAGCAAATACTGCCGCTGCAAGTTTTTCCAATGCCAGTGCACGATTTTCCAACCGCCGCACTTCCTGCTTGGTACGGATACGGGATACATAGCATCCGGTCTGAATCGGATTTCCTTCGGTTTCCGCGGCGATCTGCGTCTCGGAACAGGTGTCCGTGTCATCAATTTCCTTCTGGAAATAGCGGCTGCCAATTTCTTTGTGCAAACCAAACCGATACTCCACATTTTCCTGTTCACGGTTCGCCTGTGCAACATATTCCGGCAATTTTTCACTGGCGAGAGTTTCCTCACCGCCTACATAAATCACTCCGAAGCCGTTCTTTTCCAGATCCAGCCCTTCGCAATCCGGAACAGCGCCCATCTTAAACGACTGGTCAAATCCTCTCCCTTTGCAGGAAGGACAACCTTCCCCGTTACATTCCGGACAAGGGCGATAATATGTCCCCTCGGACAAATATTTTGCCATTCCCAGCCACGGATACTGCATATTTGGTGTCACTTTGATCTTTGTGCCATCCAAACCGCGCCAATAATCTCCCATCGGGAAACGATAGCTCAATCCTGTCAGCCACTTGATCCCACAACCGCGGAAAATCTGCGGGAGCTGTGCGGAACATCCGAACGCATCATTCAAGTTTCCGGTCACCGGGAATTCCCCCAGCGTCTCTTTCGCCCAAAGCAATCCATACACCAGATTTCTTACCAGGGTTTCGCCGCTGGGCATATTCGTATCTGGAATAATCTCGCCGCAGGCAAGCAGTTCAAACCGCCCTTCCTGATAGAGCCGCCGAAATTCTTCCAACGTTTCCGGATGATGTTCCAGATAATTTCGCAGCACCATCGAGGATTCGATTTCAAAACACAGATCGGATGTCCTGCTCATTTCCAGCCAGTCACTGATGCAGGCATCTTCCACCACTTCTGCACCAACAAATTTTTGACCGTTATAGTAAAACGGTTTCCGGAACGCACGTCTCCATATCGGATCAAAATGGTTGGTTCCGAGTACGTGTACAATTTTCTTTTCACCGGACAAACAGTATCCCCCCTACTCTTTGATGGCGCCCAGAGTCAAACCTTTCACAAAATACTTTTGCAGGAACGGGTATACCAGCAAAATCGGCAATGTAGCTACCATTAGCACCGTCATCTGAATAGATTGTGAAGTGATGGTTTGGGTATTAATCGTCTGTAAAGCACCAGTTGCTGCCATCGCCTGTTCATTCAACACGGTCATCTTGTTTGCCCGTACCACCTGATACAAAAGATACTGAACTGTCATCAACTTGTCATCATAAACAAACATTAGATTGGTGCTGAAATCCAGCCATTGGGCAACTCCTGAAAAAAGCGCAATTGTCGCAATTGCAGGCAAGCAAAGTGGGATAATGATTTGGAAGAAAATCCGCAGATAACCTGCGCCATCAATTTTGGCTGATTCTTCCAATGCGGGTGGTAAACTGTATATAAACGTACGAAGAACAACCATATAATAAAAACTGAAAGAAGATGGTAAAATATAAATTAAAAAGTTATTAATGAGTCCCAGTTTTGCATAAACAATATAAGTTGACATCAATGTTCCACCAATAAACATGGGAATCATAAAAAAGGTTAAAAATGCTTTTCGAAAACGCAATGTCTTTTTTGACATAGCATATGCCGCAAAACCGGTTACCAAAACAGTTAATATCGTTCCCAATATCGTCCTGGAAATGGTGACCAAATAGGCAGATTGCAACTGTGGATTTGCCAAAATATAACGGTAGTTGTCTAATGTGAATTTTCTGGGCCAGAACCAGATTCCACCGTAAGCACTATCTGATCCTTCGTTCAAAGACAAAATCAAAACATACCAGAATGGATATAACGTCACAAAAGACAGAATTAACATAAATAATGTATTCAGTGTATCAAAAATCTTTTCACCAAGTGATTTTTTAATCCGGTTTCGACTTTTTTTAAAAAAGGAGGTTTTGATAGCTGCATTCATATTTCAAATCTCCTCCTTACTAAATCAAGCCATAAGACGTCAGCTTTTTGCTGATAAAGTCTGTGGATAATAACAAGACACAGTTTACAACGCCTTGAAAAAGGCCAACTGCTGCAGAAATCGCATACTGTTGCCGTACAATACCAGTTGTATATGTATAAGTCGCAATTGTATTTGTCTGCACTTGAATAACAGAATTTTGAAGATTAAACACCTGATCAAAGCTGGACCCCATCAAAGATCCCATTTCTAACACAAGTGTAATCATAACAGTAGGAAGAATAGATGGCAATGTAATATACCAAGCCTGCTGAGCTCGTGTTGCCCCATCGATAATAGCAGCTTCATACATTTGACTATCTACCGCGGCAATCGCGGCAAGATAGATGATCGATCCCCATCCCAGCCCTTTATACAGGGAACTGAGAGCCAGAACAATCGGGAAATTTTCTTCGTATTTCATAAAAATAATTCGTTCCAAACCCACAGCACTTCGGAAATTATTAATTACTCCGCTGCTGTCAGTAGACAGGAAAATATAAATCAGAGATGCTAAAATAACCCATGAAACGAAATGCGGCAGGTACGTAATTGTCTGCACTGTTCGTTTGAAAAATTGAGACCGAATCTCATTGAGCAGCAAAGCAAATATAATCTTTGCTGGAAACGTCACAACAATAATTACAATGCTGTAGTATAATGTCCGCCATACCAAGGTGTAGAAAGATGGATCATTAAAAATTTTCCGGAAGTTTTCCAATCCAACAAACTTACTTTGTAATCCCATCCAACCTGCTGTTGGATCATAATCCATAAATGCCATAATATTTGTAAACATTGGAAGGTAACTGAACAGCAATGTCGCTACAACCGCCGGAAGCAGAAATAAATACAGCGCATATTCCGTTTGTTGCCTTGTTTTTTGTCCCTTCCGGATCTGTTTAGCAGAAGAGATACTCATTTTCATCATTCAACTCACTCCCGTCGGTTTTGAGAAACGGAGAACATTTATGCTCTCCGTTTCTCTAATCGCTTAACTCTCTAAAAAACCAAACTTATTTTTCAACTTTGTTGGGCAGAATATGTTCTTCCCAAACCTTTGCCAAACGCTCAGCAGAATCTTTAACTGCCTCCTCAATACCAGCATCTTTATACATTTGCATGTAGGTATCCCAGTAGCCTTCAAATTCTTCCGGAGAACCATGAATTGCCTGAATCAGAACATTGCCAGCATCAGGATTCAGATTCGCATCAAACGCATCCCACAGAGGACCGGAATCGTAATCGCTTTCCTGCCATCCAACTTTATTATAGCGATCGACACTCTCCAGCACGGCATCCCAACCTGCCTGTGTTGCAACAGTTGTCAGATCAACCTGACGAAGAAGTTCTTCATTGTCTTTTTCATACACATAGTAAGGAGCATAGGGAGTGCAGCCATCAGAAGGTTGAATCAAACCAATAGGACGGATATCCAACTGACGGTTATTACCTGCAGTGTAGTCAACTGCACAACCAGCGGTAATGCCATAATATCTTCCGTCTTTTTCGCCGGTAACGCCGTAAACAGACCAGTTCACCAGATCTTCATAGCCTTCTTTATACCGTCTTTCCGCACCTTCACCGGTGTACCAATCCGGGCTACCCCATGCAGACACATCGTCAGCTTCTTCGGTCATAAAGTAGTCAAGCCAGGTCAGAATGGTATCCAGATCTTCACCCTGTAATTTGGTAGAGATAAATACTTGCTGAGTTCTGGTGGAGTTATACTGAACCTGATTATTGAGAATTGTCATATCAACGGGATAGAATACCGGGAATGGACGCCAGCCGTATCCTCTTTCCTCTCCCAGTTCTCTTGCCGCAGTAAGCGCACCAGGAATACTGGTATTAAATACTGCATATTCACCATTTGCTGCCTTTGCAGAGTACTGGTCATTCTTCATAATAAAGATTTCCGGATCGATCAGTCCATCATTATAAAGAGTATTCCACCACTGAATGTATGGTTTGTAATACTCTTCCGAATAACGCAGATAGAAACTGTCTTCCAGAGGATCCGTCCAAATAAGGGGCCAGCGCCAGCCAAGACCGACAGCAGTTTGCAAGCTATTTGTCAAAGAGCCAGTTCCTTCACTGCTGGAGCAAAGTGCACCAGGAATAACAGTCTTATCACCAACTTTGATATCCAGTTCTTTGATCTGCATCAGGAAATCATACATTTCATCCATATTGCTGATTGGAATGTCTTCCGTAAAGTCTTCAATGGTCAAGGAACCGCCGTTCTCTACATAAAGATCCTGCAATTCTGCCTCGCTCTTTGCATCAGGATAGATCATCTTAAGAATATCATCCCGAATAACAACCCAATAATATCCATAGTTAGGATATTCACGCATTCCTTCCTCAACCAGTTTCGGGAAAGTATCTGCGCGGAATTCAACAGGAAGTCCCCACAGCTTGCCGTCATTGATATATGCGTTGCTGTTGATGATTTCATCCACACCAAAACCGTAATCATCCACTCGTCTGGCATAGTTGGGGAGTTTGTCATAAATCATATCTGATGTAAATTCATGGAAAATACCTTTTTTGCTGACATAATCCATAGCTTCACTGTCAAACGGCATATCTAGAAGGAAACAAAGTTCCGGCATTGTTCCTGCTGCATCCTGCATCTGAACGTACTGTGAAATGGTCTGCTCATCTTTCGGGAATGTCACCCATTCGATCTCCACTTCACGTCCAACAAACTCTGTAACATTCTTTTTTGTCAATTCAGCCAGAGTATTGTCCTTCGGGGCTTCAGTATTCTGGTTGTACGTATTGACTGCCGTAATTTTGAGCGGTTCACCAGCTGTGGATGTGCCGTCCGCACTGCCGGAGGAAGTTTCCGGAGACGAGGTAGATGTCCCAGATGAACTTGACTCTGTTCCGCACGATGACATTACAGACATAGCCATTAAGAATGCCATCACACCAGTCATGGTCTGCTTAAACTTTTTCATGGGTATCCTCCTTAAAATTATTTGGCGTTTACAATTCTTCTTAATTAATGACGATTATTAATATGTTCAGAAAAAGGGCCTGCAGGTCCCCTTTTTACTGTATGTAATTAATTATCGTCATTTATTAACCTCATCAATTATATTATATACTCTTTTTTCCAAAAATCAACACTTTTTTTAAAAAAACGTATTTTTTTTTAAAAGTATGCATACAATTACTTTAATACAATTTGACGTTTTTGTTCTGCAGAACGATAGATCCCATCAATCAACGAAATCATTTTGACATTCTGATCCAAAATCGATATTCCAGGTTTTCTACCAGTCCGGATACAATCAATCAAATCTGCAAATTCATTTACTTCCAACAGTCGATGATTGAGGTTCGGAATATAATCCGTGTGCTGTTCCTCACAAATGGTATGTACTTTTAATGAGATCTCTCCGTTCTCTTTCACAAAACTGATTCCACCCTTTGTCCCGTAAATGGAATAAAAAATCTTTTCCCGCTCAATATGGGATGCCCAGCTAACCTCAAAATCAATTGTGACATCATTCTTGAGCCCAATCATTCCCATTGCAAGATCTTCTACATCGAATTTTTTATCCGGTGTCAAACGGCTATTGTCGTGAGTAAACAGATATCCCTGTTCTCCTCCCACCAATTTGGAATAGGTACGGGCAGTAATTGTTTCCACATCCGGATAATCCAAAAAATACATAGCAAGATCGATATAGTGTACACCCAAATCAATCAATGGACCGCCTCCCGACTGAGTTTTATCGGTAAACCAGCCGTATGCTCCAGCACATGCACGTCTTCTCCAGCCACATCGAACTAAATAAATTTCTCCAAGACCACCATCTTGAATATACCGTTTGACAAACTGACTCTCTGCAGTAAAGCGGTTGTTTAAACCAATCATCAACGTTTTTCCGCTTTCTTCCATTGCCTGCCGCATCTCTTCTGCCTGATTGCAATTCATCGCCATCGGTTTCTCGCAATGCACATTCTTTCCGGAACGAAGCGCTTCAATCGTCACCGGATGGTGCAGATAGTTTGGCAGACACACACTCACAAGATCGATATCGTCTCGTTTGAGCAATTCATGATAATCCGTATAGGTATCTGGGATATTATACTTTTCCGCTGCCTTTTTCAGCGCTACCGGATCGATATCACATGCTGCTACAATTTCCACATCATCCCTTAACGCAGAATATCCCGGCAAATGCTTTCCCATGGCGATATTTCCGGTTCCAATAACCGCATAACGAATTTTTTTCATTGTGTATTACCTCATTTCATCCCGATTTTCTGCGCGATTTTTTGAATATTTGCAAAACTGTCCGCAACACATTCCAAAGAATCTTTCGGGCATACATCCTGTTCTACTACAAAATATTCCGTTCCGGCTTCACAAGCTGCTTTAAAAATTTTCTCAAAATCCAAAATTCCTGCTCCTACCTCTCGGAAAACAACTTTCTCCCCAGCTTCCAAATCCTTTAGATGAATGATCTTGCAGCGTCCTGCCAAACGGCGAATAAAATCAGCAGGATCCTGTCCGCCAAATTTTACCCAACAAGTATCAACCTCAAATTGTACCAATTCCGGATCTGTTTCCGCAATCAAAACATCAAACCCACATTTTCCTTCATAATCTGTAAATTCAAACGCATGATTATGATAGTACAGTTCAAAACCGCGCTCCCGGCATTTCTTTCCGATTTTGTTAAGAGAATCTGCAACGCTGCGATATCCGTCCAAATCTTGACGGCGTTCTTCCCGCAAATAAGGACAGACAATGCGATGATTGCCGATGGAACGATTAAATTCCATAATATGATTCAGACTTTCTTCCAACATTTCAATCTGGATATGGTTGGATAAAATCTGCAGATGGTACTTTTCCAGCACCTCATTCCATTCATTACTATTGTACGGACCAAAGCCGCCGATTTCCAGATAAGGATATCCGATATCCGCAATTCGTTTAAGCGTTCCCTCATAATCCTCACTTAAGTAATCCCGTACGCTATATGTTTGCAATCCAACCGGTATCTTTCTCATTTTGTTAGCCTCCTTAAAAATTAATCAGCTTGTTTTGGGTGCTATGATTCATTACATAATCATACACCAGCATTGATGCGCCTTTCATTACAGTATTCTCTTCCTTTATGCAAACAAGTTTTACGTTGCAGTTGGGAAGAGCCCCGTCAAGTTGTTTTAGAGCGTTATTCAATGTTGCAAACGCCTTCGGTAAGCTGCGCACCCAAAAAGAATCAATAAATATTTGCCGCGGATTATAAAGTCTTACTAATAAAATTAATGCATATTGTAATTGAACCATTGCCTGTGCAAATACCTTTTGACAGTCTTCATCGCCCTTTCGTGCAGCTTGCACAGCCTCTACAATTCCAAATTCCGGATCCAACTCCTCCCCATGATTCAGCTTCATCGCACGGATTCGCCGAACAATGGAAGTATCTGAAGCATAATTTTCAAGAGTCTGAGCATCTTTATCTGTTCCAAGGCAGATATGGCCGATTTCACCAGCCAGTCCATCAGCACCTCGATAAATTGCCCCATCAATTAATATGCCGCAGCCGATACCGCCCATAATGGTCATGACAATTGCATTACTGAGACGATTTGTATTGATGGCTTTTAAATATAAAATTGAAGCATAGTTATCTTTTTCCATGATAACCAGTGTTTGAAATTCCTTTTCAAGCATCTCTTTAATCGGCGCATGATTCCATGTTGGCATATTTGGCAGTACAACGGTCTGTCCTTTTACCGGATCTACGATACCAGGAACCGTAACTCCGATTCCTAATAACTGACTGTTTTCAATATGAAGATCATCCAGTACTTCTTTTATATGGGAAATAATGGTTGGCATTACTTCCGAAAAAGCCAGGGTACTGTCCAATTGTGTTTTCTGAGCAAAGAGGACCTTCCTCGTAAGGTCAATGACTTCAATATGATAGAAATCCAGTCCAACCGCAAGGCCACAAATATAAAACTGTTCCGCATTCAATACGTACACACTCGCTTTTCGGCCGCAATCGGAATCAGCAATTCCTTTTTCTACCAACACACCATTTGCAAGCATCTTGTTCATGATCTTGCAGGATGTTACTAACGTCAGCCCAACCTTTTCCGCTATTTCATTTTTTGTATACTCATTTCCGGTCAAAAACTCCCGCAGCATTTTCAAAGAGTTTTTCATCCGAACATCCTTTACATTGCTCATAATAACCTCTTTCTACTCACCTGTCACGGTCGATAATGTTTTTTAGCAAATTCAGTCAGCGCTACTACATTTTCCAATGGCGCTTCTGTTGGAATCGCTCCCGACGGGCCAAAAATGTAACGGCCCCCTTTGGATAGCAATTTTAGCCGTTCCTCCGCTTCTCGAAGGACATCCGCAGGTTTTTGGAGCGGAATCGTGCTTTGGCATCCCAATCCGCCGTATAAGGTAACATAAGAACCATACTCCCGTTTAATATAGGTTAAATCCATCACCTCCAGCTGGATGGGGTTCACCGCTTCCACTCCCATCTCGATTAAATCCGGAAATAATTCCGTTATATCTCCACAGGAATGGATCAGTACATGAAACCCTCGTTTGGCTGCCGCCGCATACATTTCTTTTAGTCGGGGCTTCAAAAATTTGCGCCAATATTTTCCACCCATCAGAAGACCTTTTTGCTGTCCCCAGTCTTCGCCAAACCGGATTCCGTCCACACAAGAAGGAGCTGCTTCAATCATCCCCAAATTATACTCTAACGAACGATCCAGTAATTTTGTGACAAATTCTTCTTCACATGCAAAATCCATCATCAATTGCTCAAAACCACGAATATGCCACGCAACATCAAACAACCCATCCAGATGGAGTGTCACAAATCTCCCTCCGGCGCGCGCGCTTTCCTGGATAACCGGATCATACCTCCCTTTTGCGAACGGATCGGGGAATTGATATCCTTCTAATGTAGGCTCTTTTAGTGGCGATCCGGCAATACCGCCCCAATCGCCCATTTCCCTGGTTTGCTCTCCTTTGTTCCATAAAACACCGAATTCATCCCGTAAATATCCGTTTTGCTCCTCCGTATCAAAGCCATCTGCGGTTCCGGTATACACATATTTCAGATAATCGCCAATCGTTTCCGCCACCTCATCCGGCTGTACATGGTAATATTTCGCCAACTTTTCTTTCACCAATTGCGTTAAGTCAAAACTATAGGGAATTTCCTCCGTGGATTTTCCCATTAGAGTATCGATTACAATTTCTCTTTTGGATGCCATCGTTTTTTCACCTTCCAACTTCATCTTCCGGAAGCACACCTCTTCCAGTAGACACAAGATTTTTTACCGCCGCAGATACCTTCTGTACAAATGGATGTTCCCTATCCAATCCGCTCAGCTTACCAAATAATTCTTCCGTGTTGCAACTTGCTTTCATTTTTTCCCACTCTGCATCGTCCTTATCCGTATACAGCAGTGCAGCAGCAGCAGTGAGTGCTAAAACTCCCGAATCGCCGCCATACTTTTCAATCAGCAAAGCCGGCCCGACAATCCGTTCGCCAGCTGAGAGCTTCCGTTGCGGTTCTCGTGCATTCCGAACGACTGTGTCCACAATCGTCTTGTCACAAAACTTGGCCTTGGAAAGTGCTGCAAATTCTGCCTGATCTTCTGCAGTGTATCCATACTCTGCACAAATGGCACGACCTGTTTCCTGATAATTCCGATCCAGCAGCTTGAGAATCTGCGGATCGTTCGCAGCATCCCCATAAACCTTATATTTTTTCCACCAGCCCAAATAAGCGATAATACCGCTGGCAGCGTTATAGGTGTAAATCTTCCGCATCAGGATATTTTGAAAAGCCGAAACCGGCTGAAACCCTTTGGTTTCCGGTAATTCTCCCTTTACTTTTGCTGCATCGAACGGCAAAACAGGATAATTTTCGGAACCAATATCCACACTGCCTGGAGTCTTTTCCACAGTTGTACAGAAAACTGCTGCATCCGCAAACCCAAAATGTGCATCAGCCTTATCCCGCAGTTCTTCCGGTAAATTTTCCAAAAAAACTTTCCGTGCTTTCTCTCCTGGATCTCGCGCATTCTCGCAAAAGATAATGTTCTGAAAAGGCCCCTCCAGTAAATTTGCTGTTACCATAGACGCCAGCCATTCGGCGACATCTGCAATATTTCCTCCGCCTACCGATACCAAGATACGATCAGCGGCGGCCAACAAAGCCGGACAATCCGAGTCATCTGTATAAACCGCCCGATATCCTTGCACTTCTATTTCCGGCCGTACATTTGAAAAAAAGGATATGCGGTATCCATTCTGCAGCCGGTCAACTAAATTTTTATCTTTGTCAACCAAAATAAACGGCTCTCCGTTTTCAAACAAAAGCCTTGCCAAAAAACCTCGGCCGGTTTTTCCGGCACCAATCACTACAACCATTTTCTCACTCCCAGTCTTGTCTGTTCAGCGTCATAGCCTCTCCTGGCCGGAAAAAGTGGACCTGCATTTCCGGGTATTTCCGACTAAGGTAGTCCATCAGATATGCTGGATTTTCCCCATTGGCATCATAGAGATCATAATGCATTGGGATTAGCATCTGTGCCTTTGTATGAGCCGCAAAATCTGCCGCCTCCGTAAAGCTGGTATTTCCAACAATATCCTCGTGTTCCCGGTAATAACAACGCCCGTTGATCGGGAGCATTACAATTTGCGGATGGTACGCCGCCACTTTTTCTTCCAGTTCCGGATATACTACCATATCCCCGCCGTGAAAAATCGTAATTCCGTTCTCAAATTGAAATACATATGACAATGCACAATACGCACCATCTTTCTGCTCCAATTTGTCATGTGCCGCCGCCACCGGTACTACGCGGACACCTGGCAGCGAAAACGCTTTTCCTTCTTCCATCAGAACCTGCTTTTCTTCCGATACACCACATTTTAAAAGTTGATACGCTGCCGGTTTTGGGACACAGAAGCGGGCATTACCGCCTTTCAGCCCGGAAATAGACTCTGGATCAAGATGATCCTGATGATCGTGTGTGCAGAATACACCATCTACAAACTGCAACTCTTCTGGTGTTGCCGGAGATGGATATTTACGCTGAAATCCCTGATTTTCGGGCTGACTGCGGTCGATGGAATCGGTCAGATATGGATCAACCAGGAAGAGTCCTCCGGATGACTTCATCGCAAAGCCTTCCTGTCCCAGATACCAGATGCAGATTTCTTCCTCCGAAACCGTGCGTTCCCAAATTCTCTGCGCTAATTTCTTTTGCTTGCTCATACGCAATTCCTCTCTGCACATCTGGTTAATATATTTCACCGTCTTTTTCTTTTATTATATCACATTTACGAAGTTCTTCAATACGCTGTTTAATGTAATCATATAAAGAATTTTCAGGATTTATTTTACAAACTTCCCGAAGGACAGCATCCACACCCCGTGTCTGCCGCATCCGAATCAACTGCTGTGCGGACTCGTCAGTGGGAGCCCCGTTATAAAAAATGGCGCAAGCGATAGAAGTTAAAATTCCGTCCGGTTTCACACCGTACTCCATCATCAACCGGGCTGAACCAACCAATCTGTCATCCGGTGAGAGTTTGCGGATCGGATCTCGTGCGTTGCGTTCCAATGTATCCACAATTCTTTCATCCCGCAGCTTCCTCAACGATGACAGCGCAAATGCATGCTGTTCCTCATAACTGGTTCCGTGCTTTCTGCAGAGCGCTTCGGTAGTTTCCGCATAAACCTTGTCCAGCAGCTCGGAAATATACGGATCCCGGGAAGCAGGCGCAATATGGTCGTAACCCAAAATACTGCCGACATAGGATACCGTTCCATTGGCTGCATTATAAGTATAGAATTTCCGTTCCAGGAATCCGCCGAAATTCTGCATCAGTCGGATTCCTTCCACCGCAGGTATTTCCCCTTTCAGGCGCTCTGCATCCACCGGAAGTTCCCAGAAATCCTGTACATTTACCACCAACGAATCTTTTGCAAGTGCTTCCTCATCTGCTTCAATCGCCGAACGCATGACAACCGCTTCCGAAAAGCCCACATGTTCCTCCAACCATTGCCGCTCAACGGGATTCAGTAAATCTGATACCCCGTTTTGAAGGATTTCGGCCGGCTTCTTCCAGTTTTCACAGGTAATAACGTTCATTGTTTCTCCAGGATACAGCTGCATCCGTTTCCGAATTCCTGCGACTAAAACCGGCACTATTGCGCCAAGGTTTTTTCCGCCGACTGCTGTAAAAATCAAACCGGTTTTTGCAATACACTCCGCAGCCTGATCTACATCGTCCAAACAAATGGCATCCGCATTCCTGATCTTCATATCTCGATCCGAATTACCCAGTATATGAATAGAATATTCTTTCCGTTCCTGAATCAGATCACAAAGCGGGCGGCTTTTTTCAATAAATACCGTCCGATATCCCGAAAGTGCCAACAAATGATTGATAAACCCTCTTGCGATTTTTCCTGCGCCAAAAATTACCACTGGTTCCATTTATCCTCAGCCCTTCTTCCTATTGGTTCTCCGAATGCCATTGCGCAAACTGCGTCTCAAGCGCCGGATACAGTTCCCGATAGATGTGATACCTTTTTTCCATATTTTCCTGCAGCTCAGGATCCGGCATCACTGCTTCCCCTAACCTGCAATGCACTTTTTGCGCCTCTTCCAGAGAAGAATACACACCTTTTCCTAAAAACGCAATCAACGCTGCCCCCAAAGCCCCACATTCGGGCTGATCCACCGGAATAACCGGCTTATTCAAAAGAGTTGCCTTGATTCGGTTCAGCGTCCCATCCCGGGAAGCGCCTCCGCCTGTTAAGACCATTGTTTGATCCGCGGCGGCGTTCCCAAGACAGTCCCACAGATGTCTAACCGAAAACGCCACTCCTTCCAGCACTGCGTAATACAGAGCCGCATGATCGTGATATGTCTCCAATCCAAAAAATACCCCACGTGCGGAGCTGTCCCAAATCGGTGCGCGTTCTCCCTGCAGATACGGCAAAAAGATTGGAACCACACAAACTGATTTCGCAGCTTTCCGGAGCGTTTTTTCCACGGAGTCGGATCTCTCTGGAAATTGATTCATTGCCCATTGGATTGATACCCCGCTCGACGCCGTAACGCCATAAGCGGCATTCTTCTCAAAATATGGTCCGCACACAGGCGCACTATCCAGCATCTTTTCGGTGATAACCCCCACATGCTCCGATGTTCCGGTTACGTCAAAGGCCCGGCCAACGCCGCTTCCCATTCCCAGCACCGCGGCGAAAAAGTCGTTGCATCCTAAATAAACCGGTATTTTGTCCTGAATCCCGCAGCAGTCGGCAATTTCTTTTTTCAGTTTCCCCGCCGCATCCCAAGGCGAATATAGCCGGGAAAACCAACTCTCACAAAGCCTAAATTGCGCAAACAATTCGGAAGAATATTTGCCCTTTTCAAGGTTGGCAAGCCCTCTCCACGTATAAGGATCGGTCGCATATTCGCCCGTCAGATATTCATACAGATAATCCTTTGGCGATAATACCCGTTCCATACGGTCCCGCAGTTCCGGTTCCTGTCCGAAAAGCTGGTACAGCCGCACCAGCGGATACGATTCCAGCCTGGGATGCCGCATCGAAAGCTGTTCTTTATAATATTCCTGTGATTGGTATGTTAAGATATGGGAAAGCGCTCTCTTGCCGCCGCCTTCTGCCCATTTGAGCAGCCGTGGCTTCTCCTCCCCCCGAATTTGAATCAGATAGCTGCCTACCTGCGCGCACATTGCAATCGCCGCAGGTGATTGTCCAATCTCTTGCACACTCTTTTGCAGACATCGAACAACTGCGTCTTTCCAGCTTGCAGGCAAATCGGCTGGAAATGCATATTCCACGCGGAAAACCCGGGATTCTCCCGATTCAAACACCGCAAGCGCCTTTGCCGAAGAAGTTCCGATGTCGATTCCAAGACAATAGCATCCTTTTTGCATATCGTCCTCCTAATCAAAAAGGAATACCGATTTTAGGAATCCTTCCGGCCTTGTCCTTGTCAGTGTAAGAGCCTCCTCGTACTGATCCAACTGGAAAAAGTGTGTTGCCATAAAGCTTGTATCGATCAGCCCGTATTCCAGCAACCGGATACATCTGCTCACCATATTCCAGTTGTTGCCTGCGCCGATAATCTTCAGATTGGGGATATGCACCTCATCCGGAACAAACTCCGTCTTCTGCCGGCTGCCATATCCAGCCAGCAGCACTCTGCCGGATTTTTTGGCACAATGAATGGCTGCATGGAAACATCCCATGGAGCCGGTCGCCTCACAAACAACATCCGAACCGCCTCGATGGTATTCCCGAACCACATCCTCCAGTTTTTCCTCCGAGGTGGCCACAGTTTTGGCAGCACCAGCCATTTGGGCAAAGCCCAGACGCTTCCGGGAGGATGCAGCTACAATAATCCGTCCCGCCCCCATCGCCTTTGCAACAGCAGCAATGTTAAGACCAATGGAACCGGCACCGATCACCGTTAATGTTTCTCCCAACCGCAATCCGGATTTATCCATTGTCCCCAATCCAACACCCATCGGCTCAATTAACGCCCCCTGTACCCAGGAAATGGATTCCGGAAGCTCATATAAGGCATAAACCGGAACTAACAGGTACTCACTGTATGCACCATTTGCTCGAAACCCAATTTCCCGGAAGCTTGAACAATTTCTCCAGTTCCCCGAACGACATTCTTCACATACCAGGCAGCAGATATCGTTGCTTCCTACAACCCGTTTTCCAACCCATTTCTCATCCGCTTGGGAACCAACTGCATCTACAATCCCACTCCACTCATGTCCGGGTGTGAGCGGATAATCAGCCGGAATATTCCCGTCGATGACTTCCAAATCCGTCGCACAAACGCACGCCGCTTTTACCTTAACTCTCGCCCATCCCGCAGGTGGAACGGGAATTTCTTTTTCCACCTGCCGATATTTTCCCGGTTTTTCTATGACTACTGCCTTCATCATACTGCTCTCCTTTTACTTTATCGCAGAATTTTTTCCGCCTCATCCATCCACAATACCGAAGTAACCGCACGCGGATAATGAAATCCTCTTCCATAGGGCGCGCCCCATACTACCTGATCGATTCCCGGGCAACGGGCACATTGTTCTTTCCACCAACGGCACTCTGCCGAATCAGGGTGTCCAAATTCATTTTCGAGAGAAAACCCAAGAATTTTTTCTGCAATTACTTCGCACAGGAAAATTTTGCTCATCCAACTATTCATACTTCCCGACGAAAGCCGCCATCCGCCATCTTTAAACAGGCATAAATCAGGCTTCAGCACACCCTTTAAATGCTTTTTCAACAGGATTAAGAATGCACGGTCATCTTCCAGCCACTGTGTATAGCCGAAATAATACGGATAAATCAGGCCTTCGATTGCCGGAATAATGGCAGTTTGTGAATTTCCATCTAATATCGCCGGAATATATCCCAGTTCCTCACTGTAATAATCAGCTATCGTTTTCTCGCATAGTAACGCCGACTGCTGCGCACGTTTGGAAATCTCGGAAGAAAGGCCCTCGGCAAGACGGCTGATTGCCAGATATCCCGCCCAGCATTTGACCGCCAGATATAGATTCCGCCGTGCCTGCCCGAGTCCCTCGTCCAGTGAGTCATAAGTAGTAATTTCAAATTCCTCGCCGCAGCGATCCCCGTCGTAATCCATAATGCCATCCCGTTTTTCTGCAACCGGATCGTCACGATTGAGCATGGAGGTCAAGCAAGCCTCTGTCACACCCAGAATTTCCCGCTGCCACTGACTGTCACCGGTCTGTTCTACATATACAGCCGCGCTCAGAATCCAGTTGAGCAGCTCCTCCTGTGACATGTAGGACAGGCAGCCTTCTTTATTGCGCATTTCATAGCAGGAATATCCAAACGCAGTGAAGGTTCGGTTGCTGCCCTGATCGTGCGTAAATGAAATTCCTCCGGGCAGCCCACATTTACCGTCGGTTCCATGTAAGGTATCCCAGTAAGCGTATTCCTTTCGGAACCCATCCAGCTGATTACGGACTGACCAAGGCTGCGCAAAACATTCGTAAAACAGATGGTCTACCGATAGGTCAAAGGTGTTCATCATCATGTAGGATCCTTCGTTTACGATGTATCGCGGCTGACCGCCATCATCAAACAGCATGGTGGACGCCCAATAGCAATGCACAGACTGGGCTATAAAGAAACGCTGTTCCGCGGAAAGCTGCTGTTTTTCAAAGTCTGCTTCCACCGCACGGGATTCCGCCAGGAATTTCTCCATATTCCTTACCCCATACAGGAATACCTGCTCCAGGTTTGCAAAAAAGCGCGTATAGTAATACGGCATCGTATGGCTGGCATAGGTCTGTGTTCCTCCCAAATACCATCCCAGCACAAATTCTACCCGCACTTCTTCCCCAGCCGGAACTTCAAAGCAAAATCCGCCCATTTCGCAATTCTGGTAGAAACCCCTTTCCTTCCGGGAAAATACGCCCGCAGCACCAAAATCCGCCACTTCGGTACAAATACCGCCATATTTTTTTCCATCCAACGCAAAACCGCATCCACAAGAGGATCCCACACCGAGCAGATCTCCTCCTGTCGTCTGGGACAGCGGATACAGGCCTTTCATGCCCTGCACCCCGAAAAATCCGATTACAGGATACTCTTTCCGATTGCGAACAGAAAATGCCGCCTGTACACAAGGAATGACCGCCTGCTGAAGTTCCCCGTAGGAAGCTGCTGCCGGATCCGAAATTCCCTTTGCAGGTGTTATGCAGGTGAAAGTAAATTCTGCCGTTTCCCACTTGTCCTGCGTCAGTCCTGTCGTCCGACTGATTTCAGACGTACGATATTTCCGCAGCCATACCGCGCGCTTTTGTTCTTTTCCAATGTCATAACGCTCTTCCGCATCAGCCGCATCCTCTTTTGCAAAAAATGGCAGACATTTTAGTTGGCTACCGTCCAACACTCCGATGTATACCTCATTCTCCGGAATAAAGCCTTCTTGCAGCATAAAGCCGCCCGCCTCATTCTCCGCACCGATTACAAAAGAGCCTCCCGCACCGCGCGGACTATGCATGGTATAATAGAACATATGGCACCCCACTTCTTTTTCGATATTTATAAACCTTATTTATTATTATGACAAGCTTTTGGTTTCTTGTCAATACATTATGGAAAATTTTTCTGTTTTCCTATAAAATTAAACGGCAACCAGAAAATGGCTGCCGTCTTACATTCATTTCAATTATATAACTGTGATTTCCACATATTTCCGTTTAAAATTAGGTGTTGTGAAATCGTAGTCAACAAACTATACAGAAAAATTGTGCAGAATCAAGCGTCAACTTGCACTTCTGTAAAAGACTGCGTATCCGGCTCCCAACAGAACGTTTTCACCTCATATTTACCAAACGAAACCGGCCACTCCTTACCCAGAACCGCAAATGTTGCCGATACAGGCTCTCCGATGCTGTTGAAAAGGCGAACCCGGTACTCCCCGTGATGCCGGTAGAACGCAGCCAGCTGGATGGCGGGATGATTCAGCTGATAAAAGCTGCGGGGAAGTTCCCCATTTCCGGACGGGAAAAAGGAAAGCGCATAGGGTGGCTGATTGTGAATATCGGAAAGCAAAGATTCCTCGCCAACCGGATTCAGCCAGAAATCAAATTCCCGGAGCCCAATATCAATGCGGGGCAGATAACGCCCTTTTGGCACAAGCGGCCGGTCGCCCAGCGTCAGCGCGGAATAGCAAGCGCTTTGGAGCAGTGTGAGCGAAACCACGCCGTCTTTGCAGCTGGAACCGTAGGTTCCGGAATTCACAATGGTAATACCGTTCTTTCCGTTGCCAAAGCTGCACCAGCGCTGACTGACCGCCTCATCCCCATTCTGCGGAAGGGCGGCGGTCCCGAACATCGTTTCACCGGTATAACGGCCGTCTTGCACGGCAGCGGGTACCTCTAATTTTAAAACACGACTCGGCTGCTGCCAGTTTGCGACAACATGAACGCCGATCTCAGTTCCCTTTTTCGGAATGGAAAACTGAAGCAGGACACGGGAGTCCTCATACCGAAACTCGGACTCGATCACTTTGCGGACTGCTCCGTCTTCCACCACACGCGGGCCGTCCATCAAGCAGAATGCGCCCAGTTTTTTGTCAAAGCGGCGGATCATCGAGCCCCAGGGATCCTCATCGGTTTCATACACCACCGGCAGGAAGGCGTCGGCGGCAAGCTGTTCCACGCCGTTGACGCAATAGCTCTCCAAAAGCCCGGTCCGGCGGCTGACGCGCGCCGAAAGCTCCGGTGTAACGACCGAAAGCTCCTGTTCGGGCAGCGGTTTACCGGATTTCACTTCCAGTCTGCAATCAAACCGGCTGATGGCGGAGGGGGCGAGTACGGCGCGGAAAGTCACATGCTTTCTCCAATCCAGATTGAGGTTGCAGCGTTCCTTTTCCACCTGGGTGGGGAGCTGCTCTTCTCCGGCGTATACCTTTACATCGGTAAATTCTCCCTCGTTCCAGTTCTGATCGGCAAGCTGGAACTCACATTCCAGAATAGTTTCCACTGGATACGGATGGGGATTGTAAACAAGGAATGGGATTTCCCCTTCTTTCGCTTTTGGCTGTCCGGCACAAAGGGCAAAGAAAGCCCGTGTGCGGATGCGGGAAAGGATTTCCAGGCCGTGATGCATCTGCCGCAGAGCCGCTTCTTCGGCAAACTGGATGGAAGAACCGGGCAGGATATCGTGAAACTCACAAAAGACAAGATCTTTTTCCGCCTCGGTCAAAGCGGCCTCCGGATACTCCACCCCGGCGCAAACCGCCGCGTGGGAAGCAATTTTTTCGGTCAGATACAGCTGATTTTCCAGCATCCGGTGTGTCTGTTTGATCCGCACCTGCGAGGTATAGCAGCCCACCGCCCAGGGATTCAGAGATTTATCCACTTCAGGCAGCTCTTCCGGGCGGACTGCCGCAAAAAACGCCTCGGGAGAAGAATGTTTCCACACATATCCCTCCAGTGAAAGGGCAGATATCTGCTTCATATCTTCCCGCGACGGGCCGCCGCCGTGGTTGCCGATTCCCCAAAGGACAAGGCCATCCGATCCCGGAAAACCCTTCTCCGCATAAGCGGTGATCTTGCGCGCCGCCTGGCCGCGCCCGGAAAGATAGCTTTCAAACGCACGGTGTGCCATCACTTCGGAACCGTCAAAGCCTTTCCAGCGGAAAGTTTCGGCGGGAAGCGGACAATCACACTGACTCGGACGGCAGAACAGGTAGGAGTCATATCCGTTTTTGCGCAGAATCTGCACCAGCCCCTGCGAATGGCCAAACGGGTCAAAATTAATGGCGGTTGTAGGAGTCTGGCCGAATTTCTCCCGGAAGAAATCCCGTCCTGTCTCAATCTGACGGAAAATACTCTCGCCGGACGGCATGTTGCAGTCCGGTTGCAGATACCAGCCGCCCATAATGTGCCATTTTCCCTCCCCGACCAGCTTCTGAATCCGGGCAAAAAGGGCGGGATCGTGCTCCTCCACCCACTCATAAAGAACCGCTTCATTGTGGTTGAAGACAAAGCCGCCGTACTCCTCGCAAAAATCCGCCGCAGTCCGGAAGGTGGAGATTGCTTCCGCCATCCCCTCCTCCTTTTCCCAGAGCCAGATCGGATCCAGGTGCGCGTTGCACACCAGATGAATTGTTTTCATAAGAATCCTCCCTTCGATTTATCTTTTGTATATTGCTTTTATTTTATAATAATGTACCAGAAAAATCAATAGAAAGGATGCAACAAAAACAATTTGTATTTTTGGTATATAATTCTGAAGCCTATGACCTGTTTTCACAAGTCATAGGCTTTTTTTGAATCAAAAACCCGCCGTCATGGATTTTTTACGATCAACGGATCGTACCAAAGAGGCTGCCGCATGCAGACAAGGTCTTTCCGCCGAACGACATTTGTCGGATAAACCGAAGCGGGATCGTTGGAGGTGTCCACCACCATGGATACAAATCCTTCTCCTTTGGCAGGCATAATGATTTCTTCCCGGGGGAAGTGAAAGGTATCCGGCCCAAAAATGCCGCTTCTTCCAAAATATCCATCCTCGCAGCGATTTGCAAACACCATATAACAGTTGTTTTCACCGCCCCGCACTCTCCACAGATGCCAATGAATGGAGGAATACCCTCTTGGAATGGGATAATTGTGCCACGCGGAGGTTCCTGCAAGCCCATACGGTTCCGGAAATGCCGCCGCGGACGGACACAGCAAGATATCGCAGCCTTGCAGGGCAAGCATTCTGCCGCTTTCCGGAATCATCGCATCGGAGCCGGCCATCAGCCCGAGCCGGCCAATCGGAGTATTCACATGGACAAAGGTATCACCCGCTGCAATGCCCCACTGCCGATCGCTTTTGCTGAGATGAACCTTTCTGTAAGAGCCAGCCAAACCTTCCGGACCTGTGAGAACAACGGTGTGGAACACCTTCTCTTCGTCCTTTTCCAGAATAGAAGTGCAGATATAAATGTGATACTGCATTGAATAATCGATCAACGCATTCACGGTCTGCCCAATGAGGTCTTCCGCCATCTCCGCCGCCTCTTTGCCGGAATCAGGCGTACCGCTCGCGGAAAGCTCCGGAAAAACAATCAGCTCGTTCCCCTCAGCGGCAGCTTTCTCGATAAAAGCTCCCATCCTTTGGAGATTCAATTCCTTTTGATTAAAAGCGGGACGGAACTGTATGGCGGAGATCCTGGATTTCTTTCCGGAAGGCAGCGGATCGTACCCGTACAACGGGAAAAAGTCGAGCGGATTCCACAGATAGGGGTTGGAGGAAAGCTCCTTATAAAGCTCCGGACGCCGTTCCTCCATTTTGTCGGTACTGTCGGGAAGTGTTTTCTTTCTCGCCTCATCCAGGTGGATCACGCCGTAGCAGATCTCATCGTTTCGATCGACATACGATTGGAGGGTGCCGTCCGGATTGATGAGACAGCTGCCGCCGGAAAACTGCACGGTCCGCTCCAGACCGCAACGGTTGCTCTCCAACACATAGCACCCATTTTCAAAAGCTCTTGTAATCCAGTAAGGGGCAGGTGTTTTTTCCGCAAGCCAGTTGCTGATATGAACGATTACATCGGCGCCTTTGACCGCTTCCAGCCGCGCTGTTTCGATAAAATGGATGTCCATACAGATCAGCAGTCCAATATTGCCGATCGGGGTGGAGAATACCGGATGGCCAAGATCCCCTTGTTTGGTCCATTTTGGCTCCGATATATAGGAATGTGTTTTCCTGTGAACCCCGATTACCCCTTCCGGTCCAATCAACACGGCGGAATTATAGTAAAGCTCGGTTTTAGGATCAACCTCCGGCATGCCAACAACAAGATAGCAATCATATTTTTTGGCAATCTCACCGAACAATTCGGTGGTTTTTCCCGGAATGGTTTCCACAAAAGGAGCAACCTCCTTCCTGTCATACCAGCAATACCCTGTTGTCGCCATTTCAGGCAATGCAATCAGTTTTGCGCCAGCTTTTGCCGCCTCTTCCACCAACTGCAGCTGGTGCGCAATATTCTCTTCTTTTCGGTACAAAACCGGATCGCAGTTGATCGAAGCCACTTTATAACTGGAAAAATGTAAATCACTTTTTGATAAATCTTGGCTACACATACGACGCTCATTCCTTTCTTCTATTTGCATATTATTATATCAAAAATTTCAAAAACAACAACCGTATTATTTTTGGTTATACCATGAATTTTTTTGGATTCTGAATATTATTTCTTTATTTTGCTATTATACAGAATTATTATCTTTATATATTGTTTTTTTGTTTTTGAAAAATATATTTTTTACGTCCAAAATGCAAGCTTATCAACTTCAAAATGCAAAACCCAAAATTTTTCGGGGATTTACAAAAAGATATTTCATGTTCATTTTGAAAACAATGGCGTATAATATGACCATAGCAAAAACAAACGCAGGTTTGTAAAAGCTGAATTGAAATTGCTTCTGAAAGGAAGAAAGGTTAGGAGAGATTTTTATGAGATGGAAGAAATTGATGGCAGCATCGGCTATGCTGATTGCGGCGGCACTCACGTTTACCGCCTGCGGATCAACCGGCGCAAATGAGAGCGGCTCATCCGACAGCGATACCATTAAAATTGCTGTCCTCGAAGACACATCAGGTGATAACTCTCTCGTAGGCGTGCAGAAATATCACGGCGCCCAGCTTGCGATTGAGGAAATCAACGAGAGCGGCGGTATCCTTGGGAAACAGGTGGAAATGATTTTCTCCGACTGCCAGTCTAATAACAATGTTTACCAGGAAATGGCAAACAAGGTAATCCTCGAAGATCAGGTAGACGTCATCATGGGCTGCTACACCAGCGCCTCCCGTGAAGCCATCCGGCCAATCGTTGAAGAAAACAACGCGCTCCTTTTCTACAACAACCAATACGAAGGCGGCGTTGCTTCTCATAACGTATTCTGCACCGGCGCTGTCCCGGAACATCAGATCACAACCCTGATGGAAGGCATGATTAAAGAATATGGCCCCAAGGTGTACATCATTGCGGCTGACTACAACTTTGGTCAGATCAGCGCCATGTGGGTAGAACAGGAAATCCAGAACAACGGCGGCGAGCTGGTTGGCGAGGAATTCATTCCGCTTGAGGTTTCCCAGTTCTCCAGCACGATTGCAAACATTCAGGCCGCACAGCCCGATGTCCTGGTAACACTGCTTGTTGGTACCGCGCAATCTTCCTTCTATGAACAGTGGGGCACTTCCGGTATCGAAGGATGTCCGATGGCATCAACCGTAAACATTGCACAGGGCTATGAGCATCTCCGCTTTAATCCCCCCGCACTGGAAAACATGTATGTAACCGCTACCTATGTAGAGGAACTGGACACCCCGGCTTCCAACGATTTCAAGGATAGATGGCACGCAATGTTCCCGGATGAGCCGTATATCGGAATGGAAGCGGAAGCAGAATATACCGGCGTTTACCTGTATAAGGCCGCCGTGGAAAAAGCGGGAACAACCGATGTAGAAGCGGTCATCGACGCATTGGAATCGGGAGAAATCAGCTTTGATGGTCCTGCGGGCACCGTAACCATTGACGGGGCGACTCATCACGCCATCCGCAATGTTTACCTCTTCAAATGCAACGCGGATCACAGTCTGACTTTGGAAGAAACCTGGGAAGCTGTAAAACCGGATTGGCTCTCTTCTGTAATGGGAATTGACCTCCGTGTAGAAGCTCCCAACGAACAGTATACCCCTCTCGACTAATGATACAGTAGATTGAGAAGTTGGCCGCCGGAATGAAAACCGGCGGCCATACGCAAAAATCCGGAAAATTCCGAATTACAGGATTCTTCATAAGCATCATCCTGCAACCCGCTCTTTTCTGTATCAGGAAAAAACTATATGGGAGGAAAGAGAATGTCCTATTTGTATCAATTCTGCAACAATTTCTCATTTCTGATACTTTCCGCAATCGGTCTGTCGATCATATTCGGTATGATGGGAATTATCAACCTTGCGCACGGCGAATTCATCATGTTAGGCGCGTATATCACAACCTTTCTGGCAACAGCAGGCGTCCCCCTTCCTGTCGCTATCCTGATCGGGGCTCTTGGCACCGGGGTTTTCGGGTTCCTGATCGATAGATTGATTATCAGTCATCTGTATAACAGGCCGCTCGACTCAGTTGTGGCAACATGGGGAATCAGCCTGATTATGTGTCAGGGAATGCGGATCCTTTTTGGCTCCTCCATTCCCGGAACCTCGACACCGCTTGGATCCTTCTCGATTGGTGACGGTAAATATTCCGTTTACAGAATTTTACTCGCGGTCATCGCACTTCTTGTCGTTGTAGCAGTCTATTTCATCTTTATGCACACCAAAATCGGCCTTCATGCAAGAGCAACCATGCAGAACAGTTCGATTGCGAGCAGCATGGGCGTAAACTCCAATAAAATGTATGCGCTCACCTTTGCGTTCGGTTCTGCGCTTGCCGGGTTCTGCGGCGGCCTTTATGCTCCGACCATGTCGATTACACCGGACATCGGCAGCAACTTTATGATGGAGAGCTTTGTAACAGTTATCGTCGGCGGAACCAACCCGCTTGTCGGCACCGTACTTTCCGGCGGCGTTCTCGGATTGGTCCGCAGCTTTTTGGAGATGAACATGGGAACCTTTGCAGGACGCGTTGGACTGCTTGTGGTGGCAATCCTGTTCATCCGGCTTGTTCCCAAAGGCTTTTCCGGCCTGGTTGACAACATTAGAAAGAAAATGGAAGTGAAGAAGCATGCGAAAAACTAAAATGCAATTTTCCCTCGGTTCCGAGAATATCATCACCGTTTTGCTGCTTGTGGCAGGTGCCATCCTTCCGTTTTTCCTCAGCACATACCGGGTCAGCATCTTTTCCTATTTCTTTACAAGCGCAATTCTTGGGCTGAGCATCTCATTCATATGGGGCTACACAGGAATTTTCAGCTTTGGCCAGGCCGCGTTTTTCGGCATTGGTGGGTATACATACGGCATCCTTTCTAAGCTGTTTGACAACAACGCGCTCACACCGGTGGCGCTTGTTGCCGGTGTCGCGCTTGCGGCGGCCGTTGCAGCGATTCTTGCCTGGTTCATGTTCTACGGTGGAATCAACGACGTTTTTGTCGGATTGATTACCATGTGCTTCACCATAGCGCTCTCGACCTTTTTGGGGCAGACGGCGGGCTCCGAATGGAAAATCGGCGACGTTTCCCTTGGCGGTTTCAACGGCATTACCAAAATTCCCACCCTTTACTTTGGCTCCTATAAATGCGACAAAGTGACCTTTTACTATGTGACCTTCCTGATTCTCGCCGCAATTTATATCGCGCTCCTTTTGCTCAAAAAGACCAAAGCGGGTTATTCTCTTCTGGCAATCCGTGAAAACAGAACCCGCAGCGAGCTTTTTGGCTACAATGTTCCCAAAATCCAGGTAATCGTATTTACCATCGGCGGCGCCATTGCCGGTATTGCCGGCGTTTTGTACGCGGCATGGGGCAATTACATCACCCCCAGTAACCTGGACCTGTCCGCCTCTACCCTGGTCGTCGTACTGGTTGCGGCAGGCGGAAGAAAAAACCCAACAGCAGCCTTGATCTTTACCATTGCTTATTCCATTATCGCAAACACACTCTCTTCCAGCGGCAGCCAATACGCCCTGGTAATTCTGGGACTGATCCTGATTCTGGTAATTCTCTTTGTCCCCAACGGAATTATTACGGCTGCATTTGACGGCATTGACAGCGCATGGCGCAAATTTACGGGCAAAAAAACCGAATCCGAGGGAGGTGAAACCGCATGAGCAGCGAGACAAACGAAAAAGTATTGCTTGAGCTCATCAAGGTTTCCAAGCAGTTTGGCGGTATCCAGGCGGTTGAAGATTTTGATTTGAAAATCCAAAAAGGTGATCTTCACTGTCTCATTGGCCCCAACGGAGCAGGAAAAACGACCGTATTCAAACTGATTACCGGGCAGTATCCCGTTTCATCAGGCCGTATCAAATTTAAAGGCAAAGACATCACCTCGATGAGCGCATCCAAACGGGCGCGAATCGGCATGAGCATTAAAATGCAGGTCCCCGGCGTTTTTGAAGAGCTCACCCTGCGGGAAAACATCCGAATCGCGGCGGGAAACTATACAAACGCCGCCGACCTCGACGCCGAAACAGAGCGGCTGATCAAACTGGTAAAGCTGGACACCATTGGCAACCCGCCTGTCCGGAATATGTCTCACGGGCAGCAGCAGTGGCTCGAAATTGCCATGGCGCTTTCCTCCAACCCCGAGATTCTTCTGCTGGACGAACCGGCCGCAGGAATGGGCCCGGAAGAAACGGCATTTACCGCAGATCTTGTCAATGAACTCAACGCACAGGGACTCACCATTCTCTTTATTGAGCACGACATGGACTTTGTCAAGCAGATTGCCCGGAATGTTACCGTTCTGCATTACGGAAAAAAATTCGCCGAAGGTACGGTGGAAGAAATCAGCAACAATCCGGCCGTCAAACAAATCTATCTGGGAAATGTATGAGAGGAGGGCAGCTATATGATACTGGAAGTAAAAAATGTCACGTCCGGCTATGACAGGGTTATGATCGTCAACAACGTCAGCATTTCCATTGACAAAGGAGAAATCGTATCCATCATCGGCCGAAACGGCGTTGGCAAATCCACCCTGATGAAAACATTGATTGGCCTGCTCAAAACCTCATCCGGCGAGATTGATTTTGACGGCGCAAATATCACCAAAATGAAAGCGCACAACCGCGCAAAATCCGGCATCGGCTATGTTCCGCAGGGACACGGGATCTTCCCGAACCTCACCGTTGAAGAAAACCTAAAGATGGGCACCATGATCAACTCGGATGGCACACAGAAAAATTTTGAAATGGTGTACGATTATTTCCCGCGCCTTGCCGAAAGAAAAAAACAGATGGCGGGCAGCATGAGCGGCGGCGAGCAGGCGATGCTCTCCATCGGGAGAGTCCTTACGGGGAATCCGAAGATCCTGCTGCTGGATGAACCTTCGGAAGGCGTTCAGCCCAACATTGTGTCGCAAATGGGAGAAATCGTTTATAAAATCAGCTCTGAGCTGGGGCTGACCGTTCTGATGGTGGAACAGCACATGGGGTTGATCCAGCAGATTACCGAGCGCGCCTATGTTCTGGACAAAGGCGCGATCATCGCCTCCCTTTCTCAAGAGGAAGTCAAGGACAATCAGATTATCAAACAATATCTTACGGTATAATCCGAATTTATTTTGAAAGGAAGCAGTTATCATGACCGAAATCAGACAAAAACCCGGCACTTATTCCTATGCGTTCAGCAAATACCTGGAACCGGTTGCCCGGGTAAAATGCGGGGAAACCGTCATCATTCACACACTCGACGCCTTTGAGGATAAAATCTCAAAGGAAACCGACTCCCCGACCAAAATCCTGGGCAAATACCTGAACCCGCAAACCGGTCCGATTTATATCGAAGGGGCAGAGCCAGGCGACACCCTTGTCGTAGAAATTCTGGATATCGAGGCAGACCGGGATTATGCAGTCAGCTGCAACATTCCCGAATTTGGCGGCCTGGTCTCCACGCCGACTACCAAATTCTTAAACCCCCCGCTGCAGGAAAAGGTTTGGATTTACAAAAAAGAAGGGAACATGTTTAAATGCAACGACAAACTCTGCTTTCCGTGGCGTCCCTTCTTCGGAACGATTGCAACCGCTCCAGAAATGGAAGCGCTTTCCGCGCTCACACCTTTTAACCAGGGCGGCAACATGGATGTCACCGACGTGTGTCCCGGCAACAAAATCCACCTGCCGGTAGCCTGCGAAGGCGCGATGTTTTATCTCGGCGACTGCCATGCACGCCAGGGTGACGGCGAGCTCATCGGCACCGCATTGGAAATCAACGGAAAAGCTACCGTGAAATTTTCGCTGATTAAAGGAAAATCCATCAAATGGCCCAGAATTGAAAACGACGAATACATGATGACCATCGGCAGCGCAAAACCAATGGAAGACGCCGCGCGGATCGCCTATGTCGAGCTGGTCCACTGGATGTGTGAATACGGATGGGACGAACTTGAGGCATATGAAGCTCTGAGCCAGTGCGGCGAGATGTATGTGGGAAATATGGTCGATACCTTCTACTCGCTGGTGGCAAAGGTCAAAAAGGAGTATGTCATGCGGTAACGATTGCCGTTTACAGAGAGGACTGGTGTAGAAATGAGCTTCAGCTACGAAGATATCCAAAAGATCATTGAGGAAAATGACGTCGAGTTTATCAGGCTGCAATTCACGGATATTCTCGGGCATATCAAAAATGTCGCCATTCCGCGATCCCAGCTCGATAATGCGCTGAACAACAAAATCATGTTTGACGGCTCATCGATTGAGGGATTTTCAAGGGTGGAGGAGTCGGATATGTACCTCCGGCCGGATATCGATACCTTTTCCCTAATTCCCTGGCGTCCCAAACAGCACAGTGTTGCCAGGATGATTTGCGGTGTTTACACTCCCGACGGGGATCCTTTTGAAGGAGATCCCCGATACCGGCTGATGAAAGCGATTGACAAAGCGGAAGGGCTGGGCTATACTTTTAACGTGGGAGCAGAATGTGAGTTTTTCCTTTTTCACACCAATGAATTCGGTCAGCCCACTACGGTGACCCATGATACATCAAGCTATTTTGACTTGGAACCGTTGGATCTTGGTGGTGAGGTTAGAAGAAAGATTGTATTGGCTCTGGAAGAAATGGGATTTGAAATTGAAACTTCTCACCATGAGGTTGCGAAAGGTCAGCATGAGGTGGACTTTAAATACAGCGAAGCACTTCGTTCAGCCGATAACATCATGACCTTTCAATATGCGGTCAAATCCATTGCAAAGCAGAATAATCTGTACGCCACCTTCCTTCCCAAACCGATGGAGGGAATGAACGGGTCGGGAATGCATATCAATATGTCCCTTTTTAAAAACGGACTAAATGCGTTTTACGACAAAAACGATCCCGCTGCCCGCGGCCTGAGCGCGGAGGCATACAGCTTTATCGCCGGGATTATGAAGCATATCAAGGCCATCACCGCGATTGGCAACCCGCTTGTCAACTCCTATAAACGGCTTGTATCTGGATATGAGGCGCCGGTTCACATTGCCTGGTCCTGCAAAAACCGCAGCCCCCTCATCCGTATCCCTGCAACAAGAGGAGGTGCAACCAGAGCGGAACTTCGTTCCCCCGATCCTGCCGCCAACCCCTACCTCGTTCTTGCCTGCTGCTTGGAAGCGGGCCTTGACGGGATTCAAAACCACCTTGCAGTGCCGCAGGAAGTTACCGACAACATTTTTGACCTGTCCGAAGAGGAGCTTTTGCAAAAAGGTATTGATTCGCTCCCGGCAAGCCTTGAGGAAGCCCTTCAGGAGCTGGAAAAGGATACATTAATCCGCGAGGCAATCGGCGAACATATTTATCAGCACTTTATGCAGATTAAAAAAGAGGAGTGCCGCGGTTATGCACATCAGATCAGCCAGTGGGAAATCGACCATTACCTGAACCTGTATTGATCCCCTTCTCCTGCCCCACATATTTTACCCTGATAAGGAATGACTGCCCATGTTCAATATCATGATTGTTGATGACAAGGAAATCTTCCGCCGCCAATTCAAACGGTTTCCAATCTTCAAAAACAACCCGGATTTCTGCATTGCCTATGAAGCACAAAATGGCGCGGAAGCACTGGAAATCCTCTCGAAAAACAAAGTAGATATTGTGATTACAGATATCAAAATGCCAATCATGGATGGGCTTGATCTTCTGGAAAGAATCAAAAAAGAAAATCTGTGCGGCTGCGTAATCCTTCTCAGTGAATATGCGGAGTTTTCATTTGCGCAAAAAGGGCTGGAACTTGGCGCGTTTGACTATATCGTAAAGCCCATTGGACCTGAAAAGCTGGCGGAACTGCTCGACAGGTTCAAGGGCTTTATCGCCAATCAAAGTGTCTCCACCCCCTCTCTGGGGAAAAGCCAGCTGGAACGCATTACGGAATACATGCTGCACAACGACCTGCACGCCAATCAACTGCTGGGGGACATCATGGACGAAATGGCAAAAGCGGATGAGCCGGATTACGTCCTTTCGGATAAAATCAACGATATTTTTGCGAGATTAAAAAACGAGGTGCTCGCCAAACGGCAATATCTCACCAAACTGATGGATACCGACGCCCTGTTTTCCATTTCGATCACCAGCCGCGCTGCAGCGCGCAAAGAGACAGACCAGGCGCTTGGCAAAATTATACACGCGGTCAACAAATTCAATGTGGGAGAAAACAACGAACTGATTAAGGCGGTATGCAACAGTATTTTGCAAAATGTCGGGCATAATATCTCGCTTCAAAAAATATCGGAGATGCACTTTGTCAACAAATCCTATCTCAGCCATCTGTTCCATCAGGAAACCGGCATTTCGTTTGGCGACTACGCGAATATGGTAAAAATGGAGTACGCCAAACGGCGCATTGAGTCCACCGATATTAAAATTTACGAATTGTCGGAAGAAATGGGGTATTCCGATACTGAGTATTTCAGCAAAGTATTCAAACTCTACACCGGATTCACCCCAACGGCTTACCGAGCGATGATAAAGGAGAAGCCATGACAACGGAAAAAAAGAAAACGATCGGAAAAGCATGCGCAGCGGTCCTTTTGGGATGGCTGTCGCTTCTGTTATCGGAATTTCCCATCCGGTTCGACGAAGTTTATCATGTTTCCTTTCTGTGGAGCCTAGTATTCCCGATTGCCGCGGCATGGGCATGGGGAAAATATTACGCGCTCCTATCCTTTATCCCGGGCGGCGTTTTTGCCGTCCACTTTTTAATAGACGCACAGTTTGGTTACGGAAACATCCTGTACATGCTGCTTGATGCCGTTCTGCTCGTTGGAGTAGGATGGCTGTGCGGCGAAAAAAGCCGGAAAATCAACACATACCTTGTCATGCTGGGCTATGGAGTTCTCTATTATTTTGTCATCGCCTTTACCTTCGCGCCTATGCTGCAGCTAAACGGCGACAACCTGATCCGGTATTATTCTCATTCCATCATTCAGGTCCAGGCGATCATGAACATTCTTTCCAGATACATCCTGGTATTCCTCATAAAGATTTTGTTCATGCTCCCGGCAATCAGAAAGATTTTTCTCCTCCAACCCCTGCCATATTCTGAAAACAACCTGAAATCCTTTATGATGGTGTTGTCTGTCTTTTTATTCTACCTAGCTGCGGACTGGACGGTAGACAGCTTCTTCTTTGGATCCAAAGGAACGCATACCTCAATTTTTATTTCTTATAACGGCAGTACCATGAAAACGTTTATGGTTTTGCTCATTGTCGTGATTATCGCCGATATGATTTTAACCAATGCGATGAAGGTGGTGAGATCCCGACAGGAACTATTAAAAAGCGAAGAACAGTACCGCTCCATTTTTGCCAATATGATCGATACCTATATCGAAATTGACTGCAACGGGATTGTCCTGTGTGCTTCGCCTTCTGCGGTAGACACCCTCGGATACAAAGCCGTTTCAGTGTGTGACAAACCTCTGTCCAGCTTTTTTGCCGAATCGGAAAAAGCCGAGCAATTTATTCAAAGACTGTTTGAAAAAGGCGAAGAGAGAAACCTGGAGCTCACCAGCTCGCATCCCTATAAAAGTACCAAGCAGCTGCTGATTACCGGACGAATAATCAGGCGGGCAGTGGAAAACCAGAACATCGGCGTTATCACCATCCGGGATATCACCGAATATAAGAGCGCGGAGGAAAAACGCAGAGAACTTTCAGCGACAACAGACGCTTTATTTGAAAGCATTCACAGCCTGATTTTTGTGGTAGACAGCAAGGATTTCCGGCTGGTATCCTGCAATCGGGCTTTCCGGACCTTTATCCGGGAAGAACGTCAAATGGACGCGGTAACAGATACCCGAATGGATATCTATCTGACCAAAACCGAAGCGGAATTTCTCCACTCCCTTTGCGGAAAGGTTCTGGAAAAAGGAATGATCTCCACAGAATTTGTGACCGAATCAGACCAGAATATCTGGGAACTCAGCCTATATCCGATTTTCTTATCCCCCGACCGCACCTATATTTCCGTGATTGCTCAGAATGTCACCGTACAGCGTCAAAATGAAAAAAAGATCCTTGCCATGAACGAAAGCCTGGAAGAGCTGGTTTCTGAACGAACCAAAGCCCTGGAAACGGCCTATAAGGATCTGGAATTTTTCAGCTACACCGTCACCCATGAATTCAAAACGCCAATTCGGGAAATCGATGCCTATCTTTCCATTATCGCCGAGGACAATGAAACCACCCTTCTGGAAGAATCGAAAAAAGATATCGTCGCCGTAAAGAGAGTCTGTTCCGAAACTCTGGACATGATCGGCAAGATCATGCTCTACTCCCGCGCAGGATATATGCCGCTCAATATTGAGAAAATTGACATGAATAAGCTTGTGAAAGATTGTTTTGATGAGGTCGCGGTCTCGCAGGAAACGCCAAACAGCCTTACCTGCTACCAGCTCCCCCCGCTGGAAGCCGACGCCTTTTTGATGAAGATCGCCATTACCAACATCATTTCCAACTCATTCAAATTTTCCCGCAACAAAGGCAAAGTTCAAATTACATGCGGATGTATCGTTTCGGAAAAAGAAATCTGCTATTACTTTGCTGACAAAGGGATCGGCTATTCGGCAGAAAACGCGCAGTCGTTGTTTGGGCTTTATAACCGGGCGCACAACAATGATTTTGAAGGAAGCGGCATCGGACTTGCCATCGTAAAAAAGGTTGTGGTGCGGTGCGGCGGCAACGTGGATATCCTGGGAAAAGAAGAACACGGCTGCTGTGTAGTTCTTTCCTTTGACCGGAGTCTTTTTCACAACTAATGGCAGAACGATAAAAACACACCGTCCTGTATTTCGGACGGTGTGTTTCGTTTTGCACATATTAAAGAGAAGCGTTAAAATCCCGGACAGCCCGTGCCATCGCGCGGACGTTTTCCTCCGGCGTGGCGTAGAACATGTAATCGCTCGCGCCAAGGATGTGCTTGCGGCCCATCTCATGCGCTTTGGTGAGAATATGCATGCTCTGGTCGTAGATTTCCTCCGGCGAGCACTGGAGCAGCCGGTCAAGGCCGATATTGCCGCGGGTGCAGATTGCGGGATCCAGCTTGGAAAAGGCATCCTCGATGCTCTTAACGTTGCCGACCGGCGCTTCGGAAAGAGTTTCAAACAAGTCGATGCCCATCTGGTTGTAATAGCCGTTGGAGAGCATCGGCTCAACCGGCGAACAGATGTGGGTATAGACGAGCAGCCCGTTCTGATGCGCCATCTGAGTGACAATTTTGGAGTACGGCACCAGAAAATCCTCGTAATATTTGGGCGAAATCATCTCAGAGCCGGGACCGCCGAGGAAGACAAAGTCGGAGCCGCCCGCCGCGACAGCCGGCAGCAGCTTCTCATCCAGACGGAGGATCTTGTCCATCAGCCGCCGGAAGGTTTCCGGGCAGGTGAGGGCAAAAATCGCGGTATCCATGGTATTCGGGAAACAGAGCAGCTCATACGGCTGCATCGCCCACTGAATGTCCATCGCGTTTTCCTCGCCGATCACCGCACGCATTTTGCGGATTTCCTCACTGACAGCGGAAAAATCGTCGTTTTCGAGCAGGCTGTCGAGATAATATTCCAGAATGGAAAGTTCCTCTTCATCAGTGATCCAGTATTTGGTGCAGCAGCCGCCTTTCAGCTCATCTTCAAACGAAGTGCTGGTGAGGTTGCCCTTTGGGGTACAGAAAACCGAGTTGTGAATCTTCCGGTTTTTGACTGCATCGAAGGAGCTTTCCCCCTCGTAGTGCACCTCCTTGGCATACCGCGAAATATCCGGCAGGCCGAAGTTGTAAAGCGGCACCACGTCGAACATTTCCCAGGCGCGGCGGGTATCCTCCAGCGTGGTTTCCCCAATCCAGGTCTTGCCGGCCAGCTTGGTGTCAAAGCCGGCGCCGGCACCGATCTGCGGCGAACAAAGGAACTCTTTGCCACCGTTTTTGACATAATCGATCAGTTTTTCTCTCGAGGTCATGGCAAAACCTCCTGTCAGCAGGTGGCGTTATACTTATCAACCAGCTCGGTGATAAACTTGATGCGGTCGATGTTGCCGGTGGAGGACATCTCGTCCGAAATGCCTAGAATCAGCTTGCCCGCAAAGAGGTCAATCAGCCGTTTTGCCTGGTCTTCCAGCATCTGAATCGGATAGGTCTCGTCAAATAGGATGGCGGCAATACCGTCTACCAGTCCGACCTGATCGCCCAGACCTGCTTTGATCTCTTCCAGTGTCACATCGCCCTGCGGCTTGGGGGTAATTGCTTCGATGCCGTCCAGACCGGTTTCCTTTGCGTATTTGAGGATCGCTTTGGTGTCGCCATCCCAGTGGGCAAAGGTATAGTAGCTCTTGTCGGGCTGGTGAAGCAGCTCGTTGCGGTGCTGGTATTCCGGCAGCACATACTTCTCAAAGAGAGAGGGCGGCAATGTTGCACAGTGGACATTGTCGCCAAAGTTGATCCACTCAAAGCAGCTGGAACGGATCATCTTGATAAAGCGCTCGTGGTTGGCCTGTTTGACCTTGAAGTATTCCTCGCAGACGTCGGGCATATCCATCAGGGCAAAGATACCGCCCTCGACACCCATCGTGTCATTGAAAAGGGACTGCACATTGATGCGGGGGAAATAGATGGAGCCAAGGCCGTTCTCACCCCAGACCTCATACACCTTGTCATAAGCTTTCTGGTCAAACTCGTAATCCTGATTGGCCTCGATGTACATCTGGACTTCCATGTCCTTCTGGTTCTCCACCCACCATTTTTCAAAGAACTCGCCATAGTTAGAGGTATTGCGGCGGGTGATGGCGGTGATGGTTCCCTCCGGCGTTTCGACAAAATGCTGGGTGCGCAGCTCATCGAGCGGCTTGGAGTACCGTTTGATCGAGGGATCCTCAATCAGGCGAACCGCAGCGTTGTAATCGTAGATGCGGTTGGAACAACCGAGCGCTTCATAGAGCTCACGGATGCTCATGCCGGTATAGGGCGCAGGCAGCGGCACATGGCTGAATTCTCGGTCCATATACCAGCAGATGATGCGGGGCTGCCAGAGGACCTTGCCATTTGCCTGGCCGTGAATAATCGCACGGTTCAAATCGATATGATTTCTCATACAATCACCTTTCTCATGCAAGTGCCGTCCCCGCACCAAAACGGCATGGGGACGGCTGAATTTTTAAATTTACAGCGTAATCTTGACCGCAAAAATGCAGCGTGGTTCAATTTCAAAGGAAACATCGCTTCCACTGACCGATACAGTGCGACCGTCCGGTTTTTCCAGCAGATTGACCGACACGGCGGATTTCACCGCAGCGCCGAAATGCAGGGTAACCTTGTCGGACTTGCCAGCGGTCTCATAAAGCCGGACGATAAAGCTGCCGTCGTCGCAAGCTGCAACAGCCGAAACAACACTGCTTTCCGCACAGGAAGAAAGGAAGGAAGATTTGAGCGGCAGTGTGCCCTTGTGGGCGTTGCCGGCCTGGTAGCAGAGTTTGTGGGTGAAGCAAGAAGCGGTTTCCTCAGCCTGTTTCGGACATCCGTCAAAGGCGCCGAGCAGGATGCTGATCGGATGGATGCCGCGCTCCGGATATTTGTCCGGGCTGGTCGAGGTGTTGATGAGGGTGAGTGCCAGTGTATCGCGACGGCCACGGTAGCCGTACTTGCAGTCGCTCGCCAGCAGGATGGACGCGCCGTTGGGATTCAGAGCGGCGCCGTACTGCAAGCCGGGTACATCGTCGTCCACATCGCCGCGGCAGATGCTGCCGGCGGGGATGTCATAGAGATAGTCTTTGACGCCAAAGGAAGCCGGGACGCGGTAATCGAGAACCGGGATGATGTTGCTGCCAATTTCTTTCCAGTCAACCTGGATATCCACCTTGACTGCGCGCTGATATTTGTCGAGGCTATAGGTCACATCCACGGTGGAATTCTGTACCGTGTAGGAAACCTGTACGCTGCTGCACAGAGCACCGCTCATTACATTGTGAATACGTACGCAACGATCTACCGCTTCTTCCCGCAGGTGGCGGCCGATGTTCCAGGCACTGGACGTAGCACATTCGGTTTCTATGTAGGTTAAGCCAGCCGATTCGCCAGACTTGATGAGTTCGGTGCCAGTCTTCTTGTCAAACAGCGACACGATCCGTCCATCGCCGGAGCGGATGACCGCTTTGACATTCTCGTTTTCCAGGCAGAAATCGGGGAACGGACGAGAGGATCGATGCTCCGGATGATAATAAAATGGATACTCCTCCGGATCGGTTTCAGAAAGAACAATGGTCTGGTAGCCCATTGCCGGGACGCAGACGTCCACCAGAATTCGGAAATACCGGTGATCCCAATACCGCTGCAGCTCATTGTCTACCAGCTGGAATTCCACCGCTTCTCCATCGGAATCTTTCACCGCAATATTGCGCATATCACCGGTCCAGTCCCAAACAGTCAGCTCCATCACCTCGCGGCGGTCAAATGCCAGCGGGTTAAAGAGGTGGAAGATACGGGTGCGTCCGCTGCCGCGTTCGGGGCTCGGAACACCGGTAAAGTTTTCAATGCCGTAGCCGACACCGGCGCCTTCGGACTGGGTATTATAAGCATCGATATCCACCGGGATCGAAGAAGTGTCGATATTCTCCGAAATCACCCGGATCGCGTTCTGATACTGGGTATTGGCGGTCGCCATCGCGGTTTGGAACAAGCCCATCGCGTGCTCACGGGAATCCTGGACACAGGAACCGGTCAGGATGTCATGGAAATGGGTAAAGAGAACATTCTGCCATGCTTTGCGGAAAGAATCCTTTGCAAAGGAGAAATCGGCCAAATGGCTTGCTTCCACCACAGCTGCTTCCGCATCACAGAGGGCGCTTTCCAAACGGCGGTTGCCCCGTTTGATACGGCTCTGGGTGGTGTAGCAGCCGTTTGCAAAGTAGTTGAGCTCATGGTCAACAACTGGAAGGTTTTCCCGTACCGCTTCGGCTTCGTGGAAGAACTGATGGAGGGTACCGAATTCAACACGTGGATAAATCGGCCAGCTCTTCATGTCAATGGCACGTTCTACGTCACGCCGGGTAGGTCCGCCGCCGTGGTCGCCAACGCCGTAGACAATCAAGCCGGTTTTTAAACCACCGGAACGCCGGGACAGATCGATCAGACCGGCACCAATATGCGGTGTAATGGCGCTGTTGTACCAATAAGGTTCACGATAAGCAAGGATTTCCTTACCGGAAGGCGCACGATAACGATAAAGAACATAATCGCCGTCCAGTGCACGGCAGTGATAGAAATATTTGACCTCGCCGAAAGAATCAATTTCAGGCACATTGGCGTTGTGGCCAAAAGTATCGGGGGAGAAGTCAACTTCAAAATTCTGAACGCCCCATTTGGAAGAGAGGTACTCCCGGCTATACTGGATATGCCGGAGCAGCGACTCGGTGTTGGGCATATTTTTATCTGTTTCTACCCAGCCGGTCGCGGTCACTTCCCAGCGTCCTTCGGCGATCCTCGCTTTGATCTGCTCCATTAAAGCAGGATCGTATTCCTCTACAATCTGATAAACGCTCGCCTGAGACTGGGAGAAGCAAAATTCGGGATATTCCTCCATAATGTGCAGCATCGTGCGGAAGGTTGCCAGCGTCGCTGCAACCGTTTCGTGGAAGCTCCACATCCAGTTCATGTCGATGTGGGCGTGTGCTGCAAGAATCAGCTTGTATTCTTTTGCCGCATCCTGCATAGGAAGAAGCATCTCCTCTGCTTTTTCCGCCTGCTCAATGGTGACGGTACCGGTTCTATCGGTGCAGTCCAGCAGATAATCCAGCGCTTTTTCGATCAGATCATCATATTTACGGGAATTTGCCCCCGACAGACGCATGGCAAAGTCCAGTTCTCCCAAAATCCGGACAACCGCACGGTGCGGTGTTGTGATATGGTAGAGTTCCTCCTCCGGCATACCAAAGGTGTACTCAAAATGCATTTTTTCCCGGTTGCCGCCGATAGAACGTTTCAGCCGGCTGAATTTGGTAGCAAGATTCATAGCGCTATCCTCCTGACTTACATAAAAATATAACGGTTTCCTTAATCTTTTTATTCATTATATCATGCAAAAATTTTATTGTCAATTCACTATTTTTCAATTTAATTATTTTAAATACAAGTTTTATTTTACTCAAATAGAAATAGAGGGCTGCCTCTGTAAGGCAGCCCTCCAAAGTCCGTCATTACTGAGCGTTTGCTTCTTTATAACGATCGTACTGAGCCTGTTTGATTTCTACATAGCGGGAAACGCCAAGGCCATCCAACTGTTTCACAAAGGAATCCCAATCAGAATCGAAGTTCCAGACGCCGGTTACAAAGTTCGCACGAGCTTCCTGGAGGTAAGTATCGATATCGGTTACCATTGCATTGATTTCAGTAGATTCGTCAATGGTGGGAACCAGGCTAGGCATCAGGTCAGGTTTATACTGCTCGGAAACCTCAGTGTAATCAGACATACGCTCTTCGGTGTTGTCCGCGCCATCCTGGCGACGGGCAATTTCCATCGGTTCGCTGTCAACATACCAAGTGGGGATAGATCCGCCGTATACAAACAGACCATACTGGAATGCGCCGAGCTGTGGGCCGCCCTCGTAATCGAGGATCTCATCGGTGTAACGGATTTTGCCTTCCTCATCCAGATTGTAGGTAACGCCTTCTTTACCGAATGCGCTGAAGGTTACGCCTTCTTCGCCGTAGAAGTAGTCAGCCCACTGAATCAGGGTTCCAGGAGCCTTGCAAGCATCAGTGATAGTAAACGCGGAAGTGCCACGAACTGGGAAGTCACACCAGGACTGAACGGGTTCTTCACCGCTGGGACCAGTCAGAACACTAATTGCAGTGTAATCATTGATAGCATCGTTGTACAGGTAGTTGGAACCAACCCAGCCGTACATACCAACGATATCGTTCACAGAACCGTCGGTAACCCAGTTTTCATAAGCAGCGTTGCCGAAGCTTTCCGGATGCATATAACCTTTGCTCCACCAGTCAGCCATCTGCTGCCAGATCTGTTTCATACCGTCAGAGGTATACAGGAACTGAACCTGATCGTTATCATCAATGTAATAACGCTCAGAGATGGGTTTCAAGCCGTTGTCGCCGATGCCATAGCTGCCTGCCAGCTGCTGCTCGAGGTATGTGATGCTGCCGGGAGCATAGTAAATGCCATATTCGTCATCGGGATCACCGTTGCCGTTTGCATCCTGAGTCTTAAAGGCTTCCAGGACTGCGCTCAGCTCATCAACAGTGGTAGGAACATCCATGCCAACGTTGTCAAGCCAATTCTGGTTGATGTAGTAACGCAGGTTTGCCTGTACAAGGTCGGTCATAACCCAAGGCATGGAGTAGATACCGCCATCGGGCATCGTACAGGAAGCAATACCGCCTTCAATGCTCTCGAGAAGAGCTTTCAGGTTGGGAGCATACTCGTCCATATACGGAGCAATGTTCACAAAAGTGCCTTCACTGCCGTAACGGTTCAGTTCATCGGTGCTAAAGCTAATCTGCCAGAAAGCATCGGGTTTATCGTCAGAAGTCAGAAGCAGTGTTTTCTGCTCGGCTACAGCAGTGGAAGGAATTTCCTGCCAGTTAATGTGGATACCGGTCATGGACTCATATTCTTCCCAAATCCACCATTCGTTCATAGGCGGGTTTACATCGCCGGCGGCGTTGCATGCGATTGTGAATTCTTTAATGCTGTCATCGTTGGGAAGATTTGCTGTGTCATCGCCTTCGGTTGCGCTGGTGCCAGTAGAAGTGTCATTGCCAGCGGTCGAAGAACCGTCGTTTCCGCCGCAGCTTGCCATTACAGACATTGTCATCATTGCTGCCAGCAGTGAAACAAAAACTCTTTTTTTCATACTAAATCTCCTTTCATATTCCACAGGCTTCCTTATTGAAGCCATGGTTAACAAAACTTAGCCTTTGATTGCACCGACCATAACGCCTTTTGCGAAGAATTTTTGCACCAACGGATAAATCACGAAAATCGGTACAGTCGAAACTACGATAACGGCGTATTTCAGTCCCAAACGGGCCATCATTCGATCGGAATAACCAGAGTCGGATACAACATCCATCATGTCGGAAGCCTGGTTCTGCAACAGAATCTCACGCAGTACAAGCTGCAATGGGTAAAGTTTCCGGTTGGTGATGTAAATCATTGCAGAGAAGTAGTCGTTCCAACGGCCAACACCGTAATAAAGCGCGATAACTGCGATAATCGGAACCGAAAGCGGCAACACAATCTGCAACAGCAGTCGGAAGTTGGTACAGCCGTCTACCTTTGCGGCTTCTTCCAGCTCCAACGGGATACGGGACTGGAAATAAGTTCTCATTATAATGATATTGTACATACCTACGGCCGAAGGGATAATGATTGCCCAGAAGGTATTCCGCAGGCCTAATGCATCTACAACCAAGTAGGTTGGGATCAAACCGCCACTGAAGAACATCGTAAAAGTGAACATCAGTGTAAAGAAGGTTTTACCCTTGAAATTGCGTTTGGAAAGTGGATATGCGCCGCAGATATTCATCACGACATTCAATGTCGTACCGACCAACGTATAAAGAATGGAGTTGATAAAACCGGTGATGAAATCCTGGTCACGGAAAACAAGCTTATAGCTCTCAAAATTAAATTCCTTGGGCCAGAACAAAAATGCATTCTGATAAATTTCCAACGGGTTTGTAAAGGAAGCAACCAATACAAACCAGATGGGGTAGATGATAATAACCATGACAAATGCCAGTATGACGAGCGCTACACCACGGAATATTTTATCGCTCGCAGCAAGCTGGATTTGATTGTTTTTCTTACTCATACAGACCCTCTTTTCCCACATTACCACAAAGATGTTTCACTGACTCGTTTTGCAATGCTATTGGCAATAATCAGGATAATGAAATTGATTACGTTGTTGAAAAGACCGACCATTGTGGAGAAGCTGTACTGTGCCTGCTGTAAACCGGATTTATACACGTAGGTTGAAATAATTTCAGACGATGTCAGGTTCAAGCTTGTCTGCATCAGGAAAACTTTTTCATAACCGATGTTCAACACGTTACCAATTGCCATGATTGCAAGAATGATAATTGTCGGAGAAATGGAAGGAATCGTGATGTACCAAATTTGTTTCAGTTTGCTTGCACCGTCTAGGCGGGCTGCTTCATACATATCCACCGGAACGCCTTCGATTGCCGCCGAATAGATAACGGAACTCCAGCCCATGCCCTGCCATACACCTGTCCACACATAAAGGTGATAGAATGCGCTCGGCTCATTGATGATGCTCTGTTCCGCAGAATATCCGAACACCCGAAGAATCGAATCAACAAAACCGGTCTGGGGAGTCAGGAACATAATAATCATACTGACCATAACTACGGTTGAAATGAAGTTTGGTGCATAAGAAATTGCCTGCATTGTTACCCGCAATCTCTTTGTCCGCACCTCGTTGAACAGCAACGCCAGGATTACCGGAGCCGGAATGCTGATAATCAAGCTGTAAACAGACATGATTAACGTATTCTTAATGACACGTCCAAAATACAATGAATTGATGAAACGTGTCAGGTGATCAAGTCCTACCCACGGGCTGTCTGCAAAACCCAACGCCGGTGAATAATTCTTGAACGCAATCTGAATTCCGTACATTGGGATATATGCAAATATCACAAAATACACAACGACGGGGAGAATTAAGAGGTAGACGTCATAATCCCGTTTGAGCGCCTTCGCCCAATCATGAAGCTGGAATTTTAGCCATCCTCCAAAACCGCCCTTTGCGTTACCGGAGGGTTTGTTTTTCTTAACTGCTGCTTTAGTTTGCATTATACCCCTCTTTTCCTTTCTTTTGGTTAGCAAATTACCAAACTCATCTTCACTCTTTTGGAAGATTTCTGTTGAATTTATTATAACGCTGAATTTCTACAATGTCAATATATCAATTACATAACAACCATATAATTGTAATATATACATATATAAATTTATAAAATTTTGTGTAAATTACTAATTGATTTTTCCGTTTTTTTATTTGGAGTTTATTCCTATGAAGCTTTTATTACAGATTTTGTGTAATACGGCTGTGTTTACCCCCTTTTTTTCGGAAAGATGTATATTGTTATCTCATGTTGTATGGTTTATAATAAAAAAGGGGGTGTTTTCCATTAGCAATCTATTCAAATCTTCCGCTCCTGAAACATTGTATGAGCAGATTCAAAAAGATCTTCGACACAAAATCAACACAGGTGTTTACCAGGATAATGAGCGGATTCCGAGCGAAAACGAATTGTGTAAAATATACAATGTCAGCAGAATAACTGTAACCAAAGCGTTATCAGAACTTTCTCTTGACGGGTACATCTACCGGATCCAAGGGAAAGGTTCTTTTGTAACGCCAAAAGATTCCAGGCCAACTATCTCATCGTCTGAAAAAAAAGGCTCCACCATCAAGATCGGATTGATCATTCCGGAAAATCAAGATTATCACAGTTCCTCGCTGATTCGCGCAATCACTCAAACATTACCGTTTCCGGACTATTTTGTGGAAACTGTGTTTTCCCGTTATCCGGGGCTGGAAGAGTTTGCGCTAAAACACTTTTTACAGCAGCAATATCAAGGCATGATTATTTTCCCGAACGATTTTGAATTTTACAGTGACATCATTCTCAAAATGCACCTGGAACAGTATCCGTTCGTGTTAATCGACCGCGTCTTTAATAATCTACCCTGCCACAGCGTTTATTGCAACAATGAAGGCGGTTCTCAGCTTGCGGTCGACCACTTTTTGAAAAACGGTCATAGAAAGATCGCCTTTGTGGGCGGTGCCCCTTTGAAAGAACAGGTTACATTTTCCCGATATACCGGCTACATAAAAGCGGTTTCCCAAAAAGGATTGCGCCTGTTTTTTTACGATAACTTTTTCAATCAGTCGGGTTATCCCAACGTTCAGGAAAAATTGGTCGAGGATATTCTAAGCGGCCATATTACCGCGGCGCTTGCTTCTAACAGCGCTACCGCCATTTTCCTTTACAGCCTTTGCGAAAAGCACAGGATCCGTATCCCACAGGACCTTTCTGTTATCTGTTTTGACAATCCGAGCCTGTTTCATAATACCGCAAGTTTTTTCACTCATATCGAACAGCAGTCTTTCCAAATTGGCCAGACTGCCGCACATATTCTGCAGGACCTGATCCAGACAGGATCCTCTTCCCTGCCAACCTCTTTGATGCTGGAGCCACATTTGGTCGAGGGAAGTTCGGTCAAAAGCATTTAAAAAACCCCCGGAAGTTGAAACTTCCGGGGGTTTTCATTATTCTGAAGGAATCCGAACTGTTTCCATTTTACCCGAACTGGGTGCTGCCTGCAAACCGGTAACAGTAAGATAGCGGCAGCAGAAAGCATCATCTGTCAGAACCGCTTCGAAAACTCGGTTTGTTTCAAGGTACTCCCCATTTTCTGGGCTTCCCGCCGCGGGATCTCCACCTGCAGCTGGATCAGAGCATACGGCATATCGGGAAAAAGGCTGCGGCAAAGTGTCTCCCCTTCCGACCCCCGAAATACACCTAAAAAGGACTTCTCCTCTCCCGGCATTGTGATACGGGCGGCAAGTTCTGTTCCGTTGCCAAAATCCCCTTCCACTTGAAACGGCTCAGAAAGAAAGATACCCTCATCAGGACTCAAAGCCGAGTACATGGTAAAGATCTGAACTGACCTCCAATACAGCAGCCATCCGGCTGCGCCGGCCAGAATCAGCACCGCAGCCGCCAGGATTGCAGCCCGGGTGAGAAGCTTCCGGCGACATTCCACAAATCCAGCCGGCGCCGCGCTTTTTTCCCAAGCTCCTGCTTTTCCTCTTGGGTAAGGCCGTCCGCACGCCCGAAATCAAAGGTACAATCCACAGGAGCGCCTGCTTTCCCCTCTCGCAGAATCGCCTGCCCGAGGCTGCCGCCGTCCTGCCAGCTCTGTTTTGCAAGCCGCAGGAGTAGCGCCTGGTTTTCCGCCGCATCCTCCGATTCGGAGCGAAGCGCTTCGATCCTCTTTTCCAGAAAAGCGGATATATCCGCTCCGTTTTGGCTCATCGCTCCGATTTCCTCCAGCGAAAACCCAACGCTCCGCAGCGCCGCAATTTCCCGCAGCCGTTCAACGTCGGATTCGCTGTACTCTGTATAGGTGCGTCCTTGCCTCCATTCGCTCTGCGGACAGAGCAGCCCCTTTTCCAGATAAAGCCGCACTGCCCGTTCGGTCAAGCTGGTTTTGTCACATACTTTCCGGATCTTCATCTCATCCTCCCCTTTCTGCTTTCAGGATACACTCTTACCCTGGGGAAGTGTCAAGGGGTTTTGCAAAATTTTGCGATTATTGGAACTGCGACCGATAAAGCCCCGCGTAATATCCGCCTTTGGCCATCAGCTCGGCATGGGTGCCCTGTTCCACAATGTTGCCGCCATCGACCACAAGGATGTTGTCGGCGTGCTGAATAGTGGAAAGCCGGTGGGCGATGATAAAGCAGGTTTTCCCCTTCATCAGCTCCTGCATGGCAGCCTGGATTTGGATTTCAGTCCGGGTGTCCACGTTGGAGGTCGCTTCGTCGAGGATGAGCATGTTGGCATCGAGCAGCATCGCCCGCGCGATGGTGAGGAGCTGCTTCTGCCCCTGGGAAATATTGACGCCGTCCTCGTTCAGCTCAGTCTGATAACCCTGCGGCAGTCGCCGGATATATCCGTCAATACGGGCAGCTTTGGCGGCGGCCGAAACCTCCTCCATGGTAGCGCCAGGCTTGCCGTAGGCAATGTTGTCAAAGATCGTCCCGTTAAAAAGCCAGGTGTCCTGTAATACCATCGCGTAGGAAAGTCGGAGACTCTTTCGGGTAACGTGCATAATGTCATGACCATCCACCGAAATGATCCCACTTTGCGGGTCATAAAAGCGCATCAATAGATTGATCAGGGTAGTTTTGCCGGCGCCGGTGTGCCCAACGATCGCAACAGTGCTGCCAGCTGGCGCTTTCAGGTTCAAGTCCTTGATGATGATCTTTTCCGGAGTATAACCAAATCGAACGTGAGACATCTCAACGTCTCCATGGACATTTCGCAGCTCGATGGCATCGGGTTCGTCGAGCTTTTCCACCGGTTCATCCAACAATCGGAAGACACGTTCCGCCGCCGCACAGGCAGACTGCAACTCGCTTAAAATATTGGCCATCTCGTTGATCGGGCCGGAAAATTTCCTGGAATACAGAACAAAGGAGGAGATGTTGCCGAGCGAAATGCTCCCCGCCAGATACAAAAGCGCCCCGAAAACGCTGACCAGCGACAGAGAAATGTTGTTGATAAAGTTAACCGACGGACCGGTGACGCTGCCGTAATAGTCGGCGCGGTAAAAGGCGGTGACAGCCTCCTCATTGCACTGGTCAAAACGGGACTGCATGGTGCTTTCCTGGTGGTAAGCTTTGGTCGTCTTCTGCCCCGAAACGATTTCCTCGGTAAAGCCGTTCAGCTCTCCGAGCTTTTCCGAACGGATGTGGAAAAGCGGCCGCACCTTTTTGGTCCGGTAGCGAGTAAAGAGGATGGAAGCCGGGATGGTGACGAAAAAGATGGTCACCAGCGGCGGCGAGATCCGCACCATCATCACAAAAGAGCCAATGACTGTAATCGCACTGGTGCAAATCTGCAAAAGATCGTTGGAAAGAGAGGCGTTGACAACATCGATGTCGTAGGAAATACGGCTTAAAATATCGCCGGTCTGATTGTGGTCAAAATAGTTTACCGGCAGATCGGCCAGCTTTTCAAAGACCTCTTTGCGCATCTGGTAGACGATTTTCTGGCTCAGCACGATCATCAGCGCCGAAAGAATGTAGGAAAGGACAGAAGAAGCAACATACAGCACCGCCATCCATCCGCAGTAATAGAAGACCGTTTCAAAGATGACCGCTCCTTTTCCCGGCTCGATGGCGTTGATCGCGTAGCCGGACAGGGTGGGGCCGACGAGTGCAAGCAGGTTGCTCGATATGGTCAAAAGCAGCGCCGCGAACACCAGGCCTTTGTGCCGCATCAGGTAGGTCCCAAGCCGCAGCAGGATCCGGCTTTTCGGCTGGGTGGTTTTGTTGCTGCGTTTGTAATATTTAGCCAATCTCGCCGCCTCCCATCTGCGATTTGCTGATTTCACGGTAACTTTCGCAATCTTGGAGCAGCTCCTCGTGGGTACCGTAGCCGATTTCCCGTCCCTCTTCGAGTACCAGAATGTGGTCGGCGTGAAGGATGGAGCTCACCCGCTGCGCGATGATAATGGTAGTCGTTCCGGCGTAATGTTCCCGGATTGCCTTGCGGAGCGCCGCGTCGGTCTTGTAGTCCAGCGCACTCGATGAGTCGTCCAGCACAAGAATTTCCGGCTTGCCGGCCAGCGCCCGCGCAATCAGCAGCCGCTGTTTCTGGCCGCCGCTCAGGTTGGAGCCTTTGATGGCAAGTTCATAGTCGAACCGGCCGGGCAGCTCGTCGATAAATTCCAACGCCTGAGCGTCCCGCGCCGCTTCTTCCAGCCGCTCCGGAGGAATGCCCCGGCCAAAGGAGATGTTCTCAGCCACCGTATCGGCAAAAAGGACGTCGTGCTGAAAGACAATTCCGAACATGGTGTGCAGCTTTTCCGGCGGAATGGCGGTGATCTTTTCCCCACCGATCCGGATTTCGCCGCTGTCAGCGTCATAGAGCCGCATCAAAAGATTGATGACCGCCGTTTTTCCGGCGCCGGTCGCCCCGATGATGCCCAGCGTTTCTCCCCGGCGGAGCGAAAAACTGATGTCCGAAAGGGTTTCGGATGTACCGGAATAGGAAAAATGGACATGGGAGAAGGAGACATGGGCGTCATCTTCCGGTTTGCTGTTGTCCGGCTGAACCGCCAGATCCGGGGTGGTATTCAAAACTTCACCGATCCGGTTGGCCGAAGCAATTCCCTTGGAGCACATGACAAAGATGCGGTTGATGGCCAACAAGGCATTCAGAATGATGGTGAAATAGCTCATAAAGGCAATGATCTTGCCCGGTAGGCTCTGCCCCGCGTTCACCCGGAACGCGCCCACCAAAATCACCAGCGTCAATCCCAGATTCAGGAAAAAGTTCATGCTCGGGTTGGTAAGCGCCATGGTCAGTCCGGCTTTCTTTTCCCGTTTGACCACTTCGCGGTTGACCTCTTCAAACCGGCCTTTTTCGTAGTCGGTTTTGGAGAGCGCCTTGATGACGCGGATGCCGATGATGTTTTCGCGCACCACCTGGACCATCCGGTCAATCCCCTTTTGCAGGTTGGTATAAAGCGGGATGCCCTTGCGGGAAACATAAACGATTACCAGCGCGAGCGGCGGCATCATGGCGATCAGCACCAACGCCAGCACCGGCTCCAGGGTGAGGGTGACCACAATCCCACCAAAGAGCAGAATCGGCGCCCGGATTCCCATCCGCTGGATCATCCCGATCATGCTGTGGATGTTGTAGCTGTCCGAAGTGACGCGGGAGATGAGCGACGGGATGGAAAAGCCATCCACCTGCGAACAGGAGAGGGCGGAAATCTTCTCAAAAAGGTCGTGCCGCATGTTTCCCACCGCGCATTTGGAAACCCAGCCGGCAATCCGGTTGGCGATGATATTGGTGAGCCAGGCCAGCACCGAACACAGGAGCATCACACCGCCCCATAGAAAAATTTCAGCCACATTTTTGTGGGGAATGATGGTATCGATGATGTAGGCAAGAAACCACGGCAGCAAAAGGTCCATAATCGCGCCGATAAATTTAACGATCATACCGCCCGTCATTTTCAGGGCATAGGGACGAATGTAGTGCAGGATAACGTTCATTCCGCCTTTCCCCCTTCCCTTTTCTCCGGTTCCAGACAGCTGTCCGCGTAAGCGGAAGCCTTTTCCAGCAGCCGTTCCAGCAGGGAATCCAGCGTTTCACGCTCTTCTTCCGAAAGGTCGGCAGTCAGGTAGTCCCGCCAGTCAGCAAGCACTTTTTGGATAACCGGCAGCACCGCCTCCGCCTTTTCGGTTGGATACACCCGCAATACCCGGCGATCCCGCTCATCCGGTTCCCGGCGGATAAAGCCGTTCTGCTCCAGCTGCGCCAGCTGCCGGCAAACATTTGACTTGTTAATGAGAATCTGACGTGCCATCTGCTCCTGCGAAATACCGGGACAGCGGCAGGCACAGTTGATATACACATACTGGCCGCCGTTCAAACCAAGCTCCTCGAATTTTTCACAACGGTAAATCTGCGCGCACCGGGCAATCCGGCTGATACAGCGCATAAAACTGTCCATGGGAATCCCTCCTATATCGTTGCGCCTGCAACTTCTTTAATCAGTATATGCCTTTCTGCACAATTTGTCAAGTCATTTTCCTTTGGATTCCGACACGAATCGGTCACGAAAAATTCATGCAATCCACGCGGATTTCTGCTATAATAGAAGCAATTCCATTGGAAAAGAGGGATTCTTCCTTGAATTGGCTCCGCAATTTTATGATCGGGCGCTACGGCCTTGACCAGCTCAATATCGCGCTGCTCGCCGCCATGATGTTCTGCACCCTTGCCTCCTCGCTCAGCGGTTCGCTTATTTTGTACTTGCTAAGCCTGATTTTTATGGTTCTGGCGATTTTCCGCCTCATGTCCCGCAACCATTCTTCCCGCGTCCGCGAAAACGAAAAATTCCTGATTTTCTGGAACGCCGTAAAAAGGGGATGGAACCGCATCCGCGGCTGGTTTGCCGCACAGAAGCGCCGGTTTGCCGACCGCAAAACCCACCGCTATTATCGCTGTCCCAATTGCAAAAAGCAGCTCCGCGTCCCCAAAGGCCGCGGTAAAATTGAGATCAGCTGTCCCATCTGCCACACAAAGTTTATCAAAAAGACCTGACCGAAAAAACGGCGGGCAGCCTTCTCCCAAACAAAACAAAAACGCAGGCGGAAATCCGTCTGCGTTTTTTGGTTACATGGGGGTATCGGTGTCCAGAAAGGGAGTTTCGCCCATCTGTCCGGCGCTTTCATAGAACGGATAGCGCTGGAGATATTTGGCAAGCCCCCGTCCATATTCATCGTTGCGGTTCAATGTGCGGATCAACTCAATATTGGCTGTCTTCTGTTCATTGATGAGGATTGCGTACTGGATTTCCACCCATTCCGCCATGCCTTCATAAACGTCCAGCTCCTGCTCCGCGCCGTATTTGGCGACAATGGCCTTACGATCCCAGTTCAAGTACTGCCAGATGTGAGTGAGCTCGTGGGCCATCGTCATCATTGACATGACGCGCGGCGCGCCATTCTCCACAACCAACGTATAGCCGCTACGGTCGTGGATCGCAACACCCAATACCCGGCCGTCGTAGTTTCCGGTGGGAACAAAGGAACGGCCCAGCATCTTGTTCAGCCGTTTGGAGTTGACCATTTTAACCTTGATCGAAGCGTTGATCCGGATGCCGTAGAAGGATTCCATATTCCGCAGCACCTGGTGGAAGATCTTCGTAAACTCGGCGCCTGTCTTGATGGCAGTGGCGCCGCAGCGCATACAGCGGTCGCGGCCGTCTTTCAGAGTTTCGTATTCCACGCCGAAAATTTCGGCGCCACAGAAATCGCAGAACCGCGCGCCCGGTTTCTGGGGATCGTAGCCTTCCAGTTCCAGTCTCTCTGCACCACGCGCCTGACTGAGCGGATTGACGCCAAAGCCCAGGCCATTCAGATATTCGCGGGTTCCCACAAGATCAAGCGACAGACTATCCTCGCCCGGCGCAAAGCCGTAAAGGAGATAATACCGTTCGTGATAAGGAAGCGGTTCGGTCCGTCTTGCCGGAACCGGTTTGTGGATGAGCTCCTCGTCCTCCGTTTCAATGTCGATCTGACTACCGGTTTCGGGAACTGCTTCCTCATGCAGGCCCCGAATCGAATAGAGCTTGCGGCTCTCCTCTTTTCCGTCTTCATCGGATTCTTTGGATTCCGGCTCCGCTTCGCCGCTTTCGGCGGGAGTTTCATCGGATTCAGGTTTCGCTTCCCCGGTTTGGGCAGGAGTTTCGCTGGATTCAGGTTTCGCTTTCCCGGTTTCGGCGGGAGTTTCGCTGGATTCAGGCTCCGCTTCGCCGCTTTCGGCGGGAGTTTCACCCGGAACAGGCTCTTCCTCCTCCGGTTTTTTCTTCCGTTTGAACAGGTTTTTGAAGAAACCCCCAATCTTCCGGAAAAATCCTGCAATCGCACGGCCGATTGCTGCAAAGAACGCCTTGACCTTTCCCCAGAAGCCTTTGGGCTTTTCTTTCTCCCCGTCTTCCCCTTCCGGAGTTTCTGGAACCGTGTAATCGGGCGGAGTTGGCCGTTCGGGTGGGTTTTTGCTCTTTTCGATCTCGTCAAAATGCCAGTTCAGATAATCGCAGACGACTTCGAGGATGCGGTGGATGTTTCGCTCCGCCGCAATGAGGAGGCCGAGATCGAGCTGGCTGTCCTCGATGAAATAGATGCTGCTGTCCTCTCCGCCGCTTTCGAGCGAAGCAGTCAGCGGATATTCCCGCTGTTCCGGAATCCGGGAGACGGCGGTGAGAAAGGCGCTGTTTTCCGCAAACAGGGTGCGGAATACCTCGTTGATGAGCAGCGTGATGGTGGCGCGGATCTCCGGCGTCACCGGCTTGCCCTCCGTTTCGGGAAGATCCAGCCGCAGCACCATCTTGTTGCGGTATTCGCGGGCCGGAATGCCGTTTACCGTTACCTTTTTGGCAGTGCGGAAATCGTGATAGCGTTCCATCCGGAAATAGCCGTCCGTTTCCACCCGCAGGTCGGCGTACTCCCGGCTGATCTGAAAGCCCGAAATGTCGGTCTGGTCGCCCATCTGGTCGGAAGGAAGAATGTTTCGGATCTGATACCGCCGGATCTGCCGGTAAGACGGCCGTCCGGTGATATGGTCCGCCGCACGCCGCACCAGCACTTCTCCTGCCGGTGTAATGCGCAGCATCTCGTAGTATTTTCCGTCAAAGGTAAAGAACTGCCCCGGAAGATGCCGCTGGAACACCTGTCCCTGCAGCTCGGCGCCGAGATAATTCCGCTCGCCGCGCTCGTCTTCGGCGATATAGCTGGCGCTCTTCAGCTCCGAAACAAAGTCTTTGATAAAATCGGGATTGCTGATAAAGAAAACCCGCTCCATCCGCCCCAGTTCCAGGTTGAAATGGTCGCGGCTCCGGATCAGTGTGATGTCAAAGGTGTGTGTCTGCCGGCCGTCCGCCGACTGGCGGACAATGGTCTGGGCGCAGTCCTCCACCGCGGTCCGGCGGTTGACCGGCGAATAACACTGGCAGATCTCATGCCAGAACTGAACCGCAGGCTGGTCGGTGTCCCGCCCGAGCAGCGCCAGCTCCTTTTTGAGGTCCGGCTCGCGCAGATACCCGGAGGTCATCATCAAAAGCAGCCGCAGCGTGACGTTCCGCCCGGTACGGGCGTAGTCGCCCACGATACAGGGGATCGCCTTGGGGTCGGTTTCAAAGATTTTGGCGTTGCCGGCCATATAATCCTTGAGGAGGTAGTCCTCCGAAATGACATTGATAAAGCTCTGCTCGGAAGCGCGGGTGGCAAAGTTCCGCAGTACCTCGAACATGTTGCAGGCTTCGTCCTCCACCGTGATATAGGCATTTTTGGAAACACCAGCGCTCCAGTAGTTGGAGGTAGCATGGAACACTCTGGTGTACATATCCTGCTCGGTGGGAAGCCCCGCGTAGTTGAGCAGCTCGTAGTAATACTGCCGCCCGATCCACTGGATATCCCGCACCGGAAAAGCTTCGCCGCCGTACCAGCTCACCTGGGACACCTGGTTTTTGAGCCCCGCAAAGGAAAGCTCGGTTCCAATGCCCAGATATCGCGCGATATTGGGCAGCATCCGGTGGTGCCAGTATTCACCGTCGGTGCCCCAGCACATATAGTTTTCGGTGCCGGTCGGCTTGACGGTGGCCGAAACCTCGGTCAAACTGGTCATCAGGATGTGCGAAAGGGAGTCGACCAATCCGTCGCAGTTTTTGTCGATTGAACAGTAGACGATTTGTTTGTCCTCGGTAGTGCGGCACTTCTTCACAATCGAGTTGAGCCCCACCTGCGCCGTCGTTACCAGTTTCGAGGGCTCCAGGATCACCACAAACTCCACCTGGGCGAAAAATTCGGCGTTCGCCTCATGCAGCTCCAGATTGTGGGTGGAAGAACGGGTGAGCACACCGACGTCCAGTTCCTGCGTTTTTTCGGTCAGCAAGCCGGTTTTCCAAAGCGACGGAATATTGTGGATGGCGGTAAAGCCCTCCTCCAGCCAGCGGAGGACGTCCTCCTCCACCGCGTGCCGTCCAAGCACGACCAGAACCTTTTTATGCCGCAGCAGCGTCCGGTTCATCGGATAGAAAATATAAGGGATGAAATCCCAATAAAACGGGTTGTTAAAGAGGATGCTCCGTCCGCAAAGCAGGTCGGCCGCCGACTGGAGATAATCGTGATCCGGCTCAAAGCCGCCCGCGCAGAACGCCTTCATAAAGGAAGCGAAGGTTTCGAGCTTCGGGTCATCCGATTGAGCCAACCGTTCCAGCACCTCGTCGCTAGTGAGGGAATTTCCGCCGCTGTTGGCGGTGGTATCCTCGGCCAGCACCTTATCCGGGAAAAGCGCCCGCAGAAACTTCCGCAGCAGCGAATAGTTCACTGTCTGGGCCGCTTCCTCATCTTCACCCAGCACATCGTGCAGATACTCTCGCCGGGTCATCCCGTCGAGATAGAAGTAGAGTTCGCCCAGCAAAATAACACCGAAGACCGGATAGAACAGGTTTTCCAGAACGCCGTCCATATAGAACCAACGGCTGACAATCATCAGCACCGACGAAACACAGACGGCGCCGTAATAGAAGAATTTGAGAAAGCTGCGGGTCTGCCCGAAACGGTTTTGGATATACCAGACATCTTTTTGGGGGAAATATTCGTAAAACAGCCCGGCAACCTTTTCATGCAAACCGCCCTTGTTGCGGATCCCCCGCATAAACAGCAGGCAGATCAGCTTGAAAAGCAAATAAACGAGTAAAATCGCGGCATTTGCCAGGAAAAATACCCAAAACGGCAGGTTCAGAGTGGAAAGCATCTGCCGCAGCCAACCGGCAAACCGGTAAAGGCTCGCCGACATCTGCCCCGGCAGCCAGCCCTGCCCCGCCAGCGAAGCGACACCTCGCGGCAGCCAGTCTAAAAACGCCAGCAGCCACTCGTTGATTTGGTCGGTCAGCAGCACGATGACAAAGCAATAAACAAGCGCCAACACCGGCATTGCAAATTGCCGGCTCCGCAGCTGCTTTTTGAGGTTTGCCTTGGCATTCAACAGACAAAACAGGACAAACGGCAGGAGCGCAACCGCCAGCTTTAACAGCGTTATCAGAAAGTCAATCATACAGCTCCTCCCTTGTCACCAAAATGCTGCTGATATAGTCCACCGGAATCTCCGCGTACGTGCCGTTTTGCAGATAGGGGATCCGCCGTTTATCCGCATCGGTCAGCGGCAGCGGATAGGTATATTCCGCAATGCGGGAAAAATCGTAGTCATAAGGCTGCATTTCTTGCTGCAGCGGCGTTTCCGCCTGGAAAAATCGGCTGAAAATCCGGCTGTTTTCCGACCGGATCGCGTCGATGGACCGCTTGTGGTTCGCGAGCACCTTGCATTTGACATAACGCGCGTCCTCCCGCTCCCGCAGTGTATTCACAACCGAAAAGGCGCGCATCACAGCGCACGCGTGGGTGAGGTAACGGGCAAACTGTGCCATCGACTGTTCCACCTCCGCTACAATGCCGCTCATTACATAGTTATAGTGCTTCATCCGATTTCTGAGCCGCCGCCGCAGCACAAACAGCGCCCCAACTCCCACCAGTGCCAGCAATACCAGGCAGGCGGCAGTCATGATGCCAGCCACAGCAGCCGACGTGTTGGTTTGCAGCGACCGGAAAATCAGCGGCAGAAATCCCAGCAGGTAGCAGCCAAGCGCCGCCGCACCCACCGCGATGGTCACATTCCGGGTCATTCGGGTTTCAATTTTGCGTTTGACCTCCCTGTCGGCTTTTTCCAGCTCCCTGGTATAAGCCGCCGTATCATACAGATTTCCTGTCCGGATGGAAACCATCTGCTTTTCCTGTTCCTCGATGTATTCGCAGACATCCTCCACCTGAAATTCATCCAGACTGAACACATCGTCGGAATCGATCGTGTCCTGTCCCCGCATGCCTGCCGCCGCCCGTTTGAGGGCGCGCCGCGGCTGTTTTAAAAAGCGGGAAAACTCCTTGCGGCTCGTCTGATACTGGCTGTCCCAAAAGCCGTATTCCTCCACCGGGCAATCCCTCGAAAGCCCGAGCCCTTTGGATGATGTAAAAAGCGCGCTCCGCTCAAAATCCGAATCAAAGGACAGAGGAATATAGACCTCGGTCGTATAGGCTGAAGCCACTTCCTGACTGGTGAGTTTTCTGCGGTGCTGGCGTTTGATATCCTCGATCCGCTCGGTCAGCATGGCAGAGGTGGACCGCAGCTTGCTGTCATATTTTTGAAGCAGCAGGCTGAGTGCCTGCTCGTCGTTTTCGCAGGTCACTTTATATACGCGCTGCGGTTTTAACGCATCCTGCGGCGTTTCATTGCCGGCAATCAGCAGCAGAACCGACAGAAAGCGCAGGTAATTAAAATCGTAATTGCTGTGATTTTCCGGAAGAATATCGTAAACCAGATACCGCAGCTTTTCCGGATAAAGGTTGTAATCATAAAAACGGGAATACTGCAGCTCGGTATGTTCTTTCCAGGCGTTTCGGATATCATATTCTTTCTCGGCACAGCATCGCTGTGCCAGGCAAAGAACCTCCCGCGGTTTCGTTATCCGCAGAAATTGCCCTTCGGATAACCGATCGAGGATCTCCTGTTTTTTGCGTTGGCATGCCAAATAAGCCGCGTATTCCGGGTCGGCTTCCGCCGCCCGGCCGGTTCCGCCTGTAATGGTGGGACGCTCACAGAGCCAATCAGCCAGCCGTACCAGCGGCGTCTGTGCCGCCCTTTCATACGCTTGGTAAAGCTCGGAACCAGTGCCGCCCGGTTCGGACGGACGGTACTGCACCCTGTCATACGGATTTTTGAAATGCAGGCCACCGTTGTCGCAGACCACCACCGCGCGCCATTCCTCGCGATTATCCACCACCTTATAAAGCTGCGGCAAAGCCGCTTCGATGCTCGTTTCGGCGGTGTACCATTCACAGAAGACAAATTTTTGCCTGTCCAGCAGCGGCTTCAGAAATACCGAATACTCTTCGATTCTCTGAAAATGCTCCTTTTCCGCGATCACAACAGTAAACATTCCGTATCACCTCCATTTGTCAGCCCTTTCCGGGCTCCGTATTTTAGATGATCCTTGCTTTCATCCGGGCAATGGATTCCTCAAAATCAACCGGCTCCACCGCCTCAAACTGCGCTTTGATCTTGCGGTAAACGGTATCCAGCACAACATTGTTGGAAGCGTGCGTATTGCTCCGCAGCACTTCAAACTGGTTGAAATTATCCAAAAGAAGTCCAAACTGTTCTTCCAATACGGTGCAGAGATAGAACGGCACATCCGCCTGGTTCTCACATTCGGAGAGTTCTTCCCGGAAAGTGTCGATGATGCTGTCGATCAGCGAAGAGATTTCGCTGTCATAACGCTTGCTGTTCGGCAGCGAGGCAAAATACATCAGCGCCACCTCAAACAAGCTGGTTTTGCCGGTATGGAAGCTGTCCACCTGGAAATTTTCCAGCGCTTTGGCAAAGGAGGTCTCCACATAGTTGGAGCGTTTTACCTTGTCTTTGCGGCGCTTGCGATCGCGGATGACAAAGATATCCTTGACGGCAGCCGGATTGATGTAAAGCGCGTCCAGAATCTCATAGAACTGGTCACACTGGGTGCCGTTGGAAACAATCAGGTCGGAAATCCGTTCTTCAGAGCTTTCCATTTTGTAAATCTTCTTTTTGGAAGAAATCTGGGACACTTCCCGATATTGGATGCTGTCGTACAAAAGCCCGTAGAGCAGCGCCTGATTGATCCGGTGCATCTGCTCCGCCTGGTAGTCCAGGTCGAGCTCCGGCAAAACGGCAATGGAATCCCACCGCTTGTCGATATGGGTGGAAATCACCATGCTCTTGGCCGAATCGGGGCCGATGTTTTCGGAATACCGGTGGTAGGCGCTGTGATAAAGGCCGGCGTTCTTGCAGCCGGTCTCGCAGTTGACCGGGCAGGCAAACTTGCTCAGCTTGTCGGGCGTCAGGTTATAAAGGGCGTTGAAGAAATGCAGCTCATATTTGGAAATTGTATCCACCGCAAGACCGTTGGGAACAAGGTCGCCCATCCGGTAAGCGCGCATATCCTTGAGCGACTCATTGTAAGCGCACACATTGATTTCGCGCGGCTCCACGTTTTTGATCCGCTGGATGCCGGGAGCAGAAAGGCGGGCGCCCTTGCTGATTACCTCGTTGATGTGGCGGATCGTATCTTCATGGGAAACCCGGTCAAAGATCTTCTGTCCTTCGGACTCCTGTTCTTCCCGCGCCTGGATCCGCTTCTGCAAACGGTATTCCATCGCCATCGCCTCAATCACGTTCAGGTCGATGCTGTCACAGTTGCGGCGAACCGCCTTTTTGAAATAGCCCAGCAGGATGCTGTCAAAGATGTCGATGCGGCGGTCTTCTTCCACTACTTCGGCCACCCGGGTTTCCCGCTCAAACGCAACATTCGCCTTGACCGCGTCAAAGATTTCGCCGTTCAGATCGGAAGGAAGCATCAAGCCTTCCTCGCCGTTGGTGGCAGTGCGGGCAAGTTCAGCCAGCATCGGCCGTTCCGCACAGATATTGTAAACCGAGTCGCCTTTATTAAAGCGAATCGCATTGACCAGGTCATCCTGCAAAAGCAGCAGCTTGGTGACCTTTTCGGGGAAGGTATCGAAAAAGCTTTCAAAGTTATCAGACAGCTCTTTGATGTACTCAACGCCGATATTATAGGCGGCGAGCTCGGCGGTAATTTCGCCAAATTCACGGATTGCCTCATAGTAACCGACAAAAGCAGTGTTGATCTTCTGGTAGATTTCCTCGTAGCCTTTGAACTTTTCAAACAGAGAAGGCTCCTGGTCGGGACCTTTTTCAGCGCGGCAGAGATCGTCAATGGTCTTTTCCACCGATTTTTTGGTGTAACCTGCGTCATAGTCGCCTGCGCTATCCGCAGAATCGGAAAATCCTTCCAGCGTGGGAGTGATTTCGTTGGAAAGCTTGCTGTTGAGAGATTTGATCTTTTCTTCCATCTGGGTTTCGATCAGGTAGAGCATGTATCGCATCGCGTTGGGATGGCAGATGCCGTTGACCGGAGCTTTCAGCGCGTATTCCAGAGTGAATTCCCGCTTTTCGTTGATGGTTTTGCCTTCGTTGAAGAAAATTCCTTCGGCAACACTTTCCGCCACCTTTTTGGCATGGCTCCGCATCGCGTGTTCAAAGGAGCGCAGGTTTTCCAAGTTTTCTACCGCATGCCCCCGATTCTCGCTGCCGGTTTCGGTACTGTAATCCACTTCCTGGGCAAGGTTGTTGACCGCCAGCTGGCAATAACGGATGGTTGGATCGTCACTCAGGCAGCGGTGCATCTCGGCAGCCAGCTTTTTGAAATAATCGGTGATGCGGCGCTCCGCGTCGTTCAGATAGTAGTTCCGCAGATCTTTGGAAAAGCTGTCGGAAGCGTTTTTCAGGGTGCGGGTGTAAACCTCGCCGCGTGTCTGCATTTCGCTGAGGGAAACGCCTTTTTTGCGTTCTTCCTTGAATTTGAGCTCATAAGCCTTGTCATATTTGGACCATTTGGCAGCTTCCCCTTCGCCGCCGATGCGATCGATCGCCCACTGATAGGCGATATAGTCAGCCACATCCTCATAGGGATAGCGGAGAACCCCGGCGCCGATGCCGCCAAAGCGGTTGCGGCCGTAGTTGCCCTTGGTGCAGATTTCCTTGATGATATTGTCTTCGATCGAAAAGGCACTCTGCTGCATCGGGCCGATGTTCTGCTCAAAGAGCGCCTGCGCTGCCTGTTCCAGATACTGGTCTTTGCTGGTCAGAGTGCTGTCCTCGGCGTTCTGGCCGTCAAACAGGAAGCAGAAATCAAAAGGCAGCAGTGCGAGCGACTGAAGCTCATCGGTTGCCGGCGCGGTAATGTCAATATGCAGATCGCTGTACCGCTGGAGGTCGCCGTCGATATCAAAGAAACCGCTGCCCTTCATCATAAAGGCGTTGATTTCTTTTACCGTCGCATAGGCATTGCGGCGGAGGCTGTCCTTTTCCACCTCGGTTCCGATCACGCTGTCGAGGATTTCCGGCAGCATGAGCAAGCCGCGGATGACGATCGCGGTGTTCGGATATTTTTCATTGATGTAGTTGCGGATGTACATCGCCATCGGCAGGGTGATACCGGAACCGGTACCGCCGGCCGCCGTTGAGACAATCACAACCCGCAGCGCCTGCTTCATCGCCTTGCCGTCCTTGCGGAACAGCTCGTCGATAGCGGTGAAAAGCGGTTTGATCTTGCCGGTTTTCAGCGTTGCGTTGAGGGCCAGACGGGAAATCGCCCGCACCTGGCCGGCGCCTTCGGATACAGTCTTGTCATAGAGCACCGCGTTTTTGGGGAACCAGTTGTCGAGCGCGTCCTTGTCGTAATCGAGGTAATCGCCCACCGACTGGGTGTTGGATGTCTGGACACAGTAGATTTTTTTGCCGCTGCCGCTGATTCGATTCAGGTCATTGACATTGGTGTCAAACACAATAAAATTCACGTTCTCGGTTTCGGAGCCGCGGCATTTTTCCGCCACCTTCCGGACAACCGACGAGCCAATGCCGCCCAACCCCACAAACAGGGTAGCGGGCACCTTGTTTTCTTTGATGTTTTCCTTTACTGCCATCGTGATAACCTCCCATTATTGAAATTTCAGAGTTACTGTCAAAGTCACATCGGTATCGCGTCCCTGTGCCATATCCATGCACCGAGCGCTGATCAGAACCTTTACCCCGTTAGAAATCTGGAAATCGATCACATCGCTGCGGGATCCGTTTTTCCGGATCTTTTTTGTTTCCGGATCGGGGGTAAAGCTCGCCGCTCCCACCCGGATACCGGTTGTAGACGCCAGACTCAAAGGAGTCAGCCCGATAATATGCAGCCGCCGCATTCTGGATTTCTTTCGCCGCGGATCAATCGCTTTGGCGGTCAGCTTGACGCCGCATTTGGCGGACGGATTCTGCTGCAGCCTGGGCGACTGGATATCCAAAGTCCGGATTTTTCCCTTTTTGGAAAATTCCACTTTGGGGTTGCCCGGCACTGTCATGCCGTCTACCGTAAAGGTTGAAGCCTGACAGAAAATTTTCTTGGGGAATACCTTCTGATTCATCCACAACCAGAGCAGGAACAGTAAAAACAGCACCACCAGCACCCAGAAGAGGACGATCATCCAGCGGGCAAATCGCCCAATTTCAAATTCGGCGGTATCCTCCGCCCGGATCTGCCGGCCTTCGCTGTCATAATAGGAAGCCTTGGCGGTCAGCACACAATCGCCCTTTTGCGGCTCCTCGCTCCTGAATTTGATGAAAAAAGCCGACTCGCCAGGACAAAGCTCCGTTTCACAGATAATTCCGCCGGTGCAGGAAACATCGATCTCCATCTCCCGGAGTGTTTCGTCGCTCACCGGCTTGCCGCTGAGCTGCAATTCTGCCCGGATGACCTGTTCTTTCCCAATTTCACTGTATGTGTAGTAGGAATCTGGCTCTTCCAGTGTGAGCGACATCGCTTTCATCGGATCGATTACCCGGAATGTGTAGGTGTTCTGTTCATCATCGGTCGTAACCTTGTATTTGCCGCCCAAATAGGTGGCGGTTACGCTGATGTAGGTGCTTTCATCCGAACCCAGCGTGATGCTGTCCCCGGATTGGATCGGCGTTTTGTCCTCCCCGCCTGACGCGGTTTGGAGGTAGGCGTCATACTGTACATCCCCGCCGAAAAGCGGTGAACCAGTCACATCCTGTCCGGTCTGGCTGTCAACAATGCCATAAGTTACCGTATAATTGCCGGAGGGGATCTCCTCCTGGTCGGTGCTGATCACATTGCCCTCGGCGTCGGTGAGTGAAACGACAATATCCACATCCAGCTCGTAAAAGATCTCCACATCGCCGGTGTATTCCAGTGTATAAGTCCCGGCTTTGCAGGCGTCAAAGGTGACGACTTCCCCTTTCAGCGTGTCGTCCCGCGGCGCGTTGGGATAGTTTCCTGCGCCAAGGCCGCTGCTCACCGCCAAATAGCGGGAACCGGCTACCTCTGGCACCGCCGTGCCATCCTCCGCTGTGAGCGAACCGATCGAAGCGCCGTCCCCCTGCGCAAAGACGATCAGTTTTTTCATCGAAACGTCAAAACTCACCTGATCGCCGTTGATATGATCCGGCGTGAGAACATCCCGCTGAAAGATCCGGTTGCAGATATTGGAGAGGCAGGAGGTGACATCGGCACTGCTCAACGCCTTGTCGCCGTAGAAATTGCCGCCGGTTTCCGCCGTAAAGTCCGGTGCAAATTCCCCAATTCCAAGATATTGGAGATGAATGGCGTCGTCGCTGTACCCTTTCAGAGCAGCAAGCACCTCGTCAAAGGTGGTAAAATTGTTGAAATTTCCGTCCGAAATAACGATCAGCCATTTTTCATCGGCGTCTGAAGCGATCAATTCTCCATAAGCGGTTTCCACCGTTTCAAACGGGGTACCGCTCGCCATCGGCGTGTACATATTGTGAATCTGCTCAATATCCGCTTTGGAGGTCACTGTTATCGGCGCGGAGCTCCCGCTCCCCGAACCGGAACCATCGGTTGAAACCGGCCACATCGGGTAAACCCGGAGGGTGTCCCCGTCGCTCAGCATGGCGGCAAAAATTTCCATCGCATATTTGGCCCGACACCACGACTCGTTTTCATACATCGAACCGGAGTTGTCATAGACCACCGCAATTTCGTAACTCCTGGCGCCCGCTTGCGGCTGTTCCTCCTCCGCAGCAGCGGAAATTCCTCCAGTCAATACCAAAACGGCTGTCACCAGCAGGACGCAGATTTTGCTCCATATCCTGTTCATGATATTCCTCCCTATATCCAGCCGCAGAGCTTAACGTGTTCCCACACGGCTGTCTTTCTTGATATCCTCCTCGGAAAGCTCTTTAAAATTCACCAGATTGTGGTGCATTTTGCCCAGGTCGTTGCGGCTCGTTTTCTCCGGAGAACCGCTGTACACATAGCCCTCCGAACGCATATAGGCGTTCCAGCGGCGGTGTTCCAACACCTGCAGCCTTGCTTTTTCCTCCGGCGTCAGCTCCTCCTCTTTTTTACCGGCGCCCGGAATCCCGCACAGGATCCGCATTTTCAGATGGATGGAAGAGGCCACCGACGAACGGTAGTAATACTCATACGACCAGAAAAGCTCTTCCGCACTTCCCCATTTCCGATGGGCGGCAAGCGCATCCTCCTCCAGTTCGGAATTGAGGATGGTCTGCTGGGAATACGCCGTTTTCAAGTCGCCGCAGAACCGCAGGTCATACGGCTGCCCGGCATAGTTACAAACATTGGCAAGCGCACCCTTTTTCACCGGGCTGGACACAACTGTCTGGATATCCGGATGGATGTGAATCTGTTCAAACAGCATCCGCAGCCGCACTGCTGTCTGGATGTTGAGACTCTCCTCCCCCAGCGAAACAAAGACATAGGTCGCGCTGTCCATTTCTTGAATCAGGCGGGTGAATTCCCAGCTGAAGGCATCGATCCCGCTGTGAATCCGAATATCGTACTGGGCTTCGCCCTCCCGGAAAACACCGTTATACGCCTCATCCATCAGTTCCGGGCAACGGGCACGGAATTTGGATTCGGCTAACAAATCCCGGTCAATCGCGTCGATTCGGATTCGGTAGCCGTCCATCTGGCCCATCCAGGCGAGGGCCTGCAAAAGCTCGGTGCCGTGCCGCCCCAAGCCCACGATCACAGCGTGGATCTGCCGCAAACCGCTGGAATCGGGCTTTGCAGTTTCGTAAAGCCGGAAGCCATCCTGACAGAGCATCTCATAAATCATCGACTGGACGTCGTTAATCCGGCGAACATGCATCTTTCCCTTTTCCACCTTGTTTAAAAGAAGCTCGCTTTCCACACTGGTCGAAAACAGGTAAAGACTGGTGTTTTCCCGCCAGTTATATTCCTGAATCAAACGCAGCGTTTGCTGGATATTTTCCGATTCATCTTCTCCCATGGTAAAGAAATAGAGTTTTGTCTTCTTGTTGCGAAACCGGTAATTGAGCGCTAACATGTCCTTTTGGAAACAGAGCGCGCCGATATCCCGCGCCGCCGCAAGCCGTTCGTAGGCCTCTTCCTCCTCCTTTTCAAAGACATCGGTAAAGACGATCGCCGCTTTTGGATCGGACTCCCGCAGGCTCTGCGCCAGCGTCAGCGATTTGGCGTTCAGTTCCGAAAAAACATAGGCGTTCCGGAAATATTTTGCCATCAGCCGTTGGTAGCTCAGCACATTCCGCAGGAAAGAAAGCACCACTCCAAAGGTGAGTACCGGCGCCGTTACATAAATAATCGCCGCAAAAGAGGAATATGCCATCCGTAAAAGGTTTGGAAGCTCCGCTACGGCATCTTTTATTGTATCGAAATCGCAGTCGATGACAAATAACCGGATGGCATTGTGGGCCGACAGCAAAAAGGTTTTCACCGGCGCCGCTCCATCCTCCAGAAAATATTCCCAATAAATTGGCAGAAACATGAAAAACGCAGCTGCAAAGGTGCCGGCTGAAAAAATCATCAGCGAATTCACCGCGCGCTTTTTCTTCCGGCGTGAAAATACTGCGGACAGCGCCCATAGGATACTGCCACAGAAAAGAACCAGCGCCGCCCCCAGACAAAATTCCCATTCCATATCCAATTCCCCTTTGCCATTGTTTGAATTTTCTGTGTTTTTGTATAAACCAATACGAAATAATTATATTACTATTTTATGATTGCGTCAATTATGTTTGTAAAAACAAGTGGAATTATGTCACAATTTGCAAAAAATAATCATTTATTTGGATAAAAATACAGCCTTCCCGTTTCCGGAAAGGCTGTACAAAAGATTTTTAATATTGCCTGCCCCAGTAAAGCATGTGTTTGGCGGGCTTGCCGCAGCAAACACAGGTGTCTCCGATATGCTCCTCTTCAAATGGGATACAGCGGGATTTAATATTGGTGAGCTCCTTGATCTTGTTTTCGCATTCCTCATCGCCGCACCACATGGCTTTGATAAAGCCGCTCTTCTCGTTGGCGATTTGCAGGAATTCTTCCCAGTTGTGGGCGGTATAGGTGCGCTCTTCGCGGTTTTTGAGTGCCTTTTCATAAAGGCCGTCCCGCACCGCGGTCAGCGCCGCCGGCACCGCGGTTTCCAGCTCGTCGAGCCCCACCACGATCTTTTCACGGTTGTCGCGGCGGACCAGTACGCACTGGTTCTGTTCGATGTCCTTCGGGCCGATTTCCAAACGGACCGGCACACCCTTCATCTCATACTGGCTGAACTTCCAGCCGGGCGAGTTGTCGGAATCGTCGAGCTTGACACGCACAATCTTTTTCAGACGGGCGGCGAGCTCCCGCGCTTTGTCGAGAACGCCTTCCTTATGCTGGGCAATCGGAATGATGATGAGCTGGATCGGGGCGATGTCGGGCGGAAGAACCAGACCGTTGTCATCGCCGTGGGTCATAATGATGCCGCCGATCAGACGGGTGGAAACGCCCCAGGAAGTCTGGTGCGGATAAGCAAGCTTGTTGTCCCGGCCGGTGAACTGAATATCAAAGGCACGGGCGAAGCCGTCGCCGAAATAGTGGGAGGTTCCCGACTGGAGCGCCACGCCGTCGTGCATCATCGCCTCGATGGTGTAGGTCGCTTCGGCACCGGCAAACTGCTCTTTTTTGGTCTTCTGGCCCTTTAACACCGGCATTGCCAGCGACTGTTCGCAGAAATCCGCGTAGACATCGAGCATCTGGCGGGTTTCGGCCATCGCGTCCTCAGCGGTTTCGTGCATGGTGTGGCCTTCCTGCCAGAGGAACTCCACCGAACGCAGGAACGGGCGGCTGGTCTTCTCCCAGCGGACCACCGAGCACCACTGGTTGTAGAGCATGGGCAGGTCGCGGTAGGAGTGGATGACATGGGCGTAATGCTCACAGAACAGGGTTTCGGAGGTGGGGCGGACGCAGAGCCGCTCCTGGAGCTCTTCCGAGCCGCCGTAGGTCACCCACGCGACCTCCGGCGCAAAGCCCTCGACATGGTCTTTCTCTTTCTGGAGCAGGCTTTCGGGGATAAACATCGGCATGCTCACATTTTCGTGTCCCAGCTCTTTGAACCGGGTATCCAGGATGCGCTGGATATTCTCCCAGATGGCGTAGCCATACGGGCGCAGAATATAGCAGCCGCGGACGCTTGAATAATCGATCAGCTCCGCTTTTTTGACAATATCGGTGTACCATTTTGCGAAATCTTCCTCCATCGGGGTGATTTCTTCCACCAGTTTCTGTGTTTTCTGTGCCAAATTCATCGCTCCTCTTTTTGTTGATACTGCTGTTCCCCATTATATCAGAAATCCGCCCGGATTTCAACCGTTTTCCGCCAAAAAGCGGGGCTGCAGCCGCAGCCGCAAAACCCCGCTTTCCAGTTTATTCCATTGTCCGGATATGCTTTCGGTAAAGATCTAAGAAAAGGAAGATACTGACAACGCAGGCGATGACCTCCGCAATCGGGAAGGCAAACCAGACGTTGGTGACCTCTCCGGTTAACGACAGCAGCCACGCCGCCGGCAGAAGCAGCACCATCTGCCGCAGCAGCGAGATAATCAGACTCCGCATCCCCATACCGGTTGCCTGGAAGACGGTGGAGAACAGGATGCCCACCGCTGCTGGCAGGAAGCAGAAACTGATGATCCGCAGCGCCGGGATCCCAATCCGCAGCATTTCCGGATCAGCAGCAGTCTGGCCGGACTCTTTAAAGATATTGAGGAGCTGTTCCGGAAAGAGCATAAAGAGCGCCATTCCGATCGCCATTAAGATCAGCATTCCGATCATGCCCATCCGGGTGGCAGAGATCAGCCGGTGTTTTTTACGGGCACCGTAGTTGTAGCCCATAATCGGCATCAAGCCCTGGTTTAAGCCGAACGCCGGCATGAAGATGAACGACTGCAGTTTGAAATAGGCACCGAGAACCGCCACTGCTGTATCCGAGAAACCAGCAAGAATGCCGTTCAAACCCATATTCAGGAAAGAGCTGATCGCCTGCATGACAATCGAGGGCAAACCAACCGCGTAAATATCCTTGATCGTCTGCCAACGAAACCGGAAGCCCCGGAGCTGAATCTGAACATTGTGGTCTTTGAAGAACAGCACCAGAAGCGCAAAAATCATCGACACAATCTGACCAATGACGGTTGCAATCGCGGCGCCGGCGACTCCCATAGCCGGAACGCCGAGCAGTCCAAAGATAAAAATCGGGTCGAGGATGATATTGGTGATGGCACCGCTCAGCTGAAACAACATCGGGTACACCATGTTTCCGGTTGCCTGCAATGTTTTTTCACAGGCAATTTCCACAAAGGAGCCAACCGACAAGATGGACACGATTGAAAGGTAATCAATCCCCATCGAAACCACTTCACTGCTTTCACTGAACATCCGCATAAAAGGCGCCACGCCCACAAACCCGAAAATCAGAAATGGTATCCAGCTGAACAGCCCTAAAAACATTCCGTGGGAAGCCGCACTATTGGCTTCTTCCTGCCGGTGTTCCCCAAGCCGTCTGGCAATCAACGAGTTGATACCCACACCGGTACCAACCGCCACCGCGATCATCAGTGTCTGCACCGGGAAAGCGAGCGACACCGCAGCCAGCGCGTTGACGCCAAGCCTTGATACGAAAATACTGTCCACAATGTTGTAAAGAGCCTGCACCAGCATGGAAAACATCGCCGGCAGCGACATCGAAATGAGCAGCGGAAGCATCGGTTTGGTGCCCATTTTATTTTCCTTGATCTGTTCCATCCAAACATCCTTTCCTTTATTATCAGCTTGCTAACAGTTACCCATTATACAGGGGTTGCGCCCGGTTTGCAAGCACCTCTCCGCGCTTTCTCTCATAGGGGAAAATTACAGCGGCAGGACGGCGGAATTTTTGTATAAAAGCTCTTTTTTCATCCCGATGTGCGGAATCCCCACTTCGGCAAACGGCTCCCCCTCCGGCTTCCAGCCGAGCTTTTCATAAAAGCCCTCCGCCGTCCGACGCGCATGGAGCCGCAGCCGCTTTATACCACGCTGTGCCGCCAGACGTTCCGCCAGCTGCATGAGTCGCGCGCCGGTGCCTTTACCGCGGAAAGAAGTATCCACCGCCACCTGGCGCACCCGCATTTCCTCCGGCGTTTCGCCGGGGAGCAGCACGGCGGTGCCGATCACTTTCCCATCCTGGAACGCGCAGAGGTGGAGGTATCCCGCTTCGGCGGAGAGATCCTCCTCAAACAGGGAAAGGCCGAGCGGTTTCCGCAGGATTTTGTCCCGGAGAAGCAGGCTTTCGCGGTACTCGGGACTTTGGAACGGCACCTGCCGCACCGCAAAGCCGCCGTTGCCAACGCCGGTCATCTTCCGCACCGCTTCCAAAACGCCGTCCCGATCGTTGGAACCAACGACAAAGCGGGCGCGGGCTTTAAGGTCCGGGTGGGCGTTTTCCATCGCGCAGGAATAGTAGCAGGCGTCCATCATTTCGAGATCGTTTAGGTAATCGCCAAACGCCATCGTTTCCTCCGGCAGCACTCCAAGCTCCCGCTCCAGCGCCGAAAGGGCGGTGCCTTTGTTGCTGTTCCCCATAATATCGGTCCAGAGCTCGCCGGAAAGGGCAACCTGGAATCCTTTGGCCGCTGCTTTCATGGCGGGATAGCTGTTTTGCTCGGCGCCGCGGCTGTCAAAGACCGCAACCTTGCAGACCGGCGACGGCACCGCCAGCAGATCCGGCACCCGGCAAAGGCGGGTGTAGTACATCGCGGCGTTTTGGTCAAACAGCTCGCTTCGGTCCTCGCAGTAGGCCCCCTCCGGACAGCAGAGGATCGGGGAAGCACCCGGAATCTCCCGCAGCATCCGGACCAGCTGCTGCCAGTCCTCCCGCGGGATTTCGTCCAGAAAGACCGGCACACCCCGGTCGAAAACCATCGTGCCGTTTTCGCAGATGATCGGCATCTCCATCGCGGCATCCCCGAACTGAGCCGCCAGATTGTAGTACTGCCGCCCGCTCGCCGCCGCAAAGTGGATCCCCGCTTCCCGGAGGGCGCCGAGCATCTCCCCGAAACCGGCGGGAAGCTCTTTCTGCGAATTTAACAGGGTGCCGTCCATATCGGCGGCAATCAGTTTGATCATACGGATTTCATCCTTTCCGAAAGCATAAAAAAACGGACGGCAGTCCCGCCGTCCAGGTGTGATTTTACTTTGAAAGCACCACCTTGTAGTAGCTGTAAAAGGCTACCGCGGCCGCCGCAATCAGCGCCATTACAATCAATGTGACAATATGGCGTTTTGTAAACTGCATTTTGAGGCTGCCGCCAAAGGTGAGCCCCAGCTTGCTGGTGATTGGGATCATCACATTGAGAAAAAGCACCAGCAAAAACGCCTCGGCCGGGAACAGGCAAAGATTTTTAATCATCCGCGGCAGCGTGAAAAAGGCGTACTCCCCGCCCAGCACCAGCTTGTTGTAGAGAATGAGGATGGCGGGATTGAGCACCAGGTTGCAGACAAACATCACCAGGAACCGGGAAACGATCACCCGCCAGGTGGTCACCTGGACGCGGTAGAGCATCAGCGCAAAGAGGAGCGAACCCGCAATCTCCACAAAGATAAACGGGAAAAAGTAAGCCCCAGTTGGGAAAAGAACGCAGCCCAGCGTATCCGACACAGCAGCCGCAAATATAGCGGTAACCGGTCCGAAAATCATCGCGCCCAGCGCGTTGACAAAAAAGCCGACTGTAATGTTGAGATATGGCCCCACCGGAATGGCAATGCTTTTAATCGCCACCCGCAGCGCAATCAGAAGCGCCGCAACAATTAGGATTTTGGGATTTTTAAAGTCGTTCCAGGCGCAGCGCCAGTAAGCGCCCGAAAACGGAGTTTGGAAGAGCTGTTGATTTTGGTTCATAAAAATACCTCCTTGCAGACATGTCACTCGTGTGCCACATACCCGCAGGAGGGGACTCTCCCCGGTATATAGCAGCGGGATGCGGGCCCCCCACCGCAAGCCGCAACCGGCTTTTCGTCCACCCGGCAACTCCCTGTCCGGACGGCACTTGACGCGGAAAACCCTACTCTGCTTTTTACTTTTCTATACTACCACAAAAAAGCCTCGCTGTCTACCGTTTGGGGGCTTTTTCGGCAAAAAAGAGGACAGCCCCACCGGGCTGCCCCCTCTTTTCATGCGTTATGCGCGGTTTTTGCTGCCGAAGAGCTCCATCTTGCGCATCGTCGCTTCCTTGACGGCCGCGGTGATAGCCGGCATCAGGCTGGTCAGTCCGCAGCCCGGCTTCCACCCGTCGTGGGCCGCGTCGGCCGCCGCGCAGTTGATGTCGGTGAAGATGTTGACCTTGGCAATGCCCCGGCGGATCGTCTCCTGGAAATCAAAATCGGACAATCCGGAGCCGCCGTGCAGCACCAGCGGGGTATCCACCGCCGCCGCGATTTCGGACAGTCGGTCAAAATCGAGACGCGGCTTTTCCTTATAGGCGCCGTGCGCCGTCCCGATCGCAACCGCCAGCGCGTCGACGCCGGTCGCCTCATAGAAGCGTTTCGCTTCCTCCGGATCGGTGTAGATCGAATGGTCGCCGTTGCCCGCGTTGGCGCCGACATGCCCAAGCTCCGCTTCGACCGAAATGCCGCGGCTGTGCGCTTCCCGGGTCAGCGCCGCCACTGCTTCGCAGTTGCCTGCGAAATCCAGGGTGGAGCAGTCATACATCACCGAAGTGAATCCGAGATCCATCGCCTGATGGATCTTTTCCAATGTCAGGCCGTGGTCAAAATGCAGCACCACCGGCACCGAAGCCTTTTTGGCCAGCGGAATCAGGATCGAAGCCAGATCCTCCAGCCCGGCACAGGGCAGCAGCACCTCGGCGGTGCCGATGATAACAGGAGAACGCAGCTCCTCGGCCGCGGCCAGGACACCTTTTGCCATTTCCAGATTGACGGTGTTGAACAGGCCAACGGCATATTTTCCCGCTTTGGCGGCAGGAAGTACTTCATTTAATGTAACCAGCATTGCTATTTGCTCCTTTCGGCAGGTTAATCCTCAACTTCGGGGATGCGGCGGATCCGCGGGTCGGTAAAGATATCGTATTCGTCATAGCTCGGGGTGCTGAACTCGGACACCACAGCTCCCTCGGGGCCGGCCTGGAACCAGTGTTTGGTGTTCGGCCGCATGGTGTATTGTTCGCCCGGATGCAGGACGATTTCATGGAAAACGGTGTAATAGGGCTCGCTGCCTTTGGGCGGCTTGCAGACCGGGTTGGCAGCCGGCTCGCCGTCGATATAAAGGTAGCAGATCCCGTAACGGCAGCGGAAGGTTTCTTCCTTGCCGGGATAATTCTTTTCGGGGATCGGGGCATGGCGGTGCTCCGGGCAGGTCTGATTGGGAGTCAGCACCATTTCCTTGGCGCAGCAGCGATCTGTATTGACATACACCACCAGCTCAAGGCCGGTCTGCTCCAGGTCCTCCAGCCCAAAGTCAGCTACTTCCAGACGTCCCGCTTCTTCTTCCGTAATCACAATATCAGCTTTCCGGAACATGGCAAGCGCCTGCTCCTTTGCCTTCTCATAATCCGCTTTTTTCATGGCTTTTCCATCCTTTCTTCTTTATTCCAGCGGGGTTTCTTCCATAAATTTCAGCACATCCGCCATTGGCGGGATGCCGTCCGAAGCGCCGACCGCCTGGATGCAGTGGGTGCCCACCGCATTGGCGAATCGCCCGCTCCGCTCAAAATCCCAGCCCTGCGCAAGCCCGCAGAGGAACCCGGCGCAGAAGGAATCGCCGGCGCCGGTGGTGTCCACCGGCTTGATGCTCCGGTAGGTGGGGAGGGAGAAACGCTCTTCCCGCGAAGGCGCGAAATAGGCGCCGTCTTTGCCGGTTTTGATAATGACCTGTTTGACGCCGCAGTTAAAAAAGAAGTCCGCGATCCGGTCAAGGTCGGTTTCGCCGCTCAGCTTGACCGCTTCGTCATAGCTCGGCATAAAGAGGTCGAGCCCCGGGAGGGCGTCCTTGATTTTGGGAAGCCATTTGTCCTCAAAATCCCAGGCGGTATCCATCACGGTGAATTTTCCAGCCTGCCGCGCCTTTTCAAAAAGCCGGCCGCAGGGCGCGCCGTCAAAGGCGGTCAACAGCATCGCGCCGCCCACGAAAATGATGTCGCAGCCATCGAGAAAATTCTCTGCTTCCTCCGCCAACAGCGCCGAGGTGGAGCCGGGATTATAGAGGAAAGACCGTTCGCCCTGCGAATTGACGCAGACAACCGAGGTGGTGGTGGAAACGCTCCCCTCCCGGATGATGCCGGACACATCCACACCGGTCCGCTTGCAGGTTTCGGTGACAAAATCCCCAAAGCTGTCGGTTCCCACTTTGCAGCAAAGCCGCACCGGCACACCGAGCCGCGCCAGGTCGTTGGCCGCATTGGAGGCGCAGCCACCCACATGCACCGAGCTGTGCGAAACTCGTTGCAGCACGCCGGGAGCCGGAAGCGCGTCAACCGGAGACAGGATAATATCGGTGGTGACACTTCCGATACAGCAGATTTTTTTCACGTTCACGCCCTCCTTCTCCGGCCTTATTTGTTGACGACCGCGATCTTGAAGCCATCCATCCGGATGTTGGTTTCCATCGCCTCGGCGATTTCTTCCAGCGGGAACTTATGGGAAACCAGCTTGGTAACCGGCAAGCCGCGCTCCTGCGCCTCTTTCAGGAATTCGCAGGCGTGGATCCAGTCCTTTGCCTGATAGGTCCAGGAGCCGATAACGCGGATCTCCTTGTTGCAGATATCCAGGTGGGGGTTGTAGGTGGTGTCGCCGTTGTTGACAAAAAAGCCGAGTTCGCACATCGCACCGCCACGGCGGACATATTTCCAGATGGTGGAAGCGGCAGCCGGAGAACCGGTGCACTGGAACGCCATTTCGGCACCTTTACCCTCGGTAACCGCCTTAACAGCGGCAGCGGCTTCCTCCACGCTCGCGTACTGGGCAAAATTGATGGTCTCGGCAGCGCCAAGCTCTTTGGCCATTGCCAGACGTTTTTCGTTGCTGTCTACCGCGATGATGTTGCGGACACCCATCGTACGGACCAGAGTGAGGAGCAGCAGGCCGATCGGGCCGCAGCCCTGCACCAGCACATAGGAATTGTGTTTGAAGTTGAAGATCTGCTTGGCCTGCTCCACCGCGTGGACGATAACCGCCGAAGGCTCGATCAGCAGCCGCAGGTCGGTGTCGGCCATGTCGCTGACGTTGAAGATGACGCCGCCGGCGTTGATCTTGATGTATTCGCCGAACCAGCCGTTGAAGTAATGGTCTTCGCCGGGCATCAGGCCGAAGATTTCGCCGCCGTCGCAGAGGTGGATCTGCTCGGGATGATGGAGGCAGGTGTCGCACTTGCCGCAGGGCTTCAAACCGGTGACGATCTTGTCGCCGACCGCAAGCGGTTTGCCGGAATAGTCGGTTTTGACGTTTTTGCCGATCTTGACGATCTCGCCGGTGCCCTCGTGGCCCAGCTCGATGGGGGCGTAGCCGAACGGGTCGCCCTTGTACTCGTGGACATCGGTGCCGCAGATGCCGCAGCCTTCTACCTTGACCAACACTTCGTCGTCGTTGATCTCGGGGATATCCAGTTCAAGGATACGGATGTCACGCGGGCCCATCAGGGTGGTGATTTTTGCTTTCTTCGGAATGTTCATGCTTCATCTCTCCTTTATTTCACAGAAAATCTGTGTATATTTGGACGGAAATCTGCATCTTTTGCCGATTTGTAATCCTGTTTTATAAATATAGTATACACCAAAACGAAATGTTTGTAAAGAGCCTGTACAAAAAATTTTTTTTATGGTATACTAAAAAGAAAAAACCAGGAGGATTGGACGATGAAAACAAAGGGCCTGAACAGCGAACAGACCAAACGCTCCAACCGGCTGCTGGTGTTGCGGCTGCTCTCGATGATGGGCGGCGGTTCCCGCACCGAGCTGACCGGACGGGTGCATCTGGCAAAAATGACGGTGTCGAATATCACCGCCGAACTTTTGCAGAGCGGCATCCTCTATGAAAAAGAAACACTCGAAAATGCCCATCATTCAGCCGGGAGGCGGCAGATGCTGCTCAGCTTTTCGGATAAGGCGCCCGCCGTGATCGGGGTGTGGATTTCCCGTGACTCTCTCACCGGCATCGTCACTGATCCTGCCCTTTCGGTGCTGGGCCGCCACAGCCTCCCTTTGAAGCAGGGAGAAACTGCCGAAACATTGCTGGAAAAGCTGGAGCGTCTCTGCAAGCGACTGGCCGAAGGTGCCCAGGGCCGCACGGTTTTAGGGATCGGCGTTGCCTCGATCGGACCGCTGGACATCCAGAACGGAAAACTCCTCAACCCGCCAAACTTTTTTGGTATCCAGAACCTGCCGATCGGCGCCGAACTGGAAAAACGGCTGGGAATCCCGGTTTTCCTCGAGAATGACACCAACGCCGGCGCGTTGGCCGAAAAATATTTTGGAAGCTGCGTGGATTGCAGCGACTTCCTCTATGTCGGCCTGACCAACGGCGTCAGCGCGGGAATTGTGCTGCGGGATACCCTGCTCCATGGAGCGCACGGCTTTGCCGGAGAAATTGGACACGCCGTTGTCAATCCGGACGGTCCGCTTTGCTATTGTGGACGGCGCGGCTGTCTGGAAACCCGCGCCGCAGTGCCCTATATCCTCCGGGACGCTCAGCAGGAATTCGGGGATGAGGAAATCCCCGATTTCGCAGCGCTTTGTAACCTCTGCCGGATGTCCCCGATGGCTGAAAACTGGCTGGTAGAACGGCTTTCAAGCCTCACCCGCGTCCTTTTGAACCTCTCCAATACCCTGGATCCCGAAAAAATCCTCATCGGGCACGAAGGCGCCCTCATCCCCGACCGCGTCCTCGCCCGAATGGAAGAGGAGCTGAACGCCGGCATCCTTGCGGCCGGACACGCTTCGGTCAAGGTGGAACGTTCCAGCTTTGACTGCATGGCCGCGGTTTACGGCGCAGCGGCTGTCGTCCTCCGCAAGGTGTTCGACGGCAAGCTCGGCTACGAAATCTTCTTCCCCGCCTCCTAACCCGACTATTTCCATCCTTCCCCGCATAGACTGAACCAAACGGACTACGCAGGAAGGATGGATTGTATGAACAACACACCGGAAACGCAGGGGTTAAGCTCCAAAGAAGCGCAGAAACGTCTGGCGCGGGACGGAAAAAATACGCTCCGGCAGAGCCGGAAAGTCCGCCCTTTTGCCATTTTTATCTGCCAGTTTAAGGATTTCCTCACACTGGTGCTGATCGCCTGCACGGCGGTGACGCTGATGCTCGGCGACTATACCGAGGCGCTCGCCATCGGGGTGATCGTCCTCTGCAACGGGATCATGGGCTTTTTCCAGGAATACCGCACCGAACGTACCCTCGAAGCCCTTCGGAAAATGGCGGCGCCCGGCGCCAAAGTCTGGCGGGACGGTATCCTCTCCGAAATCCCGGCGGACGAGGTGGCCGTGGGAGATCTTCTCTGGCTGGAAGCCGGCGACCGTGTCCCGGCTGACGCCCAGATTCGGGAGTCCGCCGCCCTTGCGGCAGACGAGTCGCTTCTCACCGGGGAGTCGGTGCCGGTCTTTAAGCAGGCTTCGGCAGAGCCGCCGCAGCCCGATGCCCTCCGGCAGCCCGGCATGGTTTACATGGGCACCGTCATCACGGCCGGAAGAGGAACGGCGGTTGTCCTTTCCACCGGGATGAACACCCAGATGGGCAAGATTGCCGGCATGATCGGCGAAATCGAAGAAGGTCCCACCCCGCTTCAGCAGAAACTGGCCGAGCTGGGTAAATTCATCGCCATCGGCTGCATCATCATCTGCGCCATCGTGGCGGGAGCCGGTATCCTCCGCGGAGAACCGGTGCTCGAAATGCTGCTCACTGGTCTGAGCCTGGCGGTAGCCGCCGTACCGGAGGGGCTGCCAGCCGTTGTCACCATCTCGCTCGCACTCGCTGTCGGGCGGATGGTGCGCAAAAACTGTCTCGTCCGGCGGCTTCACGCGGTCGAAACGCTGGGCTGCACTGAGGTCATCTGCTCCGATAAGACCGGCACCCTCACCGAAAACCGGATGACGGTCAAGGAGCTCTGGACCGGCGGGGAGATGCTCAGCTGGCACCCCGAAGCGGCCGAATTCCGCACCAACGACGGCCGGATTGCCGCTGCCGACCGGTTTCCGCCGGCGCTCCGGCTGCTCGAAACCGGCGTACTGTGCAGCGATTCCTCCATCCAGAAAAGCGACCGCCCCGGCGAATATGCCACGGCCGGAGATCCAACCGAAATTGCGCTGCTCTTAATGGCGGCGGGAACCGGCATTACCGCCGAACGGCTGGCGGTACACTGGAAGCGGCTGCTCGAGGTCCCCTTTGACAGCCGGAGCCGTCAGATGACCGTTGTGGTCGAAAACCGGAACGGCGAACGGTTGCTTCTCGCAAAAGGCGGCTTTGATGTGATTGTGGCGCGGTGCAGCTCCTTCCAGACCGAAACGGGAACGATGCCGCTCTCCCCTGCCCTTTCCCGCGAAATCGAAAACCAGAACCGCCGGATGGCCGGGAATGCCCTCCGGGTGCTTGGCTTTGGATGGAAAATGCTTCCGCCCGGCCGGATTCTTTCGGAACAGGAAGCCACGTCCGAACGGGGGCTGACCTTCTGCGGGCTGGCCGGCATGATTGACCCGCCGCGCCGGGAAGCCGCCGAAGCGGTCCGCCTCTCCCGCAAAGCGGGCATCCGCACCGTGATGATTACCGGCGATCACAAACTCACCGCCTGTGCCATCGCCGAACAGCTGGGCATCAAACAGGAGGGCGACGGCGTCCTTTCGGGCGAAGAAATCTCCGCCATGCGGGAGGAACAGCTCGCCGAAGCGGTAAAGCGCACCGCCGTTTTCGCCAGAGTAAGCCCGGCCGACAAGCTCCGGATTGTCCGAGCATTCCGCCGCGGCGGCAAGATCACCGCCATGACCGGCGACGGCGTCAATGACGCACCAGCTGTCAAAGAGGCCGACATCGGGGTATCGATGGGGCGCTCCGGCACCGACGTCACCCGCGAAGCCTCCGACCTCGTGCTGCTCGACGACAACTTTGCCACCCTCGTCGCCGCCGTGCGGGAAGGACGGGTGATCTACCGCAACATCCGCAAGTTCGTCCGCTATCTGCTTTCCTGCAACATTGGGGAAGTGCTGACCATGTTCCTCGGCATCCTGATGGGACTTCCGGTTCTGCTGCTGCCGATCCACATTCTGCTGGTCAACCTGGTCACCGACGGGCTCCCCGCTATCGCGCTGGGGCTGGAACCGCCCGAAAAGGACGTGATGCAAAAGCCGCCGCGCCGCAGCTCGGAAGGGCTGTTTTCGGGCGGGCTGCTTGGAACCATCCTCTTCCGCGGGGCACTGATCGGGCTGACGACACTGGCAGTTTTCCTCCATTTCTACGGTCACGGCTTCGGACTAGACGCCGCACGCACCGCCGCGATGCTCGCACTCGTCTTTGCCCAGCTCATCCATGTATTTGAATGTAAAAGCGAGGAAAAATCCATCCTAGGCATCAACCCGTTTTCCAACCCGAAGCTGCTGCTGGCTGTTCTTTTCTCGGCGGGAGTCGCGCTGGCAACCGTTTACCTCCCGGTTGTGTCGGGCATCTTCCGCACCGTTCCCCTTTCGTGGGGGCAGCTCGGGACGATCGGCTGTTATCTGGCGGTGGCGCCGCTCCTTTCCGCTTTGATCGGACACCTCTTCCGGCCGAAAAACAAACAGGATTCTCCATGAAAGGCAGAATGTTATGGCATTTTCACAACGCATCCTCTTCTGGGATCTGGACGGCACTCTCACCGATCCCGCCGACGGCATCGTCCATTCGGTACAGTACGCCCTCCGGCACTTCGGGCTGGAGGCGCCGCGGGAGCAGCTCCTCTCCTTTATCGGGCCGCCGCTCACCGATTCTTTTGCCAAAACCTTTGGATTTTCGGACGAAAATTGTAAAAAAGCAGTAGAAATATACCGTGAGTATTTTAAAGAAACCGGAATTTTTGAAAATGAGCCCTATCCCGGTATTGCAGAGCTGCTCGAGAAGCTGTCAAAGCTCGGATTCCGGCACTATCTGGCCAGCTCCAAACCGGAGCCGCTCTGCGTCCGGATTCTGGAACACTTTGGGCTCGACCGCTGCTTTACGGCGGTAGCGGGCAGCGACTTTGCCGGTACAAGAGCCAGAAAGGAACAGGTGCTCGCCTATCTGATGGAGCGCGACGGGATCTCCGCTTCCTCTGCTCTGATGATCGGCGACCGCCGTTTTGACGCCGAGGGAGCAGCCGAGTTCGGGATTCCCTGCATCGGCGTTCTGTGGGGCTACGGCAGCCGCGAAGAGCTGGAAACCGCCGGGTGTGCCGCACTCGCTTCCGATTTGGAGGAGCTTTATTCTTTACTTACTGTATAAATTCGATCTTATATTCCAAAAAGCGTTGATTTTTGGGCACAAAAAAAGGAGCAGGCATATAGGCGCCCGCTCCTTTTTCCATTTCATTCAAACAGCCCGCCGATGGCGTCGGTCACATCGCTGATCTGGCCGCTGCAATCCTCACAGACGAAAAGATCGCCAAGCAGAGTGGAGTACAATGTGGTATTGCCGGTGCTGCCGCAAATGCTGCACGCACTGCAATGCTCACAGTAATACACGGTGCCGCTGTCGGTCTTGAAGCCGCGGGAAGGACGCGCTCCACATTCACGACAGGGGTTGATCAACCCGCAGGATCCAAACAACAAAGCCGATGCCGTCAGCGCGGCAGCAAAAGCAAACATCTTTTTCATCACAGACTCTCCTTTTTTCCATCTATCTTGATTATAAAGTATCCGCCGCGTTTTGGCAAGATGTGACAAAGTCTGTGACAGTTTTTAAATTAGTTTTTCATTTTTACCCGTACTGACACAATCTGATGCGCGCCGCAGGGAACCTGAACCGTACGGCCTTCTGTTTCAAGCGCCGACACCGGTGTGTTGTCGAGCCGGACCAGCTCCGCTTTGGCAATTTCCTGCGGGAAGGTGAGCGAAACGGTTTCCGATTTGCCGGACACGTCATAAAGCCGAACGGTCAGCGCTTCCCCGTCCGAAACGACGGTGGAAACGAGCTTGTCACTTTCGCTCAGGCTGAGGAACGCTCCTTCTGCCGGAAGAGCGTCCGCTTCGGGATTGCGATCAAACGGCTGGACATACAGCCCTGCACGGAACCGGTCGCAGCGGCGGAGCGCTTCGGTGCCGTTTTCTCCGCCGACCGAGAAGGCATAGGAGAAGGAAAGGCTCCGGTTCATCCGGCCGTCGCCCTTTTCAGTGGAGGCCGTAATATGCGGGAACGCACGGAACAGGGTGAGCGCCACGGCGCGTTCGGCGTTGTCGGTCACTTCCACCTCATAAAGGCCCTTGGCAAAAACGCTGCAGCGCTCGCTGCCGTTGGTCAGAGAGGTAAAGCCCTGGCTCGGATGGACAAAAGTTTCCGGCTCAATCTTGGACGAATAGTCCTCCGCTTTCACTTCCCACTCAGCCAGGTCGAACGGGGTTTTGGTGACAAAGGTCCGGCAGTCCAGTCCGGTCGGGAAGAGAACACGCAGGCGATGGTCTTCGGTGTGATTATCAATTCGGGTGTTGAAATAGAGGGTGGGGTCATCCCGCAGAACGGTCACCACGGTGACAAATTCCTGCTCAGCAAGGACACTGCCGCGGCTGCGCATATCGGGTGCCGCTTCGGTGGGAAGCTGCATTTTATGGCGGATTTCCACCTCAGCAGCCAGCGGGCCGTCATTCAGAACGCTCACGGTGCAGCATCCGCCCGACAGAATCTTCCGGTCAAAGAGCGGTTTGCGGTAGTTCCAGCCGTCACCCACATCGCCGCAGTCCTCAAAGGTCAGCAGTCCGGCATAAGTGCGGCCGGTCTTTTTGTCGGTGACATCCAGTGTGCCGTCGGCGTTGACCAGAATGTCCAGAACACCGTTGTCGAGACGGTTGCGGCCGGTCATCAGGCTGCCAACCAACCGTTTGGGCGGATGGAAGCTCTCGAACGCATAGGATTTCTTGACCGGGTCGATGTAGTGCCCCGGCAGCCCTTTATAGGAAAGGACGGTGTAGCCGAAAGCCGGGATTTCCGCCTGAAAAACAGCTTTTGTCTGGGAAACACCCTCAAATGCAATCAGGTGGCGGAGCCGGTGCATCGAACGGATATCGGAATGAGATTCCAGAATCTGAACATCCACTTCCTTGCCGTTCGCGTCATAGAACCGCAGGTTCTGTCCAGCAGTGTTGCGGATGGGCAAAGTGCAGCAGGTAAGCCCGGAAACAGCGGTTCCGGACGGGTTATACAGCAGGATCGAGCCGTCATACTCCCCATTGATCGCGATATTGCGCGCAATCAGACCGGCGGCATCCTTGGCGGCAAGGCCGCCGATTTCATACGCCTGGCGGTAGCGGTACTCATTGTCGCGGTGAACCTCCGAACCGGAACAGCCGCAGATCGAGTCATGCGGATGGTTGCGAAGGAGGTACTTCCAGCCTTTGTCCAGATAATGGCGGCGGGGCGACAGAGTATAATCGTTGCGGCCAAAGAGTTTGAGCTTTTTGCCCATCATGTCGGTGAAGGCGTTCAGCGGCTCGGCAACGGTGGAATAGAGCTGTTCGCAGGCGTCGTTGTCCTGCTTGATATGAACCATCGAGGAGAGGACGTTTTTGAGCACCTGGTTGTTGACACCGGCATCCGCTACATGGTAAAGAGCACCGCGGATGGTTTCGAGCGCCGGATTCTGGCGGCGCACTGCGTCAAAATATTCTTCCACCCGAACATGGTGGAACGAAACGCCGGCAATCTGCTCCTCAAAGCGTCGGATCATTTCGGGAATCCGCGGTTCGATGTCAATGTGGTCGACGCCGTCCATCATCAGCAGCGCGTTGCAGACCGCCCGCTCCTTTTCGTGAACAAGCAGCGCCTTCATCCGCTCGGCGGCGTCGGCTTCGTCGTACTCGCCGTCCTCATAGGGCCAGCGCACCGCAAAATAGAAGTTGGAGTAGGAGCGCTCCCGGTCCATCTTGGCGGCCAGCACGCTGCTGCCATCCGGAGATTCCCAGTTGAAGCAATCTTTTTCGTAGTCGCCGATGCCGCGGTAAAGCACCGCAGAATGGATGTCAAAGCCGTTCAAAATCTGCGGGAACTGAGAGTTGTGGCCGAAAATGTCGGTGACATAGCCGCTCTTCATCGGCTGCGCCTCATAATCCCGGCAGATTTCGTCCCCTCTTTGGAGGTTCTTGACCAGGGATTCGCCCGAGATCAGGAATTCATCCGGCATAACATACCACGGGCCGATGACAATCCGGCCGTCTTTGATGAGCTTGCGGAGCCGTGCTTCGTTCTCCGGACGGACTTCCAGGTAGTCCTCCAGCACGACAGTCTGCCCGTCGAGATGGAAAATCTTAAAATCCGGTGTTTTTTCCAGATTGTCAAGCAGGTCGTCGATCATCCGCACCAGACGGAAACGGTACCGCTGGAAACTCTCGTACCATTCGCGGTCCCAATGGGTGTGCGAAATCACATACAGATCGGTTGTCTGTTCCATAAATATACCTCCAAAATCAGCTGATGTGCAGCGTCAGAATTTCCTTGGGTTTCAAAGTGAGCTGAACGGTATCGGTTCCCAACTCACCGCGGATCTGTTCGGCCAGATTGCAACACCGGATCAGGCCTTTGGCCGCAACCTCGGCTTCGGCCGGGCGGTCGGTGTAGTTCCAGAGCCGGAGGATCAGACCGCTGCCGTTTTCGGCTTCCTTGAGCGCCGATACGCAGACGCCTTCGCCCTTGACCTCAAAAACAGGGCGGCAGTTGGGCACCACAGCTTTCGGATAGGGATCGGGCAGATAGAAGAACTCTTTCAGGCGGGTATCCTGCACCGCGGGACGGCCGCCGGCGAACTTTTTGGGATCGCAGGGGGCAAAGAATCCGAGCGGCGGGTTGCGGAACGCTTTGGCGAGCAGCGGAAGTGCCGCTTTCTCCACGTCACCGACAAAGGTGGAAACGCCCATCCGGCCGGAAAGAAGCCGCAGGCACTGGTTGCCCGGCACATTCCAGGTGTCGCCGCCGGTCTGCTCAAATTCGGGGGTGCGGTTGATGGCGCCGGTCGCCCGGACGATGGTGACCGCAAGTGCTCCCAGATTGGGCAGGTGCTCATAGTCATGCTGGCCTTCGGTCAGCACTGCAGCGCCGCCGTCCTTGCCCTCTACCGCCGCAAAGGAGGTATTCGGGTGGGTGTAGCTCATCGAAGGATAACGGGTTTCGTTATCGGGACGGCAGATGATGTCAAACGGGATGTCCGCCTTGGAGCAGCCGGCCTCGATGCCGGTCTTGACGAGCAGCCGGGTGCGGTGGTCGCAGGCGCGGTTGTCAAAGGTATAGCTCATCTCGACATAGGGCTGGCCTTTGCGGAGGGTGAGGGTGACCGCCAGCTCACAGGGGACTGTTTCAGCGGTGCGGGCCATCTTGTCAAAGTCGTAGGCGGCCGGCAGCAGCAGGGTGCGGCGGATGACCACGCTCTTGCAGAGCGGCGTATCCGAAAGAAGCGAAACCGAAGCCGGGAAAGAAGAAGCATAGACGGGCGCTTCCTCGGCAAGGCCGTAAACATAGCTGTCGCCGCGGTCGGCGGTGTCCTCCGCATCGAGGAAGTCGGGCAGCTCGCGGCCAGTTTCCCGGTCGAGGAGGCCCGCACGGCCGTCCGGTGTTACGGTGAGGCAGAACCGCCCGTCGTCCAGACGGATTTCCCCGGCGGGCTGCTCCGGCGCAGCCGAAACAGAAAGCGGAGCGGAATCCGGGGTGACGAGGAAGGCTTTTGCCGAATAGGGCGGGACAAGGCCGGTATCGAGCCGGATGACAAACCGGTCTACGTCGATCGAACCGGGGAGGTTGATCGGGCTGAAAATATCCTTGACCGCCTTTTCATGGGAGAGCAGCTCAAAGGCGGCGGGGTTCCCGTCCGGGCCGGTGACGGTGAAGCCCACGGTATTCTCCGAAACGGGGAAATCGAGGGTGATCTCCGGGCAGCCGGAAAGGGCGGTTTCGGTCGTGTTGACCGCCAGCAGCTGATAGGCGCTGTCCGAACGGCCGGGCAGATCGATATGGTCGGCCATCAGGAGCAGGCCGCGGCGGAGCATGTCCTCGCTGATGTCCCGCAGCCGCCAGTAATTGTCCTCCATATGGGCGTGGACGGCATCGCAGCTGCATCCGCAGATCGAGTCGTGCGGGTGGTTTTTGAGGAGCGATTTCCACATCCAGCGGAAGGTTTCGAGCGAATAGGCGCCTTTTGCCCCCGAAGCTTCCAGCATCGCATAGAGCGGTTCCAGCCGGTTTTCGAGGAGGTTCTGCGCTTCGACATTGGCTTTTTTCAGGTAAACGCGGGAAGAAAGGGTGCCTTTCAGGATTTCCCAGTCGCCGCCGGTGCGCAGCTCGCCCTTCTGCCGTTCGAGCGGAACGTTTTTCTCTTTCAGATAACGCTGCACTTCCCGGACATACTCCTCCATCCGGTACTGGCGGACGCGGTGGTCGCTGTCAATCCGGGTGCGGAGGTCTTCGAGAATCGGGAGCAGGTCGTCCTGGGCTTCCAGGTGGTCAACGCCGTTCATCAGCAGCAGGTAGGGAGTGAGCGCCACACCCTCGAAGCTCTCTTCGATGCTCTTCAGAAGCAGCATCGCCTTTTCACGGTCAGCCGAGAAGCGCTGGGCGTTGTTGTACCAGTATTTCATGTGGATGGCGAGCGCTTCGGTGCCGTCGGCGCCCTCCCAGAGGAACTCCGAAGCGTGCGGCAGCCGTTTCCAGCTTCCGTCCGGCTGTTTTTCAAAATCGCCGAGTCCGCGGCCAAAGATGAAGTTGTCGATGCCAAAGCCGGCTAAGATCTGCGGGAGCTGGGAGATGTTGCCGAACTGGTCGGCCGCATAGCCCACCTTGGAGCAGGCGCCGAACTCGCCGGCAAGCCGGGTGCCCTCAATCAGGTTGCGGATGGTGGCCTCGCCGCTGGTGAGGTAAAAGTCGTTTTGCAGGTACCACGGCCCGACAATCAGCCGTCCCTGGCTGATCAGACGGCGCAGCACATCCCGTTTGGACGGGCGGAACTCCAGGTAGTCCTCCAGCACGACGGTCTGGGCGTCGAGGTGGAAGATGAACTCCGGATATTTGCGCAGCGTTTCCAGACAGCGGTCCATCAGATCGACCAGCTTTAAACGGAAAATTTCCAGCGAAGCGTACCACTCGCGGTCCCAGTGGGTGTGGGAGATGATGCAGAAATATTTCATACCGGTTCCCCTTTCTTTCAATCGAAATCAAATTGCCAACCTTTATCATAGCGGATGGCGGTGCGTTTGTAAATACAGAATACAAAAGTTCCTGTCTTTTTTCATTTTTGCGAAAAATAGTACAAAACAGCTGTCAGCAGTCTTTCCGCCGCAGCTCCATCCCGCTCTGGTAGAGCAGCTCGACCGGACGGTCGTCCGGCAGCTCCACCATGCAGCTTTCGCCGGGGAAAAGATCAAAGAAATTGTCCGAGAGCGGTATTTCTCCATCCAGGTCCACCGACACGCCGAGCCGCAGGACGCTGCTCTTTAAGTGGAGCAGATTCCCCTCCCGCGAAACTTCGAGCGCGCCGTCTTCCCAGCCGAACTGGTGAAAGCGCACCTGCATCTGCCGGTGGCGGGAAATCACCCGACCGTTTTCCAAAAGCTCAGCGGCGGGCAGTTCTTTTTCCGGAACAAAATCAGCAGGCAGCGGGAATTTTTTGAGCAGCACCGCCGCGTTGGCCGGGATTTTTACCGGCTCTGTTTCCCGGCTCTTCCAGCCCGAAATTCCGCAGATGCCGCTTTGCAGCTCCCCTTCCCAGTCGGTGAGGAGGTCGTTTACCCCGTAAACCGAAACCTCTCCGTCCTCAACCGCGACGCAGACGATCACCGGCGCAAAGGAACGGCGGACCGGGTAGAACGACGGCGTCCGGCGGCCGTAGTAGTCGACCACCGTCCAGCTCCGGGAGGACGGCCAGATGTCGTTGTACATCCAGAAGATGGCCGAGCCGCAGTCAAACTTGAACCGCCGGAAATTGGTGATGTACTCGGTGAGCGCTTCGCCCTGTAAAAATCCGCCCCAGTAGACATAGTCGGCAAGGCTCATCTTCGAAGCATCCAGATCGAGCCAGAGTTTCACCGCATGGTCGGGGGAGGAAATGGGGGTCATATCCCCGAACGAGTTGTCGTGGGCCTCAAAAGCCGGCGAATGGACAAAATCCTGCCCCGGCCCGAAGCCTTCCCGCAGTGTTTTCAGGCCGTTCGGCCCCATAAAGCCGCCTTCGTTCGGGAAACGGCAGCAGTGATTGCGGTATTTCCAGAAGTCGTGCTCATTCAGGCCAACATACCACGGATGCTGGTCGCCCTCGGTGTCCGGCATTGCGCCGTAAGTAAATTTGGAATAGGGGCTGCTCGGCTGGTAGTAGTATTCGGGCGCTTCCCGCTGCAAAATTCCGGGCAGCAGGTGGTGGAACAGCGCGTAATCTGGGAAGAGATCGCCTTTCCAAAGCTGCTGAACGCCCCACTCGATCTCGTTGTTGCCGCACCAGGCAGCCAGGCTGGGATGCCCGCAGAGCCGCCGCACCTGATACTCCGCTTCGCGGCAGACAAGGGACGCAAAAGCCGGATCGGTGACCGGATAGGTGGCGCAGGCAAAGATAAATTCCTGCCAGACGAGGAAGCCCTTCTCATCACAAAGGCGATAAAATTCGTCCGACTCGTAAAGGCCGCCGCCCCACACCCGCATGAAGTTCATATTGGCTTCGGCCGCCCGGTCGAGCAGCAGCTCGTATTTTTTCCGGTCGAGATTTTTGTAGATGATGTCGGCCGGGACAAAGTTCGCCCCTTTGGCAAAAACCGGGATGCCGTTGACCACAAAATAGAAGTAGTGCCCTTCGGTGGGATGGACGTCCTGGTTCACCCGGATAAACCGGAAGCCCACCTTTTCTTCCCGCCGCCAGAGGCAGCTGCCGCCGCTCCAGACTTCGGCGCGAAGGGTGTAGAGGTACGGCTCGCCGTAGCCTCTGGGGAACCAGAGCTTCGGATTCTCCACTGTGAATTCCGCTTCGGCAGAAGGCTGCTCCGGCGAAAATTCCACCGTCTGGCAGACCGCCGCCGCTTCCTGCTCTCCGTCAAACAGCGATAGCCGCAGCTCCGCCTCAACCGGTGCCGCCGCGTCCGCCACCGCTTTCACCCGGACAGTGCCGGTTTTGAAGCTTTCGTCCAGCAGCACATGAAAGGCCGATTCGGTCACCGAAAGCCCCTCGTCCCGGACAAGCCGCACATCCCCGTGGATGCCCACATTCAAAAGCCGCGGCGACCAGTCCCAGGCAAAGGAATTCTGCGGCTTGCGGAGCCAGTTGCGCTTGTGGAGCTGAAACTCGGGGCAGCCGGACGCATCCTTATAAGGCGCGATCGGCTTGTCAGCGTTGGCGAACAGCCCGCTCTCCAACACAACCAGCAGGTCGTTTTTCTCTTCCCGCAGAAGCCCGGTCACTTCCAGCCGGCAGGGCAGGAAAAAGTCCGCGTGGCTGCCCGCGAGAGTGCCGTTCAGATAGATTTTTGCCGTGTAATCGAGCCCGTCAAACTCCAGAAACCACCGGCCGCCCTCCTTGCAGCCGGGGCAGTCAAAGGAGCGCCGGTATCCCCAAAAAAACTCCTCCACCCACCGGGCCTGATAGGCGCCCAGCCCGGTGTACACATCGTTCAGCACGCCCTGCCGCATCAGATCCAGATGCACCTCACCCGGCACCTGCGCTTTCCATTTTTTGTAAGAACGGTGCGTGGGATCCGGCCAGTACTGCTGGCCGCCCCGCAGCGAGTCATCCCAGTAGAGATCCCACTCCCCGTTTAAGCTGATTGACTGCATACAATTTCGCCTCCTTGATCCTCTTACTTTGTATTATACACGCGAAAATTCTATTTGTAAATACGAATTACAAAAATATTTTGCTTGTTTTTTCCCTCCGGAACCGGTATACTGAAAAGGAAAGGCGGCGATAATTTATGATCGATATGACCAAGATGGAGACAGTCTTCCCCGTCCTCTGCCGCATCAGCCCCGAACGCCGGGCGGCGCTCGCGGAACGAATGCAGTACCGCGCCATGAAGGACGGCGAACCGCTCAACGAAAACGGCCCCTGCCAGACGGTGCCGTTTGTGCTGAGCGGCGCCCTCCGCATCTTCCGGGTGAGCGAAACCGGCCGCGAAATCACCCTCTTCCGGGCTGAAAAAGGGGACGCCTGCATCATCCGGATGGCCTGCGGGCTGGCCGAAAAGGGGATCTGCATCCAGGCAGCGGCGCAGGAGCCGACCGAGCTGCTCACCCTTTCGGACGCCGATTACTTTGAGATCCTGGCCGACGATCCCGCCTGGAAGGATTATGTCATCGGGATTTTGTACGAGCGGCTCGGCTCCACCATCTCGGTGCTGGAACAGCTCGCCTTTTCGAGCATCGACCGGCGGCTCGCCAACGCCCTCTACCGGATGTGCGGCGGCAAAGCTGCCACCGTTTCGATCACCCACGAACAGATGGCCGCCGAGCTCGGCACGGTACGGGAAGTCGTTTCCCGGCTGATGGGAGAGCTCAAACGGCGCGGTGTGGTTTCCATCGGTCACGGCAAGGTAACGGTGCTGGAACCGGAACAGCTCCGGGAGTTCTGCCGGTAAAAATCCCGCAAAACTGTGACAAAAGATACAGATTTTTCCCTCTTTCTGTGATAAAATAAAGATATGGTTACCACAAACACCCGATTTTTTCACGAAAGAAGGATTGCATATGAAAGTTCTCATCGTGGGCGGTGTCGCCGGCGGCGCCGGCGCTGCAACCCGGCTCCGCAGACTGGACGAAAACGCCGAAATCATCCTCTTTGAAAAAGGCCCGTTCATCTCCTATGCAAACTGCGGCCTCCCCTACTATATCGGCGGCACCATCCAGAGCCGCGAAAACCTTTTGGTCACCAAACCGGAGCTGCTGCGCAAACGGTTCTGTGTGGACGTCCGCACCGAGAGCGAAGTGACCGCCATCGACCGCGCGGCCAAAACGGTCACCGTTGTCACCCCCGAAAAGACCTACACCGAATCTTATGACAAGCTGATCCTCTCGCCCGGCGCTTCGCCCAAAAAGCCGAACTGGCCCGGCGTGGATTCCAAGGGCATCTTTACCATCCGCAACGTCCCCGACACCTGCGCCGTCGACGACTATATCCGCGAAACCTGCGCCAAAAAGGCCGTTGTAGTGGGCGGCGGATTCATCGGCGTTGAAATGGCCGAAAACCTGACCGACCGGGGCCTGACCGTCACCCTCATCGAATACCTGCCGCAGGTGCTGCCTCCCTTTGATCCCGAAATGGCCGCCATCCTGCACAAGACCATCCGCGCCCACGGCGTGAACCTCCGGCTCGGCACCGCCGTGACCGGCTTTGAACCAAACGGCAGCGGGCTGCGCGTCCTCTGTAAGGATGCGGAAGCCGAAGAGGCCGACCTCGTCATCCTCTGCATCGGTGTCACCCCGGACAGCGGGCTGGCCGCAGCGGCTGGACTGGAGCTGGGACTGGGCGGCTCGATTGCCGTCAACGATTTGTTCCAGACCTCTGACCCCGACATCTACGCGGTGGGCGACGCCATCCAGGTCCGCAGCCGTCTGACCGGAGCCGACACGCTGCTCCCGCTGGCGGGACCGGCCAACCGGCAGGGCCGCGCCGTTGCCGAAAGCATCGTCGGACGTACTCCCTCCCACACCCGCGATGTCCAGGGCAGCTCGATCCTCAAAGTGTTCGAACTGACCGCCGCTTCGACCGGATTGAACGAAAAACAGCTCAAAGCGGCCGGAATTCCGTTCCTCAAAACCTATGTCCATCCCGCAAGCCACGCAAGCTACTATCCCGGCGGCAAGCAGATGACCTTGAAGCTTCTCTTCGCTCCGGACGGCAAGGTCCTTGGCGCACAGTGCGCCGGTGAGGACGGCGTCGACAAGCGGATCGACGTCATCGCAGCTGTCATCCGGCTGGGCGGAACGGTCTATGACCTCGAAGACATGGAGCTCTGCTACGCGCCGCCTTATTCTTCGGCCAAAGATCCGGTCAATATGGCCGGCTTCACTGCCGCCAACATCCTCCGCGGCGATATGAAGGTCTTTTACTGCGAAGATCTGGCCAATCTGAACCCCGAAACCGACTTCCTCCTCGACGCCCGCACCCCGATGGAATTTGCGCAGGGCAGCATCCCCGGCGCTGTCAACATTCCGCTCGACGAGCTGCGGAACCGTCTGGACGAAATCCCCGCCGGCAAGACTGTTTACGAGTTCTGCCAGGTGGGACTGCGCGGCCACATCGCCAGCCGCATCCTCATGCAGCACGGCTTTGATGTCTACAACCTGAGCGGCGGCTACAAGTCCTACGCCCAGGCAAAGGAGCTGTATGAAAAGAAAACCGGTGTTGACTGCACCGGAATTCCGCGAAAATAAACTTCTATCATAAAAAACAGCCACTGGAAAAACCAGTGGCTGTTTTTGTTTACATCATCGGGCCAAATACGCGCAGAATCGATCGTCCAATCCGAACCGGCCAGCTGACCGCTTTGCACTGCTCCAGAGTGACCTCTCCGCTGACCTCCAACGTCTTGAGAAAATCCGCTTTGATATCAGCCAGGCATGGCGTGCGATACATCCAGACGCCGCACTCGTAATGGAGATACAGGCTTCGGTAATCCATGTTCACACTTCCCACTGTACCGTAAAGGTCATCCACCAGAAAACTTTTGGCATGGATAAATCCAGGTGTATATTCATAAATTTTTACACCGGCTTCCACCAGAACTTGATAATGCGCCCGGCTTACTGCATGTACATACCACTTGTCCGCGATATGCGGCGTAATAATCCGCACATCCACACCGCATTTGGCGGCATTGGTCAAAGCAGTAATCATTTCGTTGCTGATAATCAGATAGGGGCTCGTGATATATACATACCGTTCCGCTTTGGAAATCAGGTTGAGGTACACCGTTTCCCCCACATGTTCCTCATCCATTGGACTGTCCGTATACGGTTGAACAAAACCATCTCCATCCACAGGCGGATGTTCGATTGTATCCGGCTGAAAAAGAGAACGATCGGAATGTTCATGCCGCAAATGGTCCCACAACGGCAGAAACATTAGGGTTAGCCCCCAAACACCGGGCCCTTTTAGCATCACGGCGGTATCTTTCCAATGCCCGTGCTTTTCATAAGCATTGATGTATTCATCTGCAAGGTTAATACCACCCGTAAATCCAACCCACCCATCTATCACACAGATTTTTCTGTGATCCCGGTTGTTGAATTTCAAAGACAAAACCGGAATAAATGGATTGAACACACAGCATTTGATTCCTTTCTTTTCCAGGATATGATTGTAATTTTTAGGCAAAGTCAGTAGGCACCCAAAATCATCGTAAATGAGACGGACATCCACACCCTCTTTTATCTTCTGTTCCAATATCTCCAGAATGGTATTCCACATTTTCCCTTCCTGGATTATAAAATACTCCATAAATATAAAGCGTTTTGCCGCTTTCAGCTCCTGCAGCATCCGCTCAAACTTGACCTCTCCAAGAGGAAGATACTCCACCGATGTGTGATCGTACGGAAGTGCAAACGCATAATCCCGTAAATATTGCGACTGTCTCCCTGCCACAATATTTTCCCGCTGAATCTTTTCAAAAACCTGAGAATGCTGTTGGATAGTTTTGGAAACATCGGCAGTAATCCCCGCCATTTTTCGCTTCTGGCGTCTGCTCATCTTTACCCGTCCAAACAGCAGGTATAAAACGCCGCCAAACAGTGGAAGCAACAGGATTGGAATCAGCCACGCTATTTTATAAGCCGGATTGCTGCGATTGTTGATAATATACAAGGTTACACACGCGCTGATAACAACACAGATGCCATAAAAATAAACCAAATACCTTTCAAATTCAATCATCATTAAAATCAGAACAGCCAGCTGCACAAGCATCAGCACCGCTCCAATCACAGCGCGGTGAAAAATAAGCTGCATAATCTTTTTCATGGAAAATCCTTTCTATTGAGCCGAAGTCTGATATTTTTCTGGAGGAACATTACGTTTTTCCAGCTGTTTCGCAGTATGTTCCCGCACCAATGTATAGATCACAGACGCAAGCGGTACCATAAACAGCATGCCCAGCACACCAAACGCACTGCCCCCAATCGTCACTGCTACCAAAACCCAGATTCCGGGAAGGCCGACAGAAGAACCCACTACTCGCGGATAAATCAGGTTGCCTTCCAACTGCTGCAAAACCTGGAACAACACAATAAACCAAAGTGCCTGGATTGGATTTACCACCAGAATCAAAAGGATTCCCAAAAACATTCCAACAAACGCGCCGAATACAGGAATCAAAGCTGTAAAAGCAATAATTACAGATATTGTACCGGCATACGGAAATTGGAATATTGTCATTGTTACCCAAAACATACAGCCCAATATCACAGCTTCCACACACTGTCCGGTAATAAAGCTGGAAAAGGTTTTATTGGCAAGCGACGCTATCCTTAAAACACTATCTGCCCGTTCCTGTTTGATATGCGCGTAAAGCAGGCGCTTGCATTGATTGCTGAGTCGTTCCTTTTGCGCCAGAAGGTAGCAGGCAAAGATAAACCCCAAAAACGCCGTTGTAGCGCCGCTGAATACGGAACCTATAATACTTACAGTGGAATCAAACATCGTACCTGCACCTTCCTGCAGGAATTTCCACACATTATCCAGCATGGCTTGCCAGTTGATTTGCTGCAGGTTGGTCTCCCAATTGATCTGTTGCAAAAATTGCCCAACTTCGGGATACTTTTCCATGATGCCCATTCCCCATTTTTGCAAAGCTGCAATCCAAACAGGTACAGCATCCCGGATTGTGACGATAATATTTCCAAACTGAGGAAATACAACACAAGACAGTACAACCGTAACCAGTACAATACTCAAAGTCAGGCATAACGGTCGTTTCAACTTTGCAAGCCGAACCTTACCCGTTTTTTTAGACGGACGAAACAGTAGGCGTTCCAAGGCCCGCATTGGGACATTCAGCACAAAAGCAATACAGCCCCCAACCAAAAATGGTGACACTAATCCCAGCAGTGTCAACAAAAGTTTTTGCAGCGTATCAAAATTTGTTAGTCCCCAATAAAGAATTGCTGTCCCGCCTGCAATCAAAGCAGGAGGAACCCATCTCTTTTTCTTGCCATCCACAAGCTCTTCCCCATTTCGTTGATTTGTATCTTCATTATATCATGCCTGTTGAGAAATTGCACCAATTTTTTCTGATAACAAAAGAAAAAGACGGCATTTTCATACCGCCTTTTTCCTTATACTGCGGAAGGAGTGATCTCCCGCAGTTTGGTATCCACAAAACAATCACGTGTCCGATGCTTGCGGACAAATGCTGTCAAAATCCTCCGAAGTACCATTTCTCCATTTTCAAAGGTTGTCATTGGCAGCATTACCACCAGCTGATTGGTGCTGTATGCGGAAACCACATCTCCTTTTCGCAAGCATTCCACCACAACATCCCGCAGTGTATTCATTAATGTCTGCAGCAGTCGTATATCCGGCACTTCTCCTTTCATATTGCGAACTGTTAACAGCCCGATATGTACGGACTGGCCTGTCCGTGCAATAGACCGTGCCTGAAAGCGGTAAATCTGCTTAAATACTTCATAATCGCAGTAATAAGCCTGTGTAGGCTTTTCCGATTCCCGCAGATCATTCTCAATGGAATCCATATCCGCTTCGATCATTTCCATCCCACTGGTCATTTCCTTATATAAAGCGCGAATCGGATCCGAAAGGGTAACGCCCAGCTTCTTATAAAAGAAATCGGAAATATACTCGTAGTGGGAAATAGCCTTGCGGCGTTGGCCCGAATCAATCAATGCCCGTAAAAGAGCATAATGTACGGATTCATTATAAGGATACAGTACCACTGCCTGGTCGCAGACAGTTACTACATCTTCATAACGCTGCTGTTCAAACAGCATATTGACAACCTGTTCTACAGCCTTGCTATATAAAGTCATATAATAGGCATTCTTGCTGATTACCCAATCCACAAACGATGATTTGGGAAGAAATTCCCCACGGTAAAGTTCAATCGCCTGCATATAGGCTTTGATCCGCTCATCCTGGGAAATATGGGGATCAGCCCCCTTTGCACAAAATTCCTCAAATTCCTCAACATCCACACGACAGGGTAGCTCCCGGTTCCAAAGATACGAATTTCGGGAAAAAATAATATATTCCGTGGCAGAATCGGGGCAAAGTTCCCTTAAAACAGTACGTGCACGGTAAACCAAATTCTTTAGTGCATTTCCCGGATTATTGCTTTCATCTTCATCGTTCCAAACAGCCTCCGCAAGCTGTTCCATGGAAATATCCTTTCCGCGGTTAGTAACCAGATATTCCAACAGCAGCCAAACTTTTTTGGTGCGGCCATCGGCGTCCGAAATCCGTTTGGTACCACAGCTGAGCGAAAATTCGCCCAGTGTTCGGATTGTAATAATCCCATCTTCGGATATTGCCATTCTATCCAATCCTTTCCTGTCTGCCATATATACAGACTGCACTTCATAATAATAGTGTATCATAATTGCCAATCTGTCGCAACCCTTTTTCATATTTTTAATAATATTTCATAAATTTTCAAATTTACACAAAAAAATAGTATTATTTTAGGATGTGCCCGGTTCTTTTTACCTGAATTGTAAAGTTTTACTATAATAATGATTTTTGATTTTTGCATGCCTTCCTCCTACAAAACGTTTTTCCTCTTCACGAAATTACTTTTTTATGATACAATAAGATGAGTAATCACAAGGGGGAAACAGGATGGCAGATTCTATTATCATTATCGGTGGCGGTGCATCCGGACTCTGTGCCGCCGTTTGTGCGGCACAAAGCGGAAATGCCCGCATCCTGCTGTTGGAAAGGGGTGCAAGAGTAGGGAAAAAACTACTGGCAACCGGCAACGGACGCTGCAACTTAACCAACCGCTATTTTTCCGAACAGAATTATCACGGCCATTCGCCGGAATTTACCCGTCCTGCCTTTATCCGGTATGGATTGAAACAGACGCTCCGTTTTTTTCAAGGCCTTGGTTTGGTGATGCAGGAAGAGGATGGCAAATTATATCCCCGTTCGTTCCAAGCTTCATCGGTACTGGATGCTTTGCGCTTTGAGTGTGATAAACTTGGTGTGCAAACGCGCTGCGAAGCTGAGGTAACTGCCATCCAGTCCAGAAATGGAAAATTTCTGATCACTGTCAACGGCAGCGAAACTATTTGGGCAGATAAGGTCTTGATCGCAGCCGGCGGCCCTGCTTCTCCAAAACTTGGTGGAACGGACAGCGGATGCCGGCTACTCCAAAGCCTAGGGCATCATGTCACACCCTGCCTCCCCTCTATTGTCCAGCTGAAAACCGATACCTCCACCATCCGCCCCCTCTCCGGAATCAAAGTACAGGGCACAGCCTCACTCTTTTCCGGCAAACAGAAATTCCGCACCGAATCCGGGGAAATCCTTTTTACCGATTATGGGCTTTCCGGGCCACCAATCCTCCAGCTTTCCTGCATTGCCACCCGGCTGCTGTTTGAGAAAGCTCCCGACTTGGCTATTCAGCTTGATCTGTTCCCCGACTTCACACCGGAAGAGCTATTAAAGCTTTGTTCTGCCCTCTGCGCCTCCCATCCGGAGCGCCCCTTAGAGCAATACCTGCTGGGAGTTACCCACAAACGCGTCGCACAGGCAGCACTCAAAGCGGCAGAAATTGGTCCGCTTTCCCTTCCCTGTTCCAGCCTGGGAGCACGGGAACGGAGTCGGCTGGTTTCCCAGCTCAAACGCTGGCGGATCCCATTGACCGGCACTACTGGTCTTACCAATGCGCAGGTGACGGCGGGCGGCGCTATGACTGCCGAATTTGATCCCCAAACAATGGAATCCCGACTGGTTCCGGGGTTCTATGCCTGCGGGGAGGTACTTGACATCGATGGTGACTGTGGTGGATTTAACCTGCAATGGGCCTGGTCCTCAGCCATGCTGGCAGCAGCTTCGATGCTGCTGCCGTAAAACAGACAGAAAGGCGGTTCTTCATGGAAAATCAAGATCTTTCCGGAACCATCCGGAACAACCTGCACTATTTGCAGATGCTTTCCAATCAATATCCTTCTATTGAAACAGCAGCAACCGAGATTATCAACCGGGAAGCCTACCTCAATCTGCCAAAAGGGACCGAACACTTTATGTCCGACCTCCACGGCGAATACGAAGCCTTTCTCCACATTCTGAACAACGCTTCCGGCGCCATTAAGGAAAAGGTGGACATCCTGTTTGCCAACACCCTCTCTTCCCGCGAACGTGCTGTTCTTGCCACCCTGATTTACTATACCGAAGCCAAACTCAAAGAAATCAAGGCCGAAATCCCCCCCACCGAAATGGAAGAGTGGTATAAAATCACCCTAAACCGGCTGATGGAGATCTGCCGGCTGGTTGCATCCAAATACACCCGTTCCAAGGTGCGGCGTGCGTTGCCGAAAGGTTATGAACACATCATCGACGAACTGCTCCACACCAATTATGATGCGCTGAACAAAGAACAGTACTATGGCCACATCATCTCCACCATCATTGAAATCGACCGGGCGGACGAGTTTATCATCGCCGTCTGCAACACCATCAAACGGCTGATTGTGGACCGCTTGCATATTGTAGGAGATATCTTCGACCGAGGACTGCGGCCGGACATCATCATGGACTCGCTGATGGAGCACCATCGTGTGGATATCCAGTGGGGCAACCACGACATCCTCTGGATGGGCGCCGCTGCCGGCAGCCGGACCTGTATCGCCAACGTTCTCAACAACTGCATTACCTACAACAACCTGGAAGTCATTGAAACCGGCTACGGCATCAGCCTGCGGCCACTCGCCCTCTTTGCAAGTGAAGTCTACCGCCATTCCAACCTACGGTGTTTTATGCCGCGTGTGCCGGAAGAAGGCCACTATAACCCCAAAGACCTCGAACAGGTTGCGCGGATGCACAAGGCCATCGCGATCATCCTCTTCAAACTCGAAGGGCAGACCATTCTCCGCAATCCGGCTTTCCGGATGGAAAACCGCCTGTTCCTTGATAAAATCGATTTTGAAAAAGGAACCGTACGTATCGGGGAAAAGGACTATAAGCTCCTTGATTGCGACTTTCCCACCATCGACCGGGAAAATCCCTATCGCCTCTCAGAAGAGGAAGCGGAAGTGATGTCCCAGCTCCGGTTCTCATTCCAGCAAAGCGAAAAACTCCAGCGCCACGTCAAATTCCTCTACTCGAAAGGCGGCATGTACCTCTGCTGTAACCAAAATCTGCTGTTTCACGGCTGCATCCCGATGGATGAGGACGGTTCCTTTACCAAATTTGAAGCGGACGGCAAAATACTCTCTGGAAAATCCTTTATCGACTATACCGAAGAGCTCGCTCGTCAAGGGTATTACGCGCGTCCGGATACTCCCGAACGGCAGAAAGGCAAGGATTTCCTATGGTTTTTGTGGTGCGGAAGCAGCTCGCCTCTCTTTGGCCGCGACAAAATGGCTACCTTTGAACGAATGCTGATCGGAGACAAAACGCTTTGTGAAGAAGGCAAAAATCCCTATTACCATCACAACAACGAAGAAGAAACCTGCGTGCGGATTCTAAAGGAATTCGGCTTAACTGGAGAGTATTCCCACATCATCAACGGCCATGTCCCAGTCCGCAGCAAAGACGGTGAAAATCCCGTCAAGGCAAACGGGCGCTTGATTGTCATCGATGGCGGATTTTGCAAAGTCTACCAGCCCAAAACCGGCATCGCAGGCTACACGCTCATCTATAATTCCCACGGCATCCGGATCACTTCTCACGAGCCGTTTGCCGGCGTAAACGACGCCATTCGCTACAACAAAGACATCCTTTCCACCTCGGTGATTTTTGAAACCCGAGAATCCCGCATTAAGATTGCCGACACCGACGATGGTGCCCGAATCCGGGAGGAAATTGCCGATCTGAAGCTGCTGCTCGAAGCTTACCGCTCCGGCTTAATCAAAGAAAACCATCACGATTGATACAAAAAACCGGCTGGAATCCCAGCCGGTTTTGGTTTTTATTTGGTGAGGAGATGGGAGATATCCACCTTTTCGCCGTCCGCCCACAGTCGCTCCAGACCATAGAAATCACGGGTTTCCTCATAAAAAACATGGACAATTACATCGGAATAATCCAGAATGATCCAGTTTTCACTCTTGTATCCTTCCACATTGTGCGGCTCCACGCCTTTCTGGGAAAGCTGATACTCAACCTCATCGGCGAGCATCTTAACCTGGGTAGAGCTGCTACCGGTGGCAATCACAAAATACTCGCCCAAAATGGTCAAGTCTCCCACACGAAGCACCCGGATATCCCGCGCTTTTTTACTATCCAATACTTTGACAGCTGTTTCCATCAGCTCTTTTGCGTTCATCTGTTTCCTCCTTACTCTTCATTTCCGTTCAAAATATCCCCGACAGTAGAATTATTGTCGTCATAAACATCCGTCGTATTCTGCAATTCCACCAGATTCAATTCAGAAATCGAAACCGGATCATCAAACGGATGGAAGTTTTCATTTAAAATTTCCACCAACGGTTCCAAATGGACACTCCATACAGACTGACCGTTCGGCGCATAACAACCTTCCCCAGGCACTGTGTAAAAATGAATATCATCTTCATTGATCTTGAGCGCAACCTGCGCCAGGCTCAAAACAGTTTTTACATTCAAGTCGGTCGTCACTTCTTCCATTACAACCGGCACCAACGATGTGATTTGATCCAAAGAAAGGGATTTGAATTTTTTAAACATAGCGGAGAGGAATTGCCGCTGCGCATTCATTCTTCCAATATCGGAGCCAGGTCGACTGTGGCGTTCGCGTACAAACTTTTCGGCCTGAATACCGTTCAAGGTCTGCAATCCTGGCTTAAAAGTATAACCTTCCAGTGTGAAGCTTTCCTGTACATCAATTTCCACACCACCAACCGCATCAACAATGCGGATAAACCCATCCATAATTACATTGACATAATGGTCAACCGGCAATTTAAAACGGTCATATATTACCTGTGCCAATCCTTCCATCCCGCTCTTACCATAAACGGCATTGATCTTCCCGGTGGAAGAAACATCAGTCCCAACATAGGTATCTCGCGGAATTTGAAGAATATTCACTTCACCGGTTTCCAGGTTGAGCTGTGCGACCATGATAACGTCGGTGAGCTTGCCGCGTGCGGTGCCAGCCGACGCATCAATCGTGTTGTAATCAATCCCTGTAATCAGAAAATTGGTTACCTTGCCTCGATTTTCTTCAGTAGTTTGGATTGCTTCGTCAATACTGACAGCATTGCCGGATTCGTCCACTTCCGGCAGCGGTGACCAGTTCATCAGTGATACATAACCGATTACCCCGCCGGAAACCGCAATTAAAACGACAGATATCACCAGCAGCACACGGTCCAGCACTGAAAGCCTGCGTTTTTTTCCTTTATTTTTTGCCATTGATTCGCTCCACCTTTCCCGATTGCACTACCGTTCCGCTCTGCGCGCCCGTTCCAGCGCAATCTGATGATAACAGGCCAGAGTATCCGGATGCAGTAATTTTCCATGTTTCACCAAATCTCCGATAATATACTGCATATCATAAAACATCGCCGCATCCAAATCAACATCCGCCAGATTCCGCATCTCCCGGACGTCACTGTACTCGCGGTCCGCCGAAGTCAGATCCGCAAGGTAAACCACCTTTTCCAACAACGACATATCTGCTCGTCCAGTCGTATGATACCGAATAGCGTTAAGGACGTCCGGATCTGCGATATGTAATACATCCCGGGCATATAAAAATCCCGCTGTCGCATGCCAGAGCTGCGGAGAAAATAAGTCAGCATCCGATAAAAGTATACCAGACTTTTCGATCGTTTGCAACAAAATTTTTGGTGTCGTATTTTTTTCGATATCATGAACAAGCCCAGCAAGCTCTGCCTTATCTGTATCCGCCCCGTGGATACGGGCCAGTTCTACCGCACGTTCCATCACATTGAGCGAATGTTTATACCGTTTTGGTGTCAGCCTTGTTTCCAAAAGCTGGGCGTATTCCGGGTAATTGGTTTTCATTTGACATATAACCCCTTTTCCTGAATATAGGAAAGTACCGCTGGCGGCAGCAGCGCCGACACATCCTCCCCGTTCCGCAGCTTTTCCCGAACCATAGTGGAAGAAAGCGGCAAAGGCTCTACTCGAATCACACGGGCTTTTCCCAGTTCTGCCGCTTTCCGTTCCAGAAGAGCCTGCTCACCATCATTCCTTGCAAATGCCGCCAGATCCGCCATTTGAAGGATATCCTTCCAGCGGTACCATTTGTCAAAGGTGCAGAGCATATCCGTCCCCATCAGCAGCGTAAACCGGGTATCCGGAAAGAGATACCGCAGCCGTTCCAGCGTCAGCACGGTAAAGCTTTTGCCTTTGGCGCGCTGTTCAATGTCGCTTACCCATACATTCTCCATCCCGGCAACGGCGAGCCTCGCCATTTCCAGCCGGTCACGGTTGGAAGCGAGATCGGCGGCAGCCTTGTGCGGCGGGATATTGGTGGGAATTAAAAGCAAACGGTCAAATTCCAGCAGACGCGCCGCCTCCCGGATAAGATGCAGATGTCCGTTGTGAATTGGGTTGAAAGTACCGCCGTACAGACAGAAATGCTCCATGAATAAGCCCCCTTGTTTTTGGGAATCAGTCGAGTTGGATCACCGGCTCCTCCGGATTAGGCATATACAGGGTGATGCGGGTGCCCACAACCTGTACCACATCACAGCCCACTGCAGAGGCAATCTCGGCAGCCGCTTCTTTTGCGGTATACAGGCTGTTGTCCAGAACCCGGATTTTGATAAGTTCCCGGGCGAGCAGCGCATCCGACACCTGTTTGATCACATTGTCATTGATACCACCCTTGCCGATCTGCAGAATGGTGTCCAGTGTATTGGCCATACCGCGCAGTTTTGCGCGCTGTTTGCTGTTTAACATAGTTTTCTCCTTATCTGTTGTGTTTTAAAAATTCTTCCAGCATCCGGTTGGCGCGGCCGCGATGGCTGACCGCGTCCTTCTCCTCCGCCGACATCTCTCCAAAGGTCTTATCCCCGCAGTAAAAAAGCGGATCGTAGCCAAAACCGTCCTCTCCTCTGGGTTCCAGTCCGATTGTGCCGGGACAGATTCCCTCGAATACCCGCGCTTTACCGGTTTCATCCACATACGCGATCGCACAGGTAAAATGTGCCGCACGGTTGGTAACTCCTTCTAGCTCGGAGAGAAGCTTGCGGTTGCGGTCGGCGTCGGTGGCGTCTTCGCCTGCATAACGCGCCGAATAAATGCCGGGCCGTCCATCCAGCGCATCCACGCAGAGACCGGAGTCGTCCGCAATCACAGCTGTGTGGGCAACTTCCCAGACGGCACGCGCCTTGATAAGCGCGTTTTCGGCAAAGGTATCGCCGTTTTCCTCAGCATCAACTGTGATTCCCTTTTCTTTCTGGGAAAAAACGGTGTAGCCGAGCGGTTCCAGCATTCGTTTAAACTCCCGCACCTTGCCGGCATTGCCGGTGGCGATGATAATTTCCATTATTATTCCCCTTTTTTCAGAATCTTTTTCCGCCAGATAAAACAGGTAGCTGATACCGCTGCCAGTATCAGCGGCATTGCCATTTCCACCCAATAAAAGATTTGTCCCCATATATTTCCAGTGAGGACAACGGCTGTCGTCACAGAAACCACAGTCGGACCGTCCGCACCGCCGATGATTCCCAGTGAATCGATTGGCGGTACCACATTCATAGTCCACCAGGCTGCCAACCACGGCCCCCAGAACAATATCGCCCAGATCACAGCGAGAATCCCGGAAATTACCCCTATAATTTTCAGAATTCTAGCCTTGGTGCCTGTAATATTCATTCTTTGTTAGCCTCCAATGATATTGCAGCTTTCCTTTATTGGGTTGCGGAATTTTTTCTGTCAAAATAAGTGTAAATCCATTTTTTTCCCAGACACGCCTTGAACGAATATTATAATCTTCACATAAACAATGTAAAACATCTACATGTTCGCATTCAAAAGCGTATTTCACCAACATTCCAACAAAAAGCGTTCCAATCCCTTTCCCCCAATATTTTTTTTCGCCAATCGACATATCAATTCTTCTTACATCGACATCATCGGCATAAATCTCTCGAATTTTCGGAAGATTCATTTTTTGCAGCCAGCATTCTCCTATAATCTCGTCGTTCACCTCAACGATAAAGCACGGATTGTTTTGGGATATTCCTCCGTAAATTTGGTGGACCACTTCCGGAGGATAGCTTTCAACATCTTCTCCTTCGACCCAATATAACACCTCGGGATCGGAATTCCATTTATACAGATATGGCAAATACTCATCAGAAAGAGGGCGCAATATAATCTTATACTCATCATTTCCGCCATATAATGTTACATCATGTGATTGAATAATGCTCATATATTGATGCTCCTTTCGCTAGAGGCGCTCTCCTATTTGCGCTCTTAAAAATTACAGAAAAAAGAAATTTTTCACATATAAAGTGACAGCACGAATAACCTGCAATAAATTTTGAACACTGCTGTTTCCCAGAATTTTAGCCATTTCACAATGCTTACATAAAAAATAGTTCGTTGAATTACTCAAACAACGCTTCGACAAAATCCTCCGGCACAAATTCCTGCAAATCGTCGATCTTCTCACCCACACCGACAAACCGGACCGGCAACCCAAGCTGGTTCTTGATCGAAACTACGATGCCGCCTTTGGCAGTGCCGTCCAGTTTGGTGAGAACGATGCCGGTGATGTTGGCCGCTTCCATGAACTGCTCCGCCTGGTTGACCGCGTTCTGTCCGGTGGTGGCATCCAGGACGAGCAGCACCTCCACATCGCAGCCTTCCGCTTTCTGGCTGACAATCCGGAACATTTTTCCAAGCTCGGCCATCAGGTTTTTCTTGTTGTGAAGCCGTCCGGCCGTATCGATGAGCAGAATGTCGACATCCCGCGCAAAGGCCGCATCGATCGAATCATACACAACCGCTGCCGGGTCGGCGCCCTCCTGATGCTTGACAATATCCACACCGCTCTGCTGTGTCCAGATTTCCAACTGGTCAATCGCCGCAGCCCGGAAGGTATCTGCCGCCGCGACCAGCACCTTTTTGCCCTGTGCCTTGTAGTTGGCCGCCATCTTGCCAATGGTGGTGGTTTTACCTGCCCCATTGACGCCGATGACAAAGACAATCGACGGTTTGGTTTCCAGCTTGAACGGCTTTTCCTCCCGAAGCATGTCGGCAATAATCGATTTGAGCATCGCCTTAACTTCCGAAGTGTCGTTTTTACCGGTCCGTTTGATTTCGGCGCGCAGCCGTTCGCAGATGTCGGCCGAAGTTGCCGCTCCCATATCCGACATGATGAGCGTTTCTTCCAGCTCCTCCAAAAATTCGTCGTCCACCTTGGTGAACGAGTGGATCACCGTTTCCACCTGCTTCATCATGGCATCTTTGGTCTTTTGGAGCCCCTGTTTGATCTTATCAAAAAATCCCATCGTTTTCCTCCTTACCGGGATGGTTCTTCCAGCTCCGCCATTTTGGCGGAAATTTCACTCACATTCAGTTCCAGCAGTTTGGAAACACCCTGTTCCTGCATGGTCACACCATAGAGGACATCGGCTTCCTCCATCGAGCCGCGGCGGTGGGTGATAAGAATAAACTGGGTTTTATCGCTCATCATCCGCAAAAATCCCGCGTATTTGACGACATTGACGTCGTCGAGCGCCGCTTCAATCTCGTCCAGTACGCAGAATGGCGCCGGCCGCACCTTTAAAATGGCAAAATAGATCGCAATCGCCACAAAGGACTGCTCACCACCCGAAAGGGCTTCGAGATTTTTGATGATCTTGCCAGGCGGCTGGACCGAAATCTCCACACCAGAGCTTAACACATCGTTTGGATCGGTCAACGAAAGCTGCGCCTTACCGCCGCCGAACAGCTCAGTGAAGATTTTCCCGAAATGCCGGTTGATCTGCTCAAAACTCTCGGTAAACATCCGCTCCATATCGGCGGTGAGCTGCCGAATTAGCTTTTCCAGCTCCGCTTTGGACGAAGCCGCATCCTCCACCTGTGCTTTCAAAAAGCCATACCGCTCCGAAACTTCACGGTATTCCTCAATGGCGCCCAGATTGACGCTTCCAAGGTTCCGGATGCGGTTTTTGAGGGAAGCAAGCTGCTGTTGTGCCGCAGCGGGATCTTCCAGCGGAACCGCCAGCTCCTGCGCTTCGGAACGGGTGATTTCATACTCATCCATCAGCCTGCGGATAATCTGGTCGTAGTCTTTCTGCACCGCAAGCTTCTGTTCATCGAGCCGGGCAAGCTCCCCGGCCGTTTTTTCCTTCTGGGCGGAGATTTCCCGTTCCTCCTGGCGCAGCGCGGTGGTTTCCCCCTCAATCTGCTGCCGGAGTGCAATCAGCTCCTTGCCCTTTTGCTCATATTCTTCCGCCTTTTTGGCTGCGTTTTCGGCCTCTTCCTTCATGTCGTCCATCTCGCCGGACAAGGTTTTACAAAGGCCGCGCAGCCGTTCCAGATCCGCTTTGATGCGGTTTCGCTGGGAGTCGCCGGTCTGCTGAACGTCTTCCAGCTCGGCAATCCGCCGGACAAAATTCTCGGTGTCTTTCTGGGCGGAGATTTCCTCCCGGCTCAGTGCCGAAATTTCGTCCAGCAAGGCACTCCGCTGTTCCGAAAGGGTATCACGGCTGCCCTGGAACTGGCGAAGCTCCTCCCGCACCGCAGCGGCTTCCGCATCCAGCCGTTCCAGTTCCTTTTTGGCTTTGTCCGCTTCCTCCCGGTTCTCGGATGCTTTGCGGAGACTCTGCTCCTTCTGGCGGTCCAGCTCTTTCCGGCGCTGGGAGAGCTGCTCCCGGTTCTGTTCGTACCGGCTGCGTTCCCCTTCAAACCGGATCTGATCTTCCCGCGCAGTCTGCTGCTCGGCGCGGATTCCCGCAATCTGGGCATCCAGTCCGGCAATCTCCTGCCGGAGTTCCTCGGTACGGCGTTCCGCCTGCTGCTTTTTCTCCAAAAGGGCGTCCGCTTCTTCTTTCAAAGAGGAAATTTCCCCCCGGCGGCTGAGAATTCCCTGGTTCTTGGCGGCGGAACCACCGGTAAAGCTGCCGCCCACATTGACCTGCTGGCCATCGAGCGTCACCACCCGGAATTTGTAGCCATATCGTTTGGCAATCGCCGACGCGGCGTCCAAATCCTCGGCCACCGCAATCCGTCCGAGCAGAAACCGGACAATGCCTTCATACTTGGGGTCATACTCCACCAGTTCGGAAGCAGGCGCCACAAATCCGGCTTCCTGTTCTAGCCCCGGTTCCCGGAGGACATTGCCGCCCCGGATTTCACTGACGGGAAGAAAGGTCGCACGGCCGGCCCGCTGTCCGGCCAGATGGCGGATTCCCGCTTTTGCCGAAGCGGCATCCTCTACCACAATATCCTGCAAAGCACCGCCGAGTGCTGTTTCCAGTGCGGTGGAATAGGCGGGCTTGACGCTGACCAGCTGCGCCACCGTTCCCAGAACGCCCCGCAGCACGCCGTTGCGCGCCGCTTTCATCACGGCTTTAACGCTGTACTGGAAGCCTTCCATATTCTGTTCCAGATCCTGCAAAAGCCGCGCTTTCTGCTGCTTCTCCCGGATTTCCAGCTCAATCTGCTGCTGCGATTGCTGGGCCTGCTGGTATTTTTGCTGCCGGGAAGTCCGTTTGAGCTCATAGCCTTTGGCTTCATTTTCCAGCGCAGCCTGCCGGTCGGCGATCTCGGCGAGCAGCCCAGCAATCCCGTCCATCGTTTCCGCTTCGGATTCAATCCGCTGCGCCAACCGGGCGATTTCCTCCTCCATGGAAGTCAGGCGGTTTTCTTCCTCGGCTGCCGCGTTCTGCTGGGTGAGGACGATCATGTTGTTGCGGGAAATGTCCAGCGCAATCTGGTTGGCGCGCCGGTTGGTTTCCTCCATCCGGGAAGCAAAGGCGTCCTGCTGCTCCGAAAGGCCGGCAAGCTTATCGCGGCTCTCTTCGATCCGCTTTTTGAGCTCCTCCGCCGTCCGAATGGACTCGGTTTTCTGGGAATCCAGCGCGGCGATTTCCTCTTTGCGCCGGGTTTCGTCGGCATCCATCAGCCGGAGCTCCTGCTCCAGCCGTCCAATGTTTTCCTCGTGGTGAGCAATATCGTTGCGGTGGACCGCTTCCTCCTGCCGCAGTTCGGAAATTCGGTCGAGGAGGTTCTGCCGCAGTGTCCGGCACTCCTCGCTGCCGGTCAGACAGGACTGCATTCGGGCATAAGCTTCCGCGATTTTCTCCTCAGTCCGCTCAATGCGCCGGGCAAGCTGCTCGTCGTCCCCTTTGGCAATCAGGTACTTATTTTGTTGCTCTTTGAGCGCCTGCTGGAACTTTTCCAGTGAAATCATCCAGAGCGACACTTCCAGTGTCTTTTTTTCAGCCGAAAGGGATAAAAACTGCTGCGCCTTTTCCGACTGAATGCGCAGCGGCTCCACTCTTCCTTCCAATTCCGAAAGAATATCGTATAGCCGCACCAGATTTTCCTCGGCGGCAGAGAGTTTGCGCTCCGCTTCGGCCTTTCGGTAGCGATATTTGGAGATTCCGGCCGCTTCTTCAAAAATTTCGCGGCGCTGAGAGGAACGGGCGCTGACGATCTCGGCAATTTTACCTTGTCCGATCATCGAATAGCCGTCCCGCCCCAGACCGGTATCCATAAACAGTTCGTTGATGTCTTTCAAGCGGACATCGGCGCCGTTAATCTGGTATTCACTCTCGCCGGAGCGGTAATACCGCCGGGTAACAGTCACCTCATCGGCATCGACTGCCAGAAAGCGGTCGGCGTTGTCAAAGGTGAGCGATACGGCGGCAAATCCCTGCGGTTTGCGGTTTGCGGTTCCAAGGAAGATGACGTCCTCCATCTTTTCACCGCGGAGTGTTTTGCTCGACTGTTCGCCCAGCACCCAACGCATCGCATCGCTCAGGTTGCTCTTGCCGCTGCCGTTCGGCCCCACAATCGCGGTCAAGCCCCGATTGAACCGCACCACTGTTTTGTCGGGAAAGGACTTAAAGCCCTGCATTTCCAGTGATTTTAAAAACATATCCCAATCCTTTCCGCTCAGTTTTGTATTCTATCGACATAATTATACGGATTGTATCATAATTTCGTGCGGATTCATGCTTTCGTCCTGCACAATCCGGAGAAAGTACCCCCGTTCCTCCGCCCAGCGGAGATTGCTTCTTTTCTGCCCCGCCGCTTTGGAGCAGGATTTGGAATGTACCCGCAGAATCAAACTGCCTTTGGGAAAAGCGGCAAGCTGCCGTTCCATCTCCTGCCGGAACAGCTCCGCTTCGCACAGCTCCCGCATCGCGGGGTGATAGGCTCCGCCGAGCATCTGCGTTTCGATTTCCTCCGAAGCGTGCAGCCCCACCCGGATTACCCGAGTGCCGGCCTGTTCATACCGCCGGAGCATCGGCGCCAGAAATTCCACCGTTTCGTCCAATCCCGGCGGCTGATATTCGCCCGATTGGAGCTTTTCCGCCAGCATCGTCCCCCGGAGCACCACGGTCGGATAGATCCGCAGCGTGTCGGGGTGAATTTCCCGCACCGCCTGTTCGGTCAGCACCCGGCTCTTTTCGTCTTCTCCCCAAAGGCCGGTCATCACCTGCAAGCCCAGCGAAAAAGGCTGCCCCGGATAGTTCCGGATGAGAGCGGAAGCCTGCCGCACATCATCGGCGGTGTGCCCCCGGAGATTCCGGGAAAGGACCGCGTCATCCATGCTCTGCGCCCCCAGTTCGATGGCAGAAACGCCTAACTCGGCCAGCAGATCGAGAATTTCCCCGCTGATGCCGTCCGGACGGGTGGAAAGCCGAATTCCTTTACACTTTCCAGCACGCACAAACGGCGCTGCCGCTTCAAGATAGGCAACCATCTTGTGCCGGGGAATGCAGGTAAAGCTCCCGCCAAAAAAAGCGATCTCGGTGGTTTCGGGATTCAGCTCCCGGCGAAACGCCTCTTGCAGCTGTCTGCTCACCTCATCCGGCGAAATGGCGGCCTGCTCCCCCGAAATGGTCCGCTGGCTGCAAAAAGAGCAGCGGTTGGGACAGCCGAGATGCGGAATAAAAAAAGCAATGTTGGCGTGAACCGGCATCTTACACCTCGGTATAGCCCATCAGCGCAAGCGCTTCTTTGGCGGCGTTTTGCTCAGCCTGTTTTTTGGAGCTGCCCACACCTTTGCCGATGACATTGGTATTCAGGAGCACTTCCGCCGTGAAAACCTTGGCGTGGTCCGGTCCCTGTTCGTCGACCAGCACATATTCGATCCGCTCTTCGCGGTTCTGCTGGATAATTTCCTGCAAAACTGTTTTATAATCGGAAATTTTATTGGGATGTTTGATATCCAGATCTTTGGGAATGAAGCCCAGTACAAATTTCTGCGCCGCCTCATAACCGCCGTCCAGATAAATCGCAGCCAGAACCGCCTCAAAAGCATCGGCAAGAATCGAAGGACGTTCCCGTCCACCTGTCATCTCTTCGCCCTTGCCCAGAAGCAGGTATTCCCCTAACCCAAACTGCGCCGAAAATCCATCGAGCGCCTTTTCACAAACAAGGCTCGCCCGCAGCTTGGTGAGTTCCCCTTCCGGCAGATCTTTATAGGTCAGGAACAGATACCGCGCCACAATGACCGACAGCACCGAGTCCCCCAAAAATTCCAGGCGCTCGTTGTTTTTCCCGTGTTTTTTGCCCTCATTCGCATAAGAAGAGTGAGTCAGCGCCTGAATCAGCAGATGTTCGTTCCGGAATGTGTAATGAATCTTTTGCTGCAGCTCCTGCAATTTTTCTTCTGAAATCATAAAAATTCCTTTCCTGCCGCTTCTCATGCCCCGGGAAACCGTGTTTCCGGGAGCATCAAAAGCCGCATTTTCGTATAATCTGCGGCTAATATACAATTTGTATCAATTATTCCGTTGTTTCGGCTTTCATCGACCGGAGTGCCCCCTCGATCTCGGCGGTCAGATTTGCCTGGGTGAAATCCCGCGCCTGCCGGATCGCGTTCATAAACGCTTTCGGATTGGAGCTTCCGTGTGCCTTGATGACCGGACTGGAAATGCCCAGCAGCGGCGCGCCGCCGGTTTCGGTATAGTCCATCGCCTTTTTGAGGGCTTTGATCTTGCCCAAAACCATCGCACCGGCCAGCTTGCCCACCGTGCCGCCGAAAATCTCTTTTAGCTTGGTGGACATCAGCGAGCCCATCCCTTCGGTCAGTTTGAGAACGATATTGCCAGTAAAACCATCGGCTACCGCAACGTCCACCGCCCCTTTGGGCAGTTCCCGCGCCTCCACATTGCCGGTAAAGCAGATCGGAGCCTGTTTCATCTGGGCAAGCGCCGCAATCTGCAATTCGCCGCCCTTGGTTTCCTCGGCACCGATGTTGATGAGTCCGACTTTCGGGTTGGCAACCTGCATCACTTTCTGCATATAAAGGCTACCCATCACCCCAAACTGGGTGAGGATTTCGGGCCGGCACTCGACGTTGGCGCCGCAGTCAAGCAGCAGATACCGCCCGTTTGCAGTCGGGATGATCGAAGCGAGCGCTGCCCGCTTGACCCCTTTCATCCGTTTCAGAAGGAAAGTCGCGCCTACCACGATGGCGCCGGTGTTGCCGCCGCTGACAAAGGCATCGCCCTTGCCCTCCTTGACCAGTTGAAAAGCCGCCGCCATCGAACAGTTCGCCTTCTCTTTGAGAATCGCGGTCGGCTCATCCTCCATTGTCATGACATCCGGAGCGTGGAATAGCTCGATATGATCGAGCGAAATGCCGTTTTCTTCCGCAGTTTTGCGGAGAATCTGCTCATCGCCGGTTACAATCAGATCGACACCGTAAGCCTTGACCGCCATTTCACATCCCTGCAATACCGCCAGCGGCGCGTGATCCCCGCCGAAGCCGTCTACTACGATTTTCATTTTGCCACACTCCTTTTATTCCGCCGGAAACTCCAGCATGTCCAGTGTTTGCTGCAAGGCGGCAACACTCCGTTCCGCCAATGTCCGATACCGCAGCTTTTTGTCCCGAATCTTCTCTTCCAGCGGCGGCAGAATGCCCATATTGGCGCCCATCGGCTGGAAATCGCCGGTTTCATTGACTACATGACCGGTCAGCGCGCCCAGCATCGTTTCATCTGGCAGCACCAGCGGCGCCAGTCCCAGCAATTCCCTTGCCAGATGATGCCCGGCCAGCAACCCGCTCGCCGCCGACTCCACATAGCCTTCTACCCCAGTCATCTGCCCCGCGAAGCGGAGGTTCGGCGCACTTTTGAGCCGGAATTCCCGGTCGAGCAGCCGCGGCGAATCGAGGAAAGTGTTGCGGTGCATGACACCATAACGGACAAACTCGGCATTCTGCAAACCCGGAATCATCGAGAAAACCCGTTTCTGTTCTCCCCATTTGAGGTTGGTCTGGAAACCGACCAGATTGTAAAGCGTCCCCTCGGCATTTTCCCGCCGGAGCTGCACCACCGCCCAGGGACGGTGCCCGGTGCGGGGATCGCGCAATCCCACCGGCTTTAAAGGACCGAACCGGATGGTGTCCGGGCCGCGCTTTGCCATTACTTCAACCGGCATACAGCCCTCATACACCCGGAAATGCTCTTTTTCAAAGCTTTTCAGCTCAACGCTCTCGGCTGAAACGAGAGCCTCATAAAACGCCTCGTATTCTTCCTTGTTCATCGGACAGTTGAGGTAATCATCCTCCCCGCCCCGCTCATAGCGCGACGCCGCAAAGACAATAGAATGGTCGATGCTCTCATCGGTGACAATCGGCGCTGCCGCATCAAAAAAGCTCAGGCCTGCCTGCCCGGTCAGCCGGACAATTTCGTCCGCAAGCCCGCCGCTTGTAAGCGGACCGGTCGCCACAATGGTGGGAACAGAGGGATCGAGCGTTTCGACTTGTTCTTCCACAATGGTAATGTGGGGATTCTCCCGGATTTTTTTTGTAACCAGATCGGAAAACTGCTCCCGGTCGACTGCAAGCGCACCACCCGCCGCAACCGCTGTTTGTTCTGCACAGGGGATAATCAGCGAGCCAAGCCGCCGCATCTCTTCTTTCAGAAGTCCGGCCGCCGAATCCAGTCGCGCCGCCTTGAGAGAGTTGGAACAGACAAGCTCTGCCAGCCCCGGATATTTGTGCGCGGGAGAATACTGCTGCGGCTTCTGCTCAAAAAGCTCCACCGAAAAACCGTACGCAGTCAGAATCTGCGCCGCTTCACAGCCGGCAAGCCCGCCGCCGATCACTCTGATTTTTTGGTTATTCATTCTTCTTTTTCCTTATCAATCGGCCGTTGATAGTCACACTCGGGGTTGGAGCAGTGAATCCTTGCACCGCGCCCCGTCTTTTTCAGCAGCGTTTTGCCGCACTTGGGGCAATGTTCCTCAATAGGTGGATCCCAGGAAAGGAACGCGCAGTCGGGATTGTGCTCGCAGCCGTAGAATTTCTTTCCTTTTTTGGACTTCTTTTCCAGAATTTTACCGCCACAAAGCGGACACTCGCCCGGCATTTCCACCGCAATCCGCTTGGTGTTGCGGCATTCCGGGAATCCGGGGCAGGCTAAAAATTTTCCAAACCGGCCGGTTTTGATAACCATTTTCCGTCCGCATTTTTCGCAGACAATATCGGTTTCCTCGTCCGGAATCTTCATGTTGACGTCTTTCATATCTTCCTCGGCTTTTTCCATCATTTTGGAAAAACCGCCGTAAAACTCTTCCAAAACATCCACCCACGATTTTTTGCCCTCTTCCACAAGGTCAAGGTCGTTTTCCATCTGGGCAGTAAACGCCTCATCCACAATCGACGCGAAATGTTCTTTCATTAAAGTGGTAGTAATTTCGCCAAGCTGGGTTGGTTTCAGCTGTTTTCCCTCCATCTCAACATAACCGCGTTTGGTAATCGTGGTAATGGTGGGGGCATAGGTGGACGGCCGGCCAATCCCGTGTTCTTCGAGAAATTTGATGAGCGACGCTTCGGTAAAGCGTGGAGGCGGCTGGGTAAAGTGCTGGCTGCCCGCAATTTCCTTGCAGGTCAGCGGATCCCCCTGTTCAAGGGGCGGAAGCATCCCTTCCTTTTCCTCCTCGCCGTCTTTTCCTTCTTCATACAAAGCGGTAAAGCCGTCAAACCGGACCGAAAAGCCGCTCGCCTTAAACAGGTATTCCCCGGAAGTGATGTCGGCTGAAACAGTGTCGTATTCGGCATTTGCCATCTGGCTGGCCATAAAGCGCTCCCAAATCAGCTTGTAGAGCTTATACTGGTCACCTGTTAAACTCTCTTTCACCTGATCCGGCGACATATCCGGCATAGTAGGACGGATGGCCTCATGGGCATCCTGCGCATTATTCTTTGTTTTGTAGATACGAGGGGATTCGGGAAGATATTTCTGGCCAAACTTTTCCCCGATATAGGCGGAAGCGGCCGTCCGCGCTTCATCCGAAATGCGGAGCGAGTCAGTACGCATATAGGTAATCAGACCGACTGCGCCCAGTTTCGGGAGGTCAACACCTTCGTAAAGCTCCTGCGCCGCTTTCATGGTGCGCTGGGAACGGAAGCCCAGCTTGCGGGAAGCTTCCTGCTGCAATGTAGAAGTCGTAAACGGCGGTGCCGGCGATTTCTTGCGAATTCCTTTTTTAACACTGCTTACTTTGTAAATAGCGTCTTTCAGTGCTGCCAGAACTGCGTTGGCTTCCTCTTCTGACTTCAATTCGAGTTTTTTTCCGTTTTTGCCGTAAAATTTTGCAGGAAACGGTTTTTTGGATGATTCCGCTAGGAATTTGGCGTCGATCGTCCAGTATTCTTCCGGAACAAAGGCGCGAATCTCGTTTTCACGGTCGACAATAATCCGGACTGCAACCGACTGTACCCGTCCGGCGCTGAGGTTCGGCTGGATCTTTTTCCAGAGGAACGGGCTGATCTTATAACCAACCAGACGATCCAGAATCCGGCGCGCCTGTTGGGCATTTACCAGATCCATATCAATTTTCCGGGGATGCGCCATCCCTTCCTTAATTCCACTTTTGGTAATTTCACTAAAAGTCACACGGTCGACCTTTTCCGGATCAAGCTTCAGAATATGTGCCAGATGCCAGGAAATCGCTTCTCCTTCCCGGTCCGGGTCGGTTGCCAGAAAGATTTTGTCTTTCCCTTTGGCGTGCTCCTTGAGCATCTTGATAATATCGGCCTGTTTTTTAATATTCATATAGCGAGGTTCAAAATGGTTCTCCACATTGACACCAAGAGTTGTTTTTGGAAGATCGCGGACATGGCCTTTGGAAGCCACAACCTCATAGTTTCTTCCCAAATACTTTTTAATACTTTTGGTTTTGGTGGGAGATTCCACAATGACAAGGTTCGCCATAGTTTTTCCTCCTATTCGTTCAAAGAGTCTGCTTTGGCATACATGCGTCCGGGAAACACCCGAACAACTCCCATCAGCTCCAGCTCAGTGAGAACCGCCAGCACCTGATGTGCGGGATCCCTACTCGCACGGATAATGACATCGACCGGGAGCGGCTCTTCTGTCAGTAAATCATATATTTCCCGCTGCTTTCCCGAAAGTGCAGGAAGCTTTGCGTTACTTTTCTCTTTTGTATAACCGGTTGTATCTGCTACTGCTGGCAGTTTTTGGGGAACCGATACGGTAGGTGGCAAACTGCGCACCGGAAGCATCGGCTGCTCTGACAGAACATCTCCCCAACGCGCTTCATATTCCTCCAGAATATCGGATGCCGCGTAAACCGGTTTGGCACCATCCCGAAGATATGGGATTACACCCATATAAGCCGGATGAAAAATATCCGCAGGCGGCAGGCAGAACAGTTCTTTTCCCTGTTCGATGGCCAGCTCCGCCGTAATCAGCGCACCACTGCGAACAGGTGCCTGTATTACAACAATCCCTTCGGAAATTCCTGCCAAAAGCCGATTCCTTGTCGGAAAATAATGGCGGTTTACCTCCGTCCCAGGCGGAAGCTCGGTAATCAACGCGCCTCCGTATTCCAGCATTTTCTCTTTCAAGAGCTGATTAGCTGCCGGATAATTCACATCTGCACCACATGCCAGAATCCCTACGCTTCTTCCCTGCGCCTTCACTGCTCCGCGATGAGCAAATTCATCAATCCCTACCGCGCAACCGCTGACGATTGTCACGCCCGCTTTCGACAGCTGGTAACTTAGATTTCCTGCCGCTCTTTTGGCGTAGTCGTCACTTTTTCGGGTGCCGACAACTGTAATCCGCAGCGTATCCCAAATTCCATTTAATTCACCTTTGCCGTACAGCACAGCCGGTGCACCAAAAATATTCCGCAGTCCTTCAGGATATGTGGGATCATCCCAGCAGACGACCCAGATATTCAGCTCCCGGCAACGGTCTAAAATCCGATACGCCCGGTCTATCGAAACAGAACGGATCCTAGTAAAATCCCGCTGATCAAGGATTCCAAAAGAGCGGCGGTATTCTTCCCCCTCTTCATAAAACCGATCGGGGTCCACACCGGCATTCAGTAGTTTGCCAAGTTTTCCGGCGCCATAAGAGAAACACTGGGACAGCCATACCCAGCGGGCTGTCTTTTCTGTCATGAGTCACACTCCCACTTTACTGGGCATATGCCATCCGGTCAGGTGTCCAATCCCGCAGGATCTCTACCATCTTCCGGGCATAAGCTTTTGCTTTATCCAGGTTGTGTTCCCGGTAATTTCCGCACTCAATGGCCGAAGCGCCGGGAATTTCACCTTCATAAGCTGCGATAAACGCCATCGTTTCCTGAAGGAGTGCAATTACTTCTTCTTTGGAAATGGAATCCCGCACCACAAAATAGAAACCGGTGCGGCATCCCATCGGCCCCACATAGATTACCCGGTCGGAATAATCAGTATTCCGGACATAGGTAGCAAAAAGGTGCTCAAAGGTATGCAAGCCGTCATTTTCGAGATATACGCCGCCATTCGGCACAACCATCCGAAGGTCATAGGTCACCGCATCGCCGTCAATTCGGGACAGGTATAGCCCCTCTTTCAGTTTATTATGGTTGACGCAAAAACTTTCAATTCGTTTCATAATTTCTCCTTTACAAAGCAGCACGCGCCATCTCCCACATCAGGATGGTGGCGGCCATCGCCGCGTTGAGTGATTCCGCATTTCCAAGCATGGGAATGGTAATCCGTTCGGTGCAGCTCGCCGCCTGCTCGTCCGAAAGTCCGTTCCCTTCGTTGCCGATTACCGTCACAGCTCCTCGGAAATCCACTTTTGTCACTGGCAATGCATTCGGCGTCACCACCGCGGCATAACTGCGCAACTTAGATTCCTTTAAAAAAGAAGCCATATCCACCAGATACACCGGCACCCGGAACAGCGAGCCCATCGCTGCGCGGATTGTTTTTAAGTTGTAAAGATCACAGCAGTTCCGGCTTAAAAAGATGCCGTTTAGCCCCATCGCATCAGCGCCGCGGATGATCGTCCCCACATTGCCAGGATCCTGCAGATCCCAAAGGGCCAGATAACTGCCGTTACTGTCTATTGTATCCAAGTTTTGCGGTTTGTCAAGCTTTTTGCACACCGCATACACGCCTTGTGGGGACTGGGATTGAGAAATCCGACTTTCCACCGCGTCGGAAATCAGGAAAACATTCTTTTTCCCCGCAACAAGTTCTTCCAGCTCCGAATGAGAAGAAAAACAGCTTTCGGTCACAAAAACCTGCTCCGTTTGCAATCCGCAGCGCACTGCTTCCCCCAAAAGTTTAATGCCCTCCAGCACAAATTTGCCGCTCTGGTCGCGATGTTTGCGAGATATCGCCAGCTTTCCATATTCTTTAATCCGGGCATTTTCCCTCGATTCAATTCTCTCCATGATTTGCTCCCGTTTTTTCACTTGTTTCACAGCTGCAAAGGTTCCGTTTCGAAGCCCTTGCAGCTGTGCCGTCCCGATAAAAGACGGCAAACGCCCCGGGCAGCATTACCAGGGGCGTGAAAATCAATCTATTATGCCAGAGCTTTCTTGGCCTGCTCTACGAGAGCGGTAAAAGCAGCTTCATCGTGGATAGCAATTTCAGAAAGCACCTTGCGGTTAAGGGTGCTGCCGGATTTTTTGAGTCCGTTCATAAACTGGGAGTAGTTGATGCCGTTCATCTTGCAGCCGGCAGAAATGCGGGCGATCCACAGTCTGCGGAAATCGCGCTTTTTCAGACGGCGGCCAATATAAGCATACTGGCCGGATTTCATGACGGCTTCTTTCGCCATCTTAAAGTGTTTGCTCTTGTTGCCCCAGTAGCCTTTTGCAAGCTTCAGGATTTTATTTCTTCTCTTGCGAGTCATCATCGCGCCCTTTACACGAGCCATAATCTGTTACCTCCAAATTCGGTTTGTCTTGTTTGTTTCGGATTCTTCTGCACCGCAATTATGCGTAGGGCAGCATTTTCTTGATCGCAGCCGTACAGGTCTTATCAGCGTACGCGTTCTTGCGCAGGTTGCGTTTACGCTTGGTGGTCTTCTTGGTCAGAATGTGGCGTCTGCCCATTTTGGCGCGTTTTACAAGACCGTTTTTGGTGAGGCTGAAGCGCTTTTTGGAAGCGCTGTGAGTTTTAATCTTAGGCATATCGGAAATCCTCCTTCTGAATTTTAAACAATGTGAAAAAAGTCCGCACCGGTCCGCTTTATTTGGCGGGCTTGGGGGAAATGAACATGGCCATGCTCCGGCCTTCCATCTTGGCAGGCTTATCAATCGCGCCCACTTCCGAGCATGCCTGCTGGAAACGGTCGAGCAGCACCTTTCCAAGATCGGTATGCGCCATTTCTCTGCCGCGGAACCGAACCGAAACTTTGACCTTGTCGCCGCCTTTCAGGAACTTAATGGCCTGATTGACTTTGGTGTCAAAATCGTGGGTGTCAATGTTCATGGACATCCGTACTTCTTTGATATCCACAGTTTTCTGATTCTTGCGGGCTTCTTTTTCCCGTTTGGCCTGCTCATAGCGGTATTTGTTGTAATCCATGATCCGGCAGACATGAGGAGTTGCCTGCGGCGCAATATCCACAAGGTCGAGCCCCTTTTCCGCCGCCAGATTCAGCGCCTGTCTGGTCGGCATAATGCCCAGCTGGCTGCCGTCCGCATCAATTACGCGGATTTCCTTTTCACGGATTTCTTCATTGATAAGCGAGTCCTTTTTGCTAATGGTAAAGCACCTCCAATACCCGGTTGCTCCCTTTCGGGATAGTCAAAACAAAAGGGCATGAACGCACCCGTCCATGCCCACAAAAACCGCCCGAGGGCGGCTTCTATCGGTATTAACCCATCTAACACGGAAGCGAAGGGTGAGAACGGCGGTTCTGCTTGATCGTTCTAAAGTATTTTACCACACTTCGCATCCCGTGTCAAGTGTTTTTTAAAATTATTCTTCTTCCACATGCACCAGTCCGATGCCAAGCTCTTCCAGCTGCACCGGATCGATGGGAGAAGGACAGCCGCTCATCAGCTCGCTCGCGTTCTGCACCTTGGGGAAAGCGGTGACATCGCGGATATTGTCCGCGCCGCAGAGCAGCATGGCCAGCCGGTCAAGGCCGATGCCCATTCCGCCGTGAGGCGGCGCACCGTAACGGTAAGCGTCAACCAGGAAGCCGAATTTGGCTTCGATCTGTTCATCGGTCAGGCCCAGCAGCTCGAACATCTTCTGCTGCAATTCAAAATCGGTAATACGGATCGAACCGCTGCTCAGCTCAATGCCGTTGAGCACCAAGTCATACGCCTTGGCGCGGACGGAACCGGGATCGGATTCAAGAGAATCCAGGCACTCGTCCATCGGCATGGTGAAAGGATGGTGCATCGCCATCCAGGTCTGGGAATCCTCGTCCCACTCGAAGAAGGGGAACTCAGTGATCCACAGGAAGGCGTAGCCTTCAGGAATGATCTCCATCCGTTTGGCACAGATCTGGCGCAGCGCACCCAAAACAGGCAGTGTCACGCGGTCTTTGTCCGCCACAACCAGCGCCACATCGCCCTTTTCGCATCCCAGACGGGTCAGCAGAGCGGCCAGCTCTTCCTCGCTCATGAATTTGGCAAAAGAGCAGGCCGGTTTCTCGTCCACCCAGCGCACCCAGGCAAGTCCCTTGGCACCAATGCCCTTTGCATGTTCGGTCAGCTTGTCAATTTCCTTGCGGGTGTAAACCGAGGCGCCGTTTTTCACGGTAATGCCGCGGACGCTGCCGCCATTCTCCACAGCGGAAGCAAACACCGAGAAGCCGCAGCCTTTGACAAGGTCGGAAAGGTTGGTGATTTCCATGCCGTAGCGAATATCCGGCTTGTCGGAGCCGTAACGCTCCATCGCGTCGCGGTAGGTCAGCCGAGGCAGCGGCTCGGTGATCTCGATGCCTTTCAGCCGTTTCATAATGTAACGAACAAAGCCTTCGCCGATGTCGAGCACATCTTCCATATCGACAAAGGACATTTCCATGTCAATCTGGGTAAATTCCGGCTGGCGGTCAGCGCGGAGGTCCTCGTCGCGGAAGCAGCGGGCAAGCTGAATATACCGATCAAATCCGGAAATCATCAGAAGCTGCTTATAAATCTGGGGAGACTGGGGCAGCGCGTAGAACTTGCCGTTGTGAACACGGGAGGGCACCACGTAGTCGCGAGCGCCTTCAGGGGTGGATTTAATCATCATCGGGGTTTCAATCTCAATGAAGCCGTTTTCCGCAAAAAAATCGCGGGCAGCCCGTGCCAGCTCGGCGCGGAACATGATATTCTTCTGGAGCTGCGGCCGCCGCAGGTCGAGATAACGATAGCGCAGGCGGAGTTCCTCATTGGTTTCGTCGCTGTCGCTGATGTGGAAAGGCGGGGTTTGGGCTTTGGCCAGAATCCGCAGTTCGGTTACAAACACTTCGATCTCACCGGTGGGAATATCCGGGTTGATGCTTTCACGGCGACGCACCTGGCCTTTTGCAGCCAGCACGTACTCCGAGCGGACTTCCTTAGCCTTGGCGATTACACCGCGGTCAGATTTCTCATCAAAAATCAGCTGGACCAGGCCGGTGCGGTCCCGCAGGTCGATGAAGACCAGCTCGCCTTTGTCCCGCTGTTTCTGCGTAAAGCCGCAGACAATCACTTCTTTTCCGATATCAGCTGTGGAAAGCTCGCCGCAGTAGCAGCTCCGCTTCCAGCCACGCATCGTTTCTGCCATAATTGTTCACCATTCCTTCTATTTAGCGGCAAACGGAAAGGAAAACCCTTCCAACTCACCGGTTAATGCATCCAATTCCTGATTGTAGAAAAATTGAGTCAGATCGTCGTCCAGCACCACCTGGGAGATAGTCCCATCTGACACGTCCTGTATATTAGCTCTTCCCAGCTGCAAATCCTGCTGCGAAAGCTCCATCACAAAACGAGCACCAGCTCCGTTTAAAAGCAGTTCCCGCTCCGCCCGCACAAGCGCTGTCCTAACCGCAAAACCCTCACTGCGCAGGTCAGCCGCAATCCGCAGTGCCGCCGCTTCCGCTCCCTCTTCGGGGAGAATGTACAGCGCATACGGATCCGGTTCCGGAATTGTAATTCCCGCTTCCCGCATGGAACTGAGCAGCTGCTCTTCCTCGATCCAGAACTGCCCGCAGCTGCCGCGGACAACCTCTTTTCCAAACGCCGTTACAGAAAAACAGGTATTTTCATCCGGCGCAGCAAAATCTTCTTCCACAGACAGATTCATTTCATCCAGATATTGCGCAAGCTCGTCCGGCACGGAAGCAGAAAGCCACACCACAATATCAGCAAATCCCAAAGCGCCCAAATACTCCGCCGCAAGGGAGATTAGCTCTGCACAGCCCACCGCTGTATCCACACCGGCAATCCACGCGCTCATAATCGGAACATCCTCGTGCTGGCAGCAAACGCCGCGCACCGGCAGCGAACTTTTTTCTGCAAACTGTTCACCGCCAAACAAATTATATTCCTCATATCCAAACAAGCTGGCTGTATCTAAAAACAACCTTTCTATTGTCCGGTATGCGTAAAGATGCTTTATCATCTGTATTTCCTCTTTCGCGCAGCACTATCTGCGGATATTTTTTGACAACAAAAGGAAGGGATAGTCTGCCCGCTTTCATCAGACAGTCAACATCCCATCCCCATTTGCAGCTTTATCCAAAATTCAGCGCTGGCTCACAATAATGCGCCAGTCAAGGTCGCCGCGTTCCAGACCGTGGATCAGCACCTCAGCCGTTGCGATATTGGTAGCAACCGGAATATTATGAACGTCACAAAGACGGAGAAGGCTCATCTCATTACTTTCATGGGTTTTGGTTGTAAGCGGATCGCGGAAAAAGAGAAGCAGGTCAATTTCGTTGCAGGCAATCAGCGCAGCAATCTGCTGGTCGCCCCCCTGCGAGCTGCTTAAAAAGCGCTTAATATCCAGTCCGGTGGCTTCAGAAATCAGTTTTCCAGTTGTTCCAGTTGAGCAGAGTTTGTGCCGGCTCATAATACCGCAATATGCAATGCAGAACTGCACCATCAGTTCTTTTTTGGTATCATGAGCAATCAATGCGATGTTCATTTTACAGTTCCCCTTTCAGTTTTATGGATCGTGTTCATTGGTTGGATGAAATGCTATGTTCAAGTGGCTGCATATTGACGGAACGTTCCGTCAGGAAAAAATTAAAGGCAGGTATTCGCCGTCGATTCTGCGGGAAATCACCTTACAGATTCGGACAATTCGATGGTTTTCCCGCAAAGCAATGCCGCGCGTTAATTTCAACTGAATGTCCGGATCATCTGGCAGAACCCCAATCAGCTGGGAACCCACGCCATCGATCACAGCGTCCAGATCGGTAATGACATCCCTGCGGATGAATTTTTCATTTACCCGATTTATTACCAAACGATGATTGAAAAAACCGCGCTTCTGCAAAGCTTGTGCCATTTGTCCTCCGTCCCGTACACAGATACGATCCGGTGTTGTCACAATCAGTGCCAAATCCGCCGTTTCTGCCGTAATCCGAACAGATTGTCCCAAACCCGCAGGCATATCCAAGATAATCCGGTCAAAATGCGGACGCAGTCCTTCTACAAGAAGGCTGATATCTTCCAGCCGGATTTCGTCTTCCAAGTTGACCGGTGCTACAATGGCATTCAGATTTTCATTTAACGGAGATTCCGAAATTGCCTTGCTAATGGTACAGCGGCCTTCCAGCAAATCTCCAAGGTCATACACCACTTTATCGGAAATTCCCAACATCAGATCCAATCCGCGCAGACCAGCGTCAAACTCTATCAAGAGGACTCGTTTTCCGCACAGAGCATCACCAAGCCCCAGTCCGACACATAATGTAGATTTTCCCACGCCGCCTTTGCCCGAAACCAAAGCGACTACCTGATGCTGCGATATATTCTGCTGCGAATTTTCTGTCGTCACGGGATGCCCATCCTTTCCTCTTTGCGAAAGCAGGAAGAAACCCCGGCATACGCTTCCAGAATACACTTCTGTTATTATAGCATATTTGCCGCTTTTTTGCTACTATATTTGGGTAATTTCTGTCCTTCTCCCAAAAAAATACTGTTTTTTCTATGCAATCTCAACGTTATTTTGCCGCAGTTGGGCTACTGCCTTTCACAATTTTCTCATAAGCGTCCAAAACCGGACGGATCAGGTATTTGGCATCGATACCACGTTCCAGTAAAATCCCAATCGCTATTTCCGGATCATCAGCCGGCGCAAAAGCGATTGCGGAAGAGCTGAATGTAGTTGCGGTTACCTGCGGGGTACCAGTTTTTAGCGCAACATCGTAGCCAAGATCCGTTAGATTGGTTGTCCACCCCAAAGTGCTCTGCTTTTCCGCCACACTTTCCGCCGCACCAATCATACCTGCGCATATAGCAGTATACGCTTCATCTGAAAGGTCAAATTCCGACATAATTTCCGGCTCGGTACTTTCCAATATTTCAGAATCATCATAACTGCGTACCTCTTTAATTAGATGAGTGCGGTAACGCACTCCCTGATTAGCCAGTGTCATTGCCTGTGTTGCAAGCTGAAGCGGTGTAACCGCCGTATCCATCTGACCAATAGAAGTCTGACAGATGTTGCCGGGCTGCCAGGTAGTCCCCAACAGCTCAGAACGGTCGGGACCGGAAATTCCGCCGGTTTTACTGGGAAGCTCAATACCGGTATCGGTTCCCAATCCAAAAAAGTGTGCATATTTCTGGATATTCTCAATTCCCAGCCTCCGGCCTACATCGTAAAAGAAAATGTTACAGGAAACAGTCAAAGCTTTGACCACATTAATATCCCCATGATACCCAAGACACTGGGGACGGAACTGGTTGCCCGGAATGTAATCATAGAAGGTATACACCCGATGGCAGCTCACAGTATCCGTTGGTGTAATAATTCCTTCTGACAAAGCTCCTGCCGCCACAACCGTTTTAAAAGTAGAACCGGGCCGGTACAAACCATCAAATGCACGGTTGAGCATAGGAAGATCATCCTGCGCCGCCAGTGTGTCATAATCTGTAAAGTAATTATTCAAATCATAGGTAGGAGCATTGACAGCTGCCAGCACAGCACCGGTTTTTACATCCAGTACCACAACCGATCCGCCTACTACCTTGTTTCCGTTATCCTCCCCATCTTTGTCGTCGGGAAGAGCGCGCAGATATTCGATATATTCAGTCAGGTACTTCTGGATTTCGGCTTGAAATCCAGCATGCAACGTCAACCCTACATTGTTGCCGGATTCGGGTTGCTGGGTAATCGTTTCAGAAAGGATGGTGCCGTCTTTATTCTGCTCTACCGTCTTGACACCGTCTACTCCGTGAAGCGTTTCCTCCATATAAGATTCAATACCAAAACGCCCGATCAGAGCATTCATCGGATATCCTTTGTCCTTATACCCTTCAATTCCCTGCTCTTTGTCGCCGTAATATTGCTCAGCGTACATCTGACCTACAACACCGACCAGATGCGGCGCAAGATCACCATCCGGATACACCCGGATATCTTCATCTACAATATCCACTCCGGGAAACTGATAAGAAAGCTCCTTTACTTTCATAACGGTATCAGTTGAAATATCCTCTGCAAAGGTATACTGATTATTATTGACCGAAAAATCCGCCAAAACCATCCCATACCGCACCCCGGCAATTTTACGAGCAGTGAGGTCGTCGTATTCCTCCCCAATATCAAAGAGTTCCCGCAGATGGTACATGCAGTCTTCTGCCGTAGCATAAACGTTAACTTCCAGCTTGTCCTTGAGCGTTTCAATATCCTTATCCCGATTTTCAAGGAAAGAAGGGGAAGCTTCGACCGTCATCGGAAGGGGATCATGCCAATTTTCCCCTGCTGCCTCCAGCATTTCAATCAATTCCGCGATGATACGGTTGCGCTCCTCTCCCGATGGCAGAAAAGAGTAGTAGAACACAATGTTGTAACCAACTTTGTTATTGGCCAGAGGCACACCGCAGCAATCGGTAATCTCGCCGCGCCCGGCTTTGACCGCAATCTTGCTGACAGTCAGTTGCTGGGTTTTTTCAAGGAACTCCTCGCCCCGTACGATTTGAAAATTCATCAGCTGCAGGACATAAACCCCGCAGATTGCAGCAGCAAGGCAGCTGAGAATAATCAGCCTGCTCCTTTCCTTAGGTTTATGAGGTTTGGGTGAGAACATCCTTCAAAGCCTCCTTTGAAAACAAGCAAGACTGCTCCGATCATACAGAGCAGCCGATTCGAAACGGTTTCAGGCGCGTACCACCGGATTAAACCGGATTGCAATCAACCGAACCAGATAATATACCGGCGCAGTCAGTACCAAAGTATACAGCAGCACCAACAGCAGCCGCACAAAGCACTGTCCCAAATCCGCATATCCCCAGATCAGGTAATAAAAAACGAAGTTCCATACCGTACAGAGAAAGCCGGATGCCAAAGTTAAAAACAGCGCGTTGGTGACGTTAACTTTCATAAAATACATAGACAAGAGCGATACGCAAATACAGCAGATCATCAAAACCATGCCATAAAAGCCAAAAAGTTTTCCCGCCGACAGATCCCACAGCAGCCCGGCCGCCAAACCAAAAGCACCGCTGCCCGCCTCATTTTCAAAAAGCGCCACAGAAACTGCTGCCGGAATCACCAAAACCGGCTTGATCCCTCCAATTGAAAGCAGCGCCGGTGACGACTGGATCCCATAGAGCAACAGTAAAACCAGAACATAACAGCACCATTTCAAAGCTTCCCGGCTGCCTTTTCCAAGCGTCACGGTTATTCTCCCCCTTCTTCGGAGGATTCCTCCTGGGCAGAAGCCTTGCCCAGAAAATCCGTAAGGACAAATACATCCTTGACTTCAGTAATGACACTGACCGGCTCAATTACCGCATAACGGGTGATACCAGAGGGCTCCAACGCCACCTCTTTTACAGTGCCAATTACCAAATCCTTTGGAAATAAGCCGCTGGTTCCAGCTGTAACAATAATATCCCCAGCTTTTACCTCGGTGTCTTTGGGCAGCAGCTCCATTTTGGTAGTTCCGTCAGCCGCCAGCTCAACGGTGCCCGTGATATTGCCGGTATCCTTAGTCGTAATTTCCATGGCACCCACATTGCAGTCCGGGCTGAGAATCGTTGTCACATAAGAATAGGTGGGCCCCACCTTGCTGACATAACCGATCAGCCCCGCACCCGTTACTACCGGATCCCGCACCGAAACCCCGTGCAACGAGCCAACATCAATGGTAAAGGAGCCGAACCGGTCGTCCGGATCCCGCCCGATCACGCCGGACGGAAGAAACTCAAAATCCTCATGCAATTCCTTCAGCCCCGTTATCTGCCGCAAGCGTTCATTTTCCGTTTTGGTATTCTCATAATCCACCAGTTGCTTCTGAAGTTCTGAAATTCTCTCTTCGAGCTCCTGGTTTTTTTCATAATTTTCCCGCGCATCCAAAAACACAGAAAAAAAGTCGGAAATTCCATTGGATACAACAGCCGCAGCCCGCTGCACCGGATAAACGATATAGGAAAGAAGCTGCTCCGGCAGCGTCGCCAGGCCGCCGGTCGACGCTGCGTACAACATGCCGCCCAAAATGACCGCCACAACGGCCAGAATAATCTTAAAGCGCAGGCTTTTAAAAAACTCGCGCAACCGGCTTTCCCCCTTTCCGAATCAAATTTCCCGGAATTAATAGCGGTTTTCTTCTTCACTCAACACATCGGTCAGTTTGTCAATGTTATCCAAAACCAAGCCGGTTCCCATAGCTACGCAGTCCAGCGGATTTTCCGCCACTTTGACCGGCATACCGGTTTCATCGTGGATCAGTCGGTCAAGGCCCCGCAGCAAAGCGCCGCCGCCGGTCAGGGTAATGCCCTGGTCGATAATATCAGCGGAAAGCTCCGGAGGAGTGCGCTCCAGCGTAATCCGGATAGCATCCAGAACCTGCGCCAGCGGATCTTCAAGCGCGCTGCGGATCTGGTCGGAGGTAATCACAATATTTTCGGGAAGGCCGTTTAGCAGGTTGCGGCCCTTAATTTCCATCGAAAGCTCGCCTTCTTCAAGCGGACAAGCAGAACCGATTTCAATTTTGATGTTTTCGGCAGTCCGTTCACCAATCAAAAGGTTATATTTTTTCTTGATAAAGTTGATAATAGAAGAATCGAACTCATCGCCGCCAACACGCACCGACTTAGAGGCAACAATGCCGCCCAACGAAATGACGGCAACTTCACTGGTACCGCCGCCGATATCCACCACCATTGAACCCTGCGGATCCGCTACCGGCAGCCCGGCACCGATTGCAGCAGCCATCGGCTCCTCGATAATGGAAACCCGTTTGGCGCCGGCCTGCTCCGCCGCATCCCGCACCGCGCGGCGCTCCACCGCCGTAACACCGGAAGGAATGCAAATCACAACGCGCGGACGTACAAAAAAGCTCTTGCCAATTGCTTTGTGAATAAATTCGGTTAGCATGCTGGTTGTCACATCAAAGTCGGCAATTACACCGTCTTTCAGCGGACGGACGGTAACAATCGAACCGGGTGTACGGCCAATAACATCTTTTGCTTCCTGCCCCACACATTTAACCTTGTCGGTCTTGGTATCCACCGCAACCACACTTGGCTCCCGGATAATAATCCCTTTGCCCTTCATATAGACCAGGGTGTTGGCGGTACCCAGGTCAATGCCGATATCTCTTGCAAACATAGCTTCCTACCCCTTTTTTCAGTTGTTCCAATTATATGAACGCGCTATTTTGCAGCCACACTTCCCTTTTCCACAAAAAGCGCATTGCTGTCCGGATTTATTATACCCCTTTTTGGGGAACTGCACAAGATATATTTTATGTTTTGGATAAAAAATCAAAACTTTCCCGGTTTTCTACCTATTTTTGGCAAAATTCTTGTAACTCCCGCCAAAGCACAGCGGTAGGGAGTCCCACCACATTGTCGTAACTGCCCCGGATACCCTTTACAAGCAAACTGCCGTATCCCTGGATGCCGTAGGCGCCCGCTTTGTCAAACGGCTCGCCGGTGTCCAGGTACCAGTCGATTTGTTCCGGAGAAAGCGGATAAAACTCCACCTCGGTACAGACCGAAAAAGAGCGGATCTTTTCCCGGCTGCAAATGGTCATACCGGTCAGCACTTGGTGAACATTGCCCGCAAGAGCGGAAATCATCTGCCGGGCTTGTTCCCGGTCTGCCGGAATGCCAAAAATCTCCCCCGCAGGGGAAACCACAACTGTATCCCCGCCGATGACCACCGCATTTTCCGGCAGTCCGGCATTCTGGAGCACCGCGCCCGCTTTTCCAGCCGAGAGTGCTTCCACCAGTTTTTCCGGCGAAAGGCTTTTATCCGCCATCAACGGACTTTCGTCAAAATGCGAAACTTCCACCCGGAAATTCCCGGTAATCATTCGCAGCAGCTCCTGCCGCCGCGGCGACCGGGAAGCCAGCACGAGCGGAATCCCACGCAAAAAATCCTGTTCCAACCTGCTTTCCCCCTCAGTGAATTTTGCCCGCTGTTTTGACATAGAGAATCACAGCCGCGACAATGCAGAAAAAAAGCGCTACATTCATCGAAATTGTGATGCCAAAATTGAACTGGATCACCGCAAGGTCGACCGACAGGCTGTTGATCCCGATGGATTTTCCCCAGCAAAGCCAGGATAGCCAGGAAACTTTTTTGGCCACCTCCGAAAGAAGTGTGCCCAGCAGCAGTCCGCCGAACAGGTAAAGCAGCATAAGCAGCGTCCGTTTCATCTTTCTTCCTCCCTATTGATTGCGGTATCCGGTCGAGCCAAAGCCGCCTTCGCCGCGTTCCGTTTCATCCAGCGTATCTGTTTCGCAAACCTCCGGCAGAAATACCGGCGCCACCACCAGCTGGGCGATCCGATCGCCGTGTCGGATGGTGTAGGCTTCCGCCGAACGGTTGACCACCGGCACCTGTACTTCGCCGCGGTAATCGCTGTCAATCACTCCGACACAATTGGCAAGGCTGATGCCAAACCGGGTGGAGAGCCCGCTCCGCGGATAGACAAAGCCGGCTGTTCCCAGCTGGAGTCCCAGCGCCAGACCGGTGGGAATCCGCGCCGTCTCACCGGGCAGGATTGTCACCGGTTTTTCCAAGCAGGCACAGAGATCCAGCCCCGCGCTCTCTTCGGTTGCACGGACGGGGAGGATCGCCTCTTTTTGCAGTCGTTTGACCAATAGCTGCATTCCATACTCCTTTATTCCACGCCACGGTAATAAAGCCCGCGGGTATAGGCTCCCTCCGGTTTCAGGCCGGCACGGTAGCGTTCCAGCACCGCCGCCGCTTCCTCTTTGGAGTCGAGCGAAAAATCAAACAGCCAGAAATCCCAGAACCGGATTTCCGGGAGCCGGTCGGACAAAACCACCGGCACCGAATTGTAGATAAAGCTCACCGATTTGTCAAAATCACACCGCACCGGGAACGAAATTCCCTTGCGGTCGGTGAGAAAGCCCTGCCGGCGGCACCGGGCGCAGCCAATCTGCGCTTTGACTGGGCAGCTCCGCACCGACATGAGCGGCAGCCGTCCATACACAACACCGCCCATCGGGATCGGGCAGTCCATCCGGCGGGCATCGTCGAGCTTTTGCTCTGCGGAAGAAACAATCGCTTTCAGCCCAAGCTTTGCCGCTGAAAGCGCCGCAGCAGAACCGGCAATATTGAGCGGCGCACCGCCAAACGGCTCCATCCCGGCTTCTTTCGCCAGTGTAATATGCCCGATATTTTCGCAGAAAACCGAACCGATTCCGCTTTCGCGCAGCTTGACAAGCCGGGCAAGGAAATCCTCCTCCCGGTCAAACAGGAACCGCGGCAGCACCGCCGTAAATTTCTGCGGACAGTTGGCCCACAGCGTCGGACACTGTTCCAGCTCCGGAAGAGACAGCAAAACACGGTCGAGCATTAGCTCCCATCTGTCCGGAAGCTGTTCCGCCGACTCAAATTTCCCCCACTTTTGGGGAGAAACACGGTTTTCCCGCAGAACGAACGAAGCAGGGAGATCCTTCTCCAAAAAAGGCACCGCACGGTTTTCCCGCAGCGCGTCCAGTTTCTGCACCGCTTCCCGCCGCACCGCGTTGAAAGCCGAAGCCGGCAGCGTCAGCCCCGGCGCAATCTTTGCCCGGAACTCTGCCGGGTAATAGGGCGTTCCGCCAAGTTTGGACAGGAACTTTTCGGCCGTCTGCCGGTCAACCGGCGCCGAAACCGCTTCGCGCGGCACTTCTCCCTCGACCGCAGCTAAAAATTCGCCGTCGCTCAGAGTAAATCGGACCGGCTTTTCCGGTTCGAGCAGCAGCTCCATCCGGACCGGCACCCGCTGCACATCCTTGTGGTAAAGCCCCGCAAGGCTTTTCAACACCGGCGCCGCAGCCTGGACATCCTCCCGACGGCGGAACCCGAACATCTCCTTGGTCAGTTTGTCGTCAAAATAGGCAGAAGTAAAACCGCTTCGGGAAAAAACCGCCCGCAGCGTTTCCAGATCCGGCGTTTCGCCGTCCAGCGCCTTCCGGCAGGCTGCTACAGCAGCCGCCACATATTCCGGCCGTTTCATCCGGCCCTCAATTTTAAAGGAATCAATCCCCATCGCCGCCAGCTCCGGCAACCGTTCCACCAGCGACATATCTTTAAGAGACAACACCGATTCCCCGGCGCTTTTCACACCGGGACATCCGGCTGTAAACGGCAGGCGGCAGGGCTGGGCACACTGGCCGCGGTTGCCGCTCTTACCGCCGAAAAAGGCGCTCATATAGCATTGCCCCGACATGCACATGCAGTGCGCACCGTGGACAAAGGTTTCAATTTCCAGAGAAGTGGAATGCCGGATAGCCGCAATTTCCTCCTTGGAAAGCTCTCTCGCCAGCACCACCCGCGAAAATCCCAGCTCCTCCGCTGCCCGGACACCGGCCGGCGAACAGACTGCCATCTGGGTGGAAGCGTGCAGCGGCATTTCGGGCGCAAGCTCCCGCACCACTGAAGCAACGCCCCAATCCTGCACAATCAGCGCGTCGACACCGGCTTCACAGGCTGCGCGAATACATTCCCGGAGCGCTTCATACTCCCGGTCAAAGACCAGAATATTGAGCGCCTGATGGATTTTGACGCCGAACCGGTGGGCATACCGCACCGCTGTTTGCAGCTCCTCCCGGTCAAAGTTCCGGGAGCTCGCGCGGGCGCTGAAGCTCTTCTGTCCCAGATAAACCGCGTCGGCGCCGCAGCGGACAGCGGCTTCCAGCGCCTCCATTGATCCGGCCGGCGCCAGGATTTCAGGCCGTTTGCTCATGCGTTTTCACCGTCAGCGAGTTTTTTCCGCAGCGACTCCAGCTCTTTTTTGAGTGCCGCTGCTTCCCGCTGGCTCTGTTCCGCCTCAATCCGGGCATTGGCAGCTTCCTCCACATATCCTTTGATCTGAGCGCGGATATGGTCGCTGTCCGCCACCGTGCGGGCAGCTTCATCCATCAGCTCCAGCCCCACCATCACGGCGGCGGCTGTCACTGACGCGCTGGCATTCTCATCCATAAAGGCGTTAATCCGTTTGTCCAGATCCTTTGCAAGCTTGGTCACATAAGAAGAGGATTCCTCTGTCTGAATGGTATAGGTTTTTCCGCAGATAACCACTTTCACCCGATTGTTCATAAGTCGCAGCCCCCTATTATTCTCTATCTCAAACCTGTCGGCAAATATGCGTCTGTTTCAAGGTATCACTTTTATTATAGGACATTTTGCGGCTTGTGAAAAGTCTTTTTTTGCAAGAATTTGCAAAAAACCGGCGTTTTTTCATATCAGCAGAAAAACCGGGCAGACTACCGAAAAAAGAAAGAAGGCTTCCCTGATGCATACCACTGTTCCCCGCATCCACCGGTTGGATGAGCTGCGGGGTTTCTGCGTTCTGATGATGATCCTCTACCATTTCGCATTCAATCTTGTTACGATGGGTATTCTGCCGTCCTCGCTGATTGGCACACAATGGGTCCAGCTACTCCGTGTGATTTTTGCCGGGATTTTTGTGTTGATCGCGGGAATCTGCTGCCTGTTTTCCCGTCACAACCTCAAACGGGGCGTTTGCTGTTATCTGGCAGGCATTCTGGTAGAGTGGGTAACCTCATTCCTGCCGGGGATGCAAATCCGGTTCGGCATCCTCCACATGCTCGGCAGCGCCATGGTGCTATTTGCGCTGGGAGAGCCGCTCCTTTCCAAAATCCCGCCCAAAGTAGGGCTGGGGGTATCCATTCTGCTCGCCGCACTGAGCTGGCAATTTTCCGCCGGAATGCTGCCGGATATTTTTTACACAGGCGGATTGTATGCGCTCGGACTGCCCGGACCGGACTTCTTTTCAGCGGATTATTACCCGCTGCTTCCGTGGGGAATGGTTTTTCTCGGCGGTTATTTTTTAGGGAGAATCTGCCGGTTTCGCCCAGACCGTCCGATCTTTCCGCTGTTCGGTTGGATCGGAAAGCACAGTCTCATAATTTATTTATTGCATCAACCGCTGTTTTATCTGATCTTTGCTGCGGTTTCTACAATTTTACGCTAATCGTTTCGGCTCTTTCCGCGAGGATACGGAACGGGAACATCGGTTAATTCTAAAAGGTAATCCACACTGGTATGGTAATATTCCGCAAGTCGAATTAACAGATCAGTTGGTATATCCCGCTTACCCATTTCATAATAGGAATAGCACACCTGAGAACAATTCAGATACGCTGCAATATCTTTTTGCCGCAAATCCCGATCTTCCCGCATATCCCGGATTCTCTTGTACATTCCGCATCGCTCCTTTTTTGAACAGGTTTCCATTTCAGTGTAAATAAAACAAAATGTTATCGTTCAAATTTATAACATTCTGTTATACCACAAAACAAACCAATTCAGAAAGAACGCGCAAATATATTGACAGCAATCTTGTATAAGTTTATAATATACTCATAAAAAATCGTTGAATTTTCCCGATCCACGTCCTGATTTACTCTATTTTAATGCAAAAGTACAGATTTCACAATGAAAGGCAGGTAATCGCATGTTTTGTACGCAATGTGGAAAAGAGCTCCAGGCAGAGGGGAAGTTCTGCCCTTACTGCGGCAGTCCGCTTCCTCAGGCTTCGGAACCCATTCCGTCCGCTTCTCTCGTTCAGCCTGAATCCGCAAAAATGACAGATTCGCGCCAAAGCGGACATTTTGAATCACTCGAAGAACCAAGGAAAAAGCCAAACGACCCAAACAAAGACGCGGCTGTAAAATCCCCGAATAAAAAAATCTCAACCAAAGAAATCGTTCTGGGACTCCTCTTTTTGCTGGGATCGCTAATGTTGGTCGGGATGCCGCAGCTGCTGAGCCTCCTGTTTCCCACAGATGTCACGAGAATAGCAAGCCTCGAACCCACAATGATTGCAGCCGTAGCTGTTTTGAATAACCTCTTTGCCTTTTTTTACAGCCTGATCCTCTACCCGCTGGCCTTTCTTTCCCTGGCCGCGCCGGCAGCGCTGTGGATCCGGGGAGAGGGCGGCTCCAGAGGGGTGATGGTTTCCAGCATCGCCCAGATTGCGGCGGGGTTACTCCAGCTCCTGATGGCCGTAATTCTTCTGCTTTTTCCGGAAGCTCCGGCGGTCATGCTGAATCCGGGTCTTAATTCGGAAGTTTTGTCGATTCTGCGCCAGGTGTTCTGGGCCGGTTTTGTCTTCCGCTGGGTGTTTTTGCTGCTCATGGGCTTTATTTGCCTGGCACTGGGCGCCGTGGGGCTGGTTCTGGGGCAGAAAGGTCTTCACGCCGGAAAACTCCCCCGCGCTGTGGGAGCTACCGTAACGGGCGGAGCTGTATTAGCTGTAATTTTCGCGTTCTTTTCTCTATGGGAAAGCATAGCGCTTGGGCAGCTTTTTGGCGACAGGTACATCTCCGCGTATAGTCTGGTACAATCGTTCTGGTCGTCCGGTTTCGCAACCGGCATGCGCCGGCTTCCGCTGATCTTCCTGATCTTCCTCATTGTCGCGGTGCTTCTGCTGACGCGGAAGGTGAAGCTCCCGCTTGTGGCGCTTATCGGAGGGGGCGTGGTTCTTTTGGGAAGCGTTTTGCTGCACATCGCGGGATATGCCATAGCGCGCGATGGCGTCGCCGGTGCCATTTCATCGGAAATCGCAGGGTGGTATGTCCAGCTTTTTGTCGCGGACAGCATCGCTTACTGTGTCCAGGCGGTGGCAATGTTCCTCTGGGCACTGGCCTCGTCCCGCGGGAAATACCCGCTCTGGCTGCAAATCCCCCTGCATTGCATTCTGGCTTTCGTATCATACCCGTTGATGCTCGTCTTTGATACTCCCACCTTGTTCCCGCGGTTGGTTCTGGGTGTTCTGATGATCCTGCCCGCCTGTGTGGTATGGCTGATTTTCCGGGAGAAAAAAGCATAAGTCGAGACTCTCGAGTCAGCCTTTCCCAATCCGGGTTTTCCGGAATAAAACATTAACAGACACCGGCATAACCGCAGCAGGCGGTTGTGCCGGTTTTTGCGAAAAAAAGACGCCCGTCCAAAGGACGGGCGTCTGATCAGGTTCTGATTTTGGAATCGCTTATTTGTTGAAGTATCTCTTCAGCAGGCCTTCGAAAGCTTTGCCGTGACGGGCTTCATCGCGAGCCATTTCATGAACAGTGTCATGGATTGCATCCAGGTTCAGAGCTTTGGCACGTTTTGCGAGATCAAACTTGCCGGCAGTTGCGCCATTCTCCGCGTCAACACGCATTTCGAGGTTCTTCTTGGTAGAGTCGGTTACAACTTCACCGAGCAACTCCGCAAATTTTGCAGCATGCTCTGCTTCTTCGTAAGCAGCTTTTTCCCAGTACAGGCCGATTTCGGGATAGCCTTCACGATGTGCAACACGAGCCATAGCGAGGTACATGCCAACTTCGGTGCATTCGCCCTGGAAGTTCGCGCGGAGATCTGCCATGATGTCTTCGGGAGCGCCGGCAGCAACGCCGACTACATGCTCAGCAGCCCAAGTCTTTTCGCCAACCTGCTCGGTGAATTTTTCCTTAGGAGCTTTGCACTGGGGGCAGAAATCGGGAGCGGAATCGCCTTCATAAACATAACCGCAAACGGAGCAAACAAACTTTTTCATTTTTAAATCCTCCTGTTATTTCATCTCTTGAACCGGTTTTTCCGGTTGTTTTCTGACTGTGGTTTTATTATAGCGTATCTTTTTTTATTTGTCAAGGACTTTTAGAAAAATTCTAAAAGATTTTTATTTAGACTTGACATAGTTCGTTCATCTGTTGTATAATTTGAATAGTCTATTATGATAGACCGTATTAGAATTTGTTTGGAACTTCTTGGAAACAGTTATGTTAATTCCGCAGTTTACGCGATTGTCCATTATAAGGAAAAGGCGGATTGTTATGAAGATTATTCTCTGCGGGATCGGCGCAAAATTCCTGCATACCACTTTGTCTGTCCATGTGCTGCAGCAATATGCGGCAAAGCAGTATGGTATCTGCTCCGAAATCGCTGAATTTACCATTAATCAGCACGAAGATTTTATCCTGTCCGAGCTGTACCGCTTATCCCCGGAACTGCTCGGCTTTTCTTGCTATATTTGGAATTATGGCATGGTTTGCCGGTTGATCCCTTCACTAAAAAAGATCCTTCCTGGAGTCAAGATTTTTGTCGGAGGTCCGGAAGTAAGCTACCAGCCGGAAGATGCGCTGCATGAAACTGGTGCGGATTTTGTATTGTCCGGTGAAGGAGAAGAACCGTTTTCTCAGTTATGTTTGGCGCTTTTAAACCAAAGTGGGCTTAAAACAGTGCCGTCTCTCTGCCGCATCGAAAATGGTATTCTGGTACGGAATCCGGCGGCAGCCCCGCTTGACCTGGCAAAACTTCCATTTGCCTACCAGGATCTTTCCAAATTCGAAAACCGGATCCTTTATTATGAAGCGCAACGCGGATGCCCGTTTGGCTGCCGGTATTGCCTTTCCTCGATTGACCGCGGTGTACGATTTCAGCCGCTCGATAAGGTAAAAACCGAATTGCAGCATTTCCTGGACGCAAAAGTGTCACAAGTCAAATTCGTTGACCGTACATTTAATACAAATGTGTCGTTTTCAATGGAAATCTGGCGATACCTGGCCGAACACGACAATGGTATTACCAATTTTCATTTTGAACTGGAAGCCGAACTACTCACCGAAGAGCAGCTTGTTTTCCTGGCTAAAATGCGCCCTGGCTTGTTCCAGTTTGAAATCGGCGTACAGTCGGCCAATCCAGACACGCTCCAGGCTGTCAACCGCAAAACCGATTTGTCCCGCCTGGCAGAAATTGTAAAAAGATTGCGCCAGCCCCGCAACATTCACCTGCATCTCGACCTAATTGCCGGATTGCCGCTCGAAAATTATGAAAGCTTTGGACGATCATTTGACACAGTCTACAGGATGGAGCCGGATCAGCTACAGCTTGGCTTTTTAAAGCTCTTAAAAGGCTCGGGACTGCGCCAGGACGCCGGCCTCTACGGCATTCATTACCGCAATGAACCGCCTTATGAAGTGCTTTGCACCGATGTGCTGCCTTTTTCCGATCTGCTGCGCTTAAAAGATGTGGAAGAACAACTGGAGCGCTACGGAAATTCGGGACGTTTCTCGGCTTCTGTTGCTTATCTTGTGGGACTAAGTGACCGTCCGTTCACCTTTTACGAAAAGTTCAGTGCCTGGTACCGTGCCGAGGGGCTACACCTTACGCCGCATACCAAGCTGGATCAATACGAAATCCTTTATCGCTACGGCTGCACCCTGCCGGGCTGTGAACCCAAGATACTGGGTTTCAAAATGCGGTATGATCTCTTCTCCCACGAAAACTGCAAAAATCTGCCAAACTGGCTTCCCGCCCTGGATGCCCCTGCAAATAGAGATTTGCGGCGGCGTTTTTTCTCCAATCCGGAATATATCGCCCGGTATCTGCCCGAGTACATCGGCTTAGATCCCAAACTGATCGAAAAAACAGCACACCTAGATTTTTTCCCGTTTCATCCACTAAATGGCGGACAGCCCTGCGCTTGTCTGTTCAACTACCGGCGCCGGAATCCGCTGGGGTTTGCTTCGGTACAGTTTCTTAATCTTTTTGAAAGAAATTTAACCGTGGATGCAACAGATTCTGCCTCTTCCGACACTATATGTACAGACTGGTAAAATCGGAAGGAAGGCTCCCGATAGCAACATGAGGTGAGGAAATGGTTGATCTCCAAAGCCTTGTTCCTGCAGCCAAAAAGGGCGACCAAACCGCCTTTTCCCAGCTTTACCAGGATATCTACAAGGACCTTTATAAATTTGCCTTTTACTGCCTAAAAAATGAATCCGATGCGGAAGATGCCGTGAGTGAAGCGGTAATGGACGCATGGGAAAGCCTGCCAAAGCTTCGTCAGAATGACTCCTTTCGTTCTTGGATGTTTAAAATTCTCTCAGCCAAGTGCAAGCGGAAAATGAAAAGTTATGCGCGCCGCCGAGAAGAAACGGATATCGATGAAGTGGAGATCCCTGTTTTAGAAGAACGGGATGATTCAATGGAACTTAGACGGGCAATGAAAATCTTAAGTGATGAGGAGCGCCTGATCGTGTCCCTCATTATTTTCGGTGGATATGACAGCGGCGAAGTGGCTGATATGCTCCGCTTGAACCGGAATACGGTCCGCTCCAAGCACAGCCGCGCGCTTGCGAAACTGCGAGAGGCATTGTCCTAACCCAATCCCTATGAAAGGACGATTATCACATGAAAAACATCCCGGAAAATGATGTGCTGGAGCAGCGCATTCGGAAAATGGCGGAAAATATTCAGCCGCCTGCTTCCCTTTCTGCGGAAAATCTGCTCCGGAAACTACCGCCCAGACAACGTATTTCCATTGTCCGCAAGTATACGCCGGCAATGGCTTTAGCGGCATGCCTTTTAATTGTTTTATCCGGAACGGCCGTGATGCGAAACTTTACCGGTGCTCCTCTCGTCCAACCGGAATCCGGACAAAGCTATTCGGATTCGCCTGTTTCTTCCGAAGAACATATGGAATCCCAGCCAGAGGTATCTTCTGCTTTACAAGACCAGGAATCCGAATCATCTTCTTCCCAATCAAGCAACTCAGAAGCATCATCTAAAATTTCAAACGAAAATTCCAACTCCGCTGTGTCGGAACAACCTATAGAAAATGAACCGGAGTCCGCAACGGATGATCCCCCTGTTGTGGATTCCGGGGAGAATCTGCCGGAAGAATCCGCACCGGATTCTCCACCAGATGCGCTGAATCTGAATTACCCTGGATTGCAGCCACATGAAAATCTCGAAAATTATCAAGATGTCTATGAAGCTCTTTCTAGTCTCCGGCAACAAAGTATCATGCAGAGCAATGCTGCTCCGATCGCCTTATTTTCTGCAAAATCTGCAATTTCATCGGCAGTGTTAGAAAAAGTCATTGAAGGCAGCACGATGCAGGTAAACGGTTCTACTCTGTATGCTCTTTCCAACGATCACGATTCCATTGCCATCTATCAAACAAAAGGTTCAGAAACAAAATTTATTACAAAATTTACACCGGAAGCGGTATTGCCCGAAATTAACGGGATGCATTTGGGATATAGTTACATTACCCAGATAATTGCGACAGACGACTCCTTGCTTGTAATTTCCAATGCAACTTATTGGTCTGATTCCACCGCCCAGCAAAAGATTATTACCGTTGTTTCCTGCTACAGCACCAAAAATCCGTTGGCGCCGGTTTACTTGAATACTCTTTGCCAAGAGGGAGAACTGTCTGCCGCATATGTGAATGACGGTATCCTTGCTATTATCACCAAATATAAGCTTCCTGGAAACAGCACGCTGGATTCATCCCAACCGGAGTCTTTCCTCCCTGCTGCATATGAAAACGGCCGCATACTTCTGCCACGCCGCAATCAGGTGGAAATTTCCAAAGATGCTGGCAGTACAGTTTATACGACGATCGGTTCGGTCAACCTTTCCAAAACAAGTGAGTTCGCCGATCTTTTATGCTACCTTTCCGACACTACCTCTGTATATGCAGATGATCAGATTATTTGTTTAGCCCGGAATAACGCGGCGCAGAACACTGTCCTGCTCTCTGCTTTTTCGGTAAAATTCGGAACCATCACACTGACAGATGAACAAAGTTTTTCTGGCACTTTATTTGGCGATATCACCGCTAACACTGCCAAACGCTATTTGCGTCTGGTTACCAAAAATAGTGATGGAACGGTATCTGTCCGAGTTCTGGATAAAAAACTACATGAAATTGGGAAATTGGAAAATTATTCTGCAGCAAATCCAGTTTCGGTACAATATATCAATGATATGATCTGCTTCTTTGATCCTCAGGGCAAACTTTGTGGGATGATAAATTGTGTAAGGCCTCAGTCCCCAAGCCCCATATCCCTACAGACGACCTCCTACAATCAGCCGGTCAGCATGGTTGGATTTGATACCTTACTGCTGGATATGCGAGAAGAATATTCTGCAGAAACCAACACTACCGGCATTCGTTTCAGTATGTATGATGCGCCGTCCGACGGAAACTTTAAGCAGCTTCACACCTTGCTGATTTCCGGCAATACCGTATCTGACGCATTATACGACCAGAATCAAATCTTTATTGATGGCCGGCAGGGGTTATTGGGATTTGGCATTACCCGTACCAAGCAAACCGAAAGTGGTACAGTCCGTTCCACTTCCTATCTGCTGTATCAGTATGATATAGATGAAGGATTTATTCTGCTTTGTGAACTGCCAACATCTTCCGATGGAGACACCTCTTTACCGGAATATCAAATTGGAGTACGTTCCAATAATTTGTTTTATGTAATTACTCCTACCAGCATTTATACAATCGACCTCAGCACAGGTAAAACAATCTCACAAGCTGCTGTGTATTAACAAATTTTGGGCGGACCGATGGTTCGCCCATTTTTATAGGAAACCATTGCAAACTTTTTAATTTTGCGGTATAATCAAGATATTAATATCATTTTCGGGAGGTTTTATGCAGCGAGTTTTGGGCTACATGCGCAAAGCGATACAGGAATTTGATTTGATTCAGAACGGCGACCGTATTGCTGTAGGAGTGTCTGGCGGAAAAGATTCCGTTGCACTGCTTATCGGACTGCAAATGCTCCGGCGTTTTATCGGTATTGATTATGAGCTGACTGCGGTTACACTAGATCCCCGCTTTGGTGGAGTCCCTGGAGATTATTCCGCCATCGAAACACTCTGTAAAGAATATCAGATTCCCTATCTGATTAAGCGCACACAAATTGGGGAAATTGTCTTTGACGCCCGGCAGGAATCCAATCCATGCAGCCTTTGTGCCCGGATGCGGCGAGGAGCGTTGCACGATGCAGCAAAAGAAGCCGGCTGTAACAAGGTTGCACTGGGGCATCATTATAACGATGTAATTGAAACCTTTATGATGAACTTATTTTTGGAAGGACGCTTAGGATGCTTTGCACCCAAATCCTATCTTTCCCGCAAGGACCTCTGGATGATTCGACCGCTTGTCTTTGCGCCGGAAAAGGAAATTCGCCGTTCGGTCGAACGCAACGGATTACCGATTGTAAAAAGCAAATGTCCCGCTGATGGCCATACACAGCGTCAAACGATGAAAGAATTTTTAGCACAAAAAGAACGGGAAAGCGACGGATTCCAATATCGAATTTTTGGAGCACTCCGCAGAAGCGGACTGGATGGCTGGGGATATCCTGACAAACAATCCGATGGAAAATAAGGAGGAGATTTTATGAAAAACAACACGGAACATACGGACCGCAGAATGACAGCCATGTCGATTGTATCCCTGGTTTTGGGAATGTTAACATTGATTATGGGCGGCGCATACCTCATCAATCATTTTCTCACCGAACGCGCCTATCGAAATAAATGGCGCGATTACGACGATTGTGGTTTGATGTAAATAAAAACCGGGAACAGCTTCTTTGTTCCCGGTTTTTTCTATTAAAAAATTTCTTCTCTTTCCTTCTCCTTTGCATAGTGCTGTGCTTGCGCATGCCAAAGTTCCGCATACTTCCCGTCCTGCTCGGCAAGCAACGATTCATGACTGCCCTGCTGCACAATCTGTCCCCCGTCAAAAACGGCAATCTCATCGCAGAAGCGGCAGGAGGAAAGCCGGTGACTAATATAGATGGCAGTTTTATCTCCTACCAGCCGGTCAAAATTGGAATAGACCTCATATTCCGCGACTGGATCGAGCGCTGCGGTTGGTTCATCCAGCACAATAAACGGCGCATCCTTGTATAATGCCCGTGCCAGCGCGATTTTCTGTCCTTCGCCGCCCGAAACTTCCACACCATCCTCTTCAAACTCCCGGTAAAGGCAGGTATCAAGCCCTTTTGGCATACTGTCGAGCCGTTCTCCGAAACCGGCCATCCGCAGACACTTTTCCGCGCGCTCCCGGTCATAGTTTTGGGAAGCCGCCACATTCTGCCCCAACGGAAACGCGAGGAGCTGAAAGTCCTGGAATACCACGGCGAACACTTGTAAATAGTCCTCGTATTTATACTTGCGAATGTCGATGCCGTTGAGCAGAATTTCTCCTTCGGTGGGGTCATAAAGCCGGCAGAGCAGTTTGATAAAGGTGGTTTTGCCGGAACCATTTTCGCCAACAACAGCCAGCCGTTCCCCGACCTTGAACTTCATCGACAGATGCCGCAGCGCATCGTTTTCAGCGCCAGGATACCGGAAGGATACATCCCGGAATTCCACCTCATACTGCCGGTCGGCGCGCTTTTCGGTAGTCAGCGTGCCCTGATACATCCGGTCGGGGAGGTCGAGGAATTCAAAGGTGGTTTTTAAAAATGCCCCGTTGTTTTTCAAATCCCCCACATTTTTCATCAGGTTGAAAATTCCCGTGGCGAGCGCTGTGATTGCCCCCACATACTGGGTAACGGAACCGACACCGAATGCCCCCGCCCACGCTTTCAGGCAAACAAACAGATAGGCAAATCCGGTAAACATGGTGGAAATCGCGGCGGACAGTGCCGCAAGCCCTCCCATCGGACCGGCAGCATATCGCGCTATAACAGAATTCAAACTATGCGGATCATCTTTCAGCAGATATTTTGTTCCGATATCCTGCTGGCTGTACATCCGCATATCCAGCATCCGTTCTGTTGCATGCATCGTAAAACCGAAAAAGCTGAAAAGGCGATTGCCAAACTTTGAGCTTTCGGCGCTTTTCACCCAGTAGCTGTCCGCCTTTGTTGCGCACATCGGAGAAATAAGCGTAATCAGCACAAGAATCCCTAAAAATGCCAAAACGAACCACGGACTGTTCAAAAAGGCGAAAGAAGAATCTGCGGGAACCGGGACCAGAAACAATCCAACCGACAGAGCAAGCGCGCTGACGACACTGCACAATCCGCCAATGATTCTCTCGAATATACTGCGCACCTGAGTGAGTCCCCAGCCGCCCCACATACTATTTTGCAAAATTTGGGAATATAGATCCTGGGTGCTCTGCTCATCCATCACACAAAAATCCATGGCAAGCATTTTTTTCGAGTTTACAAAGTATCCTTTTTGCCAGTAAAGCTCTTCTTTGCAGTTTTTCCACCGAAGTGCAATCGCTTTTAAAAGTGCCGCAGCGGCAGTTACAGACACCGTCAGCAGCACCCAGCGCCAAAGCACCTCCGGCCTGCGGCTTCCGGAAAGCTCGTTGAGAATCCGGGCAGAAAAATAGATGCCGATATAAGGCAGAAGGGCTGTTAAAACAGCGTCGCAGAACACCGATTCAAAAAGGCCCGGACAACTTTGCCGCAGAATCCGGAACGCTCGGAAATTCAGCGAAAATGCTTCCCGCAAGGTCATTTTTTCTTCATTTTTCATCCAGATCACTCCCTTTCCGCAAGTCCTCTTTGCCGTAATACCGGCTTTGGATAGCAAATAGCTTCGCGTATTTTCCTCCCTGTTTCATCAAAGAGCCGTGGGTGCCTTCCTCGGCAATTTTTCCATCCGCCAGCAGGATAATCCGGTCGCAGAACCGGGTGGAAGCGAGCCGGTGAGAAATGTAAACTGAGGTACAGCCCGCTGTCATCGCATGATATTTGAGATAGATATCATTTTCGGCAATTGGGTCAAGGGCGGCGGTCGGTTCATCCAATACCATAATAGGAGCCCCTTTGTAAAGGGCGCGGGCGAGCATCAGCCGCTGGGTTTCCCCGCCTGAAAGTTCCACGCCATCCTCAAAAACAGCTCGGCCAATATGTGTATCATACCCCTGCGGCAGAGTTGCCACGTTTTGTGCCAGCCCGGCTTTCTCCACACAATCCCGCACCCGCTGCATATCAATACCTTCCACAGTCTGGGCTACATTTTCCGCCAGAGTGGTTTCCAGGACAGAAAACTGCTGGAATACCGCTGTAAAGAGCCGGTAATAATCCCGGCGGTTGTAGCGGCGAATGTCCACGCCGTTCAACAGCACTTCCCCTTCGGTGGGATCGTAAAAGCCGCAGATCAGCTTGACCAAAGTCGTCTTACCCGCACCGTTTAAGCCCACCACCGCCAGTTTCTCTCCGGCATGAATGGTCAGATTCAAGTCGTGGAGGGTATCCTTGTCTGCGCCGGGATACCGGAAGCGGACGCTTTTCAGCTGGATTTCGTAGGGGATTTTTTCCGCTTTCAGCGGCTCCCCATCCTCAAATTTGAACAGCTCCGGTACATCCAAAAATTCCCGAAGGACGGAAAGATCCAAACTCTGGGTATGCAAGGTGGAAAAACCGGACAAAATCCCGGTTACCCAGGCGGTAAATCCGCTCACCGCCGAAAAATACAGCAAAAACTGGGAAGCCGGCAGACCATCCTGCAAAGCCAACGCAATCAGATAAAAGTAGGCGATACCATTTCGCAGAAAAGATAAAACCACGTCCGCCACATCTGCCCAAAGATAGATTTTTTCCCGCCGGGCTACATAATCGTCATAAAGGCGCACTGTACTGGTCCAAACATCTTCCAGCCAAGGGCGCAGGTGAAAAATCCGAATGTCTTTGCCCAATTTGCGATCCGCAGCACGATCTCTAATATAGTTGATTTTCTTTAAATAAGCGGATTCCTCATCCCGATGGCGATAGCCCCATTCGTGAATTCGTTTGCTGATAAAAAAGCTCATAACAGTTGTTGCCAGCACCACCAGCAGCAGTACCGGTTTTAACGAGGAAAGCAGTAGCAGATATATCACAAAGCCAGCTATATTTTTCAATAAATCCGTTACAGTTGTCCAAATAGCTTCTGTTGCAGACCTGTTATTGCTTACGGTATCCTGTGCTTTCCCGTACTTTTTCAGCACCGCAGGATCTTCAACATTGGGATAAGAAGTAATATCATATTTTCTGGCGATCATACCTATGATTCCGCTGCGGACTTCGATCCTGCCGAATAAAGTATTGGCTCCCAAATAAGTATTGAACGCCGCCAGAAACATCAAGAGCAGGGCAAACCCCACGATTGTCCACAGCAGTTCCGAAAAGGGGGCTGATGTTTCCACCTTTTTTAGGATCACCGGCGCCACAAACAGCTCAGTCAAACTTGTTGCCAACCCGCCAACCGCTACTGCAATGCAGAGGAAGAGAACGCTTTTCCGGGTGTTCCAGGCATTGCGGATCATCCAGCCGGTGTTTTGCCACATGTTATAAATGGGTTTTTCCTTTTTCTTTCGTTCCGACATCTTTCTCACCTCACTTTGATTGTAGCACAAAAAAAGCGGAATGGATTATTTTGGGGACGAATTGTCGTTTTCAGGGGACGAATTGCAGACTTGCGGCAGAAGCACCTCGGTGGTAAAGGCGCCATCCTCGCTGCCCCGGCTGATATAACCGCCCAGGCGCTCGATAACCGCGTCCATTCGCACCAGTCCAAAACCGTGCCCCTCCCCTTTTGCGGAGCGGAAACGGCCTCCCACCTTGGGCAGCTTTTTTCCCGCGGTAAAATTGGTGAGTGAGATGTAAAGCTGTGTACCCTTAATATCCATATATAAACGAATCAGCCGCTTTTCGGGCGGAAGCTGCAAACTTGCTTCGATGGCATTATCAAACAGATTCCCTAAAATCACGCAGAGATCCAGTTCGGAAATACGGAGCACCACCGGAATGTGTGCATCTGCTTTCACCGGAATCTGCCTCGATCGTGCCAGAGAGATTTTGCTGTTCAGGATCGCATCGGTCATAGCGTTTCCGGTTTTAATCACCGTGTCCACTGTCGCAAGGTCAGTGTCGAGCTTGTCCAAATATTCCCGAATCGCCTCCATATTGCCGGAAGCGGCATAAGCTTTCATGACCTGAATATGATTCCGATAATCGTGACGCCAGCCGCGGATCTGCCGGTACATATTTTCCACCTCGGCAAAATGGGTTTCAATCAACTCCCGCTGATAAACACCGATTTGCCGGTCGATCCGTTTTGTGAAAAAACGCATGGAAAAACCTCCTCAGATTCTGGAAATAATGGCACGATTGAGCGGTTCGTACATGCCGCGTGGCAGAGGAAGAACCGTACCATCGGTTAAATAAACATCCGTGCGAGTGACTCGCTGAATACAGGTCAGATTGAGGATGCAGGAACGCCCAATCCGGAAAAAACGCTCGTCGAGGAGCGGTTCAAACTCTCCCAACGATTTTTTCAGTGTGTACTCTTTTTTCCCGTGAACGGTCACATAATTCTGGCGCACATCAAGATAGCGGATTTCATACAGCGGCACCCGCACGGTTTCGCCTGGCAACACTAATGTCAATGCCTGTTCATTTTTACGGAGCTTTCGGACTGCACGGTCGAGTACCGAAAAGAGTTTGTCCCGATCCACCGGTTTCATCAGATAATGCAGCGCGGCAACCTCGTAACCGTCGGCAATGTACTCAGAATAGCCGGTAACAAACACGATCTGCACCATTTCATTTTCTTTCCGGATCCGCTTCGCCAACGTAACGCCGTCTATCTCCCCCATCTCAATATCCAACAGCAGTATATCGCAATCTTTCTGCTCCGTATAATCAAACAGAAACGCCTCTGCACTTTCAAATACCGCTATTTTTACCTCGCAGCCTGATTGCTCCGCCCAGGAATGTATCAAAGCACCCAGATAATCTCGTTGTGCCGCTTCATCGTCACAGAGTGCAATACGGTACTCCATATCTTTCTTCCTTTCCTTACAAACTGTTTTTATTATATCACACAGTCCTCCGTTTTCCAATCCACGAGTCATCAACCGCAAGTTGAGTAATAATCAACTGAAAGTTGTATAATTCAACGGATATTCTCTGGAAATTGGGTGCATTCTCTGATATGATAAAGATACAAAACAGGAGGAGGTAATCAAAATGAATACAATGGGCAATCGCATCGCAGAATTTCGTAAAAAGAAAGGACTGACACAGGATCAGCTCGCCGAGCAACTGGGAATCTCCGCACAGGCAGTCTCCAAATGGGAAACCGACGCATCCTGCCCCGACATCGGGCTGATCCCGCAGCTTTCCAAAATCCTTGGCATCAGCCTGGACGAACTCTTTGGAGTGGAACCAGAACAAAGTGTTGTCCTGGTGCCGGAAGCGGAACGCAAAAAACCGGACCAGCTCCTTTTTAAAGTGGTTATTGACAGTGCCGACGGGGACAAGATACGAGTGAATCTTCCATTTATCCTGATCAAAGCACTGAGCGGACACAGCGATAAGCTGCCGATTCAGATGGGAAATCTCAATCTGTCGGAACTGATTGACATTGATCAGCTTGTTGCCATGGCGGAAGCCGGACTGCTCGGACAGTTAGTCGAGGTGGATTCTACCGACGGCGACCATATACGCGTTTTTGTGGAGTAACGCCAATGATCATGCTGCTTGAAGTTGACAAACTAAAAATCCCTCTTCCCTTTTCCGGCGCTATCATCAAACCGATCCTGGACCGGTATACCGGTTTTGACCGGGATACCATCAACATTCTTTGGAAAGCGCTCCGTACCGCAACAGCGGCATTTCCCGTCTGGGTTCTCACAGAGGTACAGGAAGCAGGTGGTAGTCATATCAAAATCACAATTCTGAAAAACAGCTTCTATACTCTTGCCAAAAACAAAAAAATGTGCTATACTGAGGAAAACTAAAGAAAGGAACGGTATTGCCGGCATGTATATCTGCTAAATTTCACACAAACCATCTCATCTTATAAAGCGGGGGAGGGGCAGAAACTGCCTCTGTGTTTGTGTTGGAATTTGCTGGATGCGTGCGGCTGCCGATCTCGGTAGCCCGGAAATTGCGTTGCTGCATTTCCGGGTTTTTGTGCGTCTTTTTGCGGATTCCGGCACCTCCTGCACGATTGGAGGAACTCGGATTGTCCAAACTTTTACTATCGGCCAGCCATATTGTCCAGTATTTCGGCGACCGCAAAATCTTTTCTTTTGAGCAGCTCTCTGTTTTTGAGGGCGATAAAATCGGGATTGTCGGCGCAAACGGCGCCGGAAAAACCACCCTGCTCCGCATCCTCTCGGGAGAATTGCAGCCCGATGAAGGAACTGTAACCCGCCGGACCGATGTCTGTTATTTCCGCCAATTCCGCGGACAGGACGCCGAAGCAGACCCACACGCGCTCCGGGAGCTTGGCCTTGCCGGAAAGCTTGGCCGCGAAAAGCTGAGCGGCGGCGAGCAAACCCGACTGGGACTTGCCGGAATGAATGAGCGGGCGCTGCTCACCTTTGCCGACGAGCCGACTGCCAACCTCGATGCCGAAGGCGTCAACCTATGCATGGAACGGCTCTTGGCCTGTCCGGCGCTGCTTCTGGTCAGCCACGACCGCGCGGTTCTCGACCGGCTCTGTAACCGGATCATTGAGGTCAAAGATGGCGAACTCCTTTTTTACCAGGGGAATTTCACCGCCTACCGCAGCCAGCGGGAACAAAATTTCAAACGGCAGGAACAGGAATATGAACAGTACCGGGCAGAAAAGGCGCGGCTGGAACGCGCAATCATCGACAAAGGGCAGGCATCCGCTTCGGTGCGCAAAGCGCCCAAGCGGATGGGGAACTCGGAAGCAAGGCTCCACAAACGAGAAGCCGGAGAGAGCGCAGAAAAACTCGACAACGCCAAAAAATCCTTGGTTTCCCGGCTGGAACGGCTGGAAGTCAAAGAAAAACCGCACGAAACCCCTCTGGTAAAAATTGACTTCTCGCTGACTGATCCGCCGGCCAACCGGGACATCGTCACCGGAAACCGCCTTTCGTTCCGATACGACGACCATGTAATTTTTGAAAACACCGCTTTCTCTCTGCCAAAAGGAAGCAAAACTGCGCTGATCGGCCCGAACGGCGCTGGAAAAACCACCCTGATGGAGCTGATTGCATCCAACGCGCCTGGCATCCGAATCGTTCCCAAAGCAAAAATCGGATATTTCCGACAGGGCCTGGAAACAATCAACCTGGAAAAAACGGTGCTGGAAAACGTGATGGACACGGCGGTGCAAGATGAAAAAACCATGCGCGGTATTCTGGCACGGCTGCTCATCCGACGGGACGATGTTTATAAAAAAGCCGGTGTGTTAAGCGGCGGCGAACGGGTAAAGCTCTCCTTTGCCAAGCTGTTCGGTTCGCCTGCCAACCTGCTTTTGCTCGACGAACCTACCAACTTTCTGGACATGCCGGCCATCGAAGCCTTGCAGCAGATGATCTGCGAATATGAAGGCACCGTCCTTTTCGTATCGCACGACCGTACCTTCTCGGATGCCTGCGCCAACCGGATTCTCCGGATTGAAAACCGCAAACTCCTCTCTTTCGCGGGCAACCAGACCGACTGGGAAGCTGCCCAATCAAAGCCAAAAGAAACCAAGGAACATCTGGACAAAACGCTGCTTGAACTGCGGATTGCAGAGGTGATTTCCCGGCTTTCTGCGCCGAACTGTCCGGATAAGGAAGCGTTGGAACAGGAGTTTCAACATCTCATACAGAAAAAACAACATTTTTGATAACAAGAAAACCGTCTGCGAAAGCGCAGACGGTTTTAAAATTCTCTTTTGCTGAGATATAAACGTAAAATTCGAAGAATTTCCCCGATTCCCCAACAAATCAGCCCAATACTCGCACCAATTATCACGCATACCCCAAAAAAGACATAGTTTTCTTCTATACAAGAGAGCCAGATACCAAACGCCACCAAAATCACAGCCTGTAACAACGCAGCGACTTTCCATATATTTTCAAATAAATATCCGACATGCAGAACACCATGTTCCGCTCCCTTTTCTGACTTTAAGCGATTTCCACAAAACGGACAGAATTGGCTTTCCGCTGGAATTCCATGCATACATTTATTACAAATCCTTTTTTCCATATCTGCCCTCCTCTATTCACTATTATAACCGATTTATGTTTAATTGTAAACATGATTTCATGCTGTTATTAAACATTTTTAAAGCCTTAAAAATGTGCAATAATAGAATAAAGCGTATCGTTTCACAAGGAGGCGCTATTATGGACGAATTACGCATTACCAAACGAACAGAGTCTGTCATGTTCACAATTCGAATTGACAAAACGATTGTTGATTTTTATGATAATTTATCGAAAGAAACGAATCGCAGCCGAAATGAACTGATTTCCATGGCGTTGGAATTTGCGATGGATAAAATCAAGGTGGAAAATTCTCCGGAAAAATCCTAAAAAACTCCCCATCTGATTACCCAGACGGGGAGTTTTTAACGTAAATAATAAATTTCCCGGATGAGTGCAAAAAGCCCAATTCCAAACAGGAGCAAAGCAGCGGCAAGGGGGCCCAAGCGTTTGCAGTAATCCTTGATCGAACAGCAGTCCAGCTCCGGCATCAGGTCTTTTCCGCAATGCGTGCAGAATGGGACATCTCCGACACTTTCACGATGACAACGGGGGCATTTCATTTCAGCACATCCTTTATTTAATAGTCCTATTCCAATATATCATAATGTAATTTTATTGTCAACCTTTGTAGTCTTTTAATACTACAAAAATGTGGTTACAATAGATTACGAGGTGATAATGTGGAAAAGAAATTGATTATACACCCCAAAAAAGCTCCGTATGGAAAAACAACGGTTGTTTCCGCAAGACTGCCGGATCATTTAGTGAAACAGTTGGATAAAGTATCTTGCGCAACAGGAAGGACACGGAATGAACTTTTGGTGATGTGCCTCGAATTTGCTTTAGAAAATCTGGAAATCAAATCAGAAGATTAACAGTTTTTCAGCCCAGCGCCTTTTTCTTTTTATATTTGCGGCCGAGCCGCAAAGAATAAGATTTCGCACTCTGCGGAGTGCGACCGCGGGCGTTGCCCGCTGGACACCCACCAACTTTTGAAAAAGTTGGATCAAAACTTTCGCTTAATTTCCAATGACAAATTTCTATCTATCACAAAACCCCCGCCTGTTTCCACAGGCGGGGGTTCGCTTATTTTCCGGGCATATTTACAAAAAGGTGAAACGGTTTCGTTCGATCATTTATATTATTTGCTCGCTTCTTCCACAGCAACAGCGCAAGCAACAGTAGCGCCAACCATGGGGTTGTTACCCATACCGATCAAGCCCATCATCTCAACGTGAGCCGGAACGGAAGAAGAACCTGCGAACTGAGCATCAGAGTGCATACGGCCCATGGTGTCGGTCATACCGTAAGAGGAAGGACCAGCAGCCATGTTGTCGGGATGCAGGGTACGGCCAGTGCCGCCGCCGGATGCAACAGAGAAGTATTTCACACCGTTTTCCACACACCATTTCTTGTAGGTGCCGGCAACGGGATGCTGGAACCGGGTGGGGTTGGTGGAGTTACCGGTGATGGAAACGCCAACTTTCTCCAGTTTCATGATGGCAACGCCTTCGGGAACGTTATCAGCGCCGTAGCACTTAACGTCCGCACGGGGACCGTTGGAGTAAGCTTTTTCGCTTACAACTTTTACTTCTTCGGTGTAGGGATCGAATTCGGTCTCTACATAAGTGAAACCGTTGATTCTGGAAATAATGAAGGCAGCGTCCTTGCCCAAGCCGTTCAGGATAACACGCAGGGGTTTCTGACGGACTTTGTTTGCGTTCAGAGCAATTTTGATTGCACCCTCAGCAGCCGCGAAGGACTCGTGGCCAGCCAGGAAAGCAAAGCATTCGGTGTCTTCGCTCAGGAGCATTTTACCCAGGTTGCCATGGCCGAGACCAACTTTGCGGTTTTCCGCAACAGAACCGGGGATGCAGAATGCCTGCAAGCCGATACCGATGGCAGCAGCAGCGTCAGCAGCCTTAGTGCAGCCTTTCTTGATGGCAATTGCACAGCCGACAGTGTAAGCCCATTTCGCGTTTTCGAAGCAGATGGGCTGGGTTTCCTGAACAATGGTGTAGGGATCAATGCCCTTTTCCTCGCAGATGGTTTTACACTCATCAATGGAGGAAATGCCGTATTCTTTCAGTACGCCGAGGATTTTTGCCTCGCGTCTCTCGTATCCTTCAAAAGTAGCCATTCTTCGTGCCCTCCTTATTCCTTACGCGGGTCAATGTACTTGACGGCGTCAGCAAATCTGCCGTAAGTGCCTTTGGACTTCTCGTATGCTTCGTTGGGTTCCATGCCCTTCTTGATGAAGTCGGTCATTTTGCCCAGAGAAACGAACTCGTAGCCGATGACCTGATCGTCAGCATCCAGAGCCATCCGGGTGCAGTAGCCTTCAGTCATTTCCAGGTAACGAACGCCTTTTGCCTTGGTGCCGTACATGGTACCAACCATGGAACGGGCGCCTTTGCCAAGATCTTCCATACCAGCGCCGATAACCAGGCCGCCTTCGGAGAAAGCAGACTGAGAACGGCCGTATACGATCTGGAGGAACAGTTCGCGCATAGCGGTGTTGATTGCGTCACAAACCAGGTCGGTGTTCAGAGCTTCCAGAACGGTTTTGCCGGGCAAAATTTCCGCGGCCATAGCGGCGGAGTGAGTCATTCCGGAGCAGCCGATGGTTTCCACGAGAGCTTCCTCGATGATACCATTTTTTACGTTCAAGGACAGTTTGCAAGCGCCCTGCTGGGGTGCGCACCAGCCCACACCGTGGGTGTAAGCGGAAATGTCCTTAATCTCTTTGGCTTCAATCCATTTTCCCTCTTCCGGAATGGGAGCGGGGCCGTGGTGCGGACCTTTGGCCACAACACACATCTCTTCTACTTCTTTCGAGTAATTCATAGTAGTACCTCCTTATATTGATCTGCCGGCTTTTTCGTAAACTGCGGACAAGCAGATACTCAAAAAAATGTGCTGCCGCCATGGAGCAGCAGCACATCTGCAAGTTGCGTTGAAAACCAGCTTTACGCAGCAGCTTATGCCAGCTCTGCGAAGTATTTGATGGTACGAACCATCTGGCTGGTGTAGGAGTTCTCGTTGTCGTACCAGGAAACAACCTGTACCTGATAGGTGTCGTCGTTGATCTTGGTAACCATGGTCTG
>CALWNQ010000004.1 GCA_944382875.1 uncultured Clostridia bacterium
GGACTGCAACGAGTATATCCGCAGCACGGCGGACTTCTACTTTGCGTTGGAGAAGGCAGGCTTTGAGCGAATCAAGATCCACAACAAGCGCTACTTTAAGGGTCTGCGCCTGAGAGAAGATAACGACGCAGAGGAAGATTTTCTGAACTGACAAAAGCGCAGGGGTAACCTCTCGAAAGGTCATATATCAAAATTTTCTTAGGGCTATAAAAATTAGTTCTATAAAAAGTTTAGGAGACGACATTCCGGGAGGTTACCCGCTCATCCAAATCAACGCTGACGGAGGGTAGCCATGTTAGAAAAAATCATAGAACACAAGTTAACCATGGCAGTCAAAAAGGCCGGCGGCATCGCTGTAAAATTCGTGTCTCCCAGTTTCGCAGGAATGCCCGACCGCCTTGTCTTATTGCCGGATGGCCTGATTGCCTTTGTAGAGCTGAAGGCTCCCGGAGAACGCCCGCGTCCATTACAGGAGGCACGACATCGGCTGCTGCGCTCCCTAGGATTCAGGGTTTATGTGATCGATCATCCGGAACAGATTGGAGGGATGCTGGATGAACTTCAAACCTCACGACTACCAAACCTACGCCATTGAATACATCGAAAACCATCCCGTATCCGCCGTGTTCCTGGATATGGGACTTGGAAAAACAAGCATCACCCTCACTGCCATCAACGATTTGCTGTTTGACAGCTTTGAGGTCCACCGGGTTCTGGTGATCGCGCCCCTGCGCGTGGCGCGGGATACCTGGAAAGCTGAGGCGGAAAAATGGGAGCACCTTCACAGCCTCATCTGCTCCGTGGCTGTCGGCACCGAAGCCGAACGCAAAGCTGCCCTGATGAAGCCGGCTGACATTTACATCATTAACCGCGAGAACGTCCAATGGCTGGTGGAGGAAAGCGGCATCCCGTTCCATTTCGATATGGTGGTGATCGACGAGCTTTCCTCCTTCAAAAACCACAACACCAAGCGGTTCAAGGCAGTGCTGAAAATCAGGCCAAAGGTCCACCGTATTGTGGGCCTGACCGGCACTCCCGCTTCTAACGGTCTTATGGATCTGTGGGCGGAGTTCCGCATTCTGGATATGGGGCAGCGTCTGGGGCGGTTCATCACCAGATACCGCACCGACTATTTTATGCCGGATCAGCGAAACGGCCAAATTATCTACTCCTACAAACCGCTTCCTTTTGCGGAGGATGCCATTTATCGAAAAATCTCGGATATCACCATTTCCATGAAATCCACCGACCATCTGAAGATGCCGGAACTGGTCAGCAGCGAATACTCCGTTTCCCTTTCGGATGAGGAGCGGGATCATTATGAAAAACTCAAGCGAGAATTGGTTCTCTCACTGGGGGATGGCGAAATCACCGCCTCCAATGCCGCATCCCTTTCCGGAAAGCTGTCCCAGATGGCCAATGGCGCCATTTATGACGTCGCCGGGAATCCCATTTCGATTCACGACCGCAAACTGGACGCTCTGGAAGACATTATCGAAGCGGCAAACGGCAAGCCGATTCTGGTGGCGTATTGGTTCAAGCACGACCTGGCCCGCATATCTGACCGGCTGAAAAAACTGCATATTCCATTTTCGCGGCTGGATGACGCAGACAGCATCCGCAGGTGGAATAATGGTGAAATCCCGGTGGCACTGATTCACCCGGCATCGGCGGGACACGGCCTGAACCTCCAGTCCGGCGGCTCCACCCTTGTGTGGTTCGGCCTTACCTGGAGTTTGGAACTCTACCAGCAAACGGTGGCTCGTTTATGGCGGCAAGGACAGACCTCCGAAACCGTGGTGGTGCAGCACATTCTCACCAAAGACACCATTGACAGCCGCATCATGAAAGCTCTCTCTCAAAAGGAACACACCCAGACCGCGTTGATTAATGCGGTCAAAGCAGACCTGACAATCTGAGGAATCCAAAACTCCGGAGGTAGGAACATGAATATTATCTGGCACTATTTGGATAAACGCAGCGCTGCAATCAACGCCCTGAAAGATTATACCAGTATGCAGTATATTCTGGACCACACGGACGAGGAAATCCGCACCGTCCACGACCGGATCTTCTCGGTGGGCAGTCCCCCTCTTTCTGATCTGCCCAAAGGTTCGCACAATCCCCAGTCCAATGAATCCCGCATGATTGCCGCCGTTGATGAGGTGGATGTGCTCAAAGAGCGATACCGGCAGGCTGTGGAATACATGGACTGGTTCAAGCCGGCATGGCTGGCGCTGTCTGAGGACGAGCGATACATCCTGCAGGCTTTTTACCGGAATGCGGAAGAACGCCAGACCGATGCCGTATACGATATCTGCGACCACTTTGGTATCGAGCGTTCCTCCGCCTACAACAAAAAGAACCGTGCGGTTCAGCATCTGGCGCTTCTTCTGTACGGCAAGTGATGAGTAATATTGTGGACGCTTTCCCCTCTTATCCGTGCTATACTGATACTATGAAAAGCTGCAGAGAAACCTCACAAAAAATGAATGGATCAGTTCTTACTGACTGATCCATTCATTTTTTCATACAAATTACCTTGCTAAAATTTTTATTACACATTATAATGAAAATGATAGATGAGCTTGCGAAAATTATTTCTTCGGTTCGAGCTGTAAGGAGGAGCTAATGTGATTAAGCTAGTCAAAGGAATCAATGACTTAGCCACTGTGTATCCTTCTGTGGCAGCTGAATGGCATCCAACTCAAAATGGTGTTTTGACTCCTCATGACATAACTGCTGGATCTGGCAGAAATGTCTGGTGGTTATGCAAAAATGGACATGCTTATCAAATGGTAATAAATCAACGGACGAAAAGAGGATATACATGTCCCTATTGTTCTGGTCATAAGCCAATAAAAGGTATAAATGATCTTAACACTATGTATCCAGAGATAGCAAAAGAGTGGCACCCTACTAAAAATGGCGTCCTTACCCCTCATGATGTAACTGGTGGATCTAGTAAAAAAGTTTGGTGGCTATGTCCAAAAGGACATTCATATCAACAGACTGTAACCAAAAGGACAAAACGAAAATATAATTGTCCATACTGCTCGGGACACAAAGTTCTAAAAGGGTTTAACGACTTAGAAACTGTCAACCCGCATTTGGCTAAAGAATGGCATCCTATTAAAAATGGCAACTTAACTCCTAGTGATGTGACTGCTGGTAGTGGAAAAAGAGTCTGGTGGCTTTGCCCCATTGGTCATGAATATCAAGCAGTAATTCGAGATCGAAATAGTAGTAATACACAATGCCCTATTTGTTCTAAAAGTATTCAGACCTCATTTCCAGAACAGGCGATATATTTCTATGTTCAAAAATTGTATCCAGATTCAATCAACGGATACAAGGATATTTTTTCTCACTCTATGGAATTGGACATATTTATTCCATCTATTCGTGTTGGAATTGAATTTGATGGAGCAAATTGGCATCATTCCAGTAAACAGTTAAAACGAGAGCAAAAGAAATATTCTATCTGCCAACAGAATAAGATTACTCTTATACGAGTCAAGGAGCATACGGGTGAGCAATGGCTTGGTGTGGCAGATGCTATATATTATATTCCTAAATTCAGAACATATACAGAGCTTAATTTAGTTATTAAAGCCATTTTAGACTCTATCGATAAAAATACAAATATGTGGACAAGAAAAAATCCATATCATCTTCATAGTGTAGTGGATGTAGATCTTATGCGAGATCGAGCTGCAATTTTAAGCTATTTATCTACAGTTAAAGATTCACTTGCAGATATCCGACCAGATGTTGCAGAAAAATGGGATTATAATGAAAATGGCAATCTTCTTCCTACTATGTTTACAGTAAGTTCCAACCAGATTGTTGCGTGGAAATGTCCGAAATGCGGTCATAAATGGAATAGCAGCATTAATAGTATGACAAGACCCGGTAGACATGGCTGTGCAATCTGTTCAAAAACAGAGCGTGGAATAACTTTCACTAAGAGTGTAGTTGAAAAAGTTGGTTCTCTTGCAGAAACAATGCCGGAATTGGTAAAAGAATGGCACCCTACCAAAAATGGAAATTTAACACCCAAAGATATATCAGCTGGTCATTTCAAAGCTGTTTGGTGGCGTTGTTCTAAGTGTGGTTATGAATGGATGGCAAGTCCCAATAACCGCAAGAAAGGTGTTGGATGTCCTTGTTGTAGCGGGAGAGTACCCAAAATTGGTGTGAATGATTTAGCAACCTTGTATCCTGAATTACTTAAGGAGTGGGACTACAGACAAAATAAAAATATCGATCCATCTGAATTTCTTCCTGGTAGCGGGAAAAAAGTATGGTGGAAATGTTCCTGTTGTGGATATGAATGGGACACAGAAATTAGAAATCGAACCAGAGGACATGGATGCCCTAAATGTTCAAAAAGCCGCCAGGTTAAAGCATCTAGTAAATAGTGTGCGGTGCTAAAAATTTCTTCAAATAAATTAACAACAGCCATTGTAGGGATGAAACTTACAATGGCTGTTCTTTTGTCCTGAAAGCAAGGTGACATGATGCCCACAAAACCCAAACGCCCCTGCTCCTATCCCGGCTGCCCCAGGCTAACCGATGGTCGGTTCTGTGAGGAACACGCCAAGGCAGAGGCCAAGCGCTACGAGAAGTACGACCGGGACCCAGCCGTACGCCGCAGGTATGGACGGGCCTGGAAACGCATCCGGGACAGCTATGTACAGCAGCATCCCGTCTGCGAGTTGTGCCAGCAGGACGGAAGGCTGACGCCAACCGAGGAGGTACATCACAAGGTTCCGCTTTCGGAAGGCGGTACCCATGCAAGAACGAATTTGATTGCCCTTTGCAAATCCTGTCACGCCAGAATTCACGCAGAGCGCGGTGATCGGTGGGGACAAAAATAAGACCCGCACACATTTTCGGTGCGAGTCGTGGTTGGAAAGTACAAATGCAATCTGCTGGAGTATCTGCGGCATGGAAATTCTGATCACTTGGCAAGTTCCTCGTAAGCCTGCCGGTTCTTTTCGATGAGACGTTTTGAAATAGCCATGACATCTTCATCGGCGGCAAGCTGCTCCTGTTCGGCGGCGCTGAACTTTATGACCAGATACCGGGGAACATTGTTCTTCAATATGATGACCGAACCGTTTTCATCTACGAGACGGGCAACCTTGGAGAAGTTCTGGTTCGCATCGGTGATGGAAACGAGGTTTTTCGTGTTGATGTTCATAACGAATCCTCCTTTGCTTTCTACACTTTTATTATATCCAAAGCTAGGATAAATTCAACCTATTTCGCGAAAAATTTACGGGTAGGGGTGGTCAAATCTCTGGGGCTTTATCGCCGTGCAACGGGCGTGGGGTTTCGTGCACAAAAATGGCAAAATCAAAAGGGCAATTAAAAACCGCCACATTGCTGTGACGGTTTTTGCGAGAATTGTAAGACAATCGGAATTTATCAAATGTCAAAGCGAAAGATTTTTACTTCCCGCTTACCTTCCGCGTACAGTTCGTTGTCTTGCGGTATCGCTTCAATTTTTATAAATTTTCCCCCGGCAATTTCACAAGTGCGAGAAGATGCCGTGTTTTTCGGGTCACAAGTAATAATCAAATAATCCAACCCATGCTTCTTTGCTTGATGAAAAAGCAATCCACACGCTTTAGCAGCAAAATGATGCCCACGATACTGCTCGTCAATACCATAGCCGATGTTACCGCCAATATATGTTTTTTCATTATGACCGATCCTTAAATCACACTTGCCAATCGGCGTTCCATTTAATAGGCAAATATCGAAGTAATACGCCGGAAGCCATCTTTTTTCCGGCTGAGCTTCACAGGTTTTTGTAAGCTTGAGAACAATTTCATCACTGCGCAAATCATCAACATCATAAAACATAGTAACACTCCTATGAAAAGAAAAGACTGGATATCTGGTGCCGTTAGAGGTAATATGTGTACACCGAAAGGAAATACACGAAAATGGAGGACAACACCATGAATGAAAAAACCAGAATCCAGATTGCAGAAATGAAACAGCAGACCATCGGCGTTGAGGTGGAAATGAACAGCATCAGCCGCGACAAAGCCGCCAAACTTGCCGCCGATTTTTTCGGCACCGGACGCTATGAGAACACGGCGGGCCGCAACGGGTACTTCACCTGGTCGGCCTGGGATGCCCAAGGCCGGGAATGGAAATTCCAGAGAGATGTGAGCATCGCGGGTCCCGACAGCGAGAAGTGCGAACTGGTCACCCCGATTCTGACCTACGAGGACATGGAAACCCTGCAGGAATTGATTCGCCGGCTGCGCAGAGCTGGCGCCAAAAGCGACGCCACCAGAGGATGCGGGGTTCACATTCACATTGGGGCAAAAGGCCACACACCGCAAACCCTCCGGAACCTGGCCAACATCATGGCAAGCCACGAGAGCCTGCTGGCCGATGCTCTTGCCCTGGACCACTGGCGCATGAGCCGATACTGCCGCACAGTGGACCAGCGTTTTCTGAACCAACTCAACCGCAGAAAGCCCTCCACCATGGCACAGCTTGCGGATGTCTGGTACGGAAGCCAAAACGCCAACTACGGCAGAAGCCAGCACTACAATGACAGCCGCTACCACATGCTGAACCTCCACGCCACCTTCACAAAAGGCACAGTTGAATTCCGGCTTTTCCAATTCGACGCGCCGGCAGACGGCAAGCAGAACGGGCTCCATGCCGGACAGCTCAAAAGCTACATTCAGCTTTGCCTGGCCCTAAGCCAGATGGCCAAAATGGTAAAAACCGCCAGCCCCAAGCCCCAGCAGACCGAAAACCCCAAATACGCCATGCGGACCTGGCTTCTGCGGCTGGGATTCATCGGCGAGGAATTTGCCACAGCCCGAGACCTTTTGACCCGCCGCCTTGCTGGCGACGCAGCCTTCCGGAACGGCAGAGCCGCTTGAAGGAACCCCAGGGATTAGCCTCCTGCCACCTGAATCAAAGCTGACCGCTTCGGCGGTCTTCAGGTGGTAGAAGGGTAATCCCTTCGGAAAGGATGAATACTAACATGGAAAAACGCTATTACATCGCTTACGGAAGCAATCTCAATATCCAGCAGATGCGCTGGCGCTGTCCCGGGGCAAAAATCATCGGCACTTCGGAACTGAAGGACTACCGGCTAATGTTCAAAGGAAGCAAAACCGGCTCCTACCTGACGGTGGAACCGGAACCCGGCTGTACAGTGCCGGTGGCAGTCTGGGAAGTCACTGACAAAGACGAGCAGGCACTGGACCGCTACGAAGGATTCCCCGATTTCTACTACAAGAAAGAATTGGTTCTCCCCATCAAAGGCGTACGGACTGGGAAAATCCGGCGCCGCAAGGTGTTTGTCTATATTATGCACGAGGAGCGCCCGTTGGGGATTCCCACTCGAAACTACTTCAGCGTCTGTGCCCAAGGGTACCGCTTTTTTGGATTTCCCGTGGAAATTTTGCTGGCGGCCTATGTCTACTCTCGGCCAGTCAATCCGAACATACTCTTTTCGGAAACCAGTTTCCGAAATTTTAACATCGGTTTTTGTAAACCCCAGCCCTCTCGCAACGGCGTCCAGCTTTAAATAGGCTGTTCCGTCCTTTTCGTAGCATTCAACGCCATTGATGTTCATAATCTCATTCATGACAATCCTCTCTTTTTCTTTCGTAAAACGTAAGTTAATCTGCAAAAAAAATTCTTCTTGCTTCTTCTGAGTTATCACACAAAATCGTTGCCATGTTTGATAACACGTTGTAAGGGATTTTTTCAGGCTTTTTCAAGTATCCTGTTAGCGTATTTCTATCAATGTCAAGCTGTTCAGAAAGTTTTTTGATGGAAATTTGCTTTTCTCCCATTTTACCTCGCACCTTTGCGATATCAACACGATACATCATATCACCTCCAAATCTTTCGTATTGCGTAAGTTAATCATAACACTGCGAATCTGATTTGTCAATACGTTTTGCGAAAGTTTTTTTGCAATTTTTGAAAAATATATTGCAAAACGCAAGTTTTGGTGGTATGATAAAACACAAGGAGATGAGAACATGGGACTTTCAGAAATTCTTAAATCTAGGCGTAAAGAATTAGGCCTTACTTTACTGGAAATTGCAAATAGAATTGGTGTGACAGAAGCAATTGTACAACGATGGGAAAGCGGAGAAATTAAAACTTTACGTCAGGGACGCATTGCCAAATTGGCTGAAATTCTGGAAGTTTCTCCGGCACAGTTAATGGGGTGGGAAGAATCTACCGCTAATGATTACTCCAACATTAAAAATGTTATCCCGCTGCCTAAAACAAAAAAAATCCCGCTGATCGGCACGATTGCCTGCGGAATTCCGATATTTGCAGAGGAAAATATTGAAGGATATGTCCCAATCCCCGAAAACATTCACGCGGATTTTTGCCTGCGATGCACAGGCGACAGTATGATAAATGCCCGGATATTGGACGGGGATGTTGTTTTGATCCGAAAGCAACCGGATGTGGATGACGGCCAAATTGCAGCCGTTTTGATAGAAAACGAAGCTACTTTAAAGCGCGTTTATCATAACAAAGACGGCGGCGTTACACTTGTTGCAGAAAACCCTACCTTTGCACCAATGACAATTACAGCATCTGACTGCGTGGAAGTAAGGATACTTGGAAAAGCGATCGCATTTATCAGTGGAGTAAAATAGTCCCATAACCGCCGGAGGGCGGAATAAAGAAAAAGGAAGTGAAATCTAAATGGAAACACAACAAATTATCAAGCTGAAATCCGATTTTGATGCAATCGCACATCAAGAAGATGGTGTCGAGTATTGGCTGGCAAGGGAATTGCAGACTGTACTTGGATATAAAACTTGGGAAAATTTTTATGAAGCGATTATTCGTGCGCAAACTGCTTGTAGAAATTCCGGAAAAAACATTGAGGATCATTTTCGTGAAACCACGAAATTAACAATTATAGGCAAGGGCGGACACCGAAATGTTATTGATTTTGCACTAACAAGATACGCCTGTTATCTGACGGCTCAAAATGGTGATCCCTCAAAAGATGAAATTGCCTTTGCACAAACGTATTTTGCTTCTCAAACTCGCAAGGCTGAATTGATTGAAGAACGAATGAAAGCCCTTCATAGAATTCAGATGAGGGAGCAACTGAAAGAAACTGAAAAACGGTTTTCCCAGAATATTTATGAACATGGAGTAGACGAAAGCGGCTTTGCAAGGATACGCTCCAAAGGAGATCAAGCGTTGTTTGGACATCCAACTGCGGAAATGAAAAGAAAATTTGGTGCCGAAGGAAAGCCCTTGGCGGATGTACTTCCTCCTATTACAATCGCTGCAAAAAATCTGGCCATGGAAATGACAAATATTCGCATTGAAACAGAAAATATACAGGGAGAAGCCCCCATTACAACTGAACATGAACAAAATAATTCAAGTGTTCGACATACACTGATTAACCGAGGAATTTACCCGGAAAATCTTCCGCCGGAAGAAGATATTAAGAAGGTGGAACGTCGAATCAAATCGGAAGAAAAGAAGCTCCCTGATATATCGCAGAATTTTTCTAATAAAAAATAAAAACACCCGCCCCGGTGTTGGCGCACCAGAGCGGGAAGCAAGCCTTAAACCATCACGAATAAAGCTCTTGCAAGGATGATTATACCACCTTTTCAGGAAATCCGCAAGGGCCTGGGGAGGTGTTTTTTCATGCAGTGTATCAAATGCAAAAAGGAACTGCCGGAAGGAGCGGTGTACTGCCCTGCCTGCGGGAAAAAGCAGGTGTCATCAAGCCGGAAAGCTGCCAAACGCGGCAACGGCACTGGTAGCGTCTACAAGCGCAAGGACGGCGGATGGATGGCCGTCAAAGTGATCGGATACCAGACCACCAGGGACGGACGCGCACGGGCTGTGCGGGTGTCCAGGGGCGGATTTTCCACCAAAAAAGAAGCGTTGGAATATCTGCCACTTTTGACCGGTCAAAAGGTCAAAAAGAAATCCACTCTTGCCAGCCTGTGGGCCGGATGGAGCAGCAGCTATATGACCAAGCTGTCCGCCAGCAAGCAGACGCATTATAAAACGGCATACGCCAAAATCGAAAGCATCGCCTATACGGAAATTGACCAGCTGACCATCAGCGATTTACAGGAAGTTGTGGATGAGCAGGCGCCCACCTACTACCCTGCGCGAGATATCAAAAATCTGCTGTCCCACCTGTACAAACGGGCAGAAGCCCAGCAGGATGTCCATTCCAACCTTTCCGAGTTTATCGTGCTGCCGGATTTTGAAGAGGCCGAACGCAAACCGTTTACGGAAGAAGAGCTCAAAGCGCTCTGGCAAAGCTATGGCAGCGGCGAAAAGCTAACCGGATACATACTGCTAATGATTTACAGCGGAATGATGCCGGGAGAATTGTTCCAGGCAAGAAAAGACATGATCGATTGGGACCGGCAGTGCATCATCGGCGCCGGACTGAAAACCAAAAAACGGAAAGAAACGCCGATTGTCATCGCAGACATGATGATTCCTGTCCTGCACGATCTCTGCGAATTTTCCCGCAGCGAAATGCTGATTGATGTGCGGCGGGATGAGTTCTACAAGGAATTTGAGCGGATTGTCACCGGCTGCACCGGGCGAAAGCTGACGCCCTACTCCTGCCGGCACACAACCGCTACTGCTCTGGCTTTGGGAAACATTGCCCCGAGTGTGATCCAGGAAGTCATGCGGCACACCAAATTTTCTACCACACAACGCTATATCCATGTGGACACAGACTCGATGCTGGGCGCGGTCAACACCCTGCAAAACGCATGATTTTGCGTAAGCAACAGCGTAAGCAACGCGAAGCCTTTTTGCAAAATTACCCCAATTTTCCGACAACATTTTGCACATAGAAAAAACCGCGCGTCATAGGCGAAAAAGCCCATAAACACGCGGTTTTTAAGTTTTGGCGGAGTTGGAGGGACTCGAACCCTCGCGCCGGGGATTAGCCGACCTACGCCCTTAGCAGGGGCGCCTCGTCACCAACTTGAGTACAACTCCATGGAAACGACCTGTCAAGGTATATGAATTTAAACGTGGCGGAGAGAGTGGGATTCGAACCCACGGTCCCGTGAGGGATCACTGGTTTTCAAGACCAGCTCCTTAAACCGCTCGGACATCTCTCCGTGCAACCGTGTTACACGGAACGATTATTATTTTACCACAGGATTTTCAGTTTGTCAACACCTTTTTGAAAGTTTTTGATAAAATCCGCTGCCCCTTTTTGAAGAGGCAGCGGTTCAAATTCATCAGGATTCCGGTTCGGAAATGGGAAGCGCAAACCAAAAGGTACTTCCTTTCCCCACTATACTGTCCGCACCGTACTTTGCGTGATGCAGCTCAAGTACATTTTTGACAATCGAAAGCCCCAATCCGGTGCCCACTGCGGCGCGCTTGTGACTGCGGTCAATCTTGTAGTAGCGGTCCCAAACCATGTCCAGTTTATCGGGCGGGATTCCAATGCCGGTGTCTTGAATCTCCATCCGCGCTTCACCATCCTTTTCAAACAGCCGGACGAAGATCTTCTTGTCATCGCCAGTATAGTTGATGGCGTTGTTGATCAAATTGTACACCACCTGGGATAGCTTGCTCTCATCGGCATCCACCCAGATATCGGGTGCCAAATCCACCTCGATCTGATAACCGTCCTGTTCGGTGAGCTTGGCATAGCGCAGCAGGATTGCGTTGACCATGTCCGTCAGGTTCAGCCGGACCACTGAGAGCTCCTGCACACCGGCCTGCAGCTTGGAGAGGTCGAGCAGGTCGTTTACAAGCCGGGTAAGGCGAGAAGCTTCGTCAATAACAACCTGGACATTTTCCGGCGTATTTTCTCCCGGAATATCCCGCATCATCTCGGAATAGCCGGTAATCATGGTAAGCGGCGTCCGGAGATCGTGAGAAATATTCGCCAGCAGTTCCCGGCGAAGCCCCTCCACTTTGGAGAGTTCGGCTGCCGTATGGTTGAGTGTTTCGTTGAGTTCTGCAATTTCGCGGTAACCACCGCCATCAAAATGGGTGTCATACTTTCCTTTTGCCAGCAGCTTGGCGGAGTCGTTGACCTTTGCAATCGGCCTGGAAAGACGGCGCGAAAGAAGGAACGACAGCACCAGCGAAATAAGAATCATAATCATCGAAACGAACAGCAGCTGAATCTGGAGCGTCCGGACCGTGGCGTCCACCGGCGAAATGATTGAATTGAGAAGCATCAGCCGCTGGGAGCCGTCTTTCATAGTCACCAGCTTGACTAAAACCAAACTTTCTTTTCCCTCGTCCCGCGGCGCAAAGATGTGGATATTCGGGCTGGTGATGACAATTCCTGCGTTGTTGACCGTCCGTTCCACATAGGTGCCATTGTTCTGCTGGGCGGCAAAATAGAGCTCTAAAAGCTGGAAGGAATTCATTTTGTGAATACGGCAGTCCGGCAGCGTGTCCGCCGAAGCAACAACCTGCCACTGGCTGTCCAGCACCAGAACACAAAGCTCATTACGTGCCGCAATGCCCTGTACAATGTTTTCCAGATTGCTGCTGTCTGCATTCTTGACCAATGTGTCAGCGGCTGTTTCGATATCGCGGGTTTTGATTCCTTTATAAAAGCTGTCGAGCAGCACCACTTGAAAAATCCACAGGATGGCGAGCATCACAAGGGTAAAGCCTGCAAAAGCTGCCAGCAGCTTCCACATCATCGGCGCGCTGCGGAATTTATGCTTCAAAACGGTAACCAACCCCCCGCAATGTCACAATAAATTTGCTATACGGTCCCAAACTCTTACGAAGAAGCTTGATATGGGTGTCCAGCGTGCGGTCATCCCCATAAAAATCATAGCCCCACACATTGGTAATCAGATTTTCACGGGACAACGCAATGTTCCGGTTGCGGACCAGATAAAAGAGCAGGTCGTATTCTTTCGGGGAAAGCTCCACCTTTTCGCCGTCAACCGTGACAATCCGGCCGGTGAAATCCACCGTCAGCCCCTCGAACTGACAGACATCCCGCCCCGTTTCGTTGCCGGAAGCGGAAGCACTGCGCTTCATCACCGCCTGCACCCGCATCATCAGCTCCTTAGGGGAAAACGGCTTGACGACATAATCGTCCACCCCGATTTCAAAACCATGGATCCGGTCGTATTCCTCCCCTCTTGCCGATAACATAATGATTGGGGTATTGCTGGTTTTCCGGATTTCACGGGAGGCGGAAAAACCGTCCAGCTCCGGCATCATCACATCCATGATAATCAAATCGAACTTTTTCTGGCGGCAGAGCTCCACCGCCTCCATCCCGTTGACCGCCTCAGTCACCTGGTAACCCTCAAAATTGGCGTATTTTAAGATCATTTTACGGATGGCCTCTTCGTCATCCACCACAAGGATATGGTACATGCGTATCACCTCATTCATCTGTCTATTTTATCAGTGTATCACATGGTTGTGACTGTTTTGTGAAGATTTTGCTTGACAAGCTGGTTTTTTGGACTTATAATTGTAAATGATAATCATTCTCATTAAGGAGCTGCGATATGGAATCACTCAACTGGCACACCGTCCTGCATCTTCTGGAGCACACCGCTCTGGATACCTTAAAGATGGCGCCGATCCTGCTTGCGGTCTATCTTCTGCTGGAGTTACTGGAGCCGCGGCTTGCCCGTCTGCAAAACCGCGCCGCGAAATTCCGCGCCGCGGAACCGCTGGCTGGAACACTGCTTGGCTGCATCCCGCAGTGCGGCTTTTCGGCTGCGGCCTCCTCGCTCTACGCAAGGGGGATGATCGGGGGCGGCACGCTGATCGCGGTGTTTCTCTCCACCTCGGACGAAGCCATCCCAGTGATGCTGGCCAATATGGCTGGGCTGGGACAGATTCTCGCGCTGATTGCCGCCAAAATCGTCCTCGCCGCGGCAGCCGGATACCTGCTCCAATACACTGTTTTCCGCAAAGAGCCGCAGCCCATGGCTACGCCAGTTGAGCACGTCCACACCCACAGCTGCACCTGCTGCAAGGAGCGGTTTTCCTCCCCCATCCTGAACAGCATCTGGCAGGCCGTTGTTCGGACGGTACAGGTATCGCTCTTTGTCCTCGCCTTTCTCTTTGCCATCGAGCTGGTCATTGAGCTGATCGGGGAGGATTCGCTCCAGCGGCTGCTGCTGAGCGGCAGCATCTTCCAGCCGCTTGTCACCGCGCTGATCGGCCTGATTCCGGGCTGCGGCACCTCGGTGCTGATTACCCAGCTGTTTGTGGGCGGCAGCATCGGCTTCGGCTCGGCGGTAGCGGGGCTTGCCACCGGCACCGGTGTGGGCTATCTTGTCCTTGCAAAAGAATGTCGCAATCCGGCCAAAATCGCCAAAATCATCGCGCTGACCTATCTCTGCGCCGCCGTGTCCGGCATGATTCTGACTGCAATCTGGGGGTGATCCAATGAATCCGGTTATTGAAGAACAGCTCAAACAGGCGGGCTTAAAAATCACACGCCAGCGCACCGCGATCCTTTCCCTGCTGATCGAAGGGGACGTCCACCTTTCAGCCGAGCAGATCTACTTTGCCCTGAAAACAAAAGGAGAAGCCTTCGGGCTTGCCACCGTCTACCGCACCCTCACCCTTTTGGAGCAGGCGGGCATCCTTGCCAAAACCGAAATTCCCGGCAGCGGCCGCCAGTCCTATTTCTACACGGCGGGCGGACACCGGCACCAGCTGCTCTGCACCGGCTGCGGACGGATCATCCTGCTCAAAAGCTGCCCGGCCGAAGCGTTTCTGAAAGCGGTGGAAGAGGAATACGACTTTGCGGTCACCGGCCATTCGTTTGAGATTTTTGGACTCTGCCCGGACTGCCGCAAAAAGGCGGGACAGGAGGAACGACATGTTCATTGAAAAGGAATACCGGAATGTGGATTTTTCCGAAGCGCAGATAGAGGAAGAATCCCTTTCCGGGCTGCGATTTGAAAACTGCCGCTTCCGGGAAGCGGATTTTTCGGGGATACTGCTCGAAAACTGCCGGTTTGACGGCTGTGATTTCACGGCGGCGGAATTAAACGCGATCACAGCCCGGCGCTCTGCCTTTTTGAACTGCCGGTTCCGGTTTGCCAACTGCTTTGCGGCCGAATTTCACGACTGCAAAATGACCGGCTCGGTCTTTGACGAGGCCAACTGCACCGCCATCCAGATCGAATCGGGCGACTGGTCGTTTGCCGTCCTCAGCGATATGGACTTCCACAAACGGGAGTTTTCGGACATCAACTTCACCGAAGCGGATTTAAGCCGGGTGAATTTTGACAAGGCGGTGCTGCGAAACTGCAACTTTTCCGGCGCGAACTTAAACGGCGCCACTTTCCGCCAGGCCGACCTCCGGGGAAGCCGGCTCGACCGGGTGAACCTCCTCGAAGCGGACTTTTCCAAAGCCAAAATCGACCTCGACCAGGCCATTCTCTTCGCCTCGGCGCTTGGTGCGGTCTATACGCCTTAAACCGGCAGCTCCCGGATGCAGGAAACCTCCGGCCAGCAGAATTCCCGCACCGTTTCCCCAACCGCTCCGGTCTGCAAATCCAGTTCGCAGAGGACGGCGTTTCCGGAATACTGGTTGGCGATGCCCAGAATTTTCCCGTCGTCGAGCAGTACTATGTCCCGCGGCCAGCAGCCCCGGCAGCCCGAAAAGGAAGCCGGCTCGATGCTGCCGTCTTGTTTTACCCGCAGCACAACGATGCTGTCGGCGCCGCGGTTTGCCGCATAGAGAAACCTCCCATCCGGCGTGATCACAATGCCGGAACAGCTGCTTTCTCCCGCAAATTCTGTCTGTAAAGTAGAAACCCTTTGCAGGATTTCCCCGCCGTTTTGCGTCATCCAGATGACAAACACTTCGCTGCTGTATTCGGTCACGGCGTACAAAAGGGGCTTTTCCGGGTGAAAAGCCAGGTGCCGCGGCCCCACCCCCTTGGGGAGCCGGACCGGAATTCCGTCTGCAAAATCGCCGCCATTCCAGTCAAAACGCCAGATCGTGTCCTGTGCAATATCCACCGACCAGGCGAATTTCTCCTCCCTGTCCGGTGCAAAAAAGTGGGCGCGCGTTTTGCCGGTGCCGCGGTTTTCCGTGCCGCCGGGCGCCAGAATCCGAGGCTTTTCCGGAAAGGTGCTGGTCAGCGGATCAAACCGCAGCGAAAAGATGTCGCGAGTCCCGTAGCATGCCCCCAGAATGCAGCTGCTTTCCGGCGCAAACGAGAGATGACAAAGCTCGGTGCCGGGGATTTCCATCCGGTCGGTCCGGACAAAGCCGTCCCCCTCCTGCCGGTAAGCGCAGACCGCCGCCCCGTCGGCGCGTTCTTCGGCCAGAAACAGGAATCCCCCGCCGAAAACCATCCACGACGGATTGTCCGCCATCTCCTCCCAAACCATCTCCGCGCCAAAATGCCCCACCGTGGCACGGCTGCTGCCATATCCCGAAAGCAAAATTGTATTCATGCCGCATCCTCCCTGTTTGTTTTTTTCTATTTTACCACATTTTTAACGGGAACGGAAGGAAAAACCATAAAATCTCTTGCAATTTCGGACTCTTTCCCGTATAATCAAAAGAAGAATCAGCCGGAATCGAGGGATCATCTTGCAGCTATACAATATCGGAATCCTGGCGCACGTCGACGCCGGAAAAACTACCTTAACCGAACAGCTTCTCTGCCTGAGCGGGACGGTCCGCAAAGCGGGCAGCGTGGACGACGGCACCGCCCAGACCGACTGGCTGGAGGTGGAACGCCGCCGCGGCATTTCGGTGCGCGCCGCCTCCACCCGGATCGAATCGGACCATTGGGCGATCAACCTGATTGATACGCCGGGCCACGCCGATTTTTCGGGTGAAGTGGAGCGGAGTCTTGGGGCGCTGGACAGCGCGGTGCTTCTGGTTTCGGCTGTCGAGGGGGTACAGGCGCAGACCCGCCTGATCTGGGACGCGCTCTCTTCGATGAAGCTGCCGGCTATCCTCTTTCTCAACAAAATCGACCGGGCCGGCAGCCGCACTGCCGAAATCCTGGCAAAGATTACCGAAGAGCTTCCCGGCATCCGCCCCATCCCGCTCCAGAGCGTCCGAAAGGAAGCGGAGCCGGACGCCTCGGTTTCCGGCCCGGATTGGGAGGACGAAATTTTCCGGGAAAACCTGCTGCTCGAACTGGCCGACCGCGACCCCGATATAGAGGAGGCACTTGCTTCCGACATTATCCCGGACGGCGAAACGCTCCGGAAAAGCCTGCAAAAGGCGGCAGCAGACTGTCGGGCGGTCCCGGTTCTGTTCGGTTCGGCTAAAACAGGAGAAGGCTGCAAAGCACTTCTCGATGCGATCCCCACCCTGCTCCCGGCCGCTCCCCAGCAGTCGGACGGCCCGCTTTCCGGGCTGGTTTACAAGCTGGAGTTTGACCCGGTGATGGGCAAAGCCGCCCACATCCGCCTCTTTTCGGGCCATCTCAAAAACCGGGACGCCGTTCCGGTACAGGGGCAGAAGGAGCCGGAAAAGATCACCCAAATCCGCCGCCGGATCGGTGAAAAGACGGTGGACACCGGCGAAATTTCGGGCGGAGATATCGGAGTGGCCTACGGACTGCCCTCCATCAAAACCGGCAGCATCATCGGGGAGCTTCCGCTTGACCGCCGCTGCTCCATCGCGGTGCCGCTTTTACAGGTGCAGGTCTATCCCCAGAAACCAGAGGAACTCCCCGCCCTCACCGAAGCGCTGCAGCGCCTTTCGGACGAAGATCCGCTTCTCGACCTGCTCTGGCTGCCCGAAACGCGGGAGCTGCACATCAGCATCACCGGCGTGATTGAGCTGGAGGTGCTCGAAGAACTCATCCGGGAGCGGTTCGGGCTGAACGCCTCTTTCTCCAAACCCACTGTCATTTATAAGGAAACGCCGGCCCACAGCGGCATCGGCTTTGAAAGCTACACCTGGCCGAAACCCTGCTGGGCGGAGGTAAAGCTGGCCATCGAGCCGCTTCCGCGCGGCAGCGGCATTCATTATTCCTCCGAAATCAAGGAAAAACAGATCTTCTACCGCTACCAGAACCACATTGAAACCAGCGTGTTCCAGAACCTGCGCCAGGGCGTCTACGGCTGGGAAGTGACCGACGCGAAAATCACCCTGATCGGCGGCAGCCACCACACCATTCACACCCACCCGCTTGATTTCTTTGTCGCCACGCCGGTTGCGCTGCTCGACGGGCTGACCAACTGCGGCTCCATCCTGCTCGAACCGATGCTCGCGGTGCGGATGACGGCGCCGGAAGAGGTGCTCGGCCGGGTTTTGGGCGACATCACCGCCATGCGCGGCGAATTTGACACACCGATGATCGCGAACGGCAGCTTTACCTTGGAAGCCCGGCTTCCCGCCGCCGATTCGATCGAATATCCCACCGCGTTCCGCTCCCTCACTTCGGGCAAAGGGCTCTACTCCTCCCGCTTTGACGGGTATCAGGAGTGCCCGCTCGAACTCGGAAAAACCTGTCCCCGCCGGGGCATCAACCCGCTCGACCGTCCCAAGTGGATTCTGTGGGCGCGCAACGCCATTCAGACCAACGAATAAAAAAGGAGTGAACTGCCATGCTCTATCTGAAAGAAGCCAATCTCGAAGATGCAGAAAAAGAATACCTCTTTGTCCGCGATCTGCCGCCTGAGGAAAACGGGTTTTTCAATGACTGGCACGGCATTTCACGGGAAGAATTTGACCAAAAAGCGCTGGTTCAGATGATGACCGCCGCCAAAGGGGAAAACATCCCATCCGGTTATGTGCCCCAGACTTCCCTCTTTTTGTGGAAAGAGGATACCATCGTCGACCTGTTCCGGGTTCGCCATTACCTGAACGAATCTCTGCGGAACGGCGCCGGACACATCGGCTACGGCATCCAAAAGGAGTTTCGAGGCAAAGGCTACGGCACCGAGGGACTGCGGCTGACTTTGCAGTATGCAAAGTCCATTGTGCCGGAAGAGGAATTTTATCTGCGTGTCAACAAGGATAACCCCGCTTCCCTCCGCGTCATGCTCAAAAACGGCGGAGTCATCCATTCCGAAAACAGGAACATTATTTTGTAAGAATCAAAAAGGAGAACTAAATGCAAGACAATCACCCACGGCCGGAACAGGCGGTATTGGTTGCCGTCGATACCGGCGCATATGACTATCTGAGTTCCATCTCCGAGCTGACCGAGCTTGCACAGACGGCCGGCGCCGAGGTGGTGGATTCCTTTGTCCAGAACCGCCCTTCTCCCGAAAGCGCCACCTTTGTGGGAGAGGGAAAACTGAGCGAAATCCGGAACTTCTGCCAGGAAAACGAAATCGACCTGCTGATTTTTGATGACGAGCTCACCGGTTCTCAGCTCCGCAACATCGAGGATTACACCGGCGTCCGGGTCATCGACCGCACCATGCTGATTCTCGATATCTTCGCACAGCGCGCCCGTTCGCACGAAGGCCGGCTCCAGGTGGAGCTTGCCCAGCAGAAATACCGGCTGCCCCGCCTGATGGGAATGGGCAAGCAGCTCTCGCGGCTGGGCGGCGGCATCGGCACCCGAGGCCCCGGCGAAACCAAGCTGGAAAGCGACCGGCGTCATATCCGCCGCCGGATTCACGCGCTGGAAGAGGAGCTGGAAGAGCTGTCCGCACAGCGTGCCCGCACCCGGGAACGCCGCAAAAAAAACAACGCGGTCACCGCCGTTCTGATCGGCTATACCAATGTGGGAAAATCCACCCTCTTAAATCAGCTCACCAACTCGGAGGTGTATGTCCAGAACCAGCTTTTCGCCACACTGGATCCCACCGCGCGGGAGCTTGTCCTCCCCAATGGCCAGCATCTCATCCTGATCGATACGGTCGGACTGATCCAGCGGCTTCCCCACCAGCTCGTCGAAGCATTCCATTCCACACTGGAAGTTGCCGCCGACGCCGACCTCATCTTAAACGTCTGTGACTACACCAGTCCTGAAGTAGACCGCCAGCTGGAGGTCACAAAGGATTTGCTCGAAGAGCTTGGCTGCGCCGATACGCCGTCCATCACCGTTTACAACAAGATCGACAAGTGTACCGGTTTTGTGCCGGTCTCGAACAACCGCTCCGTTTTCCTCTCGGCACTCGATCCGGAAACCTTCCCGCCCCTCCTGGCGGCGATTGAGCACGCCCTTGCGGACCGCGTCTGCATCATGGACCTCCTCATTCCCTATGACGAAGGCTCCGTTCTTCACCTGCTGCGGGAAAATGGCCAGATTCTGGAAGATCAGTACGAACCGGACGGCATCCGAATTCGGGCATCGGTCAACCGCCAGTATCAGAAAACATTTCTGCCCTTTGTCTGGCAGGAAAAATAGCCGAAAAATATCACCCCATCCTGTTTCTGCGCATAGCATGAACAAATGGGGTGATTTTTTGCTGTTTCAGGAATTTTTGCTGGTATTGGCGCTGATCCCGGACGCGTTTGCCGCCTGTTTTGCCTATGGAACCGAGGGCATCCGGATTCCGGTGCGTTCCGCCCTTCTGATCGGTGGGATCGGAACGGGCGTCCTTCTCTTGTCGATGCTGGCGGCGGCACCGTTCCGGCAGCTGCTTCCGCCTGCAGTCTGCGGAATAGTAGGAAACGGGCTGCTCCTGCTCATCGGATTGCTTTCGGTCTTCCAGAACTTTCTCAAAGCCTTTCTGTCCAAAAAATCGGGCGGTGGGAAGAGCCTGCATTTCCGGTGGGCGGATATTTCCTTTGCCGTCACCGTCTATCTCGACGAAACCAAAGCCGACGCCGACCGTTCCAAAACCCTTTCGCTGCGGGAAGCCGCCATGCTGGGACTGGTTTTGTCCCTTGATTCGTTCGGAGCAGGCTTCGGCAGCGGTTTTACGGTAAACCATCCGCTTCTGCTGGCGATATTTTCACTTCTGCTCCATCCGGCGGTCATCCTGCTGGCACAGTTCTGCGGCAGAAAAGCAGCGGGAAAACTCCCCCGCATCTGTTCGACGGCGGGAGGATTCCTGTTAATCGGGCTTGCAGTTTCCCGGATGATCGGATGAACTTACTCAGCCGCAATCCCGTGCCTGGTCAGCAGCGCACGGCTGATTTCGCCGGTGAGCCTGACCGCGGTTTCGGCTGCTTCGGGCGGAAGGAGGTAGGTCATATTGGAAGCTTCGGAGGAAAATTCGCCGGAATATCCGATTTCTTTCAGAGCTTCGATAAATTCGTCCCAGTCGATGAGCCCAAAGCCGCAGGCGAGATGATCGTCCTGAACGGCCCAGTTATCGTGGACATGGAGGCATTTCAGATGCTTCCCAAGCTTTCTTGCCGCCAATGCGGGCGATTCGCGGAGCAGGTTGGCATGCCCGGTATCCAGGCAGGCAACCACCCATTCGCTGTCCAGCCGGCGGATACATTCGAGGATTTCCTCCATGGTGGAGAAGGTCGTGCGGCAGATCCGGCTGACTTTGGGATCCCAGCCGAACATGTTTTCCAGTGCGATCGAAACGTGATGCTTTTCTGCATACGGCAGCAGCGAACGGTAGAATTCCACATTAAGATCCAGGTATTCCTCCGCCTTTTCGCCGTTGATGCCGTCCCGGAACATCCGCGGATGCACGACAAGATAAGGCGCACCCAGAATTTCGCACATCCGGAACATCCTCTTGGTGATCTCAATCTTGCCCTGATAGACAGCGGGCGCATCGGTGTAGGAGAGCATCGGCGCGTGCGCCTGGGAAAAGACGACGCCGCTCTGATCGGCCGCTTCCCGGAGCGAATATGCATAGTCCTCCCAGCCGTCCCGGAGGTACAGGCTATCCGGGCCACCATGGTTGTAGCCGCTGTAATCCAGTGCAGAAATGCCGAGTTTCGCGTAATTCCGCACCGCTTCCCGCTCATCAGGGTAGAGTTTGGCAAGGCAATCGCTTCCAATTCCGATTTTCATGCCGGTTTCCTCCTATCGCTCTGTTCCAAAAAAGAATAGTGCAACGGTTCCGGGACCGGAATGGCTGCCGATCACGGGGCCGATTAAGCTGTATACTATCTCTTTAACCTTCATTTTGGCGCGGATCTGTTTTCCCACGTATTCCGCATCCTCCGGCGCATTGCCATGGCTGATGAAAATGGTTTGTCCCTCCTTGGGATCACAGGTTTTCACCATATGGTCAACCAGTGCATCGAGAGAACGCCGGCGTCCCCGCACTTTTTCCATTGGAATCAGATGCCCCTCGTTGTCCACATGCAGCACCGGCTTAATGCCAAGCGCCGTGCCGATGACCGCCGCAGCGGGACTGACGCGGCCGCCGCGTTTGAGATGATTTAAGTCGTCTACTGTAAACCAGTGGCAAAGGTGCAGACGGTTGTCGGTCACCCACTGTGCCAGCTCCTCGATGGGCATTCCGGCTGCCTTTTTCAGCGCAGCCGTATAGACAAGCAGTCCTTCGCCCGCGGAAGCCGCCAGTGTATCGATGCAGAACACCCGCATTTCCGGATATTTTTCCCGGAGCTCCTCCGCAGCAAGACAGGCACTCTGGTAAGTACCGCTCAATCCGGACGAAAAAGCCAAATATAGGATGTCCTTTCCCTCTTGCAGGATCGGTTCAAACACCTCAATAAAGGTAACCTGGTTAATCTGGCTGGTTGTGGAGGTTTTGCCGGACTTCAATTCCGCATAAAACTTGTCCATTGGGTATTCCCGCTCATCGGGATAATTGTGGTAGGAAACTCCATCCAAATGGAATTCCATCGGAATCACCCGCACATCCACCTTTTCTAAAACCGAAAGTGCCATATCGGTTGTGGAATCCGTTATAATACAGTATTCTCGCATAACAAAACCTCCTCTTCTTTCTGTTTTCATTATACAGGAATTGTCACAGAAAAGCAAGGTAAAGGTGTGGTAATTTTGTGTTTTTTCCAATATCAGCTTCTTGCAGAATGAAAAAGGTTGTGATATACTGGTACAAAAAGAGAAAAAGAGGAAGATCATGCAAAAACAGGGAATTATTTGCGCAATCCTTGCTGCCGGACTGTATGCGCTGAGCACACCGGTGTCCAAATATCTGTTGGAAGGAATCGACTCGTCGATGCTCGCTTCGCTGCTTTATCTCGGTGCCGGGATCGGGATGCTGGTGCTGCTGGCATTCAACCGCGGAAGCAAGGAGGCGCCGCTTTCGAAAAGCGACCTGCCCTACACCATCGGAATGATCCTGCTGGATATTGCAGCGCCGCTGCTGATGATGGCGGGATTAAACCTTGCAACGCCGGAGAGCGTTTCATTGCTCAACAATTTTGAGATTGTGGCAACCGCGCTGATTGCCCGGTTGCTGTTCGGCGAAAAAATCAGCGGACGGCTTTGGCTGGCCATCGGTCTGATTACTGTGGCAACTCTGCTGCTCAGTATGGAAGAAGGCGCCGGATTCCGGATATCGGCCGGTTCGCTGCTGGTACTGGGGGCTTGCTGCTGCTGGGGATTGGAAAACAACTGCACCCGTGCCCTTTCGGACAAAAACCAATGCAGATTGTCGCGGTCAAAGGCGTCTTTTCGGGGCTTGGGGCACTGATCGTCGCCCTACTTGCGGGGAGTTCCTTTCCCACTGCGGGGTACCTTGGCGCAGCGCTGCTGCTGGGCTTTCTCGCCTATGGGCTGAGCATCTTTTTCTATGTCCATGCCCAGCGCCGTCTCGGAGCTGCCAAAACCAGTGCGTTTTATGCTGTATCGCCGTTTATCGGCAGCGTGCTTTCGCTGCTCATTTTCCCGGGAATTCCGGGGATTCTGTTCTGGGCGGCTCTCGCAGTCATGGCCGTCGGCAGCTTTTTTGCCTGCGAGCCGAAAAAATAGCGCAAAAACTGTTTTGTTTTGTAGAAAATTGTGGTATAATAGCACTGAAAACTTGTCCAAAGGAGATGTTTCAAATGGCATTGATGCATGTTGACTTTTTTTCCAATGTCCTGGGAATGTGCGTTCAGATGGACGTCATCATCCCGCAGAAAACAACCGGCCAGATTGGTATGGAGGGCAAAGGCGGCGAGGATCGCTACCCAACCCTTTATCTGCTTCACGGCATGAGCGACGACCAAACCATCTGGCAGCGCCGCACCTCAATCGAACGGTATGTCAGTGACCTCGGTATTGCCGTTGTCATGCCCACCACTCACCTTGCTTGGTATACCGACACCCAATATGGCTATCGCTACTGGACCTATATTTCGGAAGAACTTCCCCAGATCTGCCGTTCTTTCTTTAAAGGAATGTCCGACCGGCGGGAAGACACCTTTGCCGCCGGCCTTTCGATGGGCGGTTACGGCGCATTCAAGCTCGGACTCCGCGCCAGCGAAACATTCGGCGCAGTCGCTTCCCTTTCGGGCGGCTTGAATATTGCAAGTTTGGGCAGCCGCCACGGCGAACGCAACCCCCTGTTTGAGGGAATTTTTGGCGATCTGGAAAAAGCGGTCGGTGGGGAAAACGACCTGTTCCATCTGGCGGAAGAACTCGCCGCCTCCGGAAAACCCAAACCCAAAATGTACCAGTGGTGCGGCACCGAGGATTTTCTCTACAAAGACAATCTGCTCATGCGGGACCATCTGAAAAAGCTCGGATTCGACCTGACCTATGAAGAATCCCCCGGCGACCACCGGTGGGAATACTGGGACGAAAAGATCCAAACCGTCCTCAAGTGGCTTCCCATTCAAAAATAATGCAATAATAAAAGAGCGCCTTCAAAATCGAAGGCGCTTTTTCATTTATTTCAGTTTTTGAAAAAGATCCCGGAACACCGCATCGCGGTCAATGTAATTCACATACCGGATTAGATGCCGGGTGATGTCGCTGCCATAGGTGTTGTCCGGCGACAGAACCGGGCTGGGAATCAGCCCGCTCTGCATCCCGCTCACACCGCAGAGCCAAGCGACGGTGGAAATATCCCAGATCACACGGGATAAGCAGCCGCAGCGCTCCATTTCCTTTTGGGTAAGGTTTAACAAATAAGCACCGGACTTTTCCTTTTCAGCCAAATGATACTGCAGTTCCGGAAGCGATATCGAAAGATGGCTGACAACCCCCAGACAGGGCAGCTGCACCAGCGGGACACCGCTATCCAAAAGGGTGCAGGAGGCAAAATAATCCTGCGCCATATTGAATTCATCGGTTTTGGGCATATGCAGAGCATGTCCGCCCAGCCAGACCACCACGATTTTCTCCCGGATGCGCGGCTCCATCAAAACGGCGGAAGCCACATTAGTGGGCGCACCGATCGCTGCCACATAAAGGGGTTTTTCCGACGCCAGCGCGCGCTCAATCAAATCCCGCGCAGCCGGAGAATCCACCGCATCATCCTCTGATTTCATCCAGCGGGAAGAACCACGGAAAGCCGGCAGATCGCTCCCCATCAATCCAAGAATCTCCCGAATCTGAGCGTAGCTTTTTTCCATGCCATCCTGCGGTCTGTCCGAACGCTCATTGTGAAATGGCGCTGCATACACCGCTTCCAGGTTGAGCTCCGGCGAACCCATCGCATACAGCAGCGCATACGGATCGTCGATTTCATTATAAGTATCGGTATCCAGCACAACGCGGCAGCCTGCCGCGGGAGTTTGCAGCCGGGAAACCAGCAGTTCCGGCGAAAGAGGTGTCCATTTCATCACAACCGCTCCTTTCGAATATTGTCTTTGATTTTACTTTATCCTTTCTGCCTTTTCTTTAGACATTTTTTCCAACAGTTTTTCCGCTCCCGCGTACAGTCTGGGAGATGTCTGCGGATAGGTCAGCTCAGAAGGCAGAATGTCAAAAACCCCAATCTCTTTCATTTCACTTTGGGGAAGCTGGCCAAGTGTATACACAACGGCAAGGAACACCACCCCGTTTGAGCAGGATTGCAGATCAAATCCCCAATAGTCGCAAACGGGATAGAGGTCCGCGTCCTGGATTCCGCTTTCCTCAAAAAGTTCGCGCTTGGCGCACGCAAGCGGAGTTTCGCCGCTCTCAATATGCCCGCCCTGTGTTTCCCAGGTGTTCCGCTTCCTGTGTTTCGACAAAATCCACTTTCCCTCGTAGGAAGTACAGATCACCGTATATTTGTATCTTTCCAGGTATCCAAGCGGATAGATCCTGCACTGCAGGTATTGACGGATGGCCTCCCGGTCCATCATCGGAACATCCAGATCCACGCCGAGTTCCCTGCATTTTTCGACAGCAGGGCCGTAATCCTGCCATGCCGCCTTTCGATACCAGAAAATTGCCTGCTCCACATCGCGCTCTACACGGATCCCATCCTCATGAAACTGAGCGAGACGATACTGAGCCTCCGGATCTCCGCACTCGGCAGCTTTGCGGGTCAGACGGATCATTTTCTCGCTGTCTTCACGAAAATCGCGTTCCATTGTGGATTCACCTCTCAGCGCGTGTATTTTTGCAGAGCGTCAGCCAGCGCGTCCAAATCCGCCAGCGTGCTCAGCGCACCGCAGGCGTTCCGGAATTTGGCTGCGCCCGGAATTCCTTTGATATAGTAAGCAGCGATTTTGCGGCTTTCTTTCATGCCCATGTACTCGCCCTTATATTCGACGATCAGCCGAATATGGTGCTTCATCACCCGAAGCTTGTCCTCCAATGTGGGCGGAGGCGGAAGCTCCCCGGTTTCGAGAAGCTGCTCGATTTCCCGGAACAGAAACGGGTTGCCATAACTCCCCCGCCCGATCATCACCAGGTCACAGCCGGTTTCCTCATACATGCGGAGCGCATCTTCTGCTGTCACAATATCGCCGTTGCCGATCACCGGAACCGAAACCGCTTCTTTCACATCCCTGATAATCGACCAGTCAGCAGAAGGACGGTACATCTGGCTGCGGGTGCGTCCGTGAATGGTAATCGCGTCCGCCCCGGCCTGCTCCATCAGCTGCGCAAACGGAACAGCATTGACCGAATCTTCGTTCCAGCCTTTGCGGATTTTCACCGTAACCGGCACCGTACTCACCGCCTTAACAGCTCGAACAATTTCGGCGGCAAGCTCCGGCGTTTTCATCAGAGCTGAACCGGCTCCGCCGCTCACCACCTTGGGAACTGGGCAGCCCATGTTGATATCCAGAATGTCCGGCTGATATTTGAGAGCCACCTCAGCTGCTTTTGCCATATCATCGGGATCATTTCCGAAAAGCTGGGCAGCGGCAGGCCGCTCCATGGCAGAGAGCTTTAAAAGCTCCTCACTTTTGCGGTCGGAAAAGGTCAGCGCTTTGGCAGAGGTCAGCTCCCCCACCACATAAGCAGCGCCGAATTCCTTGCAGATTTCACGGTAAGCGCGGTCAGCTACCGAAGCCATCGGCGCCAGCGCGGCAGTTTTTTTGATGACAACATTTCCAATGCGGATGGTATTCAAGTCAATCTCCCTTTTTAAAATATTCCACGCCCATAATCACGAGTCCCAGCAGGACAAACAGAATGGCAACCACAAACGGCAGCATCATGTCAAGCTCCACAACGCTTGTTAGAAATCGTCCGGGCGGTGTCGGCCAGGCAGAAACCAGATTGTTCCCCACAAACAGAATCACCGCAAGCCCCCAGATTGTCCCCAGCAGCGATAAAAATCCGCCGATCAGTACACGTTTCATTTTTTCACCCTCCGTTGTATCACAGTGCAAAATATGGTATAATAAGTATTATAAAAAACGCAGCTGGTCTTGTCAAGAAACCGCCTGCAACTTGTTGATGAAAATTTCAGGAAAGGATTTTTGTCTGATGAAAATTCTCGCCATAGATTTTAACTCGCTGATGAATCGCTCTTTCTACGCGATCCGGCACCTCTCCACCAAAGATGGTTTGGAAACCAACGCGCTGTTCGGTTTTGCCAAAACCTATCAGAAGTTAGTTGCTGCTCATCAGCCCGATGTGGTGGTTGCGGCCTATGACCTGCGCGCCCCCACATTCCGCCACAAGATGTACGATGCCTACAAGGGCAACCGCTCCCCCATGCCGGACGAGCTGCGCCCGCAGATGCCGCTGGGGCGGGAGTTTGTCAACCTGGCGGGCGGCACTGTCATCGGAATAGAAGGCTACGAAGCCGACGACGTGCTGGGCACCATCGGAAACTACGCGGACAATCATCTGGACACCTTCTGTGTGATCGCGACAGGTGACCGGGATTCGCTGCAGCTTGTTTCGGAGAAAACGTCGGTATGCCTTGCCACTAATAAAGGAGATATTCTGTTCACCCCCGACAAAGTGCGGGAGGACTACGGTCTCGAACCCAAACAGCTCATCGAAGTCAAGGCACTGATGGGCGACAGCTCGGACAACATCCCCGGCGTCAAAGGCATCGGGGAAAAGACGGCGCTTGCCCTCATCACCAAAAACGGCAGTCTGCAGAACATCCTCGACAATCTCGACAGCATCGAGGCAACGCCGCGCATCAAAAATCTCATCTCCGAACACCGGGAAGAGGCTGTGATGAGCCGCACCCTCGGTGAAATCAACTGCCATGTACCGATGGAGTTTAACCCGGAGATTCTGGCCAAAAAAGAACGGCAGACGGACGCGCTGGAAGAGTTTCTGCGCCGGTATGAGCTGACTTCGGTACTGGAAAGCTTTGGATTCTCCAAAAAAGAAGAGCAGCTGACCTTTGCAGCCCCCACCGTTAAACCCTGCGACGTTCTGGAAAATCCGGAAAACCTCTGCGCACTGGTCCAGGAAGCAGGACGGCTTTTGCTGCTGCCCGAATGGGAAAAATCCGAGCCGGTCAAGCTCCGGATTCATCTGGACGGACGGAAATTCGCGGTTGTCACCGAACAGATTGCGAAAATGCTCTCGGAACTGCTCGCACTGCCCCTTCCCAAAATCACCCTTGACGCCAAACCGCTCTACCGGTTTGCCATGAAAAACGGCATCGCCTACTCCGGAGAGTTGGATGATGTCAAATTGCAGGCGTATCTGCTGAGCAATTCGGACAAAAGCTATCCCATCCCCGATTTGGTGCAGACCTACTGCCCCGGTATGGAAAATTTCCCGGAAGAACTACGCGATACCGCCGCGCTTGCCCCCCTGTTCGACGCGATGAACGAAATCCTCTCCGAAAAGCAGATGCAGTTCCTTTACGGGGAAATCGAACGCCCGCTCTGCGAAGTGCTGGCTTCGATGGAGGAAGAAGGTTTCCTTGTGGACGAACAGGGAATCACCGAATTCGGGCAAATGCTGGACAACCGGATTGAAACACTGAAATCCGAGCTGATGGAGCTTGCCGGACAGGAATTCAACCCCAATTCTCCGGCGCATCTTTCGGAAATCCTCTTCAACAAACTGGGACTGCCAACCGGCAAAAAGACCAAAACCGGCTACTCCACCGATGTGGACGTCCTGGAAAAGCTGCTGCCTTATCACCCCATTGTCGGAAAAATTCTCGAATACCGCAAACTCTCCAAGCTTTCGAGCACCTATGTCACCGGGCTGAAAAAGTGTATTCAGCCAGATGGCCGTGTTCACTCCACCTTTAACCAGACCGAAACCCGCACCGGCCGCATCAGCTCCTCCGACCCGAATGTCCAGAACATCCCGGTCCGCACCGAGCTGGGTGCTGAAATGCGCAAATTCTTTGTGGCAAAAGAAGGATGTACGCTGGTCGACGCCGACTACTCTCAGATTGAGCTGCGAGTGCTGGCGGCAATTTCCGGCGACAAAAACATGATCGACGGCTTTGCAAAGGGTGCCGACATTCACCGGATGACCGCCTCGCAGGTGTTTCACATCCCGTTTGACGAAGTCCCGGCTGAGCTGCGCAGCCGTTCCAAAGCCATCAACTTCGGCATTGTCTACGGTATCTCAGCCTTTTCCCTTTCGCAGGACATCCATGTCACAGTCAAGGAAGCCAAAAAATATATCGAAGATTATCTCCACACCTATAGCGGTGTTGCCGCCTATATGCAGCAGTCGGTGGAAAAAGCGCGGGAACTGGGCTATGTGGAGACCATCTTCCACCGGCCGCGCTATCTGCCCGACATTCTCTCTAAAAAGCCGGCGCTGCGCGGATTTTCCGAGCGGGTTGCGATGAACATGCCGATTCAGGGCACCGCCGCCGATATCATCAAACTGGCAATGATCCGCGTCTACCGCCGTCTGCGGGACGAAAAACTGCAATCCCGCCTGATTCTGCAGGTACACGATGAGCTGCTGGTCGAAGCGCAGGAATCCGAAGCAGAACAGGTCATGGCCATTGTCAAGGAAGAGATGGAGCACGCCGCCGACCTTGCAGTCAAACTGAGCGTAGACATTCATCAGGGCAAAGACTGGTATCAGGCGAAAGGATGAGAAATTTGCACACCCGGATTCTCACTGAAAAAGAGCTGCCGGAAGCGCTCACAATTTGTCGGGAAGTTTTCATGCAGTTCGAAGCGCCGGAATATCCGCCGGAAGGAGTCCGGAACTTTCTGGATTTTCTCGAACCGGAATCGATTCGCCGAATGGTTTCAGGCGGGCTGCTTATCTTTGTGGGCACATTTCACGATGGCAAACTGGTCGGGACAGGTGCTGTCCGGGAACGGAAACACCTCTGCCTGCTCTTTGTCAAAGAGAAATATCAGCGGCAGGGAGTTGGCTCCGCCCTTTTGGAAAAAATTCTGCGGCTTTGCCGGAAAACCGAAACAATCACCGTTCACGCTTCCCCCTATGGTGTGCCGTTTTATCTGGCGCGCGGTTTTGTGCCGCTTTCGGAAGAACAGTGCCGGGATGGTATCCGGTTTATCCCGATGGAAAGGACGCTCTGATATGACAATCCGTCATTTTATAGAAACTGATATTCCCGCCGCAGCCGAACTGGAACAGCGCTGCTTTTCCGATCCGTGGAGCCAGAAAGGGCTGCGGGATACTTTGCGGGAGGAACGCGCCTGTTTCCTGGCGGCGGAGGACGAAAATGGCAGATTGTGCGGTTATCTCAACGCCACCTGGGTGCTGGATGAGTGCAGCTTAAACCGGATCTGCACCGATCCGGGCTGCCGCCGGAACGGAGTTGGCGCCGCACTGCTCGATGCGCTGCAAAACTTCTGCCGGGAACATCAGATTGTGTTTATTTTTCTGGAGGTACGGGAGTCCAACACAGCCGCGCGGAACCTCTACCGGAAAAGCGGCTTTCTGGAAACCGGGAAACGCCCGCATTTTTATGACAACCCCGACGAAACTGCGGTTTTAATGCAGTGGACAGCGGAATAAAGGAGAAAACAGCATGGAAAAAGAAGTCAAAATACTCGCGATCGAAAGTTCCTGCGACGAAACCGCCGCGTCGGTTGTAGTGAACGGCCGCCGGATGCTTTCCAATATTGTGGCGTCCCAGGTGGAAGAACACCGGAAATACGGCGGCGTGGTACCGGAGATTGCTTCCCGGCGGCACTGTGAGAACATCTGCTGGGTGGTGGAAGCTGCTATGAAGGAGGCAAACCTCACCTTTGCCGATTTGGACGCGATTGCGGTCACCTACGCGCCGGGACTGATCGGGGCTCTGCTGGTCGGCGTCAACTATGCCAAAGGGCTTTCCCTCGCAACCGGAAAACCGCTCATCCCGGTCCACCACATCCGGGGGCACATTGCCGCCAACTACATCGCTCACCCAGAGCTGGAACCGCCGTTTCTCTGCATGGTAGCGTCCGGCGGACACAGCCATATTGTTGAAGTGCTCGACTACACCCGCTTTCACGTCATCGGCCGCACCCGCGACGACGCGGCAGGAGAAGCGTTTGACAAAGCAGCCCGCGCGATGGGTTATCCTTATCCCGGCGGTGTTGCGATCGATAAGGCGGCACAGATCGGCAACCCCAAAACCTACCCGCTCCCCCATCCGCGCGTCGACGGCAGCCCCTATGATTTCAGCTTTTCCGGCCTGAAAACAGCAGTGCTCAACACCTTAAACCACGCAGCACAAAAAGGCGAAACGATTATAAAAGAAGACCTGTGTGCATCTTTCCAAAAAACGGTCTGCGACCTGATTGCCGGAAAGCTCATGCTGGCGGCAGAAGAATTCGGCTACAAAAAGATCGTTTTTGCGGGCGGCGTTTCAGCCAACTCCGGTCTGCGGGCACGGCTGACTGAGGAATGCCAAAAACGCGGCTACGAATTTTTTGTGCCGCCCCTCTCCCTCTGCGGTGATAATGCCGCCATGATCGGGGCGCAGGCTTATTACGAATACCTGGCGGGAAATTTTGCAGGAACAGACTTAAACGCGGTGGCAAGCAAAAACATCGAGTAAGGAGGTCTTTTTATGAAAAAGCGTTTCCTGGCGGCTCTTGTGATGTTGATGGTAATCGTTTCGATTCCCTTTCTGACTGCCTTACGGCCAGATTCGGAGGTGCGTGATCTGAAAAAACTGCTTCAAGAAGAAGGATACACGGTGTCGGTGACAGATATCCCCGAGTCAAACGCTTTTTCTGCCGATACCGCCCATGAAATCCAATTTGAACCGGGATACGGCTCGCTGCAAATCCTCCGTTATTCCTCTCCCCAAAAACGGGAAGCGGGCATGCGCCAATGGCTGGAATTCTGGTGCACTCCGCAGAATGTGGCAACTATCGCAACGTACATTCATCTTTATGAAACCGAAAACAGCTTGATCTGGTATCAATCCGGCAGTATGCCGGCTGAAAATCCGGCGCAGGATTATCTGAACAATGCCGCTCTTCACACCTTCTCTTACATCACCTATCCGGAAGCGACAGAAGCGCAGTTGGAGGTGCGGGACATTCTCCAAGACCTGCGAGAAATGGGGTATACCCTTTCCAATGTAATAACCGCGGGAGAAGGTTCGGAGGAATATGAAGAGATCGCCAGTCAAACCTCTTTTGGAGCGGCCAATGTCTGTGCGGCAGAGCTGGAACCGGGCGAAGGAAAACTTCTCTTTTACGAATATAACTCCCCGGAGCTGCGGGAAAAAGGCGCAAAGGAGCGGAGGGATTGTTTTGCCAAGGCGTTATTAGTCGCCGGCGTGGAATTTTATGAAACAGAATACGCCCTCATTACCTTTTTCAGCCCGCCGGAGCAGGCGGAATACAGCGATCCGGTGCGGGAATACTTTGAAAACTGAATGGAGGAAGCTTTGCAGAAATGAAATTCATTCACACCTCAGACTGGCACATCGGGCGGAGCCTGTGCGGCGTTTCCCTTTTGGAGGATCAGCGGCACTTTCTCCGCCAGTTTGCCGATTATCTCGCCAAGGAGCACCCCGATGCCGTAGTCATCGCTGGGGATTTGTACGACCGGCCCATCCCATCGGCAGAAGCAATGGAGCTGCTGGACGAGTTTTTTTCCGAAACGGTATTGGAACTGAAAATCCCGGTGCTGGCCATTGCGGGCAACCACGATTCCGGCCAGCGCCTTTCCTATGAGCGGGATTTTCTCGCAAAAGCGGGGCTGCACATTGCGGGAAACCTGCAAACTCCGGTTGAAACAGTGGATTTTACCGACAAATGGGGCAAAATCCGCTTTTTTCTATTGCCATGGCTGGATCCGGCAGCAGTCAACACCTTGTTCCCGACAGAGGAACGCGTCCACACCATGCAGCAGGCATATGACCGGATGACAGAGAAAATCCTCTCCCAAACAGAACCGGAAATCCGAAGTATCCTCGTCTGCCACGGCTATTTTGAGGCAGGAGAAGCCTGCTTTGGTCAGGAAGAACTGGGCGGTTCGGAATTGGTCAGTCTATCGGCATTTGCGGATTTTTCCTATGTTGCCGCCGGGCACATCCATCGAAAAATGCCATTTGCGCCCCATATGCGGTACAGCGGCTCCATCCTCAAATATTCCCCGAAAGAAGCGGCAAACAAGCCGTCGGTGCTTTTGGTGGAAATTGGGCCGGACGGAAAAGCGAATACCAAAGAAGTTTCCTTTCCGCCGCTGCGGAATCTCCGCCGTGTTTCAGGAGAATTTGCCGAACTGCTCCGAGGAGAAAAATCAGAGGATTACATCTTCGCTGAACTGACAGATCAGGAATTGATTCTCGATCCGGCGCGCAGGCTCAAAGACCGCTTCCCCAACCTGCTGGGCGTCAGCTATGCCGAACGGGAACAGAGCACATCCGCATTAACAGTAAAAACCAGCGAGGTAAAAGCGCTCTCGGTACCGGAACTGTTTGCGCGTTTTTATGAAGAGGTCACCGGCGCTGCACTGCCGGAAAAAGCAGAAAAGCTGGCGGCCGAGGCAGCCAAACTGGCAAAAAAGGAGGCAGAGGTATGATCCCGGTCAAACTGACTTTTGCGGCTTTCGGGCCGTTTCTAAAAAAACAGGAACTGGACTTTTCTCGGCTCGGCGCCAACCGAATGTTCCTTATCACCGGAAAAACCGGCTCCGGAAAAACCACCATCTTTGACGCTATCTGCTTTGCCCTTTACGGCGAAACGAGCGGCAGCCTCCGCAGCCCCGAACAGATGAAAAGCGACTTTTCCGGCTCCGGCGACCGTTGCTTTGTGGAATACACCTTTGAAACCGGCAGCAAAACCTATACCGTTTACCGCTCCCCTGCCCAGCTTGCCGCCAAACAGCGCGGCGATGGAGAACGAATGCTTCCGGCTGCGGCCTGGCTCCGCAAAGAGGATACCGGAGAGGAAATCTCCGGCGTGACGGCAGTCAACACGGCGGTACAGGAAATTTTGGGCATCACCGCCGACCAGTTCTGCAAAATCGTCCTCCTGCCACAAGGAGAATTCCGGAACTTTCTGGACGCAAATTCAGCCGAACGACAGAAAATCTTCCGCTCCATCTTCCACTCCGAAATCTTTGACCGGTTTACCGAAATCCTCCGCAAAAAGGAAGCGGAGCTTTCCGCCCGTTTCGCCGAATCCGAACATCGAATTGCCGGATTCTTGCAAGCAGTGCCCGGCGGAATTCCGACGGATTCTCCCCTTTCCTATGCAGAATCGGCTGCCTGGATCGAACAAAGGCTCACACAGATTCAAGCGGAAAACGAAAAACTGGAGGAACACCGGCAGCTTCTCAGCCAAAAACGCAGCGCCATCCATCTGGAAGAAGCCAAACTTGTCAATCAGAAATTTTCCGAGCTTGCGCAAAATCAAAATATTCTTTCCAATCTGAAAAAACGCGAGCCTGAAATGCTCGATTCTAAAAAACTGGCCAACCGGCTGCAGGAAGCCCGGCTCTTGAAACTCCGGGAAGACGCGGTCGTCCAAAGTGAAGAGCAGATCACCGCCATCCAGACAGGACTGCTCCGCGCCGGCAACGCTGTTGCACAGCTTGTCCCCAAAAAAGAGGAAGCCGCCCGCCTGCTTGCCCAGGCGGAAAAAGCCGGAGAACAGCTCCCGGCACTGAATGGAAAGCTCGCCTCCTTTTCGGTGATCGAAGCACAGCTATCCGACCTTGCAAAGCTGGAAGCGGAACAGCGTGAAATCTCCCGTCAATGTGTCAAACTGCGGCGCCAGTCGGAAATTCTGGCGATTCTGGAAAATCGCGCCGGTCTGCTTGCGGAAACGGAACGATTCTCCACCCTGCGGGAAAGCTTCCGGCAGCTCGACACGGCTGTCCATCGGTTGTCCGGGGCAGAAGCCGCACATCAGCAAGCAAAATCTGTCTATTTGACTGCATATGCCCGTTTTCTGGACGGACAGGCCGGTATCCTCGCTTCCCGACTGAAATCCGGGCAGCCCTGTCCGGTCTGCGGCTCTTGCGAACACCCGCATCCGGCGGAAAGCAAAGCGGAAATTCCCTCTGAAAAAGAGGTGGAAACGCTGCGCCTTGCAGCCGAAAAAGCGGCGCAGCAGTATGCGGATCTCCACACAGCGGCCCAGAAAATTTGGCAGAAAACCGCCTTTCTCACCGAAGCAGATGACCGTCCGTTCCCTTCTTTTGAGGAAATCGCCGAGCGGGTAGAAATATTGCAAGAATGGATGGAGCCAATCGCCGCGCAGGCTGCTGAAACTGCCAAACAGCTCCAGCAGATTGAGGAATCCCTGCAAAATCGAGTAGAACTTTCCACACTGGCACAGGCAAAATATCGTGATCCGGCCTTTTTGCAGCAGAAATCAGGAGAAATCCGCAGTCAGCTGTCCGCACAGGAAGAAAAACTCCAGACAAAAATGGATGATGCCGAACGGCTGCAAAAGGAAATTCCTTCCGAATTTGACAGTTCTGAAGCTCTCTCTGTCGCCCGTCAAAAAACCGAAGAGCAGATCCATACCATTCAGGCAGACAATGAAAACGCCAACCGATTACTCCGGCAGGCCGAAACCGAACTGGCGCGGGAAACCGAGCGGCAGAAAACTCTTTCCGCTCAGCTTGCAGCGGAGGAAGAAACCCGCTCCGCCCGACAGAAAGAGTTTGACGCACAATACGCCGCACTCGGATATGAAAGCATGGACAGTTACCGCGCCGACCTGCGGGAACTTCCCACACTGGAAACCCGACTGGCGGAATGGGAACGTTTTCGCCGGGAGCTGGAACGCACCGCCGCTGTTGCCGAAAAGCTCCAATCGGAAACTCAAGGGCTCACTCCCTACCCGCTCGCGCAGATGCAGCAGCAGGCGGACGAGCTGGACGCCGCGTTGGCGCAGAGCGCGCGGGACATCGCAGCAGCACAGGCGGAAGCAGGCGTCCTGCAAAATCTCACAGAGGGCCTGAAAGCAGAAATCAGCCGGCTTACATCCATCCGAGAAGAACTGCAGGACGTTTCTGCCGCGGCCCGCACTGCCCGCGGCGAAAACCGGTACAACCTCAACTTTGAGCGGTATGTCCTCAGCGGATTTTTTGACCAGATTGTGGAAAGCGCCAATCTCCGCCTGCAAAAAATGAGCAGCGGGCGGTACTCTGTTTCCCGCAAAGGCGAAAAAAGCAAGGGCAGAAAACCTTCCGGACTGGATCTGGAGGTATTGGACGTCAATACCGGAAAGTACCGCGATACCAACACCCTATCGGGCGGCGAAAGTTTTCTCACCTCCCTTTCACTCGCGCTTGCAGTCGCTGAGATTATCACCCGGTACAGCAGCGGGGTGGAGATCAACACCATGCTGATCGACGAGGGCTTTGGCAGTCTGGACGCAGATTCGCTGGAAATCGCGATGGATTCCCTGGCAAGCCTCCAGACCGGCAGCCGGCTGATCGGAATCATTTCCCATGTAGAAACGCTGGCGCATTATATCCCGGCCAAACTGGCGGTCACCTCTTCCCGGCAGGGAAGTTCGGCGGAATTTATCTGTTAGCGGAGGACGGTATGAAAAACTGGGAAAATAAACTCACCGCTGCCTTTCTTCTGCTTGCAGCGTTCATCCTGGGCGGCACTGCGGTTTTCCATCTCTGGATTTCGCCTCCAGGCAGCGGACTCATTCTTCCGGAGCAATCTGAAAGCACCGTTGTTTCTGATTCAGATTTTGAAGCGCCGGAAAAGGAACCGGTTTCTTTGAATTCAGCCACTTTGGAAGAGCTGATGACGCTTCCGGGCATCGGAGAGGTTATCGGCAACCGAATTCTCGCCTATCGTGAGGAACATGGCGGCTTTCAGACTTTGGAAGAACTAATGGAGGTGCGTGGCATCGGAGAAGCAACTTTTTCGGAAATTCGGGACATGCTCACCTTAAATTAAAGAAAATTTACACGAATCATCCATTATTTTGCGTATTTTTGAGAATTTTGGGAAATATTTGAATGGACAAATTCCAGAAAATCGTTTATCATAGTAAGTGGAACATTTCTCAATCAGAATATTGCACGAATTTTAATGAACAGGTGATGAAGAATGTCTCAAGCAATCAAGGTTGCTTCTTTTAATCTCAAACACGATTCTTTTTTAGCAAGAAAAAACGCCTGGCAATACCGCCGGGATTTAATCAGTCAGCTAATCCGTCAGTCCAATGCCGCCATCATCGGCGTGCAGGAACTGATTCCCTCCATGCGGGATGACATTATGGCCCGCCTTTCCGATTACTATACCATCCGTGGATTTGGACGGAATAAAAATCTTGAGGATGAACAGGCAGCCATCCTCTTAAAAAACGGTGACACAACCATCTGCTTTGATAAAATGTTTTGGCTCTCCAAACATCCGGAAAAACTGGGCAGCCGGGCATATTATGCCGTATTTCCCAGAATCTGCACTGTCTGCGAAGCCTATGTGAGGGAGCTGGATTCCCGCATCCGGGTATTCAACACCCATTTTGACCATATCTGCGGCATGGCAAGGACACTCAGCGTCCGGATCATCCTGCAATATATGCATGAGCTGAATCAGGTGGAAAAACTTCCCACCATTCTCATGGGAGATATGAACGCCAAACCGCACAGCAAACCGATCCGGATTCTGTCGGAAAACCGGCACGAATATCCAGATGTTCACCTGACCAGTATCTGGCAGAATTTTTCCCAGAAAGAAATCTGCAACACTTACCACGGATTCCGCGGCAAACACAAGGGCGATCCGATTGATTATATCTTTATCAGTGACGAATTTGTCCTGGAGGACGCCTATATCGATCAAACCAACTTTAACGGCCGCTACCCTTCCGACCATTATCCACTTGTCGCCACACTCCGACTTAAAAAAGAAACCGATTAACAGCTGTATTTTCGGTCCATTGCGTTTCGGAGAACTTCCAGCGCATGTTTTTCAATGCGGGAAACATAGGAACGGGAAATATGAAGCTTTTTCGCAATCTCACGCTGTGTCAAAGGACGATCTCCGGTCAGTCCATACCGAAGCGCCACAATCAGCTTTTCCCGCGGCGATAGTACCGCCTGTACGCACCGCCGCAGTTCTTCTGAATCCATCTGTTTGTCAATCAACTCAGCCACATCGGTTTCATCTGCCATCAAGTCCAACAACGTCAGGGGATTTCCATCCTTATCCGATTCTATTGGATCGGTCAAAGAAACATCTCCTGACATTTTTTTCATACTCCGAAAATACATCAGGATTTCATTATCGATACATTTTGCCGCATATGTAGCAAACCGTGTACCCTTTTCATACGAAAAGCTGGAAACCGCTTTCATCAGCCCCAGTGTCCCGATGGAAAGAAGGTCATCAGGATCCGACTGTCCGCTGCTGTATTTTTTCACCACATGAGCCACCAGACGAAGATTATGCTCAATCAGGATATCTCGCGCTTTCAAATCCCCGCTTGCCATCTTTTCAAAATACCGGCGCTCTTCGACAGCCGGCAACGGTTTGGGGAAATTGCTTGTGCGGTCCAGATGGAGCGCAAAAAATAGCAGATTGGATGCCAAAAATGATAGAATTTCTGTCAGCATATTCTCATCTCCTTTAGTTCATCCTATGCGGTTTCCAATTTTTTCTGTCTGTCCGCGGCGAAATTCCTGTGACAAATGAAAACAGGCTGGAATGCTTGATAGCCATTCCGCCTGTTTCTATATCAAAAATTATTGTTCATTTATGATTCTGAGGCATGTTTCCAACGGAGTTTCACCGGCTCCGCAAAATACATCCGGTTGTGTTCCTTTTTCCGCATTGCAGGAGCCATCCGAATTCAAACCGTAGCTTGCCGTATAGCGGAAAACATAATGGGTATTGGGCAGCTCAAAGTATAAGGGGTCGCCAAAGGAAATACCGTCGCCGCCGGTGGGTTCCCCAACCAGTGTGGCAAAACCGGTTTCCTTACAAAAATATGTAAAGCTTTCTGAGGAGGAGTAAACAGCCGGCCCTACCAGAGCGTAAATCTCCCCACTGAAAAGAGGAGCATTCTGGCTCGGCTCAAAAGTTTCTGTTTCCATCTTAAAGTAATTGCATAAGTGGATATCTTCTTGAGAGAGATTCGGGAATTCCGGCAGTTCGCTAATGGGCTTGATGTCCTCCAGCATCCCGGCTGGCTCCCAAAAAGAGCGGTTATACTCGGTGACCGGAAGCAGAATATATTTGGTATAGGAAATCGGCGCCGAAATATTGGGGATTACAATATAATCCTGCCAAACCTTGTTATTTCCGCCGCCATTTTCAGTCAGATCCAGAATCAGGTTCTGAACGCCTTTCTGTTCTGCTTCCACATAGGCAGCCAACAGGGCTTCGTTGTTGGACTGGTCATAGGTAAAACTAGGAATGTGTACCAGCATAATATCGTCAGTCGGATATTCTACCGAAATGGGCTCCGCATACTCCGAGGACGGTTGGCTGGAAGGCTCTGGGGGTACCGCATCGGTCTGATGATAGGTTTCCAACACATCCTCATCGTCAAAAACTTTCAGCAATTCAGAAACCTGAGAAAATTCTTCCGGTGAAAGGCCATGATAGGTATCGCGGAAATAGGAAAACCAATCTTCAGAAATAAAAAATAAATGCCCCACACTCCTCAAATGAACAGAAAATTCACTCATAGTATCATGGAACTCCTGTTGGGTTTCGCACCGCGCAATTCTTCTCTGCCAGCTGGATTGGAACTCCTCCAAATCCCCGCAGGTGCGCTCCAGCACCCCCATCAGCGGAAAGTTTTCCTCCAGCATCGTCCACACATACTGGTAATCCTCTACAAACGGACTCGTTCCGGTTTCTGCAGCGCTTTCGGCCGAAGAAGCGGACAATTCCGACGGACTGCCGGTGCAGCCTGTAAGAAAACAAACGGATAACAGTGCCGCTGTTAAACGATTTATACTCTTTTTCATTCCAGATATCCCCCGTGATAAAAACAGGTGCCACAAGTGGCAAAACAACAGTTCCAGTTTATCACAGCAGGGAAAGCATGTCAACCTCTCCTCTTCTCAAACTACCTGTACCGATAATGCTGCCGGCTTCCGTCCCAGCAGAAACGCCGCCTCCATCGGGTTGTTCAGCCATTTCAGCCCCTCTTTTGCCGGAATGACCAGCGGCATCCGGCTGTGAATGGGCGCCATAGAGAAGTTTGCCGCTGTGGTTAGAATGGCAAACCGCAATAAACTCTCCCCATAATCGTAAATTCCCGCCATCCAGGTCAGCGGTTCCCCCGGCTGGCGGCAGTGGCAGCGGATATGCGCTTCATCATGCGTCCACTCATAAAATCCGCTGGACGGCACCAGACAACGCTGTCCGCAGAGCAGTCCCCGGAACATCGGCTTTTGCGAAGCGGTTTCCGCCCGCGCATTGATAATCAGCCCTTTCTTCCAAGGATTTTGCAGGCCCCATACCGCCGGAACCAGTTTAGGCGTTCTGTCCGCCGAAATAAGGATTGGAACTGTATTCCCCGGAAAAATTTCCCCAGTCTGCACTTCAGCCCCATTCAGCTCCATCTCCCGCACAATTCGGCGGATCTCTTTTTCATCGATCGAAAAGCCATACCGTCCGCACATATATACTCTCCTCCTTACATCCATAGGATGCCCGTTTTCTCATAGATTTGCGGCAGATTCCCGGAAATTTTGCAGAGAACTCTGAATGTTGGGATCCATATGGGAAAGCTGCGGGTCGGTGAGCATCAGAGCCCGCCGGACGCTGTCTTCCCCAAATTTTCTCCGCACACTGTCCACCGCTTTGTCGAGTGAGCTCTGCCGCCGGTGCCTGTCCTCCCCGAATAGAAAGCACTGTTCCGCACTCCCGGCCGGAATGAGGTCCGTCACTCGCACCCCCAGCCCACGCAGAGGAAGCGGCCACCGATACACCTGCCGGAAGAGAGCATAGGCTTCCTTTGCAATTTCTGAGCAGACATTGGTATAGCGTTTCATCGGTGCCTGCCGTTCCCAACTTTTCAGGGTATTGTCCCGCAGGAAAAGCACCACCGTTTTCCCCTGCAATCCCTGCTCCCGCAGACGGCGGGACACCTCCTCCGCCATCATGGTGATGACCAGCCGGGCGTCTGCGTCATTCTGCAAATCCCGCGGACAGGTGGTGCTGTTTCCAATCGATTTGATGATCTCGGGGCTGTCCACCCTTGCCACCGGGGAGTAATCCCAGCCGTTGGCATAGGCATGAAGAATCAGTCCCGGTTTTCCCATCCACTTTTGGAGCAGTTTGCCGTCGGTTTTTGCCAGGTCACCGATGGTATAAATCCCATAATCCCGGAATTTTCGGGCAGTGCTCCAACCAACAAACAGGAGGTCGGTAACCGGCAGCGGAAAGACGATCTCCCGGAATTTCTGCCGCGGGATTTCGGTGGTAGCGTCCGGCTTTTTCAAGTCGCTGGCAAGCTTGGCGAACACCTTGTTAAAGCTCACCCCCACCGAAACGGTCAACCCCAGCTCACAACGGACGCGCTTCCGGATGGTATCGGCAATTTCCCGCCCGGAACCAAACAACGCCCGGCTTCCAGTCACATCCAGCCAGGCTTCATCGATGCCAAAAGGCTCCACCTGATCGGTATATTCCTCATAAATATCCCGTACCAGTCGGGAAAAACGCCGGTATTCCGAAAAATGCGGCGGCACAACCACCAAATCCGGACAGCACTGCTTTGCTTCCCAGATGGTTTGCCCCACCCGAACACCAAAGGGTTTTGCCAGCTGGTTCCGGGTGAGAATAATACCGTGGCGAGTTTCCACATCCCCGCCAACCGCCACCGGCTTCTCCCGCAGCGACGAATCCTTTAGACATTCCACCGAAGCATAAAAACTGTTCAAATCGGAATGCAGGATCACCCGTTCCATCCCATCATCTCCAAACTTTTGTTCTATCTTGATTATAGAACATTTATTCGATAATGTCAATGGAAAAAATAGGAAAACCGGCGCATATTGCAAAAACATATACGCACCGGTCCTTCTATAGATTTTTAATTTTGATTTTGAAGCATTTCAGCAACAATATCCCGGTTTTTCTGGTATCGCGGGGCATCCGGGCACTCATTTGCCAATTCATCCCAGATTGTATGCGCTTTCCGCAAATAATGAGTAAATTCTTTTCCCAAAACACCAAGGTTATAGCAGGCAACCGCAAGGTCATCCCGGAGGTTCACCACTCCGGATTCGCTGGCTGTAAGCTGCTCCAGACTCTGTATACATTTCTGAAAATACTCGGCTGCCTCCGAAAGCTTTTCCTCCGCACGAAAAACCATGCCCATCTGGCCATATCCCCTCGAAAGAAACCGGTTTATTTCCAGTGTGTCCGCTTTTAGGGCGATCTGCTCTGTATTTTGCAGGAATTTTCTGTAAGACTCTTCCGCCTCTGCAAATTTCCCTTCTGCCAGTAAAACATCCCCGATTTTACTGTATCCTATGGAAACATCCAGTTTGGATTGCAACGTTTCGGTTCCTCCATCCAGCTGTTCCGCAATCCGGATAAATTTCCAATAATATGCTTCCGCTTCCGCGAGCTCTCCTTCTATCAGCAAAATATCACCGATCTGACTGTAACTGACGGAAAGATCCCGCTTCATTTCCAAAGCCCCGGTTTCCTCCGCAATCGGTTCCATCGTTCCTGCAAATTTTTGATAATACGCTCCTGCTTCCGAGAGTTTCCCCGCTTCCCATAAAATACCGCCTATTTTGTGGTAACTGATAGCAAGATTCTTCCTTGCCTGCATGCTATCGGTTTCTTCCGCAAGCTGCTCCCGGAGCTGTAAGCCCTTCTGATAATATTCCATTGCTTCTGCAATTCGTCCTTCTGCTTCCCGGATGCCTCCAACCGTATTATATCCGGCTGCCAGATCCTCTTTTGCCTCCTTGGTATCCGTTTCCTCCGCAATCCGTTCTGCTATCTGCAAAGACCTCCGGTAATATTCTTCCGCTTTGGAAAAATTACCTGCTGCCTTCTGAATACCGCCAATCCGGTTGCAATTCACCAAAAAATCCCGTAAAGCCTCCACTGTTCCGGTTTCTTCTATAAGCTGTTCCGAAATCTCCAAAGACTTCCGGTAATATTCTTCCGCTTCCGCAAGCTTTCCTGCCGCTTCCCGGATGCGCCCCATATAATTATAACTGACCGACAATTTCCGTTTTGTTTCGATTGTTCCGGTCTCTTCCGCAAGCTGCTTTGCTATCTGCAAAGACTTCCGGTAATATTCTTCCGCTTCCGCAAGCTTTCCTGCTGCTTCCCGGATGCGCCCCATACAATTATAACTGACCGACAAATCCTGTTTTGTTTCCATCGTTCCGCTTTCTTCCGCAAGCTGTTCCCGAATCTGCAAAGATTTTTCATAATAGGCTGCGGCTTCCGCAAACTTTCCTTCCGATTCCCGAATATCGCCCATGTTATTATAACTGACCGATAAATCCCGCCGGGCTTTTACCGTTCCGGTTTCTTTCGCAAGCTGCTCATCCATACGCAGGGATTTCCGGTAATATTCCTCTGCTTCCAAAATTTTTCCCTCTGCTTGCCGGATTTCGCCCATTTTATCACAGCTGACAGAAAAGAGCCGTTTCATTATAGGGAACTGTTCCTGCATACTTTCCGCGAATCGAAGTATTTTCCTGTAAGAATTTTCCGCCGCTTTGAGAGCCCGCAGCTCATACTCATAGTCTCCCTGATCCCAGTATCCTTCTGCCAGCCGCACTGCGTTTTCTTCATTCGGTTCCGCTTCGAACCTTTGCCGCAGCGCTTCGACAAGCTTTGCCTGCCATTCGATCGCCGTCCGGTAGTTCCGTTCCACACTTTCGCCGTTCCGGTACATGCTCACCAGCTTTTCCATCGCTTCGGTCAAACCGGCTTCCGCCGCCCCTTCGATCAGCGAAAGAGCTCGCCGGTGGTCAACCTCCACGTCAATGCCGCCCAAATAGGCCAGCCCGATGAAGAAGTTGTGTTCCGGGGAGCTGTCGTTTTCCTGTATCGCAAGTTTCCGCACCGCTTCGAGCAGAGATTCCGAAAGAGCCCTGCTGTCATGCGCATCGGTGCAGTCCGGAAGTCCCGCATAATGGGATTTCAGCGCTTCTTTGTCCGTTTCCACCAGTTCCGCCGGCAGAATCGGCTTGTCTGCTTCCTTCGCCATCGGATATTCGGTCGACATCACATAGTTCGGCTCGTTGACAAGGTTCGGCGTCACAACCAGGGTAAACAGTTCACTCTTTTGCAGCGCGTCCGCGATTGCTTCGTTGAAGTTTTCTCCCGGCGTCAGGAATTCATCGTACCAGATCGCAATATCCTGGCAAAACTCATTTTGATGAATCAGACGCATCAATTCCTGCGCGTATTTCCGGTCTTTCTTCCGGTAGCTCAGGAAGATATAGGCGTCAAAAGCTGCCCGAACCTTGGCCGCCAGCTCATCCCCCACCAACACCGAGGAAAGATACTTTTCGAGCTTCTCTTCATATGGGATGGCGGTGTCGTCCATCTGGTTTTTGTCTAAATACTGGATGTCCCCGAACTTTTTCCCGAACAGCTCGATCAGGCCGTCCTCCTGCATCAGCGGCAAAACCGGAATATGCTTTTCCAACGCAAACGGGATAGCACTATCCATCGCGAAATTGGGCTTTGTGAGCAGCTTTGTCGTCACCGGGACGACAAAGAGCTGCATCTGTCCCAAGTCTGTTTCCATCTGCTCAGTATCCGGCACCTGTTCCGGATTCTCAAAATACCAGATGGCACAGTTCTGCGTTTTAAGGATGCTGTCCGAAATCTCTTCAAAAAACGGCTGGAAATCCTCTGGGTAACAGCAGAAAAACACACGCGGCTTCCCCTGCGGCGAGCTCCCACCGCGGGTTTTACAAGTCAAAGCAGACACAGCAATCCTTCCTTTCGCTTGTGGTTGTAATATTCAACTTAATTATAGCAAATATTACCTTATCACACAAGGGCTTGCTGTATTTTATCGGCAGCTGTTCGCGAAACTATTTTGACTGTACCGCTCTGGCAGTGATCTGCGCATAATGCTGATATAAAACACCGAAACGGTAAAAATATCCCGGTTTCCAAGGTTTAGCCTTACCGCAGAAATGCAGGATTGCTGTGTTTCGAATTACCCAGTCCATATTGCAGCGCCCAGAACTGGCTACAAAATAGGTATTGTAATTCCGTGCGTCATAATTCCAGACTGCGTCATCCAGTGAAAAAATACGATCCCCATACAAAACATTCAGGATATCCTGATCGGGCAAAAGCAATTCTTTGGCATGCGCAGAAACATACCGGAAAATTTCATCCGGTACAATCTCCTTTCTGCATATGTCCAAATCCATCAAAAGAACGCCGGAATTATAGTAATCGTGGCTGGTTCCAAGACGCAGCCGGTTCACATTATTGGCCAGTTCTGTTTTTCCGGTATGCGCAGCCGCAGCAAGCATACATCCTGCCAACTCTGTTTCCCACAATGGCCGAAGGGGGTTAATTACCAGAATATCCGGATCCAGATAAATCACCCGTTTCACCCAAGTTGGAAGCAGCTGTCCGGCCAAAAGGCGGTAGTACATCGCAAGAGGATACCGTTTGGTAGAAGGCGCATTCGCAAATATCCGATCGTCCACCAAAACCGGGTGGAATGGATATCCATATCCTCTGCACTGATTGGCAAGCGGCTCCAGCATTTGGTCCGAAATTCCCGCATGCATAAAATACAGCTCGATTGTTTCTCCCGGGTTGTTGTAAAAAATTGATGTCATCAGCACCTCAACCTGTGCAAGATAATTGCTGTCTGATGATACTAAAATCACAATTGGTTCCATATATTTCTCCTTATCTGTAATAATTCGTGCATCTGCTGATGCAAAATATTCCAATGATTATACTTTTTGCCAGATTGTTCAAAAAATTTCACTTGCACACTCCCCTTAATTCCTGTTACAATAAGGAAAACAAATACCACAATTGCCATCAGAATGGGAGAATTATCATGCCTGTTGAAATGAAAGCCATGATCGCCGATACCTTAAATGAACTTTTGAAGCAGAAAAGTTTGGATAAAATCACAGTCAAAGAATTGGTGGATGCCTGCCATATCAGCCGCCAGACCTTTTATTACCATTTTCGGGATATTATGGAAGTGGTAGAGTGGTATCAACATAAAGTACTGGAGCAATCCATTCAAACAAGTCTTGCGGCTCCCAACGGCCGGGATGCCATTGTCGGTTTAGTTCGGGAATCTTTTCAGCATAAAAAGCTGATTCAGCAGCTGATGTCCTCCCAGCGGCGTGAAGAAATTGAACGGCTTCTTGTAAAAACAGTGCGCACCTATCTGGAAGAAATGCTGCGGCAAAAAGCACCCAATCTTTCGCTGTCACCAGCAGATACCGAAACGATCCTATGCTTTTATTCGAGCGGAATCGTCGGCATGATGCTCAGTTACCTGCAACAGAAAAACCCCAACATTGATGCCATTGGGGAACAGATGTACAAGTTGCTGAGCGGCCATCTTTCCTTCCAGTTAACGCCCATGCCTTAACTTTATTGTCCCATTTTATTTTAATCAAAATTCATCTGAAAAGGAATTCATAGATTTCGGGAAATGTATAGACAAAATTTCCAAAGTGTAATCCTTAAAGGGGCGTATCAGCGGGTTGACAGCTGATACGCCCCTTTTCGTTCACACAATCAGAAAATCACCAGCACAGAATCGAGCGGTGGAATCCGAATTCTTCCTTCCGTACAAAGGCACTCGTTGCCGCTGCGGTCAACCCGATAGATTTCCCGTCCGCCGGCCTGTACCGAAACAGTCTGCTCACAATCAAAATAATTTACCAGAATTTGTCCTTCCCTGCCGTCTTCCAATGTCCAGCGGCTGCTCAGCACAGACGGGAAATGATGCACCCAGTCTTTCCATTCCTTTTTTAGCCGGAACGGAAAATCTTTCGTTCCCAAGACAGGGTATGGCTGCTGCATCCGGCCACGGCGCAGATAATCTCGACCCGGCCCTCTCCGCATGGCATTCAGATTCCGGATGAGTGTTTTTACCTTCTCCTGATCCGGCAAAGGCACATCCCACGAACATCCCCAATCCCAGAGAATATTTCCCTGATCCCCCAACACTACGGTCAGCATATCCCCCGCCGCAAAGGAATACGCCACCCGGTATAGCAGATTATCCGGATTCTCCGCGTGATTCACCGCCGCACTGATGCAGTTTTGGTTGCCCATAAAATTGTTGATGTATTCATGGAAAACAAATGCATAGGCCGGCACCGGTTTCCCATAGAAGAAATTGATCTGATACCGCAGATCGTTAAATGGAAGATAGCGGATAAATGGCTCAGCAGCCGCCAACTCGCAGCCGATCACCATCCGGCTCCCAACGGCATCCAACTTCCGTCGAGTTTCCTCAAAAATTCGGATCATGGCATCTCCCTGCCATTTCCCGGGCACCGGCGGATGTCCATGATCCCGTCCGTAGCAAAGGCAGCTGTTTCCGCCCAGATTTTGGTCAAAATACTGGGCATAATCCACCCCGGCATCCGCAATTTTCCGGATCTCATCGGAGACGATTTCCGCCACTTTGGGATTCTCCGGACACATATCATAGCCATCCCGAATGGGATATCCAATGATTTTCGACTGGACAATCGAACCATCCGGCGTACGGCAGATGGTTTCCTCCATTCGGTCTTTCCGGTACCGCTGTTCCGTTTCATATTCCGGATGCAGATAGCTGTGGACCGTCCAGCCAATCCCGCTGCAATATACGCCTACAAGATGGCCTTTCCGATGGAGATCCTCCACAAATTTTCGGAACAGTGCCTCCCCTCCAAACGGCGGCCAGACATAAGGCGGCGCCCACGGAGCTGTCCCCTCCCAGTGCATCGGAAGCGCCATAATTTTGCTGTCCAGCTCCTCCGCAAGACGGTCCAGATACGGCTCCGCATTTTCATAGGGGAAATACAGGTTTGGCGTCATATCCCCGGTATCGTGAGTACCCCGAACCGGATACAGAATCACAACCGGCGATTCCTCCATCCATTCCGGAATCCGGGGATTGTCCCGCAGCTTTGGCGGAAGCGGCATCCCCGATTGTTCGACAAAGTCCCGATAGATCTCCGCAGCACTTTCCCAACTGTCGCCGCACACACCCAAAACCATATCATAGGAATACCGGATATGCCGGTCCGCGGTACCAGGCAGCAGTTTAAACTCCAGCCGGATTCCATCGTCTTCCTTATTGAACTCCACAGATTTCAGATTAGAATCGGGATCGTGCGCCGCAAAATACATTCCGCCATCTTCCGAATAATAGGATAAAAACTGCATGGTACAAGGACCGGGATAAGTGCCGGAATAGCCGGTGCTCTGCACGCCGATTTCCTTGTAGCCGATCCAATCGCCGCTTCGCAGGCTTGCATTTTCAATTACACATCCCTCCATACCTGGCCAGAAAAGACGGGATTTTCCGCCGTTTCCAACCAAGTCATCCGGCACGATGAGCCTCGGAAAGTCGATCCACTCCACCAAATCGCCGGTACGGTTATCGATTGCAAGAGAAAAAAATACAAACGGTTGTCCAGCTGGTGCCCGAACTGAAACCACCGCATCCAACTCCGCACCATCAACCTTTTCAAAACGGATCTGGAAATTCTCTTCCTTGTCCCGTTCCCATTTCACCTTTGCTGCCGCATCCGAACAGAGCCGCGTATACCGCGCCCCCTCTCCCAACAGCTGAATCTGGAAAAGCGCTGTGCTTTTCAGCAGAAATTCTCGTTTGCTGTTCCGAAATGAAAGGATCCGCCCTGTTTTATCGTCCAGTTCCAATGCATAAAATCTGTTTTGAATCCGCATGATGATCCCGTCCTTCCCATGTAAAACGATGTTTTTTTCAGTATACAGCCCTCTCAGCATTGCGTCAAGGTAAAAAAGAATCAGATTTTCTGCACTTTTTTAGTTTTCCGTTCCAGAAGAAGTCTCCTTGCGGCTATATCTACGAGGAGAAACCGCCGCTATTTCACGAAAAGCGCGGTTAAAGCTGCGAATGCTCTGAAATCCACTTTCAAATGCGATTTCCGTGATACTGGCATCCGAATGAGAGAGCAAATAAACGGCATGATCCACCCGGTATTGATTCAGGAAAGTGCGGAAATTGGTATGAAACATCCGGTGAAAATAGCGGGACAGATAATGATAATCATAACCCAGCTGTTCCGCAAGATCTTTCATCGTAATGTCCGATGCATATTGTTCTGACAGGATTTGAATAATCCGATGGGAAAGCGAAGTACTGGAATCGATCCGCACAAGCTCCGGATTGCAGGTTAAATATTGTCCACAGACAGCATACAAACAGGCTTTTCGCTGATAGATCGAAGCGGCGTTCTCTGCCTGAAGAGATGGAAATAAAATGGCATCCTTTAAATACTGCTGCAACGACTCCGGACAGCAAAAACGGGATCGCACACCGGTATACCCTTCCATCTGCCGTTCAAACTCCGAAACATAATCGCCTGAAAAGACACACACCCAGCTTTTGGACGGCTTTGGAGATTGGTAAGAATGAATCTGGTTGGAAAAAATCAGTGCATATTCCCCCGCCGGTACTGTTTCCCTTCGGCTGTCCAGCAAAAGCTCTACTTCTCCTTCCAGAACATACAACAGTTCCATGTTCTTATGAAAATGGAATGCAAACGAAATATTCTCATAGAGATAAGCGTTGTAATTGTGGTTGCCGCGGGAATTGTCCTGCTGATAATGAATCATCCTGTTCCCTCCAAAAAGATAACTTTTGTCTATTATCATACAAGTTTTTGCTGTAATTTGCAAGGGAAAATCTCTATAATGAAAGAAAAGGGAGGGATTATTATGACAGAAAGGATTCAAAATCTGCTCTCACTGATCCGAAGCGGAAAACACCACATCTACCGCCACAAAATTTCTTATCGGCCGGTCGAAGAGCTGGCGCGCTGCAATATGCCGGATGAGGAACGATCTGCGGAACGGCTGCGGGAAGTTCTCGAAGCACAGGAACCGATTATCTTACCGGGACAGCGTATCCTATTCCTGCGGACTGCGGAAAACCTGCCGGATATCTTTACCGAGACGGAGTGGGAAAAAATATATAAGTCCAATTTTATCCATGAACACAGTCGTGTCTGCAATATCTGTCCCAACTATGAAAAAACAATCCGCCGGGGACTATTGGCCGAAAAGGAGCGCTGCGCACAGGCAAAAAACGGCGCTTCTCCCAGCGAAATACGTTGGCTCAACTGTGTGGAAAAATCAATCGACGCCATTCTGAACTTTGCGGAACGATACCGTCAAAAAGCACTCGAACTGGGGATGGCCGAGGAAGCGGCGATTTTGAAGCGTGTTCCCGCATACGGCGCATCCACTTTCCGGGAAGCGCTCCAGTTCTTCCGAATCCTTCACTTTACCCTGTGGTGCGAGGGAGAATACCAGAATACGCTGGGAAGATTTGACCAATACATGTTCCCCTATCTGGAAAAAGATCTGGCGGCGGGACGGCTGAACGAAGAGGAGGCTTTCGAGCTTTTGGAAGAATTTTTCCTTACCTTCAACCTGGACAACGACCTTTATCCCGGCATTCAACAGGGCGACAATGGCCAAAGCTTAATGCTCGGCGGCGTCATTCCGGGAAGCGGTGGAAAGGACGGCTTTAATCTTCTCTCGGATATGTGCCTGCAGGCAAGCGGAGAACTGCTGGTCATTGATCCCAAAATCAATCTCCGCGTAAGCAGCCGTACCCCGCTTTCGGTATATGAAAAGGGCACCCGATTGACCAAAGCTGGTTTGGGATTTCCGCAGTATTCCAACGACGATGTGGTCATCGAAGGGCTTGTGAAAAAGGGTTACCGGCGGGAAGACGCGGAGAATTACACCGTTGCGGCCTGCTGGGAGTTTATCATCCCGGAATATGGGATGGAAATTCCCAATATCGGCGCCGTTAATTTCCCAGAACTCATCAACCGCACCATCTCGGAACATTTGGAGGAAAGCCGCTCTTATGAGGAATTCTACCATTTCTTTACCGAAGCGCTGAATCATAACTGTGCCGAAATCAACGACAACATCCAAAGTATCTACATGGTTCCCGCACCGTTTATGTCCCTCCTGATGGCAGACTGTATCGAAAATCGCCGGGATATCTCATTCGGGAACCGGTACAACAATTTTGGCTATCATGGCGTGGGGATTTCCAGTGCGGTAGATTCCCTTGCGGTTGTGAAAAAATGTATCTTTACCGAAAAATCTCTCACCAAGCAGCAAGCACTCTCCATTGTCCGCGGCGACGCCGACAGTGCGCTGCTCGCCCGGCTACGCTATGAGGAGCCAAAATTCGGGGATGGAGATGCGTGGGTGAACGACATCGCCGTCACACTCTGCCATGACTTTGCAAAGGCTACCGAAAATCTGCGCAATATCCGCGGCGGATGTGTCCGCGCCGGAACCGGCTCGGCCATGTTCTATCTCTGGTATGCGGAACATGTTGGTTCCATGCTGAGCGGCCACTGTAAAGGAGAAGCTTTTTCTGCCAACTATGCACCGGAGCTCTTTGTCCGGAACAAAGGTCCGCTTTCGGTAATCTCCTCGCTGACCGCGCCGGACTTCACCGAGGTGGCAAACGGAGGTCCGCTGACGATGGAATTCCATTCCTCTGTATTCCGGGATGAAGACGGCACCGAAAAAGTGGCACGGCTGGTGTACCAGTTTATCCGGCACGGCGGATTACAGCTTCAGCTGAACTCGGTCAACCGGAAAACGCTGCTGGAAGCGCAGCGGGATCCGGACAGCTATCGGAACCTGATTGTGCGGATCTGGGGATGGAGCGCCTATTTTGTGGAACTCGACCGGGAGTTCCAGGATCATGTCATTGCACGGCAGGAATTTCAGGTGTAACAATGGAAAAGGGAATAATTTTTGACATCAAAGAGTTTACCGTCCACGATGGCGACGGCATCCGCACCACCGTTTTTCTCAAAGGCTGCCCGCTCCGCTGTCTGTGGTGCCACAACCCGGAAGGGCTCCGGACCGAACGGCAGCTGATGATTACCCGCAACGGCTGTCTTTCCTGCGGAAAATGCCTGCTTCCCTGCTCTCATCCGGAATGTCAGGGATTGGGCCGCTGCCTGCATGCCTGCCCCAGAGGGTTGGTTAAGGCGGTGGGAGAAGAAGTCGACGCAACCGAGCTTGCCTCCCGTTTGGCAGAACAGGCGGAATTCTTTGAAAGTGGCGTTACCGTTTCGGGCGGTGAACCGACCATGCAGCCTGCCTTTTTACTGGAGCTGCTGGATGGACTTGGTTCGGTGGATACCGCCATTGAAACCTGCGGATATACGGCACCTGATATCTTCCGCAGAGCAGCTGAAAAAGTGCAGATGCTCTATTTGGATATCAAGCATATGGACAGCGCTGTCCACCAAAAGCTGACCGGCGTCCCCAACGAACCGATTCAACGGAACCTGGAAATGCTGATGCGTGGGAATATTCCATATACAGTACGGGTTCCGCTGATTCCGGGACTCAATGACAACGCGGAAAATCTTTCGCGGCTGGCGGAAAAACTGAGCGGTTCCCGGCTTCCGCCAAAGGTTGAATTTTTGCCGTACAACCCATTTACCGAAGCAAAATATCAAATGGCACAAATGCCTTTTTCCCTTTCCCACATCGACGGAAACCAATACCATCCGGTGATCCCGGAGGAACCCTATCGCCGGTACGGTGTTTGCTGGCGGATCTTATAAAGGAGTGGACAAAATGAGAAAACTGTACCTGATGTTCCCCGAAAAAATCGGCACCATCGCGCCGGAACTGTATGGGCATTTTACTGAACATATCGGCGGCGTCATTTATGACGGGATCTGGGTGGGAAAAGATTCCCCCGTTGAAAATATTCATGGTTTTCGGAAATTTATCATTGATAAAATGAAGGAAATCAATGCCCCTGTCATCCGCTGGCCAGGCGGCTGCTACGCAGAAACCTATGACTGGCGGGACGGCATCGGTTCCAACCGGCCCAAACGGCCCAACTGGTGGACTAGTTGGGATGGGCGCTATGAAATCAATGAAGTTGGAACCCATGAGTTTATTGATTTCTGTGATGCCGTTGGTGCAAAACCGTATTTTGCCGCCAACATCACCTCCACCACCCCGCTCCATATCCGCGGATGGATGGATTATTGCAATTCACCCAAAGACTCCACCTCCTACGCCGAAGAGCGAGCCGCAAACGGACATCCGGATCCTTTTTCGGTCTACTATTGGGGAATCGGGAATGAAAACTGGGGCGGCGGCGGAAATATGGATCCCGCTGTTTATGCGGCGGAATACCGGCGTTACTCCGCACTGCTGGACAATCTTCCCGGCTCTAAATGCCTGATTGCCTGCGGCCCCAACGCGGACGATTACCGCTGGACAGAGCGTTTTCTGCAAGCGATGGCCGATTCCGAAAAGCGGATGCACGGTTTTTCCCTGCATTATTACTGCGGCTCCGCGGGGGATCCGGTTGCTTTCAGCCGGGATGAATGGTACCAACAGCTGGCACAGGCTTTGCGGATGGAGGAGATCCTCACCCGGCACTGGAATATTATCAAAGGCTGGGGGATGGAAGATCATGCCCGGCTGGTCATTGACGAATGGGGCTGCTGGCATCCCGATGGATCCGGACCAAGCAAGGGGCAAAACCTTTTCGAACAACAGAGCACCATGCGGGACGCCATGGTAGCGGCCCTGACGCTCAATATTTTTAACAATCACTGTGATAAAATCCAGATGGCCAATGTTGCCCAACTTGTCAACAATCTGCACGCGCTTTTCCTTTCCGCTGGAGAAAACTGCATTACCACCCCCACCTACCACATTTTTCATATGTTCCGGGAGCATCAGGGAGGAGAAGCAATCCGCACAGCCGTGGAAACACAGACGGCTGAGTTCCGGAATAAAGACGGCAATTCCGCAGGGATTCCCGATCTGTCGGTATCCGCTTCTCACAAAGACGGTGTGGCCACCATCACCATTGCGAACCTCTCAGAAGAAAACGAAATCTCCCTCCTGTTGGAGGCAGTTGGAGAAAGTGTTTGGCCCGAAGCGGATATGTCCATCCTTTGTGACCAGGATCTTCACGCGCATAATACTTTTGAACAACCCAACCGGGTTTCGGAAAAAACACAGAAAATCGACCTTTCCCATCCAATCACTGTCCCCAAAGCAGGTGTCCTGTCCATCCGTGCAAAATTGAAACAATAAATGTGAAAACCCAGGATCGTTTGTCGATCCTGGGTTTCTCCTTTATGATTGCTTTCTACTCTTGTAGTCCTGGTCAATCCGTTTTTTCCAACTGGCATCCAGCGATGCATTGCAGCGGACGGCGCTAATCGCTTCATTCAATACCTCATAATTCAACGCAGTCCCCTTGCTGTCGCTGTGATAATTTACCGCCCTGTCCTTTCCAATCCCAAAATGCCGTGCCGTTTCCACTGCGTCAATATTGGCGCCCAGGAACAGAAATTCCCACCCGTATTTTTCCTTCTGCCGCTCAATCATCTGCCGGACACGGTCGGCCGTATATCGCCGGCTGGCGTTTTCCATACCATCTGTTGTAATTACAAAAAGAGTATGTTCCGGCACATCTTCTTTGCGCGCATATTTGTGGATGTTTCCGATGTGGTGAATTGCTCCGCCGATCGCATCCAGCAAAGCCGTACAACCTCGAACTGTATAATCTTCCGCTGTCATCGGGCGGATTTTCCCCACTTCAATCCGGTCATGCAGCACCTCGCTTTGATCGTCAAACAAAACGGTGGAAATCAGCGCTTCTCCTTCCTTCTTTTGCTGTTCGGCAATCATCGCATTAAATCCTCCGATAGTGTCCCCTTCCAGCCCATGCATCGAACCACTGCGATCCAGAATAAATACGATCTCTGTCAGATTTTTTCTCATAACCAAAACCTCCTGTACTGTCGTGCTGTAAATTTCCTTACACATACAGTATAGGAGGTTTTTCGCCCAATTCGGTCGCCCGGCAGGCGACATTTTCTCACATACCCAACAGACTTTGGTCAAAGGCAAACAGCGCTTCATTAATCTCAAAAATATTGTAGTTCCCTTTTTGGATAAAATATTCCACAATAATATCAAACTTGTTCGAGTGAGAGAGCGCAAATCCTGCCTTTTTCAAAAGCTCCTCCGTTTCCGCCATCGAAAGTTCCAATGCCACGGCAAACGCGAGTGCTGTGGGCTTGCTTGGTTTATAATGGCGGTCCTTTCGGATTTTGGAAAAGAGTTTACGGTCAATATTTGCCTTTTTATAGCAAGCAGCGTCTGTAATCCCCTTTTCATCGATCTTGCGGAGCAGCATTTCGGAAAAGCTTTCATCCATCTGATTGAGAGCTTCTTGAAGAGAAGCCGCGGGCGCGCAGGCTGCCGGCGCTGGGATTGGGCGGTCATCCGCCTCCGCCTCAAACCGACGCATCTGCTCCCGCCGGCTTTCGGTATGAGTCTCCGCATACCGGTCGTCGATATACGCGGCAATCTCCGAAAATAGTTTCTCTCCAATCTGATAGGAAGCTTTATCGAAAATAACCAGATACACCATCATCTCGCTGTCCCGGAGATAGCTGCTAATGGTCTCTACCGCAACCTGCAGTGCTTCTTCTTTCGGATAGCCATAAATCCCGGAAGAAATCAACGGAAACGCAATGGTTTCACAGTGCTTTTTTTCGGCGATCTCCAACGAAGTGCGGTAACAGGACGCGAGCAGATCCCGCTCTCCAAAATCGCCTCCCTGCCAGCGCGGCCCGACTGCATGGATCACATATTTACATGGGAGCTTTCCAGCACCGGTGATTTTTGCGCTTCCGATAGCACAGCCACCCAACTTTTCACATTCTGCCAGCAGCTTTGAACCAGCTGCCCGATGGATACAGCCATCTACTCCGCCTCCGACCAACAAAGTCGGATTAGCGGCGTTGACGATCACATCCACCTTCATTTTCGTGATATCATTTCGTATGATCTGAAGCGGCATAAATTCCTCCTGTCTGCTGAATAAGCATTATTCAACCAGCTAAAACGGTAAATTATGCAAAAACAGACGGCCGCCTTATCCGGACAACCGTCTGCTCCATATGCTTTTACAGGTTAATTTCCGCAGTTTCTACAGCCACATCCCGGATCAGAGGTTCTGTTTTCGCCAGCAAGGCCTCTACCTGTTCCGCACAGCGGCCAGTGTAGAGTTCCGGTTTCAGCAGCTCTTTCATCTCCGCTTCGGTCAGGCCAAAGTCTTTCTGCGCCGCAAGACGGGCAAGCAGATCGCAGGATTCACCGTTTTTCATCCGGGCGGTCGCTTCCATCGAGCACTGACGGATAATTTCATGCAGCTGCTGCCGGTTTCCACCGCGCTTCACCGCTTCCATCATCAGATTTTCGGTAGCAATAAACGGCAAGTATTCCGATACGGCTTTTTCCACCATCTTTTCATTCACGTGCAGCCCATCGGTGACATTCTGTGCCAGCCGCAGGATTGCGTCAGCGCACAAAAAGCCTTCCGGCATCGAGATTCGGCGGTTTGCCGAGTCATCGAGCGTCCGTTCCAGCCACTGAGTAGAAGCAGTCATCGGTGCATTTGCGGCATCAGCCATCAGATAGCGTGCAAGCGAACAGATGCGTTCACTGCGCATCGGGTTGCGTTTATATGCCATAGCCGAAGAACCAATCTGATTTTTCTCAAACGGCTCTTCCACCTGACGGTCGTGCTGCAGCAGCCGGATGTCATTCGCCATTCGGTAACAGCTCTGCGCAATGGAGGAGAGGCAGTTTAGAATCCGGCTGTCGGTCTTGCGGGGATAGGTCTGTCCGCAAACATCAAAGCAGCGGTCAAAGCCAAAATCCGCACAAATCATCCGGTTCATCTCATCAATTTTTGCGGTGTCTCCGTCAAACAGGTCGACAAAGCTCGCTTCGGTGCCGGTTGTGCCGCGGCATCCCAGGAATTTGATCTGGGAAATCGCAAAATCCAGCTCTTCCAGATCGGACAGAAAATCCTGCATCCAAAGAGTCGCGCGTTTGCCAATCGTTACCAGCTGTGCGGGCTGATAGTGGGTATAACCAAGAGTCGGCGTTGCCTTATATTTACGGGCAAACTCCGCCAGATTGGCAATCACTTTCCGAAGTTCTTCCCGCAGATACCGCAGGCCATCCCGATAAATCACCAGATCGGCATTGTCCGTTACATAGCAACTGGTAGCGCCCAGATGGATGATACCGGCTGCAAGCGGAGCCACCTGTCCAAAAGCATAAACATGCGCCATCACATCGTGGCGAACTTCTTTTTCCCGTTGGCTGACGCAATCGTAGTCAATATTTGCAATATTGGCTTCCATCTGCGCAATCTGTTCCTCAGTAATGGGAAGCCCCAGTTTCTTTTCCGCTTTTGCAAGCGAAACCCACAGCTTCCGCCAGGTCTGATACCGCATATCTGAAGAAAACAGATGCAGCATGTATTCCGAAGCATACCGGGAAGACAGCGGGGATTCGTACCTGTTATTCATCTTTTCATTCTCCTTATTTGCGGATGATAATGCTGTCACGCTCCGGGCCAACCGACAGGTAGGTAATCGGACACCCGATGCTCCGTTCTACAAACAAAACATATTCCTGTGCCGCTTTGGGAAGATCTTCCCACTTTCGGATACCCGAAATGTCGCATTTCCAGCCTTTCATATATTCAATGACTGGTTTGGCGCTGTTTAATACAGCGGGGAATGGGAAAGAATCGGTCTGTTTTCCATCGACCAAATAATGTGTGCAAACCGGAATCTGATCCAGATAGCTCAGAACATCCAGTTTAGTCAGCGCGATTTCAGTTGCTGCCTGCACCTCAACACCATACCGTGTTGCAACCAGGTCAAGCGGTCCAACCCTGCGGGGGCGGCCGGTTTTGGCGCCGTACTCGGCTCCGGCTTTCCGAAGCTCCTCGGCTTCTTCCCCGAACATCTCACATACAAACGGGCCCTCTCCCACACAAGTAGAATAAGCTTTCACAACTCCTACAACATCCTCGATTTTTGCAGAAGGCAAACCGGAACCAACCGGCGCATATGCTGCCGTGGTATTAGACGAGGTGGTGTACGGATAAATGCCGTAATCGAGATCGCGCAGCGATCCGAGCTGTGCCTCAAACAAGATCCGTTTGCCGGCTTTCTGCTGTTCACGGAGGAAGCTGCCGGTATCGCAGACAAAAGGTTTGATCTTTTCACAGGAATCTGCCAACCATTTTTCCAGCATTTCCATGGTATATGGTTCTGCATGATATACGTTGGTGAGGATCAGGTTTTTCCACTCCATCAGATCAGCCAGATGGGCTCTCAACTCTTCCGGGTAGAAGAGTTCGCCGGCCAAAACCGTCTTTTTCTGGTACTTGTCCGAATAAAACGGTGCAATTCCCTGTTTGGTAGATCCGTATTTTTTATCTTTCAGCCGCTGTTCTTCCAGTTCGTCCAGGTCGCGATGCCACGGAAGAAGCAGCGACGCGCGGTCACTGATTTTGAGATTATCCGGTGTCAGCGGAACACCCTGTTCCGCAACGCTCTGCATTTCAGTCCAAAGGTTCTGCGGATCCAGTGCAACACCATTGCCCAGCACATTCACTACGCCTTTCCGAAAAATCCCAGATGGCAACAGATGAAGGGCAAATTTTCCGTATTCGTTGATGACGGTGTGTCCGGCGTTTCCGCCGCCCTGATAGCGCACTACAATATCATATTTTTCAGTCAGAAGATCAACCATTCGGCCTTTTCCTTCATCGCCCCAGTTAATCCCCACAATTGCGCAATTCGACATAAATATCCTCCATTACATATGTTCAGAAAGCCGTTTCATGACTTCTGCATACGCCTCTTCTACACCGCCGAGATCCCGACGGAAACGGTCTTTATCCAGCTTTTCACCGGTTTTGGAATCCCACAGCCGGCAGGTATCCGGACTGATCTCATCAGCCAGCACGATGGTGCCGTCCGAAAGCTTGCCAAATTCCAACTTAAAGTCAACCAGTGTAACACCACATTCTGCCCAGAACTTCTGCAAAAAGCTATTCACAGCAAAGGAATACTTTTTAATCGTCTCAATTTCCTCTCTGGTCGCCAGTTTCAGAGCAATTGCATGATAATCGTTGATAAGCGGATCACCAAGCTCGTCATTTTTGTAAGAAAATTCAATGGTAGGCTCATCAAAAACGATTCCCTCTTCAGTGCCGTACCGTTTGGCAAAAGAACCAGCAGAAATATTCCGGATAATTACTTCCAAAGGAACAATGCTGACCTTTTTTACCAGCGTTTCCCGGTCATTCAGCTCTTTTACAAAATGGGTCGGAACACCGCTTTTTTCCAGCCGCTGCATCAAAAGATTACTCATCCGGTTATTGATTACGCCTTTTCCTGTAATGGTTCCCTTTTTCAGCCCGTTAAACGCAGTAGCATCATCTTTATACGAAACAATTAAAAGTTCCGGATCATCGGTTTTGTACACGCGTTTTGCTTTGCCTTCATACAGTTGTTCTTTCTTTTCCATTTTTCGTTCCTCTTTTCTTAGAATTTGTATCATGCTGGGTTTTCCTCAATATACCGGCAGATATCACCTCATCCTTTGTCTACCGCAACTGCAGCGTTTCGGATTTGGATACTGTTCCAGAAAAAAAGGCAAAAAACGCCCAGGAAACACTGTTTCAAAGACGCCCTTGCCATCCTTTTTCTAGTATATACCTTTTTTAGACGAATGTCAATCCCATATGTCAAAATGCGTCAATCAGGCTTATCGTTCATGCGTTACAGAACACGGCAATATCCCTTGATCCGGATAAATGTTGTTGCATCCTCGATCAAAATACCGGAAAATCGCAAACGAATACGCATACCTTTTGGATGATTCCATTCATATTCAAACTGTAAGATCTGATTCGAATGAATAATTTTCTTAAATGATTGCTCAATTTTCGTCAGATCCGAAGAAGCTATTCCCGAATACCAAAAAGTATATTTTTCTTCCGGGCTGGATAAAACTTCTGCCCCCAGTGTCTTTGACATGGTTTCATCCATAATCATAGAATTCGTGCCGTCAACTTTATTATGATACAATGTCCAAAAGCCGACATGTAAGGCCGTTAGAAGATCCTGATTACTTTCCTGTAACAGAATTTGGTACCTCTGTTCATTCCAATCCTGCCGGATTCTTGTCAATAGAAAAGCAGCCAACACCCGCATTTGTGAATCATCCTGGATACTATACCTTGGATTGTCCACCCCCAGAAAACTGATTATTTTATTATTGTCACAAATCGGGACAGCAATCAACCGCTGTATTCCCTGTTGTGAAAGGATTTTCCATTCCATAGGAGAAGTTTCCTTTAACGGTGCCAGATTGTAAATAATAATAGACTGATCTCCCTCAAACACCATCAACCATCGCTCCATTGCATTGGGTGGAACCTTTTGCAAATTTTTCTGTTGTGATGGAATACCCGCTGCGCACCATTCAAAAGTATTGTCCCAAAAATCTCCTTGAATCGGATCTCTTTCAAAGAGATAAGCGCGGTCAGCTTGGTAAAAATCCCCCAATGAAGCCAGCACCCGGTTAACTGCCTCCGGATAATCCGCATGTTGTGACAATGTATTCATATAACCAACAATTTTGTCCGCAAATGCCAAGCGTTCCTTGGCCGTTTGACTTATATATTCCTGCTTAGTAATATCCAGCGCCACTTCCAACCGAACCTTTTTCCCCATATAAGAAACCAGTTTGTCCTTCAGCAAAAAATGCCTTCCACAGTATTCGTTTTTATTTTCCCAAACATAAAAGGAATCCTGGTGCAAATTAGAATTTGTACAAAACTCACACGGTGTATCCCGTCCATGCAAAACCTTGTGGCATTTTTTCCCCGTATAGTCTTTTGCTCCAAACACTTTTTGCCCGGCATTATTGAGGTAATAAAGCTCATATGTATCGATATCGCTCAAATAAAAGACATCATTTTCCGCATTTAAAATTGTTCGTGCAATTTCTTCCTCTGAAGACTTGATTAGTGGATTGATTTCTTTTTCAGAAATTACAGCATCTTGAATTTTATTCTTCCGGCAGTTCATAGAACAAAATGAAAGACAATCTCTTTCGAATTCAGATGCTGAACAGGGATTTGCAAACAAGAAACCCTGAATTAGTGCTGGTCGAAGCTCTTCCAGTACCGCCAATTCTTCAGGCTCCTCAACGCCTTCACAGCATACCCGAATCTGACAGCTATCTGCCAGCTCGATAATATTGCTGAGCAACTGATAATTGTACACACTTTTTTGAATCCCTTTTACAAAGCATCGATCAATTTTGATTTCGTCAATCTCCATTTCCTTAAGCCGTCCAAGGCTCGAGTAACCGGTTCCGAAATCATCCACAGAAATTTCAATCCCGCTCTTTTTCCAGCGCCGGAAAATCCCATTTAAATGTGGGTAGTCCAGAAGCTGCATACTTTCTGTCACTTCAATGGTCAAGGCATTCCCAGGCAGACCGCTGTTTTGCACAATATCCAGCACATCTTCTTCAATGGAATTATGATTCAGCTGACTGTATGACATGTTAACACTTATATGGAATTGAGGAACTTTTTCCCTCCATTTTTTGCAATATCTCAAAGACTCACGGATCGCCCACAAGCCCACGGGGTAGATTAGATCACTTTGCTCCAAAATACTGATGAACTCTGTTGGAAGGATATTCCCCTGACGCGGTGAGGTATAGCGCAACAGTGCCTCTGCTCCATACAAATCGTATGTTCCGGTGCGAACCTGTGCCTGAAACTCTAGAGCAAAGCCTTCGAACCCAGCGGATATACTTTTCTGAATATCTTCCCGCAATTCCAATTCGCGGAGTTTCTCTTCATAATCCTCCGGCAAAAAAAGGTCAGCATATTTTTCCCATGCAGCTTAGAATGATCCAAAGATATCTCCGCGTATTGCAAAAGCATGCCTTCGTCGCTCACATGATAATCTGTATAGGAAACACACCCCCCTGATATGGTACATTGACCTATCAAGCGCTCCTGTATATTCTGAAATAATGAACATACATTTTCCTTTGTATACTGTGGCAGATTGACTGCAAACCAGTCCCCGCTTATCCGATAAATCTTTTGCGAATGATGAATTTCATCCCGAATTACCTGAATAACATCCTTTAGCAAGGCATCTCCAAAATCGCGCCCATTCCTTAAGTTGATAGACTTCAGATTATCAATCCCCATTAGCAGCAAATATCCAGGTCGCAGTGATTTTAAAATTTTCTTGATTTCATTTTTTAACTCAGCATTATTAAAAATTCCGGCCTGCTTCACAATTTCGCTGATGGACAGACGGCCTAACAGATAGAAAGGTTGCCCATTTTCATCTTGATATAATTTTCCCCGGCTATTGATCCAAGTTGTTTGCAGATTACTGCTTTTTATCCGGTAATTCAGATTATACTCCCGATACTTGCCTTTTTGCATTTCTTGCATAATCTGTTCCAGTCTGTTTTTATCACGAGAATCTGTTCTTTCTCGCCATTCATCCAGTGTACAGGTGGTTTTTTCCAGACGAAATATGGCATACGCCTGCAGTATATTTTTAGAGAAATAATACTGGCTAGATCCAAAGTGGTACAAGATATAATAATCTCCTGTACTATCACTGAATATGTCCAGCATATCCGTTATCTTCCGAATCGACTCGGAAAGATTTTGCACCATTTAATCGCCTCATTCCACTCTGATGAACAATACCAAAAATGACAACTTTCGACAAATTTCAGACTTATTATATCATAACATGGAACGCAAAATCAAGACGGACCTTGCTAAATAAAGCTGTCCTGCTATATTCTGCTTATTTATCCAAATGACTTTCATTGTTCTTTTCATTTGACACATTTTGAGCGGCAGCTGTCTCCACAACTTTCCGATACGGTCCAATAATATAATCTGTCATTTTCCCTTTCATTTTTTTCTGCACCGAAGGCATGGAAATCAATGCTCCCACCAGTTTCATTTGAAGGATTTTCCCTTTTTGCTTCTGCGGAAAATCATAAATGCCGTGCTGCTTGTAGAACTTGTGGTCTGCTTTCATCATCCCCTGCATGAGATAAATCAGATCTCGGAAAATTTTCATACCGCCCACACCGTAAAAATTTGCGGGACGTCGAAGTTTTTTTTGAACTGCAAATGCTACGTTCTGTGCCAACGTCTGTATCTCCCGAGCAGTATCCCCCTCGTCAGTGGCCACGCCACAAAGGTAGTTGCCGCCCACCTCACAACGTGCCTCCACAATCATTCGCAGATTCGCTTCACACCGGTAATTCCCGCTGATTAAATAAGCCATCGGCGTTCCCTGTGTTACAGTGCGGTGTCCATTGCAGAACTGACGGTCATCATAACATTTCATGCTCGAATGAGTGTAATGATCCGCAATGGTAAAAGCATAGACAATGGCGTCTGCTGTCTGAATCTGCGTCCGCAGAAAGGTATCAAACCCATCGCGATGGATACATTTTCCGGTAACAGCACAGCCAAAACAGCCCAAACATCCACCCGAAAACGGAAATTCCCGCAGATTGACCACCCGGCTTTCCATCGGCAGTGCCGCTCGGAAATCCTCGATCATATGGGCAAGATTTTCATCTTCCGACGCACAGTTGGTTACAATTACTGTCTGTTTTTTTATCTTCTTTTCCACTTTAGACAAAGCTTGACAGTAAAGCTTCTTTTTTTGTTCTGGTGGGCAAATCGGAGGATTGACAAATAACCCATGCTGGCAGCTGAACATCAGCTGTTCAAAAAACATCCGTGCTTCTTCCTGTCCCTTTTCGGTCAACAAGTCGTCCATATCCGCAGATAGGCCGCGAACAGTCTTCATCCCCAAATCACAGCAGTTCTCTTCTACATAGCGATGGGCTGTCACATCATAAAAATGTTTGGAGGTGGTAATCTGGGAAGCAAATTTCCCGTGAAGATCTATTCCATCCATTTTAATCAGCTCTATCAGACGATGAAGTTGATACGGTGCAATAAAAGTATATACCGGATAACAGAACAATATTAATTCTGCCTGCTGGAGTGCATTACGTGCCGGTGAAAAATCCTTTTCCAGACTTTTGATTTTCTGCCCTGCGTGCAGAACGGAAAAATTGTGCTCCGGATGGAGCGCTTGCAAATACAGTGTAGTTTGGAGAGTTGTGCTGTTTTCACCTTTTGGGCTTGCGTTCACGATCAGAATTTTCATCGGTTTCCCCTCTCTTTCCTATTCATTAGACTACCATATCCGCCGAGTTCTGTCAAATTGTAAAAGTGAAGATTCTGCCGGAAATCCTCATTGACTTTTATTTTACTGCTTTTTATAATGAAAATGAAAAATGCAAAAGGAGTTGTATCTGATGAACATTCCCCGTCCAGAATATCCCCGTCCCCAAATGGTCCGCAATGTCTGGTGCAATCTGAACGGCCTCTGGGAATTTGCCTTTGATTTTTCCAACAGCGGCAAAGCCCGCGGTTTAGTGCAGCAGGAGCATCTGGAACAGACAATCCTGGTACCGTTTTGCCCGGAAAGCAAGCTTTCTGGTGTGGAATTCAAGGATTTTATCCCAGCGGTCTGGTATAAGCGCCGGTTTACGGCAACCGAAGCCGATTTATCCGGACATTTGCTGCTGCATTTCGGCGCAGTCGACTATGCCTGTGAGGTGTGGATGAACGGCAAGCCGGTAGGAAGCCATCAGGGCGGCTACACCCCCTTTACTTTTGATATTACAGACGCAGCCATAGTCGGAGAAAACCTTCTGACTGTATATGCACAGGATGACCTCCGTAGCTGCCGCCAGCCGCGCGGCAAACAGAGCACCGAATATTTTTCCCACGGATGCGATTACACCCGCACTACCGGAATCTGGCAGACCGTCTGGCTGGAAGCTGTTCCTGCCGTTTATATCGCGGATTATCAGGTTTTCCCGGATTATCGCAATGGAAAAATCACCATCCGAACCGAAATCTGCGGCTGCACAGAGGGACAAACCCTGACCGCTGCTGCTTCTCTCGATGGCATACCTGCCGGACAGGCTTCCGCAAAAGCCGCCGGCTCCCTTTTAGTGGAGATTCCCCTCTCTCCTGCTGTGTTGTGGGAACCGGATCATCCGGCGCTGTATGACCTGACACTCACGTTGTCCGGCGGGGATCAGGTAACCGGTTATTTCGGGCTACGCGGAATCGAAGTTGCGGGACACAAGGTGCTGCTCAACGGAAAACCGATATTCCAGCGGCTCGTCCTCGATCAGGGATTCTACCCCGACGGCATCTACACCGCACCTTCCGATGAAGCCATCAAAGCTGACATTGTCCGCTGCCAGGAACTTGGATTCAACGGTGCCCGTCTGCATCAAAAAGTTTTTGAACCGCGTTTCCTTTATTGGGCAGACCGCCTGGGATACCTCTGCTGGGGCGAATACGCCAGCTGGGGCATTGACATCACAAAGCCGGAAGCTCTGGCCGTCTTCCTGCCGGAATGGCTCGAATCGGTCAAACGGGATTTCAACCATCCCGCCATCATCGGCTGGTGCCCGTTCAACGAAACCAGCGTGGGATACGACTGCAAGACTGCAAAAGACACTGTCCGCACGGTTTACGAAATGACCAAACTTGTGGACTCCACCCGCCTTGTCATCGATTCCAGCGGATATGTCCACACCGGGAAAACGGATCTGTATGATGTGCACGACTACGAACAGGAACCTGCCGCATTTACCGAACATTATGCGCACACCGACCAGGGTGAGTCGTTTGAAAACTTCCCGCAGTGGGGCAAATGGGACGGAAAACTGCCATTATTTGTCAGCGAATACGGCGGCACCTGGTGGTGTCCCGGCGTTCAGGGCGGATGGGGTTACGGCGAAACCCCAAAGGATGAAGAAGAAGTCTGCCGGCGTTACTGTGGCCTGACACAGGTTCTGCTGGATAACCCCAAAATCTGCGCATTCTGCTACACCCAACCGTATGACATCGAGCAGGAACAAAACGGTCTCTTCCAGTATGACCGCTCCCCCAAATTCTCGCCGGAAATTTACCAGCGTATCCGAGAAACCAACCTGCGTCCCGCCGCAATCGAAAAAACCGAATAACACATAAAAAGACACCGGCGCATCCGAAAATGCCCGGTGTCTTTCTTATTTGTGTAAAACTTCCGCAACAGCGGTAAGCAACGAATCGACCTGTTCTTTCTGGGTTGCCCAGCTTGTCGCAAATCGCACCATTGTGTGTGTTTCGTCAAATGGTTCCCAAATGTCAAACCCGATTGTTTCCGCCAGCTTTTCCAGTTCGCTATTCTCAAAGATCAAAAACTGCTGATTGGTCGGTGTTTCCAGGAAAAAGCGGCAGCCGATTTTGTGCAGTCCCTCTTTCAGATACTCCGCCATTTCAATCGCGTGACGGGAAATGCGGAAATACAGGTCATCGGTAAACAGAGTGTCAAACTGGATACCGTACAGCCGTCCTTTGGCAAGCACCGCACCGTGCTGTTTCATCACAGTGAAGAAGAACGGCGCTGTGTCTGGATTGGGGAAAACAATCGCTTCTCCGCAGAGAGCGCCCACTTTTGTACCGCCAATATAAAAGGCATCGCAGTTTTGCGCCAGCAGCGGCAATGTCAGGTCGGTTCCATTTGCCATCAGGCCGTAACCGAGCCGCGCGCCGTCGATAAACAGCGGGATCCGGTACTGACGGCAGATCGCGTGCAGCTTCCGCAGCTCTTCCAGAGTATACAGCATCCCGTATTCGGTCGGATGAGAGATGTACACCATACCGGGATACACCATATGAGGATGATTGCCATCCTGGTAAAATTGTTCCAGATAGTGAAGCAGGTCGTCTGCCTGGATTTTTCCTCCAACCTGCGGCAGTGTCAGCACCTTATGCCCGTTGGACTCCACCGCGCCTGCTTCGTGGACGTTGATGTGGCCGGTCTGCGCCGCTACAACGCCCTGATGCCGGGCAAGCAGTGCGTCAATCACCACTGCGTTGGCCTGAGTTCCGCCGCCAATAAAATGCACCGCCGCATCCGGACAGCCGCAGGCTGCCCGGACTTTTTCGCGTGCAGATTTGCAAAATTCATCTTCACCGTAGCCCACCTGCTGAACCAGGTTGGTTTCGGTCAGTCTTTCCAGAATCCGGGGATGAGCCCCTTCCAGATAATCACATTCAAAATGCAGCATGTTTCTCCGTCCTTTCTGTTGCTCTCCCTATTGTAGCACAAAAACGGCTGCTGCACAAGAAGCAATCAGTCCAGACGGCAAATGCCGGAGGCTTCCAGAAGCTTCATGTAAAGTCCGCCCTGTACCGTGCGGTGCTGGAATCCAACCTGCATCGAAGTAGTGGTCTGATACCAGTCGGTCATCGGCACACGGGAAGGAGAATGATGGTAAGCGCTCCAGAGCGGCTCGACGTACGCCTCAAATCCGTCACGGTCGGGCGCCAGAGTTGCGGTCCAAACCAGCCAGTCTGACTTGGTATAGGTTTCGCGGTTATCCAGCGGCATGCCATAGGGGTTCATGTGCCGCACATAGCTCGCAAACTCGGAATCAAACACACCGTCCGGGAAAATACCAAGGTTCATCACCTTGTCCCAGACCACATTGTACTTCATGCTGAAGGTGCCGGGCTGGTCAAACGCCAGACGGTAGCTGCCATCGCCGTTGGCCGCGGTCTTCACCCAGATAGCCGCCATATCCTTGGCAGCCTTGCGGTACTGTTCCGCTTCTTCCGGATTTCCCAGCATATCAAAGAGCACGCCGAGACCGGCAACGCCCATGATCGCTTTGAGCGCAAGGTTACAGTTGTGGGCCAGATGTCCGGCAAAGTCGTCGGTGCAGAGCTGGTTGGCCGGATCGGTGCCGTTGTCGAGCAGGTATTTTGCCCACTGACGCAGTGTCGGCAGATATTTTTCGGCAAAAGAAGCGTCTTTTTCCGCCACACAGGTGGTGGTCATCATCATGAGCATGTTGCCGCACTCTTCTACCGGCATCTGCCACTGCGGATCGGTGCCGTTGGAGTAAACCTGGCCGTTGAGCAGCGGGTACTGGCCGACATCGTGGGGCGCAAAGTCAAACGGCCACGCATCACTCTGCGCATAACGGAAGATCGGACGCATCATGCCTTTGACCAGTTCGGGATCGTAAAGCAGGAAGATCGGGATGGAGGGATAGCTCACATCGACGGTGACCGCACAACCGTTGGAGAAGCACTCCTTGGAAACATAGAGGATCTCGCCGTCGGAGTCCAAAACGAGTTTGTGTGCTGCCAGTACCTGCCGGTAAGCAAGCAGCAGCATTTCCGCGTACTTTTCGCCGCCGGCACGAACAGCATCAAGGAACAGTTTATCGGAAAAGTCTTTGCACTTGTCCGAAACTTCCGCAAAGTCGCCATAAGCTTCGGCAATCGCAGTTTCGATGGTTTTGCCGTCCTTATTCCACCAGCTCTTCAGGTGCTCGCCAAAATAGACCATGCTCTCCACATCGTCATACGCAAAGGTAAAGAGCGCGGACGCTTTGGACACATCAGCAGAAGCGGTGAGCCAGGTCATTTCATCCCTGCAAACCTCCGCTTTCTGACTCTCGCCTTTGACTGCCAGATAGAAATAACCCCAGTTGATGCGGATATCATCGCCGCTTTCCGCCAAAACAGGCTGGTCTTTGCTGCCCATCTTAACCGCCGCGACATCCGAAGCGACTGCTGCCGGTTCCGCTGTCACTTCCATTTCGCCCTTGTTGTTCAGGCAAAGTTCCTCACTCGCGCTAACCGAAACAGAAACCGTGTGTTCCTTTTTATCGATGGCACGGGCGGAAATGTGTAAGTAAGAAACCGGACGAGTGAGATGCTCGTAGTCCTTCATCAGAAGAGGCGTGAGGAAAAACAGTTTGAGTTCCACGCCATCCGCTTCCATCCGGACAGTGGTGGACATCGCTTCCACATCGACCGAGACCTGCTTCATCGCAGGCGCTTCCCCTTCGCCCATAAAGCGATAAGTTTTCCCATCGATCACGGCGGTGCCGTTGATGGTGTTGGGTTTTCCGGTCCAGTGACAAAGCGCCTTGTCGGTAAGGCGATCGGCCATCGACCATACGCTGAAATAGGGATCAACCGTGATGAGCGGCAGTGCAGGTGCGCGCAGTTTCATAAAAATTCCTCCTGATTTTTGTCAAATCGCTTGACAGCGTTCTAATTCAAGGATACACTGGAATCAAGAAGAATACAAGCGGGAAAACCGCACAAAAAGTGAGGATTCCAATTTTGAAGGAAGATTTGCATTACATACCCGGCGGAGACGAAACCTTTACCCTTGAGCTTGCGGGAAAAAGCTGGTGCGACGGCACTTACTACATCGACCGGCCAAAATCCACCATCTGGGTGATGGAGCAGGTACTGGAAGGCTGCGGCACCATCTGCGTCGACCGGCTATCCTATACAGCGCAGAAAGGTGATGTTTACCTGCTGCCCCGCGGAAGCGATCATTTCTATCGGTCGGATTCGGATCAACCATGGGTGAAAATCTTTATGAATATCCGGGGAACGCTGCCGGACAGTATTTTCCAGGCTTACGCCCTATCCGGTCGAGTTGTCATCCGGCAGGCAGGTACCGAAGCGCTTTTTGAAGAGTTCTACCAGCTGGTCTGCGCCGAAACCCGGCCAGCCGAGCTGCATAGTAAAGCCGCGCTGCTGCTCCACCGGATCTGTATGGCGCTCCATGCCGGACTGCGCGCCGCTTCCCCCGAACCAGCGGAAGCAGTGGTGATGAAAGAGTATCTGGAGCAGAATCTCTCCCGCCTGGTCAGCATGCAGGAGCTTGCCGCGGCGATTTTCCGGTCGCCGGATTACGCAGGCAAGCTGTTCCGCAAAACCTATGGAGAAACGCCCTATGCGTTCCTCCTCCGTAAAAAAATGGAGCTGGCCTGCCGCCTTTTGGAAAATACGCGCCTGCCCATTCAGGAAATTGCCGCCCGAATCGGATACGACGACCCCCAGTATTTTGCTGGGCTGTTCCGGAAACGAATGGGCTGCACTGCTTCCGCCTGGCGGAAAGGAGAACGTGGCTTCATTGGCGCAGCGCTTCCACCGGCCGAAGTTCTGCCGCCCGTTTTGCCGGATACGCCCCAAACACCGCACCCGTAAGCAGAGCACTGCCCAAACAAAACCAGATCAGTTCTGGCTGTATCGAAATCCCGGTGCCGAGAATCGTTCCCGCTGCCCAGCATCCCGCTGTTCCAATCAGAATCCCGGCTGCACTGCCGGCAAGAGACAGAAAGACCGATTCGAGCAGAAACTCCGCAACGATCACGCCGGAAGAAGCGCCTAAACTCTTTTTGATTCCGATTTCGCGCGTCCGTTCCCGCACCGAAGAAAGCATCGCCGTCATAATGGAAAGTCCCGCCACAATCAGGCTGATTCCCGCAATTCCCGATAAAATCAGGGTGACCAGATCTACCACACCGGTAAAAGTATCGGTAAACTGGCTCAGATTCTCCACCCGAACCGTCCCGCTCTCTCCCAGGCTTGCCTCAGCAGCTGCACATGCCGCTACCCCGGCTTCCTCGCCGGCGCCACTGCGGAACTGCACCGCGATCCGGTCGAATCCCTGCTGCCCGCTGCACTGCTGCTGCGCCGTATACGGCAGGTAGACAAACGGAGGTACCGTCCCGCCCATCATACTCTGAAAGATGCTGCCGCCGGTTTCTGCTACTCCGATAATCTTAAAGTCTTCCCATGTGCCCTCCAAACAGAGTGAAACCGTTCGGCCAGTGACGTTGCTCCTGCCGAACAGCTCCAGCGCAAGCGCCTCTTCCACCATGCACACTTTTTCTGCCCCGGATACATCAGCCGGCAAGATACTGCGGCCATAAAGAAGTTCCAGTGACACCATCGCCGGAATGTTGGCGTCTACCCCCCAGATGACCGCGTTTTCCTTTCCCATTGTGCTCTCCGCTTCCCCGTAATTGACAACAAGCGGAGTGGCGGACTGCACCTGTGGATCCCGGCGGACCGCCTCCAATTCCTGCCGCGTAAGGATGGCCGATACCCCCTCTTCTGTTTGAAGAGTCACCCCCTCCATTCCAAGGCTTGAAAGCTCAGCAGTAACCGCCTGTTTGCCGGTTTCGCCAATAATACCGATCACCACAACAGAAAAAATTCCAATCCCGATGCTGCAGATGGTCAGCAGCGAGCGGGAAGGACGGCGGAAAATGCTCCGCCAGGCATCTTTCCAGATTTCCATGTCAGTCCTCCGCCATCACAACCGGATCCGAATCGTTCACCTGATCCGCATCCAGTATTACCTTTTCATACTTTCCCAACCCTTTTTCCACTGCAACGGCGGTGGAAAGTTCTTTTCCCGTTTCAATATCCCGGCGCCAGGCTTTTCCGTCCTGATACACATACACATAGGATTGCCCTGTTTCATCCTGTAAAACTGCTTCATAAGGAAGGAACTGATACTCCTGTTCTTCCTCCGCAGCGCACTCTGCGCGGACGGTATAGCCGGGACGGAGAACATCAAAGTCATCCTCAATCCGCGCCAGCACCTCCACCACCGTAGTCGATGTTAGCCCATCGAGCTTTTGGGTAGCTTCGGAGCTGATCCAGGTGATTCTCGCCGCAAATAGACCATCCTCCACAGCTGGAGCAGTAAAGGTAATCCGCTGCCCGATTTTCAGTGAACTCACCTGCTGTTCCGGCACCGAGAGCCGCACCCGCAGTCCGTTCATGGAAGAAACCACCGCGGCCGCCTGTGTGGGAAGCCAAAGCTCTCCGGTATGCAGTGTTACCGACGAAAGGACGCCCTCCATGTTGGATCGAATTTCGGTGGGAAGATTGCCGTCGGCAAGCCAGCTGTTCCCGCCAGCCATATTAAAAACCGCTTCCGCCGCATCGGACAATAGATCGTCGGGAAGCTGACCGGCATATTCTTCCGCAATCGACAAAAAGGCATTTTTCGTACCCTCTACATCTACTGTTGCAATCAGCTGTCCATAGGTAACATACTCCCCTTCTTCCACCAGGACCTGTTTGGGTACAAACGGGAATTTGGGCGTAACTTCCCGTTGGAAAGTATCCTCCACTACCCCATCCACCAGAAAAGTGGGCGTATAACTTTCTTCCCGGACGGTAACCAACCGCACTTCCGCCGGATAATCCGCGTAAAAATCCGGAATAAACTGCAAAATGACGATCAGAATGACCGCAACCGCAACCACCACAACGCTTTTTTTCATTCTGTTTCCTCCTCTGAAACTGTGTCTGGGTATAGTGTGCCGAAAAAAAGGCAAAATATCAGCAGCAACCTCTGCTCTGATAAAATTTTTGTCAAGGAGGAATCGGTTATGAACCTTGTCGCATGCAGTGAACCCTGTCGTTACCAGCAGGAAGGATTTTGTACAAGGGAAAACTTTAGCACGTTCAGTGCCAAAATCAACGGCTGTTGTTATTTTGAGCCCATTGAACAAACGAAAAAATCCCCGGTCGATTGACCGGGGATTTTTTATCGCAGGACAATATTGTCGGAACCGACAAGGGCGGAAAGCGCCTCCAATAGCGGCGTATCACCGCTCACTGCCGGCTTTCCGGGGGGATAATGATATTTGCGGTCATCCGCAAAAAAGAGCTGTACCGGAACATTTCCAGGATGTGCCGAAAGGATTTCCAGCACTGCCGGCATCCGCCGGTCATTGACCGAATTCAGTTTGACAAACAAGGTTCCAACCGGCTGGCTTTTCCGGAAGTCCGCAAGGCTGATGAGCCGGTCCGCCAGCACTTTAGGTGCTTCGTCTTCCCGCACCGACACACGCCCTTCGATAACGAGCGCCTCTCCGCTTTGCAGGAGCGCTGAAAAATCCCGGTAGACAGATGGGAACAGGACAACTTCCACCGAACCAGAGCGATCCTCCAGTGTCAGGAAGCACATCATCTGCCCGGATTTGGTGTTCATTGTCTTTTTGCTGGAAATCAAACCGAACAGCCGGACCGCCTGCCGATCCTGATAACGGCTCTCTTCCGCTGTGATTTCTCCCGCCGCATCCATCCGGTACCGCTGCACCATCGCACGGTACTCATCAAGAGGATGTCCGGTCAGGTAAAATCCGAGCGCTTCATATTCCATCCGCAGCTTTTCACCAGGCGGAAATTCGCCCATCCGCGGGATCTGGATTTCCGGCTCGGCAATCTCCGCCGCCGCAAATAAATTCATCTGCCCGCCCGCGTGATTCCGTGCGTAACCCGCCGCTGCGTCCAGCGCGGCTTCATGGACTGCCGCCAGCTCTTTCCGGGTATATCCGAAACAGTCAAACGCCCCGCAGCGGATCAGGTTTTTGAGCGCCTGTTTGTTCAATTCTTTCCCAGCCAGCCTCTTGCAGAAGTCAAAGAGTCCGGTATAGGGGCCATTTTCTTTGCGTTCGGCAACAATCCGGTCGATGACTGCCCGTCCCAACCCTTTCACCGCCAGAAGCCCAAAGCGGATACTTTCGCCCTCTGACCGGAAAGAACCGGTGCTGCGGTTGATATGGGGTGGCAGGATTTCGATGCCCAGCTCCTTACACTCCCCGATATATTCAGTGAGCTTGCCGGTCCAATCAATGACCGAGGTAAGCAATGCCGCCATATACTGCCGCGGATAATGACATTTCAGATAAGCCGTCTGATAGCTGACGACCGAATACGCCGCCGCATGGGATTTGTTGAAAGCATATTCGGCAAAGGCTGCCATCTCGTCAAAGATATGATTGGCAACCTCCTCCGGGACGCCGTTCGCCACCGCGCCCACACATTCAAAAGTGCCGTCTTCCCTCTTTTTCCCGTGGATAAAGTTTTCCCGCTCCGCCTGCATCACATCGACCTTTTTCTTGCCCATCGCGCGGCGCACCAGGTCCGCCCTGCCGTAGGAATAACCCGCCAGAGTGCGGCAGACCTGCATGACCTGCTCCTGATAAAGCAGCACCCCGCAGGTCACCCGCAGAATGGGTTCAAGCAGCGGCGTTTCATACCGGATCTGCTCCGGATGAAAGCGGTTGCGGATATAGGTGTCGATCGAAGAACTGGGGCCAGGACGGTAGAGAGAGGTCGCAGCTGTTAAATCTTCAATGGAACGCGGCTTCATCGAAATAAGCATCCGCCGCATCCCCGCCGACTCAAACTGGAACACCCCTTCGGTCGCGCCGCGGGAGAACATCTCGAAAACGGCCGGATCCTCCAGCGAAATCCGGTCAATACGAAACTCCGGCTCTAATTTCCGAACAGCATGAACCGTGTGGTCGATGACCGAAAGGTTCCGGAGCCCCAAAAAGTCCATTTTGAGCAGTCCCAGTTCTTCCAATGTTGTCATGGGAAACTGGGTGACAATCGATTCATCGCTCTTGGCAAGCGGCACATACTCGTCCACCGGTTTGGCCGTAATGACCACGCCGGCAGCGTGAGTAGAAGCGTGCCGCGGCATCCCCTCCACCCGTTTCGCCATATCGAGCAGCTCTTTTACCTGCGGATCGGTGTCATACAGCGCTTTGAGGGCTTTTTCCTCCGAAAGCGCCTTGTCCAACGTGATTTTCAGCCGGTTCGGGATCAGCTTTGCCACACGGTCAACCGACTGGTAGCTCATCCCAAGCGCCCGCCCAACGTCCCGAACAGCCGCCTTTGCCGCCATAGTCCCAAAGGTGGTAATCTGCGCCACATGGTCGGCGCCGTACCGCTGGATGACATAGTCGATCACTTCGCCGCGGCGTTCATCGCTGAAATCCACATCAAAGTCCGGCATGCTGACCCGTTCCGGGTTGAGGAAACGCTCAAAAATGAGCTGGTAGCGGATGGGATCCACCCCGGTGATTCCCATACAGTAGGCAAGCAAACTTCCGGCACCGGAACCGCGCCCCGGTCCAACCGGAATATCCTTGCTTTTGGCATAGCGGATGAAATCGTAAACAATCAGATAATAGTCCACATATCCCATCTTCTTGACCACACTCATCTCGTAATCAAAGCGCTCCTGTAATTCCGGCGTTATGGTGCCATAGCGTTTTTTCAGCCCACGCGTGCAAAGGTCAGTGAAATACTCATCCGATGTCCGGCCATCCGGCGTTTCAAAATGCGGAAGCTGCGTTTTGCCAAAGGTAAACTCCACCCGGCACCGCTCTGCAATCGCAGCAGTGTTGTCGAGCGCATCAGAAAAATTCGGAAGAGCCGCTTCCATTTCCTCCCGGTTTTTGAGATAAAATTCCTCGGTTGGGAACTCCATGTCGTTCTGTTCGTTCACCGTGTGGTTGGTTTGGATACAAACCAGCACATTCTGCATTCGGGCATCCTCTTTGCGAAGATAGTGGCAGTCGTTGGTGGCAACAAGCGGAATCCCCGTTTCATCTGATAGCTTCCGGAACAGCGGCAGGATGCGCTGCTGTTCCTCAATGCCGTGGTTCTGCACCTCAATAAAGTAGTTGTTTGCACCGAAAATATCCCGGTAGCGGAGTGCTGTTGCCTTTGCCCCGGCGTAATCCCCGGTGGACAGCTTGCGCGGAATCTCCCCCGCCAGGCAGGCCGAAAGAGCAATTAGTCCTTCGTGGTACCGCTCCAACAAATCAAGGTCGACGCGCGGCTTGCTGTAAAAACCTTCGATATACCCCGCTGAAACCAGCTTGATGAGATTCTGGTATCCCTGCTGTGTTTCACAGAGCAGCACAAGGTGAAATGGTTTGTTATCCACCTGGAACACCTTGTCAAAGCGGCTGCGTGGTGCGACATAGACCTCACAGCCAATAATGGGTTTAACTCCTTCTTTCTGGCAAGCCTTGTAAAAATCCACCACCCCGTACATACAGCCATGGTCGGTAATGGCCACAGCCTCCTGGCCAGCTTCTTTTGCCCGCCTGGGAAGCTCCGAAATCCGGCAGGCGCCATCCAGCAGGCTGTATTCGGTGTGCAAATGCAAATGGACAAACGGTTTCATCGCTTCCCTCCTTTTGGATGCTTAAAATTCAAGAAATCTATTTATTTCGGCTGTACTACGAAACCGGTGCCAGTTACTTCCGCCACATGATTTCCAAGCTCATCGGTTACAGAAACGGTATAGTAACCCGTACTTCTGCCCTGTTTCACCCTTTTTGCTTCGGCGATCAGACGACTTCCTTTGGCGGTGCCAAGGTAGGAAATCTGGCTGTTCAGTGTTACCACTCCGGTCCCGGCACAGTTGGAAGCTACCGCAAAAGCAAAATCTGCGAGCGTAAAAATAGCGCCACCCATGACAGCGCCGCGCGCATTCCGATGCACCGGCTTGATTTCCATCGAACAACGGGCAAACCCGTCGTCCGCCGCTTCAATCACAGCGCCAGCTGCCTCAGTTGCAAACCGGTCACCGTCAAAATACTGCTGAATTTCTGCCAACTCTTTCATTTTCTTTCATCCTTTCTTTCCGCGCGAAGCCGCTCGGCCGCCTGTCGAATCCGCTGCAAACGGTGGTTCACTCCCGACCGGCTGAGCGGCGGATTTAACATCTCAGCCAGTTCCCGGAGCGAACACTCCGGATTCTGCAGACGCAGTTCGGCGAGCGGACGCAGTTCCTCATCCAGATAGGAAAGCCCGCACCGCTCTTTGATATAGGCGATATCTGCCACCTGAGCCCGGGAAGCGTCCACCGTCTTGTCCAGATTGGCTGTTTCACAGTTGGTCGCGCGGTTGACCTTGTTGCGCATTTCTTTTATAATTTTGATGTCCATCAGTTTCAGGGTGGACTTGGTCGCGCCAATCCAGGTCAGAAAATCTTCGATCTGCTCGCTCTCCTTAACATACAGGATAAATCCGCCTTTCCGCCGGGAAATTTTCCACTGGATTCCCGCCGTCTTGCCCAAAAGGAAAACTTCTTCCGCCATATAGGCGCTGGGTGCTGCCAGTTCCAAATGATACTCTCGCTCCGGGTTGGTAATGGAGCCGTACAACAGGAAAATTCCCCGGAAAAAGGAAGCCGGACAACATTCCTTTTCCAAAAAAAGCGGGCTGAGTCCCGGAAGCCGGAGCCCAAACCGCTCTGTAATCAGCTCTCGCTGCCCTTCATCCTCCACCAAAACAGTAAAGCGGCCGGTATCTCCCGATTTTTTATGAAAATCGGTGCGGATTGTCACTACCGTACCGGCTGTCCCCGCCATCAACTGTGCAAAATAATCGGCAATCTGCCTGCTTTCGGTAGAAAAAACCTGTCCGTCCTGACAAAAGCTGCGGCTGAAAAGCAGCATTCCGTAAAGCTGCGCCAACGCACAGCATTCCCGCCGGATTTCCAGCCGGCACAATTCCTGCTTGACTTGCTGACTGAATGTCATGGGATCCCGGCCTTTCTATTTGGAAATATCCCGGTGAACAACCCGGACATTGTGGTTCTGTTCCGCCAGATACTGGTACATCAGCTCGGCAAAGGTCACACTCCGGTGTTTGCCGCCAGTGCAGCCCATTCCGATCATCAGCTGGCTTTTGCCTTCCTTTTGATACAGCGGGATCAAGAAGGAAACCAAGTCCTTCAGTTTGTCCAAAAGCTGCCGGGAAGCTTCGCTTTCCATTACATACTGCCGCACTTCGGCATCCAGACCAGTTTTTGGCTTTAATTCATCCACATAAAACGGGTTTGGCAGACAACGCACATCAAACACCAGGTCCACCTCTGCCGGAACGCCGTATTTAAAGCCAAAGGACATGACATTGATGAGCATGCTGTTGCGGATGTTATCCAGAAAGATATTGTTCATCCGCTGTTTGAGCTCATTGGCAGACAAATGTGTTGTGTCAATGATGTAATCCGCTCGCTCCCGCGCAGGCCGCAGCAGCACCCGTTCGTTGCGGACGGCTTCCCCGATGCCGCCTTTGACCAGACCGAGCAACGGATGACGGCGACGTGTTTCCTTATAACGGCGGATCAGCTCGGCATCCGAAGCATCCAAAAACAGAAGCTTGTATTCCAGACCTTTGTCCTTCATCTCGTCCAGCTCTTCAAATAGCCCGTAAAACAGATCGCCGCCTCGCATATCGGTCACAACCGCAACCCGATTGATCTGGCTGTTGCCGGCAAGGCAGATTTCCGCCACCTTGGAGATGAGTTTTGGAGGCATATTATCCACACAATAAAATCCGATATCTTCGAGCGCATCCACAGCACGGGATTTTCCCGAACCGGACATTCCTGTTACAATCAAAAAATCCATATGATCCCCTTCCTTCCGGGTCAGCGCAAAAGCTGCACTTCCCGTTCCAGCACAAATCCCGTCTGTTCCCGCACTCTCTGCTGCACCTGCCGGATCAGTTCCAGAACATCCGCACAGGTAGCATTTCCTGTGTTGATAAGGAAACCGCTGTGCTTTTCACTCACCATTGCACCGCCGACCCGCAGTCCTTTCAAACCGCACTGTTCGATCAGAGCGGCGGCATAAGCTCCTTCCGGCCGCTTAAAGGTGCTTCCGGCACTGGGATATTCCAGCGGCTGCTTTTCCCGCCGCCTTTGAAACAGTTCTTTCATCCGGGCGCCAATAGCAGCCTGATTTCCTTTTTCTAATCGGAATGCCACCCGGGTAATCCCGTAATTCTTCCCGCTGTACCGGCTCTTCCGATAGCTGTATTCGAGCTCTTCGCCCACAAACCGTCCAATTTTCCCTGCTTCGTCCACATGCTCGCACCAAGCCACCACCTGGGAAAACTCACCGCCATAAGCGCCGGCATTCATATAAGCACCGCCGCCCACACTCCCCGGAATGCCCCAGGCAAATTCCAAGTCGCTTAGTCCCGCTTTCCAGGCCGCCGCACACGCTTTGGACATCGAAGCGCCCGCCTGGCAGACCAGCGTTTCTCCATCGACTTCCACATCAGAGAAATTCTGTCCCAAATGGATCACAACAGCATCCACTCCCTCATCCGCCACAAGCAGATTGGAACCTTTTCCGAGAAAGACAATGCGTACTTTGCCGTGAAGTGCTTTGACAGCAGCTGCTGCTTCCTCTGTTGTACGCGGCAGCAGAAAGAACGGCGCCGGCCCCCCAATCCGAAAGGTCGTATACCGGCAAAGCGGCACATTCTCCCGGTATTCACATCCGATACTCTCACAAATTGCGCGGATTTCGGCTATATTCTCCATAATACCTCCATTGGAAACTGTCGCCCAAAACCGCCGGTAATTCCGGCAGCCTTGGGCGGCAGGACGGCACCAGGCCGTCCGAATCCGTTATGTAAATCAAACTCAGGCGTAAATCTGCCAAAGGAACGCTGCACCAATGGTGCCCGCATCGTTGCCCAGTGCGCAGGTTTTCAATGTGGTCGCCTTGACGCCGGCAATACCGTATGTTTCTTTCGCAAGAATCTCACGCAGCGGAGCCAGCAGGGTTTCTCCCTCTTTGCAGATGCCGCCGCCAATCAGCAAAATCTCCGGCTGGAAGATATTCACATAGTTGGCCAGCGCACAGCCAAGATGACTGACAAAGTAATCCACAACCTCGGTGCCGACCTTGTCGCCCAGACGCATCGCATCATAAGCGGTTTTGCCGTTGACAGCATCCAGGGTGCCGGCAACTTCCCACAGTTTGGATTCGGGATGCGCTTCCATCGCTTCCTTGGTCATTTTAATCAGCGCAGTTGCAGAGGAATAAGCTTCCACACAACCTTTGCGGCCACAGGTGCACTGACGGCCGTCTTTGACGATTACCATATGGCCCAGTTCTCCACCGAAATGGTTGAAGCCGGAATAAATTTTGCCGTCGATGATAATGCCGCCGCCGACACCGGTGCCAAGCGTTACCACAATTGCTTCCTTATAGCCTTTTGCAGCACCAGCCAGAACTTCACCGTAAGCCGCTACATTGGCATCATTTTCCAGGTAGATCTTTTTGCCGGTCCGTGCTTCCAGATAAGCGCGCATCGGCGTGTTCAGGAATTTCAGATTGTTTGCATAGATAATCATGCCGGTGTAAGGATCAACAGAGCCGGGAGCACCGATACCGATGCTTTCTACATCATCCATTGTGAGGTTGGCTTTTTCCAAAGCCATTCTGGCACATTCCGCCATACGGTCGGCAACTTTTTCCGCATCGCCTACCACATCAGCAGAATCAATGCTCGCTTTGGCAACGATGTTATAGTTCTCGTCCACCACGCCGGCTTTTACAAAGGTTCCGCCAAGGTCAATTCCAATGTAGTACTTCATAATTTGTTCCTCGCTTCTATCATATTTTATTTTTCCCGAAAAATACCGGATTTCTCGGGGAGCAGGCTGTTAAAAATCAAAATCGTTCACAATATCCTTTGAATTATCAGTCGGCATACCGAGCTTCTGCATCAGCTCTTTTGCCGCGTTATATCCCATCTTCTTCTGGCGGTTGTTCATCGCGGCAACTTCAAGGATAATGGCAAGGTTCCGGCCGGGTTTGACGGGAATTGTGAGAGAAGGCACACGATTACCAAGAATCGTGGTATATTCGTTATCAATACCCATCCGGTCGTAAGTCTTGTTTGAATCCCAATGCTCCAGATTGACAACCATGTCGATTTTTTCGGTCAGCTTAACAGCACCCATACCGAACAAACGACGGGCATTGATGATGCCAATGCCGCGCAGTTCCACAAAGTGACGGATATTTTCCGGCGAGCTTCCCACCAGGCTCTTGTTGGAAACACGGCGAATTTCCACTGCATCGTCCGCAATCAGACGATGTCCGCGCTTGACCAGTTCAATGGCAGTTTCACTCTTACCAACGCCGCTGTCACCGACAATCAGCATTCCTTCGCCATAAACCTCAACCAAAACGCCGTGGCGAGTGATCCGGGGAGCAAGCTCGACGCTCAGAAAGGCAATCAGTGCCGACATAAAGCTGGATGTTGCTTCCTGTGTCCGCAGCAGCGGCAGCTGATGCGCACGGGCAGCCGTAATCAGCTCCGGAAAAACCTCAAGCCCACGGGTTACAATAATCGCAGGAACTCTCAGCGCACACATTTTATCCATGCGTTCGGTCAGAACTTCTTTATCCAAATCGCTAAGAAATGCCGTTTCCATGCGGCCCAATATCTGGATCCGCTCAGGATCAAAATATTCAAAAAATCCCGTAATAAACAACCCAGGACGATTGACATCCCCCGATGCAATTTGGATTGACTGCGGATCTTCCGGCAGATAAATGCTTTCCAGCGAAAATTCGTGAATCAGCTTTTCCAGAGTTACAGTAAAGTTGGATGGCATAGTTGGCAACTCCTCCCAAGAATTAACAAATATGATTGACAGCGGTACTGCGAACCCCCGTTGTCCCGTTTATTCTCCATTATAACCAGAATTCCGGGATTTGACAAGGGGCTCCATAGAAAAACGGACATTTACACAAAGGTTTACGTCCGCTCTTTTCAATTTAAACAGCGGTTATTTTCTTTTCAGCTTCCAATACAATGCTTTTATCCGTTCCCTACGTATCTTTGTCTGTGCTGCATCCACCCGAAACGAACCATTTTCACTGACAAGTACATCTCCTTCACAGGCATTATCAGGCAGCTTTTCCCGTGGAATTGACTGCATATTTCGGTTGTCATCCTCACAAACAGCAAAATCCCCCTCAAACCGGTCAATAATCAGCATAGTCTCCTCCTATTTTTCGGTGGCAATATTCCAGTTTTTTCCATCCGTCTGAACAACAATGCTTCCATTCAGATCGGTGCGGTAGATTTCACAGCCGTAACCTTCCACCAAAGCGATTGTTTCAGCATGGGGATGATTGTAGGAATTTCCCTCGCCAACCTCAATCAAACAAACGGAAGGATTCACAGCTCGGAGAAAATCCTCGCTTGTAGATGTGCTGCTGCCGTGATGCCCGAGCTTTAAGAAATCTGCCTCTACATTCGCGCCGGACTGCAAAAGGTCGGATTCCGCGTCCGCTTCCATATCGCCGGTAAACAGGAAAGAAATCTCCCCATACTCAAACCGGCAGACAACCGATGTGTTGTTCAGATCATCATATTCCTTAACCGGGCCGAGTATTTCCAGCGTTCCATCTCCAAATGTATAGATATCCCCCGGAACAGCAGTTGTAATTTCCAGTCCCTGACCGCCGATTGCATACAAAAGATCCTCATAAGTTCTCGTTGTCGGAACAACACTGTCTTTCATCGGCGGCAGAATCACCGCATCTGCCTGATGACTGGACAGCACAACATCCAGTCCGCCAATATGATCGGAATGTGCGTGGGTGCCGATCACCAGATCGAGATCGTCCACCCCAATTTTATCCAGATAGGCGTTGACCGTCTCCCCCTGGTTATTTTCACCGGCATCAATGAGAATATCCGCACCATCACACCGGATCAGCATACAATCGCCCTGCCCGACATCGATAAAATGAACCTCTGCGGTTTCTCCGGAAAGTTCCCCGGAGCTTCCTGCCGGTTTAGACGGACGATCAGTTTGCAGCAGCGTCTGCCAGATTTCGGAAAAGGTATTCTCCACCTCTCTCCATGCCGGAAAGTAGCTGCGGAGCTGATCCCCAAATGCAAGGTAGCTAATGATAAACGCGCTGACGATAATTGCCGAGGAAATAATTGCCGCCCAATTGAGCGGCTGCTTGCGGCTTCTGCGTTTTCGTTTTGCCAAGAGAACCCTCCTTTACACTTTTCCTCCAGGGTGCTTTTTTCGATGGATGTTCCGAATTGCCGGCTTTTTCCGTGTTGCGGGCTTCTGCGGCTGCCGTCCGTTTTTAATAGGAGCGGTTTTCTCCGAAAAAGGAGTCGGCACCAGACAGTCCGGCCCGCTGCCGATTAGGTCGGCGCGCCCCGCTTTGCGCAGCGCACGAAGCACCAGATCCCGGTTTTTGGGCAGGAAATACTGAAGCAGCGCCCGCTGCATTGCCTTTTCCTCCGGTGTTTTGGGAACAAAGACCGGCTTCATGGTGTAAGGATTCAAACCGGTGTAGAACATACAGGTGGAAACGGTTCCCGGCGTGGGATAAAAATCCTGCACCTGCTCGGGATGAATGTGATTTTCTTTTAAAAAGAGGGCTAATTCCACCGCATCTTTCAAAGTGCTGCCCGGATGGGAGGACATCAGATACGGCACCAGGTATTGCTTTTTACCGATTTCGCGGGTAATCCGGTAAAATTTCTCGGCAAATGCACGGTAAACCTCAATGTGCGGCTTGCCCATTGCGTCAAGAACAGCATTCGCGCAGTGTTCCGGCGCCACCTTGAGCTGACCGGACACATGATATTCCACCAGTTCCCGGAAGAAGGAATCGTCCGGGTCCTGCATCAGATAATCGTACCGAATTCCGGAGCGGATAAACACCCGCTTAATGCCGGGAATCGCGCGGATTTTACGAAGCAGGTCAAGATACTCCACATGATCCGCTTCCAAAGCCGGGCAGGGTGTGGGGGCCAGGCATTTTTTTCCCTTGCAGAGCCCCTGTGTCAGCTGTTTTTTGCAGGAAGGATGCCGGAAATTGGCAGTCGGGCCGCCAACATCGTGAATATATCCCTTAAAATTAGGAAGCGTGGTCAGCAGCTCCGCTTCGCGGAGGACCGATTCCTCACTCCGGACAGCGATTTTCCGTCCCTGATGGAACGCGATAGAGCAGAAGTTGCAGTTGCCGAAGCAGCCGCGGTTGTGCGCAATCGAAAATTCTACTTCCTCAATGCCGGGAACACCACCGGCTTGCTGATAACTGGGATGCCAAGTCCGAGTGTACGGCAATGCGTAAACGCGGTCGAGCTCTTCGGTCGTCAGAACGCGCATCGGCGGATTCTGTACCAGCATCCGGTTTCCGTGGCGCTGGATGACGGTTTTGCCATAAATTTCGTCCTGCTGATCCATCTGGATCTTTGTCGCCTTGCAATAGGCCATCTTGTCCGTGCATACCTGCGCATAATCCGGGCACTGCGCCGCACCAAGCGGTGTCTGCGCAGGATCGCATAGGTAACAGGTTCCCCGAATATCGGTCAGGTTCCCGATCGGTTCTCCCGCCGCCAGCCGGTTGACAATTTCCGCTGTTTGTAACTCGCCCATTCCGTAGCTGAGCAGATCCGCCTGCGAATCGAGCAGAATGGACGGCCGCACTGCATCATCCCAGTAATCATAGTGAGCAAACCGGCGCAGCGATGCTTCCAGTCCGCCGATAATGATCGGAATGTCCCCAAAAATTTCCCGGAGCTTTTTACTGTACACAATAACAGCACGGTCGGGGCGTTTTCCCATCTGTCCACCCGGCGTATAGGCATCCTCCGAGCGGCGCTTTTTGGCAACGGTGTAATGCGCCACCATGGAATCGATGTTTCCGGAATTGACAAAGAAGCCGTATTTCGGGCGTCCCATCCGGGTAAAATCCCGGTTGGAGCGCCAGTCCGGCTGGGAAATTACGCCGATGGTATACCCCTCCGCTTCAATTACCCGGGAAATAATGGCAGTGCCAAAGCTTGGATGATCGACATAGGCGTCCCCTGTAACAATGATAAAATCAAGCTGTTCAATTCCGCGGGCATCCATATCTTCCCGGGAAATGGGCAAAAACTGGTTCATTGGTTCCTCCTTATCTTTCGATTTTCTGGCAATATCCGGTTTTGAAATCCGCACGATATCCTGCATTTTGATAAAAACGGTGAGTGCTCTCCTTTTTCGAGCCAGTCAGCAGCATAATTTTGTAACAATCTTCTTCTGCTGCAATCTCTCGCGCCGCATCCAAAACCGCTGTCCCCAACCCTTTTCCACGAAAATCGGGGTGGGTGACAACGTTTTCTACCAGAGCGTAAGGATGCTGCTCGTGTGTCAAATTCGGAATGATGATTAAGGTACAACTGGATACCAACTGTCCGTTCTTATCAGCAACGATAATATGATAATTTCTGTTTTGCAAAATATAAGACCATACCGGAGCCGCACTTTCCAAGGTATCCGGAACAGAATTGTCACCCAGATATTGGTAAAGTTCCAAAAGGCCCTGCAAATCGCCTTCCTGTACCTCCCGTAACAAAACCCCAGCATCGATTTGTTTCAACCATGCCACCTCATTGTTAATCCATATTGTTCCGCATCTGGAATTCCGACCACTGGGCCCGCGTCACCAGCACATCTCGTGGTTTGGAGCCGTCCGGTGGTCCCACAATTCCACGGTTTTCCATCTCGTCTACCAAACGGGCCGCACGCGCGTAACCAACTTTGAGCCGCCGCTGCAGATAGGATGTCGAGCATTGGCCGGCATCCAGCACACACTGTACTGCATCCTCAAACAGATCGTCCACCGCGTCACCAGTGTCGGAAGCGCCTCCTTTCTTGCCATTGTTGTCAGCTGCGGCTTGCCGTTCAATTTCATCCATAATACTGGAGTCATACACTACTGGTTCCCGGCCGTTTTTGATAAAGTCCACTACCGCTTCGATCTCGGAATCACTGACAAAACAGCCCTGCACCCGCACCGGTTTCGGAAAGCCGATTGGCGAATAGAGCATATCTCCTTTGCCGAGCAGCTTTTCCGCTCCGCCGGTATCAAGGATGGTACGGGAGTCCACCTGCGAAGATACCGCAAGGGCAATTCGGGACGGGATATTTGCCTTGATCAGACCAGTGACAACATCAACCGAGGGCCGCTGTGTCGCCACAATCAGATGCATTCCGGCCGCACGCGCCATCTGTGCCAGACGGCAGATGGCGTCCTCGACTTCATTCGGCGCCGCCATCATCAGGTCGGAAAGCTCGTCAATCACAATAACAACATGAGGCATATGCTGCAAATCCGGCGAAGTTTCCGCCAGACGGTTGTACCCCTTGATGTCGCGGACCGAATTCTCTGCAAAGGCGGAATACCGTTTCAGCATCTCGGTCACCGCCCAATTCAAAGCGCCCGCTGCCTTTTTCGGATCGGTCACTACCGGAATGAGCAAATGCGGGATCCCGTTGTAAATCCCCATTTCCACCACTTTCGGGTCAATCAAAATGAGCCGCAGATCTTTTGGAGAAAACCGGTAAAGGAAGGAAATGAGCATCGAGTTGACGCAGACCGACTTACCACTTCCAGTTGTACCCGCAATCAGCACATGAGGCATCGACGCAATATCGCCAATGGCAACGTTGCCCGCAATATCCTTGCCGAGTGCCACCGGCAGAACGCCTTTGGCATTGCGGAATTCCTCTGAATCGATAATTTCCCGGATGCTGACCGAATCGGTCTTTTTGTTGGGCACCTCAATGCCGACCGCCGGTTTGTTGGGAATCGGCGCCTCAATTCGGACGCCGGCGGTTGCCAGATTCAACGCAATATCGTCGGCCAGACCGGTAATTTTGGAGATTTTCACACCCGGCTGCGGCTGAAGCTCATACCGCGTGACTGTGGGGCCGCGGCTGAAAGCGGTCACTTTGGTCTGCACGCCAAAACTTTTAAGGGTTTCCACCAGCTTTTCGGCGTTGGCGCGCAGCTCCTCGCTCACATCCGCATTGCCGTCATTGCGCGGCATTTTTAGGAGCGTTACCGGCGGAATCTGGTAAACCTCCTCCGCCTGTACCGGTTGTCCCAAACGGACCTCCTGTTTTTCTTGTTTGGGAGAAGTTTCCTTGGGCTTCTCTATCGAACGAATGGCATCATCAAGCCGGTTTTCTTCGGGAGTGACTCCTGCCGCTTCTCCAAGAGAGGGCGGATTGGCGCCGAACGCATCGTCACTTTGCGCCGCTCCGTCGAGCACCGAACCTTTCAGTTCATCAAAAGCAGCAACGTTGACATGCGTATCTTCTTCTGTTTTTTCTCCATTCATCGCCCGCAATTCAGACGGAGATACCGGCGCAGACCACAACGAATCGGGATTGGTCGGCTTTGCCTTATGTACTCCAAAAGGCGTGGAATTTTCGGCATTTTCTTGCTGTAAAGCAGTTTCACCTGACAGAGTAAACACCGGCTTTTGACCATCTTCCGCGCGATTTTCCGGAAAGAAATCATTCACATCCCTTGTCGGCAAATCATTTGATTTGTCCAAATTAGGCAATGTCTCTTCCGCAGCTTCTTCCTCTGGTGCCTTGGATGGTGCTCCCCAAAGGTATCGGGAATCCAGATGACCGTTTGGACGGAACGGCTCCCGCTGTTCTTCTGCCGGGGCGGGCTTCTGCGGGGGAGTCCGCACTGCATCCTCAAGTACTTCGCCGGTAACAGGATCCACTTTCAAGCCCAGTTTTTCCGCTTCCTTTTTTCGGCGGCGCAGTTCCTTGGGATCCAGCTGAAAGTTTTCCAGCGCTTCATCAAAACCCTGGTTCGGCGCGACGACCGGATGTTCCGGGAACTCCGCTTCCCCGCCGATCGGAATATCAATCCGCTGTTTCTTCCCGCTTTTTCCGCCGGAAGCCTGCATATCTTCGGTTTCCTGCCGACGTTCCCGACGGGTGACATAGGTCTGTTCGATCTGCTTAACCGGTTTTGCGCAGGTCTGGAAAAAGTTTTTCAGCGTGCTGCCGGAAATCAGCATAATGAAGACGAAAACAAGCAAAATCTGAATAATGGCGGCGCCGGCTGTCCCACCGGCAAACCGCATCAGCGGCCATCCGATCAGAGCCGCAAACAAACCGCCGCTTTTCAGATTAACGCCATTCTGGAAAAGGCTGAGAAAACGGCTGAAAAAGTTGTTTCCCTCCGGCAAGCCGAAAAAGAGCTGTGAAATTCCACAGAACAGCACCAGCAGAAAGACCATCTGCCATACCTTGCTCGAAGCGGAAAGATTTTCCCGTCCAAGCGTCAGGATCACCGCCAAATAGATCACCACCGGCCCAACTGCATAGCTCACCGGTCCAAACAGCCCACGCAGCAGATTGTGCAGCACAAGCCAGCCGGAACCGCCCGAAATCAGCGCCAGCGCCGTTAAAAGGATTCCCGCAGCAAACAATACCACGGCCGCAATCTGGTTGCGGTGTTCCCGCTCCTGTGCTGCGAGCTCCGCTACCGTCTTTTTCGGACGGCTTCCGGTATTTTTTCTGCTTCCGGCAGCTTTTTTTCTGCCGGAAGTCTGTTTCTTTTCTGCCATTTTCTCACCTTTACTGTCATTACTTAAATTTTATTCCTGAACCAATGTGCCTGGTTGAAAAGCCGGATTCAAAAAATCCGCCGGATCGGTAGAAAAAAGCCGGAACACCTGCCACTCCCCGTTGATCTGAATACATTCACAGCTTTTTCCTTTTACCATCCGCATTTCGATCTGCGGCGGCTTTTGTGGAAACACCTGCGCGCTCGTCTGGGTGGTGTACAGAATCATCCGTTTTCTCCTCCTCCCGGTCTATCATCTCGTACAGATAGGATATCGCATCGGACAGCCCGCCCAAACGGTCGATCAGTCCTTCTTTGACTGCCGTTTCCCCGTCAATGGAGCTTCCCACATCCATGGCCAGTTCTCCGGTTTCCATCATCAACTCCCGGAACCGCCTTTCGCTGATATCCGAATTTTCGGTGACAAAGCGGACAATCCGATCCTGCATTCGGTCAAAGTAGGAAAAACTCTGCGGAACGCCGAGCACAAGGCCGTTCATCCGCACCGGATGGATGGTCATGGTGGCGGAAGGTACGATAAAAGACTGCTTGGCCGAAACCGCAAGCGGCACTCCGATCGAGTGACCTCCACCCAGTACCAGCGAAACCGTCGGCTTTTTCATGCCGGCGATCAGCTCCGCGATGGCAAGTCCCGCCTCCACATCGCCGCCTACTGTGTTCAGTATCACCAGCAGGCCCTTAATTTCCGGATTTTCCTCAATTGCCACCAGCTGTGGGATCACATGTTCATATTTGGTCGATTTATTCTGCGGCGGCAGGATATAGTGCCCCTCAATCTGACCAATGATCGTTAGACAGTGAATCAGATGCCGCCCGCCGGTTGTAACAGAACCGGATTCCGGAATATCCCGCGAAGTATCGGTGTATGGGATCTCTTCCTGTTCTTCCGTTTCCTGATGCTGTTTTGCCAAACCAATTCCTCCTTGTTATCATTTGGAATTAGTTTGCTCCGGCTCTTTCTATTATATACGTTTCCAAAAAAAGTGTCAAACAAATTCGAAAAAATGTTCTTCTTTATTCCCGAAAATCCACACCGGTCAGCAAGCGGATTGCCCGCTCAATCGAGTCACGGGAATTGCCCCAATCCGCATTTTCGCCGGAATTGCGGTAATCAAACATCCGACAGAAATGGGAAACATCTGTCGAAACCGTTTCCAGCTGTTTCATCGCAAGATTGATTGCCTGTTTTTCAAATTCAGCTTTCATTTTTTTGGGAAGATGATCCGCGCCCACATCGAGCAGCATTTCCAGATGCGGCAGACAAAGATATTCCTGCTCGGCAAACAGCTGCCGGAAATCCGCGTCTTTTGCATACTGGTCCACAACGGTGTAGAGCATCCGGGAAAGCGCCCAGTCAATCTTTTCACAGACAAAACAGGTGTGATTGACCGTCTTCACATCGTTCCGCTTTTTTGGTTTGGTATGTGCATGCGTGCAAATATCCCGGAAATTGTCTTTTTTCAGTTCCTGCAGGTGGCTTTCCAGCATCAACGCCAGCGACAGTCGGTTTTTGCAATGCAGCATCTGCTCAAAATGTTTGGTACAGAAGCCCAGACGGTTGGTCTCAATCCGGACATCCGGCTCCATCATGGCGGCACCCATAATGTAATCCACGCAGCGCTGCTCCAGCGTCTGCTCCATCCGGCAAATCGGGCAGCCACATCTGGGTTCAAACACTTCATTCACCGGGATTGTATAAATACTGTCGCGCATGGTCATTCCTCCATTTGATTGTTCTTTCATCAGTATACCATATTTCTGCCCGGAAAAAAAGGGCTCCCGGCTCTTTCCTTTATTTTTTTCAACAAAATACCGATTGACAAACCAACGCAAACGTGTTATGATGAAAAAAATATCAAACGTAATGAAGGAAAGAGTACTTTCTTCCCCAAAGCGCAGAGAGTTTCCGGCTGGTGTAAGGAAACAGGAGGGGTTGGAAGGAAGATGGCTCCGGAACGGTGCGTTCAAGGCTTGGCTGAGGGCGCAACAGGTCCGCCTGTTACAGCGGTCGAGGTTTTCCGCACAGCGGAGAACGAAGCGAAGTGGTACCACGGATTTCCCCCGTCTTCTGCATGCAGAAGGCGGGTTTTTCGTTTGATTGAAGTTTTTTCAGGAAAGGAACGGGATACTATGGAACAGAAACGGTTCTACATTACCACCCCCATTTACTACCCCAGCGATAAGCTCCACATTGGACACACCTACTGCACTGTGGCAACCGACGCAATGGCCCGCTATAAACGCCTTCAGGGCTACGATGTCATGTTCCTCACCGGAACTGACGAGCACGGCCAGAAAATCGAAACCAAGGCAAACGAAGCCGGCGTCACACCGCAGCAATTTGTCGACCAGATTGTAGAAGGCCCCCGTGGCGTCAAAGATCTGTGGAAGCTGATGAACATCAGCTACGACCGCTTTATCCGCACCACCGATGACTACCACGTCGCCGCCATTCAGAAGATCTTCAAAAAGATGTACGAAAAAGGCGACATCTACAAAGGCACTTATAAAGGAAAATACTGCACCCCCTGCGAATCCTTCTGGACCGAGAGCCAGCTCAAGGACGGCTGCTGCCCCGACTGCGGACGGCCGGTGGTCGACGCGGAGGAGGAAGCCTACTTCTTCCGTCTGTCCAAATACGCCGATAAGGTGCGCGACCTTCTGGTCAACACCGATTTTCTGCAGCCCCGTTCCCGTGTAAACGAAATGATCCGCAACTTCATCGATCCCGGCCTCGAAGACCTCTGCGTTTCCCGCACCAGCTTCAAGTGGGGCGTTCCGGTCGATTTTGATCCCAAACATGTCGTTTACGTCTGGATTGACGCGCTGTTTAACTACACCACCGCTCTCGGATTCATGAATGACAAATACCCGCAGAGCGATTTTGAGAAGTTCTGGCCGGCCGACGTCCACTTTGTGGGCAAAGAAATCGTCCGCTTCCACTCCATCATCTGGCCTGCGATGCTGATGAGCATGGAAATGCCGCTTCCGAAACATGTCTTCGGCCACGGCTGGCTGCTGCTGGACGGCGGCAAGATGTCCAAATCCAAAGGCAATGTAGTTGACCCCTATATCCTCGCGGAGCGGTACAGCGCAGACGCTCTGCGTTACTTCCTGCTGCGGGATTTCCCCTTTGGAACCGACGGCAACTTTTCCAACGAGCTGCTCATCAACCGCATCAATATCGACCTCGCCAACGACCTGGGCAACCTCGTTTCCCGGACCACTGCAATGGCAGACAAATATTTCGGCGGCACACTCCCCGAAAACCAGGCGGAAGGCCCCGAGGACGGCGAGCTTCTCGCGATGGCTGGTGAACTGCGGAGCAAATACGAAGCCGACATGGAAAAATACGCGTTCCAGAACGCGCTGGCCGACGTTTTTGCCGTAATTTCCCGCGCCAACAAATATATCGACGAAACTGCTCCCTGGATTCTCGCCAAAGATGAGGCCAATCATCCCCGTTTGGCCCGCGTCCTCTACAATCTGGCCGAAACCCTCCGCATCTGCACCGTTCTGCTGCAGCCCTTCATGCCGGAAACCTGTGTGAAGATCTTTACCCAGCTCGGCACCGCGGAAGAGCTCCGGACATGGGATAGCGCAGAAGCGTTTGGCAGAACTCCTGCCGCCGCAGTCCTCCACAAAGGCGACAACATCTTCCCGCGTATCGACGCCGCCAAGGAGCTGGCTGAGCTCGAAGCGCTGGAAGCGGCGCAGAAAGCTGCTGCAAAAGAATCAGCCGCAGAAGAGGAACCGGAAGGAATCGCCATGATCGGCATCGAAGATTTTGCGAAGGTAGAACTCCGCGCAGCGAAAATCCTCTCCTGTGAAAAGGTGAAACGGTCCAAAAAGCTGCTCAAGCTGACGGTCAACGACGGCAAACGCGAACGCCAGGTGCTTTCCGGCATTTCCCAGTGGTACGCTCCCGAAGACCTTGTGGGCAAAACCATCGTGCTGGTTTCCAACCTGAAACCCGCCAAACTCTGCGGCGAAGAGAGCAACGGCATGATTCTGGCAGCCGATTGCCCGAACGACGACGTCAAGGTCCTGTTCCTGGATGATTCGATCCCGGCTGGCGCTAAAATCCGCTGATGGAGTATGCAAAAATGGAGGAAATCCGTTATTCCGGAATCTTTGATTCCCACGCGCACTACAATGACGAACGGTTTGATCCGGATCGGGAGGAGCTGCTCGCTTCCCTCCCCAACTTAGGTGTCTGCGGCGTCATCAACGCCGGAACCAATCTGGAAAGTTCCCTGATCTCGGCGGAATACGCCAAGCAGTACGGCTATTTTTACGCGGCTGTCGGATATCACCCGGAGCAGGCTGCCGAGTACACCGAAGAAGGAATGGCAAAAATCTTTTCGCTGCTGGATCAGCCCAAAATAGTGGCAATCGGCGAAATTGGACTGGACTACTACTGGCCGGAACCGGACCGCGAAATCCAGAAAAAGGTGTTCCGCATCCAGCTTGCCGCAGCGAAAGAGCGGAACATCCCTGTTATCATCCATTCCCGGGACGCGACCGAGGACACCTTGCGGATTCTGCGGGAATTTCCCGGCGTTCGAGGTGTCCTGCACTGTTTTTCCGGCTCGGCTGAAACAGCAAAGGAGCTGGTCAAAATAGGGTTCTATCTCGGCTTCACCGGTGTGCTCACTTTCCCAAATGGCCGCCGTGCAGCAGAAGCATGCAGCGTCATCCCCACAGAACGGCTTCTGCTCGAAACCGACTGCCCCTATATGGCGCCGGTGCCATATCGCGGCAAGCGCTGCTTCTCCCCCATGATCGCCCGCACTGCTGAAAAAATGGCGGAAATCAAGGGACTTTCGCCGCAGCAGATGATCGACACAGCACGGGAAAACACACTGCGTCTTTTTTCGATCAAACTTTGACAAAATTCCCAAATTATTTGTGGTTCCCCGGCCTTTTTTCGGAATGTGTCGGGGAATCCTTTTGTAAAAAAAACTTGACAAGCTAAAACAAGTATGATAGAATAATTTTGTTAGCGTCAAACTGACGACAACAGTTCCTTGCTCCCGGCTGAGTTCGGGGGCCATATGTCCAAAAGGAGGTGCTTTTAATGGCAAAAGCAATGGAAAATTACGAGGCAGTAATGGTGCTCAGCACCAAACAGGGTGAAGACGCTGTCAAAGCCCTGATCGAGAAGTTCTCCGCCATCATCCGGGATAACGCTACCCTGGAGTCTGTTGATGAGTGGGGCAAACGTACCCTGGCTTACGAGATCGACGATGAGACCGAAGGCTACTACGTTCTGTTCAACTTTAATTCTGTTCCTTCTTTCCCTGTTGAGCTCGAGAGAAGAATGAACATTACTGACGGCATTCTTCGTTCTCTGGTCGTTACCAGAGTGTAATTGGGAGGCGTCATCTTATGCTGAACCGGGTTATCTTAATGGGCAGGCTGGTTGCGGATCCTGAACTCAGGCAGACAACCAGCGGCGTTTCTGTCGCAACCTTCCGCATTGCGGTTGACCGCAACTTTCAGGCAAAAGGCAGCTCCGAACGTCAAGCGGATTTTATTCCCTGTGTCGCATGGCGCCAAACTGCTGAATTTATCAGCAGATACTTTGCCAAAGGGCGTATGATTGCGCTGGAAGGAAGCCTGCAGTCCCGCAGCTACGAGGACAAAACCGGTGCAAAACGCACAGCATATGAGGTTATTGTCGACCAGGCGTATTTCGCTGATTCCAAGCCTACCGGCGGTGCTCAAAATGACCGCAGCGGCATCCCCTTCCCCACCGAACCTCCACAATTTGATGAACCGCAGAAAGGCAACACCCTTTCGGTCGGTGATTTCGGAAGCTTTGAGGAAGTGGACACAGACGACGGCGACTTACCGTTTTAACTGATTTCGAGTATCACATAACAGAAGGAGGAAATCCAACATGATGGATCGTAACAATCGCGGCGGCAGAAAGCCTCGCAGAAAAGTCTGCGCTTTCTGTGTCGACAAAGTTGAGAATATCGACTACAAAACCATCGGCAAATACAGCCGGAAAGTTCTCTCTGAGAGAGCAAAAATTATTCCCCGCCGTGTGACCGGCACCTGTGCAAAGCATCAGCGCCAGTTGACCGTTGCTGTAAAGCGCGCGCGTCATCTCGCTCTGCTGCCCTTCGTAAACGACTAATTTGTCGGAATTACCGGCTTTCCTTTTGGAAAGCCGGTTTGTTTTTTATGAATTGCACGATATGAATATCTGCTGATTTTCATCGAATATATGCAACCACCTCAACAGGCAATTCTTGATTATTTTCACAAATAGCATAAATCCCTCTATCCAATTTTGGACAGGGGGTTTACGAATAAATATTTTATCGGTTGCTTAACACAGATGGAATGTTGGGATTCGCAACATGCAGATCGTGATCGGGGTTTGCTTCTACCACAGGATCACTGCGAAATAAAATTTTCAATAGAATCGGTGTTGCAATGGAAGAAACCATAATCAATAGAATCACCGCAGTAAAGTATATCGGATTCATCAGCCCAACCGCAAGACCCTTTTGCGACACAATCAGCGCAACCTCACCGCGTGTCATCATTCCGACACCGATCTTAAGAGAATCTTTCATCGTAAACCGACAAAGCTTCGCAGCAAGACCACACCCGATAATCTTAGTCAGCAGTGCCACAATAATAAATGCAATCGCAAACAAAATAATTTCTGGCGTAATATCACTAACAGAAGTTTTTAAGCCAATACTGGCAAAGAAAACCGGTCCAAAAATCATATAAGCGCTGATGTCCATCTTCTCTACAATATAATCCGAAGATTTCACACTGCACAAAATGATACCAGCAATGTATGCACCCGTAATATCAGCAATTCCAAAATATTCTTCCGCAGCATAAGCCAGCAGGAAGCAGAGCGCCAGGCTCATAATCGGCAGACGGCGGCTGTGCGAATACCGTTTTGCAATATAACGGAAACCATAGTAGCAGACGATTCCAACACCAAAACTGAACAGGAAGAAAAGTAGTGTATTGATAATCACCTGTGTTGGTTTGGAGGTAGGATCCCGAAAACCAATTACGAAGGTCAGTACCATGATACCAATGACATCATCGATAATAGCAGCGCTGACAATCGTTGTACCAACCCGCCCCTTTAGCTTTCCAAGCTCCCGCAAAGTTGATACCGTAATGCTGACCGATGTTGCTGTCAAAATTACACCAATGAAAAGCGCAATGAAAAACTCATCTGAACCAATCGGGGAAAAGCCATAAAAGCAGGAGTAGAGCGCCCATCCGCCGACCAGTGGCACAAATACACCGCAACACGCAATCAACAGCGCGATCGGACCGGTTTTCAGCAAATCCTGCAAGTTCGTCTCCAACCCTGCCATGAACATCAGCAGAATCACGCCGATTTCCGCCATCTGAACCAGAAAATCGCTGGAGTCAACCAATCCCAGAACACTTGGCCCAATAATCAAACCGGCAATAATTTCACCGACGACCTGAGGAGCATGCAACTTTCGTGCCAATATCCCGAACAGTTTCGCAGCAATCAGAATAATCGCCAGGTCAGCAAACAATTCATACGATACCATTCAAAATCCTTCCTTTAACAAAATCAAATTCCCTTCACGATTATACTATTCACATCGTTGAAAATCAATGGAAAAACTGAATGGATCATTTCTTTTTTTTAAAAAAACATTGGCGAAAATTAACAGTTTTTGCATAGTTTTGTAAAAATTCGAAAACAAGCAAAGCCCTTCCGTCTCAAAACGACGCACATATCTTCTTGCCAAATAGAAGATTCCGCAGTATAATACTAAATGATATGATTTTGGAAAGGACTGGATTTATGCCGGGATTCAATACACTTGGGATTGCGCATCGCTGGATTGCGGAACATGTGAAACCGGGAGCTTTCTGCATTGATGCCACTGCTGGCCGCGGATTCGATACCGCTTATCTGTGCAGTCTGGTTGGAGAAAATGGAAAAGTTCTCGCTTTTGATATCCAGCAGGAAGCTCTGGACAGTACCGCTTCCCTTCTGGAGCAACGGGGACTGCGTACGATCGCTGAGCTTCATCTGGATAGCCATCATCACATGAACGAATACGCACAGCCTGAATCTGTGGACTGCATCACCTTTAATTTCGGATATCTTCCGCGCGGAGATCACAGTATCTGTACCCATGCCGAAACCAGCATTCCGGCGATTGAACAGGGGCTGCAGCTCTTAAAGCCGAACGGTATCATGTCGCTCTGCATCTATTACGGCGGCGACAGCGGTTTTGAGGAAAAAAACGCGCTGATGGATTATCTCCGAACAATCGATAGTAAAACCTATACAGTATTGACCTGCGAATTTTACAACCGTCCCAACAACCCACCCATCCCAGTTTTGATTTTAAAAGGAATATGAGGTGTTCTCATGAAAATTCTATTGACAGCTTTTGACCCATTCGGCGGCGCTTCTATTAATCCCGCCTGGGAAGCAGTTTCCCGTGTCGCTGACCAGATCGGTTCGGCAGAAGTTCATAAATTAATGGTTCCTACCGTATTCGGTAAAGCGGAAGAAAAAGTCAATTTCCTTGCGAACAGCCTAGATGTCGACGCAGTCATCTGTGTCGGACAGGCGGGAGGCTGCTATGAAATCACATTGGAACGGGTTGCTGTCAATCTTGACGATGCCTCTATTCCAGATAATGAAGGCAACCAACCAGTTGACTGTCCAATCACACCCGGCGGATCAAACGCCTATTTTGCAACACTGCCGGTTAAAGAAATCGTAGCCTCTCTGCGAAACGCTGGAATCCCTGCCGCACTTTCCCTATCGGCTGGAACCTATGTATGCAATCACCTTTTTTACAGAATAATGGAAGAAATCCATCTGCATCATCCCAACCGAATCGGTGGATTCATCCATGTGCCCTTTTTACCCGAACAAACTGTCAACCGCAGCAGGACTCCCTCTATGTCGTTGGAGCTGATGATTCGCGCAATAGAACTTGCTATAGAAAAAATAACGGAAACCCTCTCAGCACATTCACCGATTCAGTAATTCATACTTGTGTTTGGTGGCAAGACCGCCGCGGATATGCCGCTCCTCTTTGTTGATATCTAAAATTTTCCGTACCTCTGCGTATAACTGCGGATTGGTATGCCGAAGCCGCTCGGTCACATCCTTATGCACAGTCGATTTGCTGTAATCGAATTTCCGTGCAGCTGATCGGACTGTTCCTTGTGTTTCAATGATATAATTCGCAAACAGAACGCACCGTTCTTCCATGTTTTCTGTCATAAATCTCGCTCCTCCACTGGCATGTTTGCTAAATCCTATGCGGAGGTATTTCGATTTATGCGGAAAGCTTGTCAGAACGGTGCATTTCTTATCTTATATCCGCCACACAACGGAACCCCACAGTGGAAAGACGATTCATCTGTGGTCCAAACAACGGCAGCGGGTGATGATCACGGATATTATTAAGCCCTCCTTTTACCCACCATCTCGCATCTTTGCCATTAGGAGCAGTGTAAAAACTTCCCCCTCTAAGATATACCATTTCATGGCTGCCATTTGTCACAACCGGATCAGTCCATTGATAAACATTTCCTACCATATCATAAATGCCATATGGACTGACACCAAGCGGATAAGCATTAACATCCGTGAGTTTCCCGGTATCATTATAATAGGAAGAATCCTTTGAATCTCCCCAAGGGTACAAACGGCTGTCAGCACCTCCGGCAGCATACTGCCACTCCTGTTCTGTAGGAAGACGTTTGCCAGCCCAGCGGCAGTATGCACAGGCATCCTGATAACTGACATTGACAACCGGTTTATCAGCCAATTCATCGGTTAGCATCAATCCCGGCAGATGCCGCAAAAATCCTTCCCGTTCACGTATAGTTTTTCCGCCACTGTATCCAGTTGCTTTGACAAAATTCATATACTCCCGATTGGTTACTGGATACGGATCCATATAAAAAGCTGGGATATGGATTCGCCGCGGAACAGAAGGTGGAGCAGTATGATATAGGCTGTCATTTGTTGGGGATAAATTCACATATGTATTAAACCAAATCGGCTGAGATTGCTGAACAACATAATCATATTCACCTTCCGGGATCAAAACCATTTTACCCGCCTGCTTCTCTGTCAAAACAGCTTTGGACATGGAGGAAATCGCAAAAAGCCGCACGGTTGCTTCCGGTAAAATTGCAATATCTCGAATCTGTTCCTTCTGATCCTTGAGCATTACCACTATAGCATCATTTGTAAAACCAAATTCTCGGAAAAGATCAACTTCCAAAGAACTGCAATTCTCATCTGTTACCGGATAAAAGACTTTTTTCTCACCGTTCCAATTATGACCGCACAGCAATTCAATCCGATCGCCTTGCTGGTATCCAACAACAGAAACAAAAAGCTTCTCCATAAAATTGGATACTGTAAGACATTTGGGATAAGCGGCGATACAGCCGGCTGTATAATCACCCGTCCCGATTTCAACTCCCTTGCCGGTTTCATAACCCTCTAATCGGAGTGGAAGAAAAACATGCTCCCCTCTTTGACAGACTGGAATTTCCCGCAATGAAAATAGATCGACATAATGAACCGCATCATCCTTTGGCAAGGATAGAATGTCTCCGGAAAATCCTTCCGGTATTGTAGAGCAGATTGTGTATAGACAATTTTCCTCCCCCGGCCAACGGTTTATCCAGACTCTGGAATTTAAACTCCGAATAAATGGCTGCCATTGATCCGACAAAAAGCAGCTTCGATGCGCCTGAAGAATCGGATGCACTTTTTTCCAAATTTCCCAATCATCTCGGCAGTTTACATCATTTGTCCCAAATACCAGATTCCATTCAATCCCGTGTCCATTAAAGAATGAAAGAACAATTTCGTTGCGCATACGTTTGCCAAACAATCCCGGTCCTGTTACCCGCAGAATCGGATGATGCGGCAGCATATAACGTTTCAAGTTAAACACAGTCATCATACTACTGTCGTGCAGACGACCCAAAAGATTGGTTTGACTTTTCTCATACCCTGGATCCCCTTCGTTATATGGAAGGTAATCTTTATGATTTTTCCTGGATAATTCCCAAAGGGCTTCCGGTATTTCATTCATGCAGTCCATATCAAAACCGTCACAATCCAGCCTTTCCCCTATATCCAAAAGGGTTCGGAAAGACTTATCCAGCAATTCTCTTTCTTCTATTTCTGTGCCGGCACGATCCGCTTCACTCCAAAAACAATAAGCCAAAATAACGCGGATACCCAAAGACTGTACTTTCTTTATCTCTTCACGCAGCCCATCCAGCCCACCTGGGAAACAACAATAATGGTCAAACTGATCTCGTTCATCAAAACCAGCTCGAGGCCAAAAGGGCCACAATACATAAAGATCGATTTTACCAATTGTTTCGGTCCATTTTTTTAGAGAATCCGCAAGTGTATATTCACCCGTCTGAGGATTCATTACATCCCGATCCCAAGCCCAATTCATGAGGGCACAAGTAATATCCGGAACCCATGAAATCCGCCGGTAAAGCGAATCATCGTACCGACTGCGATCATACGCAAAACAGACTTTTTGGCGAAACAGATCGTCCAGCGCATCATTTCGATCTCCTTCACCAGTATACATCCAACATACCATTTCACGTTTTTCATTCGGCTGTAATGTCATACTTCCGCCGATTTTCGACAAAACATTCAAATATCCCGCCCCTGTTGGCATTGTATAAAACATAGAGTTATCAAAAATATCCTGCGGAATATGTGCTGTAACATTACCAATGCCGCCAATACAAGCATGAGCCGCCCAATATCCGGGAGTATCATCATGCCGGCAACTGGAAATAAAGAGCGTTTCTGTATCATAATGATATGGATCATCAACACACATTTCCGCAAATGGCGGGAAAATATCCAGGTCAACAGTTTGAGATGAATGATTTTCCATATGAAAACGCACCGGATTCATTCCATCGTCTTCATCTATCATTAAACATATTTCCGGCTTATTACGCAAATAAAAAAGCTTATCGGAAACCGGATCAAAAACATCCTCCTTAACATATAAAGGTGGGCTGGATATTGCAGTATCCGAAAGCCAAAAAGCATTATTTTTCCAAAATACTTTTCGCATATTCTTTTCCTCCTGTTTATATTTAATGTGGCAGAAAAATCTGAACCAAACATTCACAAACTACATCTTTCCATCAATCTAAATAATACAGCAAGTTTTCCTTGAATACGGCTTCCAGTTTGGTATACAGAATACTGCTTTTGGAATAGACACCAGCTGAATCTAAAATATAGTGGTACATTGTCTTTACTGCATGATACCCCTGTAAAACTGGTTCATGGGTGATAGTCGCTGTTATGACATCTCTTTGAATAAAATCGGCAATTTTTTCTGACAAATCATAACCTATGACACAAATCTCCCCCGCCTTACCTGTTTGGATCAATGCTTCGGCAACTTCTTCCAAAATACCATATGATACATAAAGCCCATCCAGTTTCATTTCAGAAATTAAGTCACAGGTTTTTTGATAAGCATCCTGCCCATTTCTTTTAAACTTAAAAGGACCGTATAAATGAACATCCGGATAATCATCGATTACTGAGCGAAATCCTGTTATTCTTTGCTGAATTGGCTGGATCCCATCATCAAACGCAAGCATAGCAACTGTCCCGCTGTAGTGTAGCATTTTTGCCATCAATTCCCCTGCCAAACGTCCAGCTTGTGTATAATTACATCCCATATAGCAAAGACGTCTGCTCATCGAAACATCTGCATCCAAAACCACTACATAAATTCCCTGATCCACCAGCGAGTCGATAACATCAATCATGACCGATGGATCAGAAGGAGCTATACAGATCGCCCGATATTGCTGCTGCGCAAGCTGTTCCATCAATTCAATCTGCTTTTGCGGCTGGTCAATCGGTGTCACAAATACATCTACCTCAATCCCCAACAAGGATACCTCCAGACCAGCTTCCTCCACACCTTTGCGAACCTTTTGCCAGAAATATTCTGGATGAGAAAACAAGATCACTGCCATTTTAATTTTTTGCTGTGTAACCAACGTCCTTGCAGCAAGACTTGGTATATACCCCATTTCTTTTGCCGCATTTAAAATACGCTGCTTGGTTTCCTTGTTAACACGTCCCTTATTATTCAGAGCCCGGCTAACCGTTGCCTGTGATAAGCGAAGCTTTTCAGCAATATCCTTAGTTGTTACCATAAATTCCCCTTAAAACTAATTTTTATCCTTAATAAAATTTACTCACCATGTTATTATGTCGCTTATTTTAGCATACGTTTGCTCATATGTCAACGAAAAACATAATTATTAAACAAATAATTGTGTTTTTTACAAATAATTTTATCTGATATTTTACTATAGATATCATTTACTTTTTGTTTTCTCTACATTATATTGATTTTTTTCATTGCTTGTGGTATTATCTGTGTATACGATTGCTTAAAAGGAAAGGCGGTTGGTATACCCTATCGCTGGGTGCATAGGAACAGGGAATTCATACATTTTCCTACGTTATTTCCCCATACTATGTTAAATAGCTGGATAGTTCGTATGATAAATATCTACACTGAAGATAAAGAAATCAACATTTCTTTTCACAATTTCTGTCTTAAAAATTTATATGCTTTTTTTAGATCAACAAACTCTGGAAGAAAGCCCCTTCCAATAAAACAAATTACCGCCCATTTCCACCCATGGAAAATTTGCACCTTTTATTACCAAAATAATCAGATTCGATTTCTCACAAATATGAAAGGAGTTTTCACATGACCGAAGTTGTCGCTGCATTGATTTGGGAACAAACCCGCTTCTTTATCTGTCAAAGACCAGCTAACAAATCCTGTCCGCTCTTATGGGAATTTCCCGGTGGCAAGGTGGAGCCAGGAGAAACCGCCCAACAGGCACTGATCCGGGAATGCCGGGAAGAACTGGGCGTTCCGGTTGAGGTTGGGGCACTCTTTACGGAAGTCTGTCATACCTATCCGGATATCACGGTTCATCTTTCACTTTTCCACGCAAAGTTTTTATCGGAACAGCCCAAGCTTTTAGAACACAATGATTTCCGATGGATTACAGCAGAAGAAATCCCAAACTTTCCTTTTTGTCCAGCTGACAAAGAAATCCTTGAAAAAATTGTGCAATACTGCAAAAAATAAAAGACCACTTGATTTTTTGTTCCCATTATGGTATCTTATATCTTGTATTTTACTTTGAGAGGAGGAACCGATTTCCGTGGGAGATTCTGCTGACCCGCGACGATCTGGTTTGACATATTGGGAATACCCGCATCATTTTCAGACAGGATAAAATCCTGTCTGTTAATGGCGCGGTTTTTTATGTCAATTTGATCGTAACGTTTTTATAATAAAAGGAGTTTTTTTATGAGCGCACTGCCCAGTATTCTATTGTTAATTGTCCTGATTGGCTCCAATGCCTTTTTTGCGATGAGTGAAATCGCAATTCTTTCCGCAAATTCCAACAAAATGAAAAAACTTGCCGAAAACGGCAACAAACGCGCAGCACTGCTGCTGAAAATTACTGACGAACCCTCGGATTTCCTTGCAACCATCCAGGTTGGCGTCACTCTTTCCGGTTTTCTGGCATCCGCTGTGGCTGCGGAAAACTTTGCCGGATATTTTGACCGCTGGCTTTCTTTTCTCCCCATCAGCCCGGCGTTGCTGCACAGTATCGTATTGGTTCTGCTCACTATCCTGCTCTCTTATTTCACCTTAATTTTCGGTGAACTGACACCAAAGCGAATTGCTATGAAATTCCCCGACGAAATGGCCTTAGGTTCTGTGGGAATTCTCTGGGCAATCTATAAATTCTGCCGGCCATTTATTCGACTACTTTCCGCCAGTACCAACGGCTTACTCCGTCTGCTGCGCATCAAACCGGAAGATGATGAAGAAAAGGTAACGGAGGAGGAAATCCTTCTGATGGTCGAAGCCGGAGAGGAAAAAGGCTCGATTGACCGCGAGGAAAAAGATTTTATCACAAACCTGTTCCAATTTCAGGATCAGCGGGTGAGCGCCTTGATGACCCACCGCACCGAAATCTGCGCGGTACCGGATGATACCCCGATTTCCGGACTGATCGAAGTCACCGAGCACGCACATTATTCTCGTATCCCCGTTTATGAAGACAGCATTGACAATATCATCGGTGTTCTATATATCAAGGACCTGGTTCCGCTGCTCAAAGAGGAACCGTTTCAAAAACATACAGTCCGGGAATTTATCCGCCCAGTTCTCTATGTTCCTCAAACGCTGCACAGTGCACAGCTTCTGCGGCAGTTCCGGGAACAGAAAATTCATATTGCAGTTGTGGTGGATGAATACGGCGGAACAGCCGGTATCATCACAATGGAGGATCTTCTCGAATCCATTGTGGGTGAAATCGATGATGAGTATGACCGTCAGGACGATGAAACCACACAGGAATCCGCCCCTGAATCGCCCCAAAAATTAGCCGCCCGTCAGATTCAAAAACAGGTATAAACTTCGGTGAATCCATCAAAAAAATAAAACCTTCCAGTTCTTCTTTCAGCAGAGAACCGGAAGGTTTTTTGATTCATGATTTATCAGGAACCTGTCACAACGTTGTAAACCGAGATCAATCCGCCGATAGACACAACCGCAATCAGCACAGGTGTTACCAGACGAATGCACCAGATCCATGCTTTTTTCAGCTTGAATACCACACCTTCCTGCTCAATTTCCTCCACCAGAACAGAAGGTCCCCACACCCAGCCGATAAAGATGCACATCAGCAGTCCACCGAGCGGGAGCAGCAGGTTATCGGTAATCATCCCAACAAATTGATAAAAGTTATACCCGACAATCTTGATATCTTTCATCACACCAAAGGAAAGGGAGCTTGGAATTCCAATCAGTGCAATCACAATGCCAAGGATGACTGTTGCCTTTTTCCGCTCCCAGTGGAAGTTGTCCATTGTAAAAGATACAACACACTCCAGCAACGCAATGGATGAAGTCACAGCCGCAAAAAACATCAAAATAAAGAAAAGTAGCGCGAATACCGAACCGCCGAAAATCTGACTGAATACTTTGGGAAGCGTTTCAAAAATGAGTGCCGGCCCCTCTGTCGGCTCCAATCCGAATGAAAACACCGCCGGAAAGATCGCAACTCCCGCCATCACTGCCGCCATCGTATCGAGCCCGGCAACTTTGGCACAGTTTGCCGGAATATTTTCGTCCTTTTTCAGATAGCTGCCATAGGTCAGCGTAATCCCCATTGCAAGGCTCAGCGAATAAAACACCTGTCCCAGCGCAGCAGTCACCGACTGGAACGAAAAGCTCCCGCCTGCACCCGGCACAAAGATAAACGCAAGCCCTTTTCCGGCATTGTCCAGTGTTACCGAACGGACAATCAGCACCACCAACAGGATAAACAGCGCCGGCATCATTACCTTGGAAACCTTTTCAATGCCTCGTGTTCCAATGTAACAAATCACGATTGTCACCAGCATGAAAACCATATGCCACAAGATCGGCTCCCCAACTTGTGCAGTGTACTGGTTAAAATTGGCCGGTGCCGCAAAAGTTGTCGCATACGAAACGATGTATTTCAGAATCCAACCGCCAATCACGCTGTAATAGGACAAAATCAGCCCCGCTGTCAATACGCCCATTACCCCGATCACTGCGGCCTTCTTCCCGCCAAGCTTGCGGTAGGCTGCCACCGGGCTCTTCTGCGTTTTCCGGCCGATTGCCATCTCGGCGATCATCACCGGAAGCCCGAGGATCAGAATAAAGACCAGATAGGCGATTAAAAACATGAATCCGCCGTTCTCCCCCATCAGATACGGGAATTTCCAAAGATTTCCCAATCCGATCGCGGCGCCGGCTGTTGCAAGCAGAAATCCAACGCTGCTTGCCCATTGTGTGCGCTTTCCCATACAGGATTCCCCCATTATATGTATATTCACTGCATTAGTTTAGCACAGCACACAGCAAAAATCAAGTAGATTTGTGGATTTCAAGCAAGAACTCTTGATTTTCGCCAATTTCAGGCGGCTCAAATGATAAGCTCCACACATTCAAATCCTCTGCCGAGATGCGGAACGTTTTCCCATCGTTCATCCGGTTGCGTTGTTCCACCCGGCGAATCAGCTCTTCCAGCGGAGTTTCCATATAATGCACACGGCATTCCGCTCCCAGCGCATGGGCACGCCGGGCAAAATCCGTCCGCTCCTCCGCGGCCCACAGCCCAAAATCCAGCACAACATTCACACCCATCTGAAGAAGCCGCTCGGCCTGTTTCCAGATGAGCGTTTCCACAAGGCTGTGCATCCGGTCGTGTTCGGAGCTTTTTCCGGCTCCGTGGAAATCATCTCCCACCAAAAAGAGCTGCCACTCGTCCGGTGTAAAGACAATGGCATTCCACTCCTCCTGATGGGCGCGCGCAAAGGTGGTCTTGCCCGAACCGGGAAGCCCCACCATCAGGTGCAGTACCGGTTTCATCGAACTCCTCCCCAAACTATTCGCCGAGTTCCATCCATTCTTCCATTGCGGTGTTCAGCGAATTTTTCAGCTCTTCCAGCCGGGAACAGGCATCCTGCATCTTTTGATAATCGCCCGCAAAGGCGTCCGGAGCCGCCAGATCCGCCTCAATCTGTGCGGTTTCTGCCTCCATCTGCTCGATCTGCTGTTCCAGCTCCCGCAGACGCGCCCGGCGTTTGGCCTCCTCCGCTTTCTGCTGTTTGCTGCGGTGATAGCCGATATTGGAGGCCGTCACCTGCTTTTCCGGCTTGGGCGGCGGAGTCTGACGGGCTGCCTTTTCGCGCTGCTTTTCAATATAATAGTCGTAGTTGCCGTTGAATACTTCCACATGATCGGAAAAGATTTCCACAATCCGGTCGGGCACAGCCTTTAAGAGGTACCGGTCGTGCGAAACAAAGAGCAGCGTGCCCTTGTAGTCCCGCAGCGCATCCTCCAGAATTTCCTTGCTGCGGAGGTCGAGATGGTTGGTCGGTTCGTCGAGCATGAGAAAGTTGCCGCGTTCCATCATCAAAATGGCAAAAGCAAGCTTGGCGCGTTCGCCGCCGCTCAAAACCCCAACCTTTTTGTAAACGTCCTCCCCCTGGAGCAGCACCCGGCCCAGCATGGTGCGGATCTCGGTTTCGGTCCGGCGGGGCCAGCGGCTCCACAGCTCTTCGATCACGGTCAGTTCCGGATGGAGCTGGCGGTTTTCCTGGTCAAAATAACTGCTTTTGACTTCCTGTCCCCAACGGATCTTGCCGGAGTCTGGTGCAAGCTCCCCGCGGAGCGCATGGAGGAAGGAGGACTTTCCAATTCCGTTTTCTCCGATGACCGCGATTTTTTCGCCGCGCTGGATGTGGAGATCCAGATGGTCAAAGAGCCGTTTGCGTTCCAGCCCCTCACCCACCGACAGCGAAAGATCTTGGACAATCAGCACATCCTTTACCGGGTCCCGGTCGAAATCAAACCGGAGCGAGATTTTTTTGTTGTATTCCCGCGGACGGTCGAGCCGTTCCATCGCTTCCAGCTTTTTGATCCGACCTTTAGCCATATTGGAAGTGGAGGCGCGGGTGAGGTTTTTGGCGATAAAGTCCTCCATATCGGCAATCTGTTCCTGCTGGGCTTCGTATTCTTTCTCCCAGCGGGCCATCAGTTCGGCCTTGAGCTGTTTGTATTTGGTGTAATTTCCCGGGAAAACCCGCATTTCCCCGAATTCCATTTCCCAGATTTCCTGCACTGTTTTGTCAAGAAAATACCGGTCATGGGATACCACGATCACGGCGCCGCGGTAGTGCTCCAGATGATCTTCCAGCCAGAGCAGTGTTTTGAAGTCGAGGTGGTTGGTCGGCTCATCCAAGATGAGCAGTTCCGGCTCGCTCAACAGCAGCTTTGCCAGCGCAAGCCTTGTTTTTTCGCCGCCGGACAGGGTGGAAATCACCGTATCGGCGTCTTTGTCCTCAAAGCCCATACCATTCAGAACCGTCTGAATCTTGACATCAATCAGATAGCCCTCGTTGCTTTCAAAATAGGCCTGCAGCCGATCGTATTCCGCCGAAATCCGGCGATATTCTTCCGAATCCGGTTTGCATTCCGCCAGGTCCAGATGCAGCGCATCCATTTGCTCTCGCGCCTTTAAAACCGGCGCGAAAACCGACCGCATCTCTGCCTGAATGGTATTGGAACCGGTCAGGCCGCTGTTCTGACGGAGATACCCGATGTTCAGATCCTTTTTGCGGTCCAGCTCCCCGGTTTCATATTCCTGATCACCGCAGATGGTATTAAGCAGCGTGGACTTTCCGGCGCCGTTTGCGCCGATAAGACCGATCCGGGAATTTTCCTGCACCTCAGCCGTCACACCGCCGAAAATTACGGTGCTTCCAAATGATACTCCTATCTCTTGCAGGGATACCAGCATACTGTCCTCCTGTTATAAAACTTCCTTTAAAATCGCATAAGCCACATGGGCAAGCGCTCTCGCTTCGATCAGGGCGCGTGTACAGGCAAAATTCCCCTTATCAAGCTGAGAGCGGATATCCCGCACCCGTTCAAAACCTTCTACAACGGCATGGGGATCCGGCTTGATAAAATACGCTTTCTGCATGATTTGACGGATCTCGGTGCGCAGTCCCACCGGCATCGGCTCTGTTCCGGACGGCGGCACAAAGGTTCCAGCCTTCACCGGAGCTGAATATCCGCGCTCACTGATCTCCTCGGCAATCTGCCGGGCAAAAACCAGATCTTCGAGCATTGAGTTGCCGGCCAACCGATTGCTTCCGTGAACGCCAGTGTGCGCACATTCTCCCACCGCAAACAGTCCTTTAACCGAAGATTCCCCGTGAATGTCGGTATCGATGCCGCCCATCAGATAGTGCTGACAAGGATAAACCGGAATCTTGTCCGCAGAAAGGTCGAATCCTTCCGCCGCAAGCTTGGCCTGAATGTTGGGGTAACGTTCTCGGATAAACGCGGGAGAAGCCGCGGTAAAATCCAGGAAAAAATGGTTGTCGCGGAGACGGATCCCTTCATCCAGCATTGCTTTGCAGACCACATCCCGGGGCGCCAGTTCGGCACGGGCATCATATGCAGAAAGAAATTCCTCCCCTTTTGCGTTTAAAAGCCGTGCACCGTCCCCTCGCATCGTTTCCGAAAGAAGGAAACATTCCCGCTGATGATCGGCAAAAGCAGTGGGGTGGAACTGGATCCAATCCATATGACGCAGCTTCGCGCCAAGCCGTTCGGCTAATAAAATGCCATCTCCGGTTGCCGCCGACGAATTGGATGTGTACTCGTATACTCTTCCTACACCGCCGGTTGCCAAGACACAGCTTCCTGCTGTTACCGGCAGAAATTCCCCCCGATAAAGAACCGTCAGGCAAAATCCGTTTTTCGCCGGTTTGATATCCGCTGCCATTGCCTCTTCCCAGATGGTGATGTTCCGGCTGAGCGCAGCAGCTTCGCTCAGCTTACTAACAATGCTCCAGCCTGTCGCATCCTTACAGTGGAGGACGCGCGGATGGGAATGGCCGCCTTCCAGTGAAACCGCAAGGCTTCCATCCGGATTGCAATCAAACTCCACCCCGTATTCCAAAAGGGATTTTACTGCCTTTGGTGCTTCTGAAACCAGAATTTTTAAAGCTTCGGTGTTATTTTTAAAGCCACCCGAAATCAGGCTGTCATTCATGTGGGAGTCCTGGCTATCCTCCTGGCTGTCCAGTACCGCAGCAAGCCCGCCCTGTGCCCGCGCCGAATTGCTGCCGCCCATTTCCCCTTTGGCCAGCAGCAAAATTCGCAGCGCCGGATCCAGATTTAGCGCGGTGTAAAGTCCCGCAATCCCGGCGCCGATTACCACGGCATCAAACGATTCCTCCACGATGATCCACCTTTCAATATATTCTAATTTATCAGTATACCATATTTTTCTCTTATTGAAAAGCAAATCCGCTGGAAAAGCCGTAATTTTTATTATCACAAAAATATGCACAAAATTATAGCTTATTTATCGTCACTTTAACGGTGAAAGTTTTTTCAGTTTTTGCGGACTCTATGTGTGGAAGCAAAAATCCATATTCTAAATTAAAGGAGAACAAAAAATGAAACATATCAAAAAGCTCGCTTGTCTGCTTGCTCTTGTAACCGCAATGGCTGCTTTCGCATCCTGCGGCACCGACAACACCGGCTCTTCAGAGCAGAGCTCGGAAGCATCTGTGGAAGATTCTTTGGTGGAGTCTTCAGTAGAAGAATCCGTTGCGGATGAATCCAACACCGAAACTTCTGACGAAACAGATGGTGAATCCTCCGAAACTGCCGTATCGAGCGAACTGGAAACCTTGGTGAACAGCCTTTATGAAGGAATTAGCGAAGAGGATCTCCCCGCAACGATGGTAATCGCGCTGGATGAGGCAAACTCTGAATATAATGTTGGTGTTCCGTTCTCGGATTATAAAGAAGGCGTTGCATCCGACGCAATGATTAACGCCATCGCGCACTCTGTCTGCCTGGTTCGCGCAAACAGCGCCGACGAAGCTGCCGACCTGGCTGCAAAAATTGAAGAAAACGCGGATCCCCGCAAGTGGGTTTGCGTGGAAGCCGAGAAAAAGGCAGTGGCTTACCACGACGACCTGGTGCTTCTCGTTATGAGCAGCGAAGTTGTGGCGGATCAGGTTCTGGCCAACTTCGACGCAGCTTTTGCGGAATAATGCAGACAATCTGGAAACGCTTTACGGCAGCTGTCCTCTTCCTTGCGGCAGCTGCCGTCTGTGCATGGGCAGCATTTGGCCCAGTGCAGCAGTTTTACCGCCGGATTCATCGGCTGCCGGATGAAAACGGCTTGTATCAAATTGAAGAGCAATGGTATGAAGTGATGCCGGAATTGAATGAGGCTTCGGTAAAATCTTTTGCACAAAAGCTCACCAATATCCAATCCCAGTATCTCACACCGGAAAACCGAATTTTCTACTCTATCATTCCCGATAAATCTTGGTTTGTCCGCAATGAGGGATATCAGACGGTCGACCAGATTCAACTGGAAGAAATTGTACGGGTGAATCTTCCTGAAACATTTACCGAAATTAACCTGCTTGATGTGCTTTCTCCCGACAGTTACTACCGCACCGACCGCCATTGGCGCCAAGAAATGCTTCAACCGGTAGTGGACAAACTGGGAGATGCGATGGATTTTTCTGTAAAGCTTCCTGACTTTACGCAAGTGGAATATTGCCCGTTTATCGGTTCGTACCGTCAGTATCTGCCAAAAAACAACGGCGAAGAATCACTTTTCTACCTGGAAAGCGCTGACACAAAGGCCGCCGTTTCGGATAACTATCAGTATCCGGAAATTAAATCAGTTTACGAACTGTCCCGGCTGGAAACCGACAATACCTATGATGTCTATCTTTCCGGTGTCAGCCCATATATCACAATCACCAATCCAAATGTTCAAAACGGACGTGATCTGGTAATCTTCCGAGATTCGTTCGGGAGCAGCCTTGCCCCGCTCCTCTGCAGCGAGTATGAAACCATCACTCTAATCGATCTGCGTTTCATGTTTTCGGCAGCACTGCCGGAATTTCTCACCTTTACCGATCAGGATGTTCTATTTTTGTACAGCACCTGGATTGTCAACAATAGCGCCATGCTCCGATCATAAAAAACCACCCAGCTTGGGTGGTTTTTCTTTTCGTTATATCTGTTGCAAATCAGAAAAATTGGTTTCAATTCGCTTCCCACATCCCGGAACAGAATATACCCAATGATCCAAATGACCACCACGAATAAAGTAGTGCAATGCTTCCGGCCGGGAATCATCTCGAAATGCATCGATCAGAATCAACTTTACTTTCATTTTATCCGGGATAATATTCTTAATGTAAACACTGGCGCATTGACCCGGGAATACATCTTCCCGCTTTTCGGCCAAGCCGGTGAGATTTGGTGCAAGCTCTACAAAAATACCATAGTCTTCCACCGAACGGATGATGCCGCTCACTGTTTCCCCCGGAGAAAAACAGGCGGCATTTTCTTCCCATGTCCCCAAAAGTTCGCGATGACTCAAGGTAATCCGCCCATCCTCCACCGAACGAACAACCGCCAGAATCTCCTGTCCAACCTGAAACCGGTCACGCGGATGAGAAATCCTAGAAACGGAAATTGCATCTATCGGAATCAGCGACACCACGCCGCAGCCGACATCTACAAATGCACCAAACTGTTCCAAATGGGTCACTCTCGCCGGCAAAATGTCGCCCGGTTGAAGTTTGGACAAGTACTCCCGCCAGCAGCGAACTTGTGCGGATTTTCTGGAAAGAACCGGCCGCAGATTTCCCCTGGAATCCTCTGTAAAACTCGTCACAGTAAAGCAAACGGGCTTATTTACGCGGGAAAGGATTGCAATGTCCCGAACCGTTCCTTCCGCGATGCCTATTGCGCACTCTTCTCTTGGAATAACACCGGTCATTCCTCCTAAATCAACCAGAAGATTATGACTGCTGTCACAAAGCACCGCCCTGGCTTCCAAGATTCTTCCGTTTTCCATTGCCTCTTTCAGCATTGTTACAGAACCATTGCAGGTACGTCCCTCTCCTTTTTCCGCCAAAAATCCCTCCGGCCAATATGCCTGCTGGCCTGCTGCCCATACAAAATCCGGCATCTGGTTCATCCTCCTTCTATCATTTCACTGCCCGCCGGGCAATGGTATATCTTATGAAAAGGATTTCGGGAATATGCAGCAAGGTTGAATGTGACGGTTATGTGAATGTTTTTCTCATAAAACCATCACATAGATTTCACGGTGGAACGGTTGCGTTTTGTAATTTTTTGTGCTATAATAAAAAAACAACAGAATCTATTCGATGAAACTTGATACTTTTGCCCAAACGGTACAACAGAATATCGGCAGAAATGCTGCCGTAACCAGTTGGATACCGCAGAAAGCTTTTTCTTCGGTATCTTTTTTTGAGCAAATAAAAGATGAACAGATTCTGGCAATTTTCTTAACAGGAATGGAGTTTTTGGAATGATCGAGGTAAAAAACCTCACCAAGAGCTACGGCAACAAGCAAGCGGTCAATGACATCAGCTTTACCGTAAATCAAGGTGAAATTCTTGGCTTTCTCGGGCCCAACGGCGCCGGAAAATCAACCACAATGAATATCCTGACCGGATATATCTCTTCCACCTCCGGCACCGCCAAAATTGACGGACACGATATTCTCGACGAGCCGCAGGAAGCGAAAAAGCATATCGGCTATCTGCCGGAGCATCCACCGCTCTATCTGGACATGACTGTTCAGGAATATCTGGAATTTGTTTACCAGCTCAAAAAGGCTCGTCAGCCCATGAAAGCGCACATCGATGATATCTGCCGCCGTGTAAAAATCACCAATGTGCAGAAACGCATCATCAAAAACCTCTCCAAAGGTTATCGTCAGCGTGTTGGACTTGCACAAGCGCTGATCGGTAATCCAGAAGTGCTGATTTTGGACGAGCCTACCGTTGGCTTGGACCCGAAACAGATCATCGAGATCCGCAATTTAATTAAAACGCTCGGCGAACGTCATACCATCATCCTGTCCTCTCATATTCTGCCGGAGGTGCAGGCGGTATGTGACCGTGTCATTGTTATTAACAAAGGAAAAATTGTCGCAGATGATACTGCGGAAAACCTTTCCCGCAGCCTGACTGATGATTTCCGCTATATTGCCCGGATCGAAGGTCCGGAAGAGGAAGTGGAAAAACTGCTGAATGGAATTTCGGGATTGAAAGAAGTTCAGCCGCTCGGTCAAAAAGAGCCCGGTGTGTACGAATTCTCACTGGAAGCAGATCCCGGTTCGGATATTCGACGCGATCTATTTAAGCGCCTCACCGAACGCAATTATCCGCTGCTCGGCCTGAAAACCACCGAACTTACCCTGGAGGATATCTTCCTGCAGCTTACACAGGACAGCTCCTCCGACAAATCCAAAGACGGAGGTAATCAATAATGCTTGCCATTCTCAAAAGGGAGATGTCCAACTATTTCACTTCCCCGATCGGATACATCTTTCTTGCTGTATTCTATTTCTTCTCCGGCATGTTCTTTACCAGCGTGCTGGCTGCTAACACAACTGATATTACTTATGTATTCAGTTCTTTGTTTACTGTTCTGGTCTTTATCATCCCGCTTTTGACCATGCGCTCGATGAGTGAAGAGAAAAAGCAGAAAACTGACCAGCTCCTCCTCACCGCACCGATCAGCCTGGGCTCTCTGGTATTGGGAAAATTTCTCGCTGCTTTCTTAATGTATTGCATCGCGGTATCTGTCACCGTTGTCTATGCACTTATTCTGGCTGCTTTTGCTACACCAGAGTGGATGGTTGTCATCGGTAATATCCTGGGAGCGTTGCTGCTGGGCGCTGCATTGATTGCGATCGGTGTATTTATTTCCTCGCTGACAGAAAATCAGCTGATCGCCGCTGTCGGAAGCTTTGCCGTCATGATGTTTATTCTGATGATCGACGGATTTGCTTCTCTGATCTCCAACACCTTTATCGCAAGCATTGTCTCCACTCTTTCTTTTATGACCCGTTACAACAACTTTGTAACCGGCATCCTGAATATTTCTGATCTTCTCTTTTTCCTCAGTTTTGCGGTTGTTTTTATTTATCTCACCGTTCGTGTGCTGGAAAAACGCCGTTGGGGTTAATGCACAGTAATTAGTAGAAGGAGAAAGAGCAAATGAAAAAAATTTCATTGAATAAACGCCGTTTAAAACACGGTTCTCTTGCAACAATTGTAACAATTGGGTTTGTTGCAGCCGTTGTGTTGGTTAATGTCATTGTGTCCATGCTGGTAGAACGATTCCCAATGGATATCGACCTGACCAGTGACAATATTTTTGAATTGACAGACGAATCCATCGATTATATCCAGAATCTGGATAAAGAGATTACAGTCAATGTACTTGCAACAGAAGAAACATTCTCTTCTCAGAACGATTATTATCGTCAGGCATATGAAGTCATTGAAAAATATGAAAAGTATTCCGACCATATTACCGTAAAGTACATCGATCTTTACACCAATCCTGAGTTGGAACAGAAATATCCGAAAGAAGATTTGGGCACCGGTTCCATTCTGGTGGAATGTGGAGAACGGTATCAAGTTCTTACAGCTTATGATCTGTTTAATGTGCAGACCAACCAGCAAGGAACTTACATCACTTCTTCCAAAGCGGAACAGGCAATGACCAGCGCCATCATGAATGTCACCAATGCCAATCCTCCCACCGTTGCGGTTCTGACCGGATTCGGTACGACTGACATCACCGCTTATACCGACCTGCTTGAGTCAAACGGCTATATTGTGGAAGAAGTAGATCTGATGACACAGGATCTCTCCACCGATTATACGATGACTATTCTCGCCGCACCCACACTGGATCTGTCTGAAAATGAGCTTTCCAAGCTTGACACCTATTTGGACAATAACGGTGATTTCGGCAAAAAGCTGATGTATTTTGCTTCCTATCGGCAGGGCGAACTGCCAAACCTGGAAGAATTCTTGGAAGAATGGGGCATTATTGTCGGAGAAGGCTATCTTTATGAAACGGATGCTTCCATTAGCTATTTTGATCCCAATTACACCATTCAGAATTACAATGACGAAACTTATACCGAAACACTTTCCAATACTACAACTCCAGTTATGATGTATGCAGCACGTCCTCTCTCTTCTGCTTTTGGTGAGACTGCTGCTTCCTCCAACCGCAGCACCACCATTCTGCTGGAAACTTATGAGAGTGCCGTGGTTGTTCCCCCGAGTGCACTGGGTGATTCCGAATCCGATTGGGATCCCAACACGGATGGAGAAAAAGGCGTATATGCTACCGCTATGTCTGGCAGCCGCTCTCGTTATGAGGGCACTACACCGCTGATCTCCACAGTATTGGCATTTGGATCTGTTGATATGCTGGATGAAAGTTTCCTGACCTTTGCCGCAATGAATAACGGCGATTACATGGTAAACGCTGCCAATACTCTTTGCGACAAAGATGACGGCATTCAGATCGTTCCCAAAACTCTCGGCACCGCTTCCCTTGGTATCAGTGAAAACCAGACCAATGTGATTGGCGGATTGGCAGAGTTCGCGCTTCCCATCATCATACTGGCAGCCGGCTCCTTTGTATGGCTGCGCCGGAGGAATAAGTAACCGTGAACAAGAAAATCAGAAACTTAATTATCGGTGTCGTTGTATTGGTTTTGCTGATCGGTGCACTGCTGCTCTTAATGTTTCTTCCTAAAAATGAAACAACGGAAGAATCGAGCGAAACAGTTTCCATTGAATCCACATCGGTCAGTCTTTATTCTCAGGAAACAGATACACTGGATTCCATCATCATCGAAAATGAAACTGGCAACGTTACACTTCATCGTGAAGCAGATGATGTTTACTCGGTAGATGGCTTGGATGGTATTGATCTCAACACAACGCCAGCAACAGTTTTTAACAATCTCGCTTCTGTCTCCGCAACACAGCTTGTGGAAGAAAACCCGTCTGACCTTGCCAAATATGGGTTAGATAATCCTCGTGCCACCATCACTGTTAAAAATCAGGATGGAACAGAGAACGTCCTCTATATGGGCAATACTCTTCCAACCGGTTCTGGCTGTTACGGAATGGTTAATGATGACACATCCGTTTACGCATTGGGTTCCTCTATCGCACCTTATGCAGACTATAAAGTAACTGATTTCGTGGATCTGACTGTGATCAGCACTTGGGTGGCACCGGAAGTGGAAGAAGGAGAAACTGCACCCACAGAGGCAGAAATTCGCTCCATGTCAATCACTGGCGGTTCTCTCACCGAAGAATTGGGCGATACTCCCTTCACCTTTGTCATGGATGAGTATAATGAAGAAATGGAAAGCTATGGAATGAGCGGTTCCACCTGGCTGATTACCAGCCCGGTTAATGCATCCCTCCATTCCACCAACTCTTCCACTATTATCCAGGCAGCAAGCGGATTAACCGCCGACAGTGTGGAGGCTGTTCATCCTACTGAGGAACAACTCACATCCTATGGTTTTGATGATCCTTATGCAACAGTGGAATTCAACCGGGATGGTGAAGATTTCCGTCTGGTTATCGGAAACAGCGATGATAACGGCAACCGCTATGTGATGGCTGACGGCAAAGACGTTATCTTTGTCTGTGCGGAAAGTAATCTTCCCTGGATCAGCATTGATCTTAACATGATGCTTTCTTCCCTGATCTATTTGCCATACATTGACGATGTTTCGCAGGTTGACCTGATGCTGAACGGCAAAACCTACTCCTTTATCATGGAACTCGGCGAGCCGGAAGAACCGGAAGACGGTGAGGAAGCAGAAGAGCCGGAGCTTGAAAAAGTGTATTACAACGGCGAATTGCTGAATATAGACAACTATCGTCTGATGTATCAATACTTCCTGTCCGCGCCGGCAGAAGAAATCAATCTCGATGGAGAAACCGGTGATCTTGTCTGCAGCATTACCTATCATTACCACAACGACCCGGATCACACCGACACGATCGATATTTACCAAATTTCTGACCGCCGCATTGCGCTTGGCTTAAATGGCAATATTGATTTCACCGCCCGCTCTGCTTATCTCACTCGAATGGAACAGAATATTGAGAAATTGCTGAACGGCGAAGAACCCAGTCTTGACTACTAATTCGTTTCCTGCGGGGTAAGGGGAACCTTATCCCGCTCTTTTTTTGAAAGGACGGATGCCTTATCAACATCATGGAAAAGCTCGCAGGGGAATTGCAAATTTCCCTCAAACAGGTAGAAAGTGCCGTTGCTTTGCTTGACGAAGGAAATACTATTCCCTTTATTGCCCGTTATCGGAAAGAAGCAACCGGATCGCTGGACGATCAGGTGCTTCGACAGCTTTCGGAACGACTGACTTATCTGCGAAATTTTGAAAAAAGGCAGGATGAAATCCGCACCGCTATCGCGGCACAGGAAAAGCTCACCCCAGAGCTGGAAAAAGCCTTGGAAAATGCCAAAACTCTCACCGAATTAGAGGATATCTACCGTCCGTTTCGGCCCAAACGGAAAACGCGCGCTTCTGTCGCACGGGAAAAAGAGTTGGAACCACTGGCTGCCTGGATTCTTTCCCAGCAACAAGGCGATCCGGCACAACAAGCCGCCATCTATCTCTCGGAAGAAAAAGGTATCACCACCCCAGAACAGGCGCTTGCCGGTGCGCAGGATATTCTTGCAGAAGATATCTCAGATAACGCGGAGATCCGAAAAGAACTGCGTTCGTTTGCATATCGCACGGGTTTGTTGGTGTCCAAGGCAACAAACCCGGATGAGAATTCGGTATATGAAAATTACTACGACTTTTCCGAACCGCTTCACAAGGTTGCAGGCCACCGGATTTTGGCAATCGAACGCGGCGAACGGGAAGGATTCCTCCGCGCATCCATTTCGGTCGACCAGAATCTGGCTATTTCCGCTTTACAGAAAAAATTCTGCAAAAATACCACGCCTGCTGCATCCCTTCTTGCCGAAGCCTGCGCTGACAGTTTTACCCGCCTGATCTTCCCGGCAATCGAACGGGATATCCGGGCACAGCTTTCGGAGGAGGCTTCCGAAGGAGCCATCCGGCTCTTTTCCGAAAATCTCCGGCAGCTTTTGCTGCAACCACCCGTAAAAAATGCTGTTACAATGGGGTTTGACCCGGCATTCCGTACCGGCTGCAAAATCGCGGTGGTGGATGGAACGGGAAAAGTTCTGGATACCACAGTGGTCTATCCCACTGTTCCACACAAGGACATCGCAGGCGCTAAAAAGACACTGGTCGCCCTGATTCGCAAGTATCATGTCGATGTTATCGCCATCGGAAACGGAACCGCATCACGGGAGAGCGAACAGTTTGTCGCAGAAATGCTGCGGGAAATCCCGGAAAAGGTTTCCTATGTGATTGTATCCGAAGCCGGTGCTTCAGTTTACTCCGCCTCCAAACTGGGCGCAGAAGAGTTTCCGCAGTTTGATGTGTCGCTGCGGTCAGCGATATCGATTGCGCGCCGTTTACAGGATCCGCTCGCCGAACTGGTGAAAATTGATCCCAAAGCGATCGGGGTTGGGCAGTATCAGCACGATATGCCGCAGAAACAGCTCGGCGAAGCGCTGGACGGCGTAGTAGAAGCCTGTGTAAACGGTGTGGGAGTTGACCTCAACACCGCCTCCCAGCCTCTGCTCGCCCGCGTTTCCGGCATCAATTCGGCTGTCGCACAGAATATCGTTACCTATCGCGAAGAAAACGGTCGTTTCCTGGATCGCAAACAGCTGAAAAAGGTACCCAAGCTGGGCGCTAAAGCTTTTGAACAGTGTGCCGGCTTCCTGCGAATTACCGATGGAGATTCAATATTGGATTCCACAGGTGTCCATCCGGAATCATATAGCGCCGCAAAAGAACTGCTCGCAGCCTGTGGCTACACCATGCAGGATATCGGGCAGCAATCTCTTTCAGAACTCAGAGAACGGGCGGAAAAAGCCGGAATCCCTGCGTTGGCGGAAAAACTGGGAATTGGTGTACCAACACTGCGGGACATTATTGAGGAACTGATGAAACCGGGCCGTGATCCCCGTGATGAGCTGCCGCCTCCCCTTCTCCGCACCGATGTAATGGAACTGAAAGATCTAAAACCTGGCATGGAGCTGAAAGGCACTGTTCGCAATGTTATCGACTTTGGCGCTTTTGTCGATATCGGCGTACATCAAGACGGCCTTGTCCACATTTCTCAAATTAGCGACCGGTTCATCCGCCATCCATTGGATGCCGTTAAGGTCGGGGATGTTGTAACCGTGTGGGTTTTATCGGTTGATCCTGTCAAAAAACGCATCTCTCTTACCATGAAAAAGCCAAGATAAAATTTAGATAAGAGCCGATTTGTGCGGCTCTTATTTTGTTTTTGTAAACAATTAGCATTTTTCATTCCAAAACGAAGCAAAATCGTGTATAATAAGAATATAGGACATAATGGAAAGGTGGAAATATATTGCCCCTCATACTGGTATTGACTGCTGTCGTCATTCTGATTTGTATTCTCTGTACAAAGCTCTCCAATCGAATTGGAATTCCCGTTCTGCTTGGCTTTATTCTTCTGGGAATGATGTTCGGATCGGATGGTATCCTCAAGATTCCGTTCGAGGACTTTCATTTTGCGGAGCAAGCCTGTTCTATTGCACTCATTTTTATTATTTTTTACGGAGGATACGGTACAAACTGGCAAGAAGCCAAAAAAGTAGCGCCTGCCTCTGTACTACTCTCATCAGTCGGCGTTTTGCTCACCGCGCTACTGACCGGATTGTTCTGTCATCTGGTACTGCGTTTCAGCTGGCTGGAAGGACTTCTCATTGGCGCTGTTCTCAGCTCTACCGATGCCGCTTCAGTCTTTTCCATCCTGCGATCCAAAAAGCTGAACCTTCGTTTCGGAACTGCATCCATGCTCGAACTGGAAAGCGGCGCAAACGATCCCTGGGCATATATGCTCACTGTCATTATTTTAGGAATTATGGAAGGCTCCCGCTCTACTGCCTCCATCCTCTACTTGATATTCGCACAGATCTTTTTCGGGCTTTTGTTCGGAGTGCTGATCTCCTGGATATCTGTATGGTGCTTCCGACATATCAAGTTGGATAATTCTGGTTTTGGCGCTATTTTTACGGTGGCAATCGCGCTTCTTGCCTATGCTCTCCCCACTTTGTGCAGCGGAAACGGATATCTCAGTACATATCTGGTCGGCATTGTACTAGGCAATACAAAAATCCGGGAAAAAGGAACAATGGTACATTTCTTTGACGGACTGACCAGCCTGATGCAGATCATGGTCTTTTTTCTGCTCGGACTGCTCTCCTTCCCGTCCCAACTCCCTTCGATTCTATTTCCTGCACTTTGCATCGCCCTGTTTTTAACGTTTATCAGCCGTCCGGTTACAACCATCCTGCTTCTAACGCCCTTTCGCTGTAAACCACAGCAGCAGGCGCTGGTTGCTTGGTCCGGCCTGCGCGGCGCATCCTCGATCATTTTTGCCATTATGGCAACTGTCAGCAGCGCCTACACGAAAAATGATGTTTTCCATATTGTCTTTTGTATTGTCCTGCTCTCCATTGGCATTCAAGGCACACTGCTTCCGTTAATATCCAAACGGCTTGGGATGATTGATGACAGCGAAAATGTCTTAAAAACCTTTAACGATTACCAGGAGGAAGAGGACATCAGCTTTTTTCAATTTGCCTTGCAATCCGATCATCAGTGGTGCGGTAAAAAAATTTCGGAAATCCCCTTTCCGCCAATGATGCGGGTGGCAATTATCCTTCGTAACCAACAAAAAATTCTGCCGCGCGGCAAAACAGTCCTTCTTCCGCAGGATATTTTAATCATCAGCGCGATCCAGTGCGAGTTAAGTGAAGATATTCGTCTGGAAGAGGTCACGGTGACGGCAAAACACAGTTGGGAAAAACGGAAAATTTCGCAAATTGACTGGAAAAACAGAATTGTTGTTATGATTTGGCGGAACGGCCGCGCCGTTATTCCAAACGGCAGTACCCACATCGAACAAGACGACCGTCTGGTGCTTGTTTCAGGTGAATAGAATGTTTCTGTGAACGGATTCATATACTTTCCCATAAGAACAGGGGGATTGGATATGAATCCGTATTTTTTTGGTAGAAAAAAGTCGAAACGCCGGTTGTTTTTTGAAAACGCCCTGATCCTGATTGCTGGTTCCTTTGCACTCCGTGGACTGGGCGTTGCTTTTGGCGCTTGGATGTCGGGGAAAATGGGTGCCGAGGGGATGGGGCTGTTTCAGCTCATCGCAACGGTTTATATGTTGGCTGGCACTTTGGCAACCTCCGGCATCTACCTGACTGTAACCCGGCTAGTTTCGGAGGAGGTTGCAGCCAACAATTACGCAGGAGCCGACGATGCTATGCGCAAATGTATGCGGTACGGCTTGCTCGTTAGTATTTTAGCTGCTGTGTTGCTGTTTGTCCTCGCCCCGTGGATCGGAAACTGCCTTCTTGGCGACAATCGGACAATTCTCTCTCTGCGGATTCTGGCTTTTGCACTTCCCTTTATGGCGTTTTCTTCTAGTCTGCGCGGCTACTTTTTCGCCTTGCGCAAAGCCGGAAAATCTTCTTCCGGGCAAATTGTCGAGCAACTCTCCCACATGGCGGTATCGATTCTGCTGTTTCGGCTTCTGGTTCCGGCGGATGATCTGTCCCTCGCCTGCGCGGCGGCTGCCGCTGGATGCCTTGGCGGTGAGGCGATATCCTTTTTTTATTCTCTGATCCTATATCTGTACGACCGAAACCGCCGGAAATTCACGCGGGTTTCTTCCCCGGGAATCACCAGCCGAATGCTCCGTATTACAGTGCCAGTCGCGCTCAGCAGCTATCTGAAATCTACACTTCGTACCATCGAAAACCTGTTAATCCCGTTAGGATTCCGAAAATACGGGGCTTCCGGTTCCAGTGCGCTAGCGCAGTATGGGATGACCGAAGCGATGGTAATGCCAATTCTTACCTTTCCGGCTGCACTGCTCACCTCTTTTGCAAGCCTTCTTGTCCCGGAAATGGCGGAATCCCGCGCAGTTGGCGATGAAAAACGCATCAGCCGAATTGTGGAAAAAGCAGTTTCTTCTACATTGATTTTTTCCGCCGCTATGACCGGGATTTTTGTCTTTTTCCCGGAACAGCTCGGATTTGCAGTATACCAGCAACCTGGTGTGGGCAGTATGTTGGGTGTTCTGGCGCCGCTCACACCACTGATGTATTTGGACAATGTGGCGGACAGCATTTTAAAAGGATTGGATGAACAGGTCAGTGTACTACGTTACAGCATTCTTGATTCTGCCATGAGTATCTGCCTGCTTTACTTCCTGCTGCCGCTTTATGGCGTAAACGGATACATTGTGGTGATGTTCGCCAGTACCTTTTTAAACTCCACCCTGAGCGTTTCCCGTTTAGCAACTGTCACCCACCTGCGGATCCGTCCGCTGCAATGGATCCTTCTGCCGGCCGGTGGCATCTGCTTATCCGCGTTTGCGGGCAATACGGTGGCAAATGCGCTTGCTCTTTCATCCACGCCGGACGCTGTAGTCCGAATCGGGATCACTCTTTGTTGTTTTGCAGTGCTCTTATGCACTTCTCAACTTTTGAAAAAATTCCCTAAAAGATCCTTACATCCTATTGACAAATAATATTATACGATATATAATATACGTGTCATCAGATACTATATGAAATATAATATTGTTTGTCAAGGAGGGATATTGTGGCATTTCAAATCGGATCCTCCCTATTGGATGCCTGCGTCCTGTCCGTATTGGACAGCGGAGATGCTTATGGCTACCAACTGACACAGCAAATCCGAACTATTTTTGATATTTCCGAATCAACATTGTATCCGGTACTGCGGCGGCTGCAAAAAGACGGCGCACTGGAAACATATGATGAACCGTTCCAAGGCCGGAACCGGAGATATTATCGAATCACCGGAAAAGGCCGCGACCTGTCAAAAGCATACCGAACGGAATGGATGGAATTTCGTCAAAAAGTTGACAGGATTCTGATCAAGGAGGAGCAATATGACAAAGAATGAATATTTGGACGAGCTGAGAAAAGAATTGTCCTCCCTGCCGTTCAGTGAACAGGAGGACGCCGTTCGTTATTATGAGGAATATTTCGATGACGCGGGGGAAGAGAATGAACAGCATGTCATCGAAGAACTCGGTTCGCCGGCAGATCTGGCCAGAAATATTATCGCAAATGCTGGATCGACTCTTCCCACTGTGCCGCATGCACCATTTCAAACCCAATCTCCACAGACAGAAAAGAAAAAGTATTCTACTACATTCTGGTTGCTGGTAATCCTAACCTCATTTCTCTGGATCCCAGTTGCAGCTACAGTATTATCCATAATTTTAAGCATTATAATCATTATTTTTTCCATCTTCATTACCGTTTCAATCATGGCAATCGCATTTCTGTTTTCTGGTATCTGCACATTGATTTTGGCAATCCCGGTTCTTCCTTCCGCAGACGCCATGCTGCTGATTGGCTTATCCCTGCTCTACTTTGGCAGCGCTTTGCTGATGGGAATTCTCACCTATCTATTAACCAAATATTTTTTCCCTTGGTGTTGGAAAAAGGCAAAGCATTTGGGTAAATCCATTCCAAATGCATGGAAAAAATATTCCGCCAAACAGAAAGGATGATGAAAATGAAAAAAACATTGTTAATTTTAGCTGCGGCAGCCGTTGGTTTGCTCATACTGGGCGGAGCGTTATATGTTTCTGCTGCTGCATTGGGCGGAAATGGAACAATGGCACAAATTGGAAATGTCAGGCTGATTGCAGACCGCGAAGGATTCCGTATGGACACCGATCACAGCACAAATTCACAATCCAACTATGAACTTTCAAACCCATCTGAACCTTCCATTCACTCCGAAAATTCCCAAACACTAGACATCGAATCTTCTATTCCGTCTGATTCCGGCATATCGAACGAACTACAGACAAACGGATGGACAACTCTGGAAGGGAATCGGGGCCGTCTTTCGATTGATACTTCCAAAATTACTGGAATAGATGCCTCCCTTTCTATTTCAGATTTGGAAATTTCAGCTGGACGTTCTACCTATATGGAATGGGAAGATAAAACTCACAGCACTGTTTCTTATCAGATTATTGATGGCATCCTAACCATCCGGGAAGAAAAGGACGAAGGCCTTTCCATCAATTTATTTGGTGATGATGACAGCAGTATCAAAATCTATCTTCCATCTGACACTGCCATTTCCTTAATAGTAAACTCCGATTTAGGCGATTTGGAATTGGAAAATCTCCCCATTACAGACCTGGAATACAATAGTGATTTGGGTGATATTGATATGGAAAATGTCTCGATAGACAGCATCACAGCAACAGCTGGAACCGGCGATATTCAACTGGAAAACTGCAGCATTGGCAATGCTGTTCTAACCCCTGGAATGGGAGATATCGAAATTTCTGGAGCCTTAACCGGCAGTATGAGCGCAACCAGTGGTATGGGAGATATTAAACTGAAACTCAGCGGAGCTACGACTGATTATGCCTTTGATCTTTCCACCGATATGGGAGATATTCAAGTAAACAACAACTATGTGCAGGGCACTTTTGTTCAAAAAAACGACACCGCACCACAGATTACCGCTAAAACAGGGATGGGTGATGTAGAAGTGGAATTCAAAAATAAATAAAAAAATCACCCGCACCGATTTCGGTGCGGGTTTGATATTACCAGAACAAACCGGTTTTTTTCTGATAGAATGGATCATTTTTGGACAAAACCTCTTCCGCAAATTTCCCATCCCGGCGGACGACATCCATTCCTTCGTCCTCTTTCAGATAAGACTTCGCTTCCTCAATGATTGCAGGAAACAGCTCTTTCGCATCTTCCGGTTCCCCTTCATAATCTACTACCAACATCAGGCGTGGCTTTTTGGTGCCTTCCCGAAGAGCCATCAGCATCCATGCTTCCTGCACTGCTTTTTGCTTTTTCTTAAAATACCGGCTTAAGGCTTCTTCCAGTTCTTCGGGCTCCTCTTTCGGTTTTCCCAAAAGGAAACGAGGCGGAAGAGCCTTTAAAAGCGCCTGTTGGCGTTTCGGCAGGTTCAACAGCATATCTTTGGTAAGAGTCAGGTTTTGAAGGAATGGATTGATTACAACTCCTTTAATCTCCTCTTCTTTTGCGTGATTAATCAATGCCAGAAGCTCGGCCAAAGTCAGCAGTACAAAATCGCGCTTTTCTTCTTTGGCCCATTTTCCCATCGCTTCGGAATCAGTAAAAGCAAGGAAGAACCGCTCCCCATCTTTATTATTCAGCACATACTGTTGAATCTGCGCATTTTTCGGAATTTTACCATCGATCACAGGTTCAGAAAATATTACCGGTGACATAAACCGTGCACGAATCAAAGTATTGATCATATCCAGTTCATGCCGCGGAGTTTGCTCCTTAATAAAGGTGTTAACTGCTGCTACAACAGCGGGGTTTGCAGTTGCTTTGTTAATTTCCATAAAACATTCGGGGAATCTCCCCTGCTCCTTTCATAATGGGGTTTTCTGTGCCAATCAAGACTTCCTATTTATTATACCACATTTTATGGCATTATGGAAGAGGTAATCCCGACATATTCTGCACATTTTGTAAATTGTTTACAATCTCCCATGCAGAATCGATGAACAAAGGACCTCTGTACCCAAACATACAGAGGTCCTTTTGTATTATTCCTGACGGATTGCAGTAAGCGCACTAATTTTTACGGCACGGTTAGCCGGGGAGAATCCGGACACCAATCCCACCATTGTGGCAAAAACAAGCGCTCCAAGCGCCAGCCACCAAGGAATGATGGAAACACCGCCGATTCCCATTCCGCCAATCGTATTGATATTGCCTCCACTTCCGCCCCCAAAAGTATTTATCAGGAACGATAATAAATAGCTAATGCCCAAGCCGATTACGCCACCGATAAAGCCAATTGTACCGGCTTCCATCAAAAACATGGTACGAATATCGCCAACTACACAGCCAAGCACCTTCATTACTCCAATTTCGCGTGTTCGTTCATAAATAGACATAATCATGGTATTAGTAATGCCAAGTGCTGCAACAAATAAGGAGATCGCTCCCAATCCGCCGAAAATCATTTGCTGCTGACGGGACTGCTCTTCCAGCGGCTTGCGGATGGATTCCATCGAGTTGGTATTGGTATACCCCATCGCTTTGATTGCATCTTCCACTTCCGCAACATATTTCATATCGGTTACCTTGACGATCACAGTCTGATAGGCAAATTTCTTATTCTGATCTTCTTTGATACCGTTGAGCTTTTTATATTCCTGCTCCAGCTTCCGCATATAATTGACATCCATAAAAACACTGTACGGACTTGGCTGTTTGCTCCAGTCTGTCATCAATATGCCGGGACAGGTCACTTTATAGGTCGGTTGCTTCTTGGAAGATTCTTCTGTTTTGTTGATGACAATCTCCAGCTTATCCTCCAATACATTAACAGGAGGTTCTTCTCCGCTACTGGATCCCATACCACCCATAAAAAAGCCATTATTCTTTTTGGGATTACGGAAATTATAGACAGATTCGGAAGAAAACAAGACGATTCCGTCATAGTTTCCCTGCTCATTTGGCTGGGGAAGTTCCCCTTCCTGCAACTCATAACCGAGAGCAGCCAGTGCACTCATATCGACGCCCACGATTCCGCTATCGTATTGATATTTCCCGCTTTTAATGGTGCAGAACCCCCAGTTTTCCGGATCGTATGAAGGTGTAACCACTGCTACATGCTCCATTTCACGGATCTTCTTTAGAGCTTCATCATCCAGGGGAGCGGCATCCGGGTTTGCCTGATAGTTATAAATGCTGATGATGGTCAAATCCCCCATCTGTGCCAGCGATTCCTGCATGGTTTTCTGCATTCCAAGGCCGAGAGAAATCATCACAACGATTGCGCAGGTTCCCACGACAACGCCTGTCACTGTTAATAAGGTCCGGACCTTCCGTTTCCAGAGGTTCGACAGGCTCACACGGACCATATCTCCAATTCTCATTGCTGTGCTCCTGTATCATCATCGTCATAGTCATCTTCTGCGTCCAACGCAGCCTGTTTCTTCTTTTTGACAATTTTGGAAACCACAACGGCGGCAATTACGATCACAACAACCGCACCGCCTGCGATGGCAATCCATCCCCAGATAGGCATTCCGCCTTCTGCGTCAACCGGCATATTGGGATCCATCATTCCGCCATCCGGAATTTCCGGTTCTACATACTCCATCACTTCGGATTGGAAATTCTTGACAATTTCTTTGGTGTCGCCATTGGAATCTTCATAGGTAAAGGTAATCGTACCGCTGATCGGACCAGCCTGTGTGGGATTGATCGCAATATCGTATCCGTCTGAACTGCCCGATTCCACATTACCGATGTAGGTTTCCGCTTCAGCCGTTGTAAAGCCTTCCCCTTCCACTTTCATAGAAAGGTTAAAAATCGTGGATTTTCCTTTATTGACATAGGAAACATATCCGTTTAATGTCTGACCAAAATCTACCGGGCCATACATTGTGGGTTCCCCCACCTCAAAACGGTCAGGCTGTGTCAGCGGAATCGCAATCGTCTGCGTAAGGTCTTTGGTTACAAGTTCATCATTAACCAGTGCTTCATAGGAAAAAGCAAAATCAACCCCATAAGATTTTGGTTTTGCATCTGCTTTAGGCAGCAGGTCAATGCTCTGTGTAATCGAGCCTCCGGCAGGAATACTTTCGATGTAGAAGGTATTCGAAGAATTTGCAGGAGAAAATGCTCCGCCGGTTTCAGCATCCGCTGTTGCGGAAACAGTGATCTTCACATTAGAAACTGCAATCTTGCCGGTATTCCGAATGACAGCAGAGAGGGTAAAGACTTCCCCGCCAACTACCGAAGTCACGCCTTCTTCCCCATAAGTATAGCTATCGATAATCAGTTGTGGGGTACTCTCATTTTTGGCTTCTTCACTGGCAGCTTCCGGATTTCCGGTAACGGGTACAAAAATCTTGGAAGTTGTACTGGTTTCCCCACTGCCGATCGCTGCCTCCAGAATATAGTTGCCGGAAGCCATCTTGGAATTGGAGCAAAGCGAGAAAGTCAGTGTAGTCGAAGCGCCTGCCGCCAACGAGCTGATGGTTTGGGAATCTAATGTTCCGTTCATGGTAAACGCTTCCGTAGACATGGAGCTGCCGCCCATTGTCACCAACGCATTTTTGCAGGTTGCGTTGCCGTTGTTCTTTACAGTGACCGCAATTTTAAAATTAGCGCCAGCTTTGACATTGGAAGGATTCACCGTATAACCCGTCACAACCAGATCGCTCACGGCTTCTTCTGCAGCTGCTTTGCCATTTACTTTTACATAAGTGGTGATGGTTTCACTTTTCGCCTCACCGCTGTATTTATAATTCACGGTGAGCGTTACCGGATAGGTACCGGATTTCAGTTCCGAATCCGCCGACACTGTAAACGTGTATTTCTGTGCACCGCTGCGAATAAAACTCATGGTCTGGGTTGCCGAAGCAGTGGTAAAATACAGTTGTTCGGGAAGCTGTGCGGTAATCTGCACATCGCCTGAAATTCGCTTACTGCTCTCAATCGGATAAGAAAGCTCCGCCTGTTTGCCGGCATCAATCGACGGAATCGGCGCATCTTCCTGGATAGTAAAGATATTTCCCGCAATCGCTGGCGGAGTGACAGGAGTATTGTCCTGAGGGTCTTTGGTTACCGGAACAGTCGTTGTTGTACTGTAGCTGCCGCCCGCACCGCCTGTATATGTAACATTTAACGTAAGTCCAGCACTGCTCATACCGTCATAGGAAACATTGCTTTTGGGAATTGTAATCTGGAAGGAAAGTGCTCCATCACTTCCTGACACAGAAGCCGTACCGGAATAGCTGCAGGAAAGACCGCCGCTTCCGTTTGCTGTGACCTTGGCTTCAGAAGGTGTAGCACCACTATAATCACTGTGAGTAAAATATACAATAATATCTGAAGAAGCGGTGCTTTCCAAACTACCTGATGCAACAGTAGCTCTTGCGGACAGCGAACCCGCAGCCGAAACCGGAATTGCAGAAAGAATCAGGCAAAGTGTCATCATCATTGCTGCGGCAAATCCAACCGCACGTTTTGTTGTAATCTTTTTCATAGTATTATTTTTCCGAAAACGGAAAAGCCTCCTTTTCCTGTCATTTGGCTACCTCGGCAGCCAGGTCAACATTTTTTTCCACAGCGGTTTTTTCCGTTTCGGGCTCCGCTGCAATGATAGACTGATTGGGTTTATCACTGACGATATTCCCGTCCACAAGATGAATAATCCGGTCCGCATACTGTGCAATCTCCTGGTCATGAGTAACCAGGATCAGCGTTTCATGGTACCGCCTTGCCATTCGGACAATCATTTCCATCACTTCTGTCGTTGTTTTAGAATCCAGATTTCCAGTCGGTTCATCCGCAAAGACAATTTTGGGTTTTGCCACAAATGCACGCGCAATGCCAACCCGCTGCTGCTGTCCACCGGACATCTGGGTCGGCTTATGGGAAAGCCGGCTGCCAAGATTTACCCGCTTCAGCATCTTTTTTGCTTCCTTATTCCGTTCTTTGCGAGCAATTCCTTTAAACATCAACGGCAACGCCACATTTTCGACTGCTGTCATTGTTGGCATCAGATTATAGGACTGAAATATAAATCCGATATTCAGCTGTCGGAATAAGGCAAGCTGCTTTTCCGTCATCTGCGCAATATCCTGCTTCCCAATCAGAACAGAGCCCTTTGTCGGCTTTTCCAACCCGGCCATGATATTCAGCAGCGTGGACTTTCCTGAACCGGAGGTTCCTAAAATACAGCAGATTTCCCCCTGCTCAATTTCCAGGTTAATACGGTTCAGTGCTACAACACGTTCCTTGTCTACCCGATATACCTTTCGGATATCCTTTACATGAATCAGGCTCATTCTTTCGCTCCTAACGTCATAAACTTGTTAATTTGGATTTTCCCTCCCGTCTATTTTTGGATCAAATCAGGCCACCATCAGTATAACATATTTGACAGAAAAATATCAATAGAATTCCGGTTACAAAGCTTAATAATACATTAAGATTTACCAACAAAAAAATACTGAATTTTGTGATCAACGCATCAACTTCTTAAGCTTCTCCAGCTTTTCCCCATAAGGTGCATACCGCATCCCAATATCCATTCGCACCGACCGCTCCAGCACAGACTTCACATGGGTAAAGGTATCAAATCCCGCTTTTCCGTGGCAGCTGCCCATTCCGGAATTACCGATCCCGCCAAATGGCAGGTTGGGGCTAGTCAGATGCACAATGGTATCGTTGAGGCATCCACCGCCAAACGATACACTCTGCATCCATTTTCGACCGCGGCGCAGATCTCCTGTAAACAGGTAGCAAGCAAGTGGTTTGGGACGAGCTGCAATCCACTCTGCGGCTTTTTTTGCGTTTTCTATTGGGATCACTGGCAGGATCGGTCCAAAAATCTCCTCCTGCATCAGTGGACTTTCCGGATCCGGGTTATCCGCCAAAGTGAGTTCCATCTTTCGGCAAGCCGCATCACATTTTCCGCCCAATAGGATTTTCTGCCCATCTAAAAGGGACTGTAAACGTGCAAAGTGTTTTTCATTTACAATCCGCGGATACTCCGGATTTTTCAGCATATCGTTTGAAAACTGACGCTTTGCTTCCTCACGGATGGCGGAAACAAGTGCATCCCGACAACTTTGTTCCACCAGAATATAGTCTGGCGCCACACAGGTCTGTCCCGCATTCAGGCACTTTCCCCAGACAATCCGCCGAGCAACAAGCCGAATGTCAGCGTCCGCCAGAACCACACACGGGCTTTTTCCGCCAAGCTCCAGCGTTGCCGGCGTCAGATTTTCAGCAGCGGCAGCCAGCACAATCTTGCCGACGCGCGGGCTGCCGGTAAAAAAGATCTGATCAAAGGGCAGATGAAAAAGCTCTGTGTTGTTGGGAATCGTTCCCATCCGGGCCGCTAAATATTCCTCCGGAAAGTTCTCCTTTACCATCCGGGAAATGAGCGTGGAAGTCTGCGGCGCATCGGTTGGCAACGATAAAACAGCGCAGCATCCCGCCGCTACAGCGGAAATCAACGGCGCAAGGGTAAGCTGCAGCGGGTAATTCCAGGGCGAAACAATCAGCGCACAGCCTTTCGGCTCGGGATACCGCCATCCTTTGGATGGAAATTGAGTCATTGGACCAGAAACCTTGCGGGGAGCAACCCACTTTTTAAGCTGGTTCTTTGCCACTTTGATTTCCTCTAAAAGCAAGCCGACTTCGGTTGCATATCCTTCAAAATATGATTTTCCCAAATCTTCCTGCAAAGCGAAAAGGATCTCTTTCTCATTTTTCCGAAGCATTCCTGCCAGTTTTTCCAGTTGCTGATATCGAAACGAAAGCGGTATTGTCTGTCCTGTTTGAAAAAACTCCTTTTGCATATTTAATAATTCTTTCATTTATATCTCCTTCCTAATAAATATAAGGATTCCCTTAAATTTTATGTTATCCCTTGTCAAATCCCGGCAATGTGGTGTATAATAAAAATGTTAAGCTTTAAACAGAAAGGAACATCCTATGAAAACGCATCTGATCAACGGACTGAAAGGCCTGGTTATCGGCGCATCCATGCTGATCCCGGGTGTCAGCGGCGGTACAATGGCGATCATCCTCAACGTATATGATAAACTTTTATCCGCAGTCAGTCATTTTTTTAAAAATCCCAAAAAACATTTTATTTTTCTTGCAACCTTTGCCTGCGGCGGACTGTTAGGTGTCTTTCTCTTTTCCGGCATCATTTTAAAGCTCACCGAACAATATAAATTCCCCATGCTGTCTTTTTTTCTGGGAGCAATCTTAGGCGGCTTGCCCGCATTGATCCACCATTCCAAAATCAACGGCAAACTCCGTTGGCATCAGCTGCTTTATGTGTTAGCCGGCGTTGCGATCGTATCGCTCATGTACCTCCGTCCGGACAATTTGTTTGAAATTAGCCCGGACAACCTTCCGGTTTATCTGATTACTTTGATTTTCGCCGGCGTTTTGTTGGCAGTCGCATTGATTTTACCTGGTATCAGCCTTTCTTACATGCTGCTGCTTTTTGACCTTTATGAGCCGACCATGACTGCAATCTCCAATTTAGATCTGCTCTTCCTGGCTCCGATGGGGATTGGTATGCTGGGTGGTACCCTATTAATGATTAAAGCTCTGGAAAAAGCAATGGTACAGTTCCCACAGATCTCCTATCCGGTTATTATTGGTTTTCTTTTGGGATCTCTGCCGGAGGTGTTCCCCGGCATTCCCTCCGGGATCAACTGGCTCATCTGCCCGATCATGCTGGCTGCCGGATTTGCCGCAATCTGTGCGCTTTCCCATCTTTCTGGCGAAACAGCGGAATCATAAATGAAAACAGCGGGGTTCCCGGAAATAACCGGGAACCCCCGTTCTTTATATTTCCGCTCGAATCTTATCCGCAGCGCCGGTCGGCACAACCCGGTGTCCGGGCGGACAAACCAGAAACTCCTTTTCATCCCAATCACCGGCAAGCAGCTTTTCCAAAAGACGATTGGAGCCAGGCGTTTCAAAAAGCTCCCAACCATATGTATTGGCAAATTCTTGAGCGAATTTCCGCCAGGAAGAGTGCTCAAATCCCGACGGCTTGATGTATCCACAGGCATGATAATTCTTTGTCCAACCCCAGCCAATGCCGCTTTCCATCAGGAAATCGGCATTTTCTTCGCCGTAAAGCTCTACAAACTCCTGCCGCATCTGGCGGTACCCATCCGGAGAAGGCAATTTAGCCTCTTCAATCCAGCCGCCGTTTACCCAATAAGTGCCCGGATGCTGCTTGAACAAATCTAAATATTGTTTCTGAGAACCGAGAAATAAGGCGATACAGTCATCCGTCCGGGGAATAACCAGCGGGATGTTGCGTGCAACAAGACCAGCCACCCCATTGGAGCAAAGCCCATACCCCATCACAATAGCATCAGGGTTCTGCCGCAGTTCCCCATTCGCAGCGGCTTGTTCGATCCGGTCAATCTCCGCTTGGAGTGCTGCTGGCATCTGTTCAGGCTTTTCATGCAATCCCTGCGTCATCCAGCTTACCGTGGTCTGATTGGGAGAAAGAGCGGCTGCCATACTCAGTTCCCGGTAAAGGATTCGACAGGAAATAATATGAAGATGCATTGTTCTGCTCCTTTCAAACTCCGTAAAACCGCGGCTGCCGTTTTTCATAGACCGCAATCTGCCGGAATCCGGCTGCTTTGGCAACCAATAGCGCTTCATCAAAACCGGCTCCTACATCCTCTGGCCGATGGGCATCCGAACCGATGGTCAGAACCTCTCCACCAAGCTCCCGATAAAATTGCAATACCGCAACAGACGGCAGCGTTTCTCTTGCCGACTGCCGCAGCCCGGAGGTATTGATTTCCAATCCCTTTCCCCGCCGGATCAAAGTCCGAAGGATTGGTTCCACCTCATCTTTCCAACCCATCAGGTCAATTTGCTTTCCCTGATTGGCGGCATACCGTTTGATGATGTCCAAATGCCCCATACAGTCAAAATCCCCGGTTTCCGCCAGCACCTGCAACATTCCCAGATTCTGTTTCACAAGCGCCGGAATATTCTCATCCGTGTATTCGGTGAGTCCCAGATCCAGTCCGTTCATTTTGTGAACCGAACCGATTACATAATCAAAGGCAACCTCCCGCATCAGTTCCGCCGCAGCGTCCGGGCTGCACTGAGGCTGGCCCACCTCAATCCCGTTCCGGATGACAAGTTTCCCCGCAAATTTTTCCCGACAGCGATCCAAAGCCCGCTGCTGTTCCCGCATGTTGGCAATCGTATACGGTTTGTCGGCAAATTTTCCGGGCGGAAAAAATTCAAAGTGATCGGTCAGGGCAATCTCTGCAAGTCCCGCTTTCACCGCAGCGGCACACATTTCCTCCGGGGCACTGCGGGAATCGGGCGAAAAACGACAGTGCATGTGATAATCCGCAAGAATCCTGCTCATTAGCAATCCTCTTCTCCCTTGCATCCCAGATAGAGCATCGCCAGCTTGATGGTATTTTCCAAACCTTCGGCGTGCGTGCGCTCCATTCCGTGAGAAGCATGAACGCCAGGGCCGATCAATCCTCCTTTGATATCGTGACCGGCAGACCGTGCTGCACCGACATCGGAACCATAGAATGGATAGATGTCTACCGCATAGGAAATTCCATTTTCCTTGGCAAGCCGAACCAACCGGCTGGTCAGCTCGTAATCATACGGACCGCCGGAATCCTTGGCACAAATGGAAACATCATATTCGGTACAGTTCAGATCGGCGCCTACACAGCCCATATCCACTGCGATCATCTCAGATACATCTTCTGGAATCCAGGATGCGCCGTGTCCGACCTCTTCATAAACGGAGAAGAAGAATTTTGTCCGGTAAGCTGGTACCAAATGCTCTTCCTTCATGATTTTCAGAATGGTCATCAGGCAGGCAGCACTTCCCTTATCGTCGATGAAACGGGATTTTAAAAATCCGGACGGCGTCACCGTTGTTTTGGGATCAATAAAGATGTAATCTCCGGTATCGATACCAAGTGCGCGGACATCCTCCGCATTTTTGACCTTTTCATCAATCCGGACCACCATATTATCCGCGTCGCGCGGACGTGTTCTGCTGTCCTCAAACACATGGGCAGCCGGGCTCATGCTCAGAATCGTGCCGGTGTAAATCCTTCCTTCGCGAGTGCAGATTTTGCAATATTCCCCATCCAAGGTAGGAAGGATGGGACCGCCAACCGTTGTGAATCGCAGTTCTCCATCCGATGTAATCGAGCGTACCATGGCACCAAGCGTATCCGCATGAGCGGAAAGCATTACCGTTTTTTCGCTGCTGCGGCCTTCTACAGTCACAACACCGCAGCCTTTTACTGTTGTTTCAAAGGAATACCCCATCCCCTCGACAAGCTGGCGCAGCAATGCAATGACATTGCCTGTATACCCACTGGGGCTATCAGCCGCAAGAATTTTGCGGCAATAATCAAACAAATCCTCTCGATATTCGGTCATTTCCATAATTGTCATCCTTTCTGTGCCGGATCCTGTGTTTTCGGTTTATTTTCATCCAAATAGGTCGCCTGAATATCTGCAATATGCAGGCAGACGGCAAGCGGATACAGATTATAGGCTTGGTTAATAGCCATACTACCGCCTTTTACCGCCTCATCGTATCCTCCCATATGCCAGCGGATTGCAATCGCTTCCTCTGTGGTCAGCCGGACAAAACGTTCAATTAAAAAGACGCTCTTTTCCCCATGACCATATGGGAACTGATCTTCAATAGAAAAATATGGCCGTTCCTGCCAGCTTCCATTGATTTTCATGTTGCGCATTTCTTTTTTGTAAAAGCCCGCTTTGCACAAATCATGCAGCAGTCCGCAAAGCGCCACGCTTTCCTCCGAGACCTCCAGCCCCTCCGATTTCACCAGTGCATCCAGCCTCTTATAGACATGGATACTGTGCCGGCAGAGCCCGCCATCTTCGGCAAGATGATAGCGAGTCGAAGCCGGCGCAGTAAAAAAATCCCCCTGTTCCAGCCAGGCCATCAGTTTATCGGCGCCTTTTCTGGCAATGCAGCGTGTAAAGATCGATTGAAATTCCGATTTATCGTCCATAACAGCCTCCTGTAAATCCTGTATTCCTTATCAGTATAGCACATTTTGACCACCTCCCGCAACTTTTTTAAAGCTTTTAAAAAACTTTAAGATTTCTTCCGTTTTCCTTTCGGGAATTTTCCTACAAACCTCTGCCGAATCTGCGATAATATATCCAGAAACTATGAAAGAAGGAATCTGAATGCCCGAACCATATTTTAAGGTAAATCCGGAAAAGCAGGAGTTTGTCACTGTTGGAACAGAGCGTTTTGCTTGCTATGCCATCCCCACTCCGCTGGTAGAAGCGGGCTGTGATCTGGATAAACTGGTATTACAATATATCACCCCATTGCTGCGTCCCGGTGATATCGTCATTTTAAGCGAAAAGATGGTTGCCTGTGCACAAGGGCGCGCTTATCCTTTAGATTCGATTCAAGCGGGCTTTGCCGCGCGTTTTCTGTCCTCTTTTGTACAGAAAACGCCTACCGGGATCGGCCTCTCCATGCCCGAAACCATGCAATGCGCCATTTGGGAATGCGGCCTTCCCCGCATCCTACTTGCGGCAGCAGCCGGCGCCTTGGGGAAACTTTTCCGACAGAAAGGCTGGTTTTACCGGGTAGCAGGAAGGAAAGCCGCCGCAGTTGACGGCCCTTGCTCCTTTACCATCGCGCCTTACAATCACTGCGTTGTTCCCGCTCCTTCTCAACCAAAGAAAGTCGCACGCCAACTATCACAGGTGTTGAATCATACGCCGGTCTGCATCATAGATTGCAACGACTTGGGCGGATGTATCCTTGCTTGCTCCCATCGAAATTTGGACATCAAAAAATTAATACAGATTCTGAAACAAAATCCGCTTGGCCAAGGCTGCGAACAAATGCCTATGGGGATTGTTCGTAAAATAGACTAATCCTTTTTCTTCCAAGGAAAAAACGGGACAGATTCTCCCGTATCATGCTGCTCTTCGGTGCGAATTTCCCAGTGAATCAAAAAGGTAAGAGCTGCTCGCAAAAGGATTATACCACCCACCGTAAGAATCTCTGAAAAATCACGGACTACCACTGTTCGGAGAATTTCACTTCCCAGTTTGAATTCCAACCCCATCGCCATTCCCTTTGCAAGGGTAAGCCGGGTTTTGGGGTCACGGCGAATAAAATCATAAATTCCCCGAAATCCAGAAATCAGAATGATCAACACGCCCATCCATTCAAAAAATAAAATTGCCCAATCCGCCAAATGGACAAGCGCACTGTGCAACAATTCTTCCATTTTGTATCCCCCTTCCGTTTTTCAACCGTTATACCATACTGTTTGGAAAAACACCAGAAAAAACACCTGCTACAAAAGCAGGTGTTTCCTTTATATACCGTTTTTCACCTTGCAAAGCGCTGCTTTTTCCAAACGGGAAACCTGTGCTTGGGATATTCCAATCTCTTCGGACACCTCCACCTGTGTCTTTCCTTGAAAAAAGCGAAGGGAGATAATCTTTTTTTCCCGATCACTTAATTTGCCAAGTGCGTCCCGAATGGAAAGCTCATCAATCCAGTTCTGATCGCTGGATTGATCTGAAACCTGATCCATCACATAGATCGTATCGCCGCCGTCCGAAAATACCGGTTCATAGAGCGAAACCGGATCTACAATCGATTCAAGCGCCAATACCACCTGTTCTTTCGGAAGCCCCACAACTTTTGTGATCTCCGTTATGGTGGGCTCTCTGCCAAATTCAGCTGTCAGCTTTTCGCGTGCCTGCATTGCTTTATAAGCAGTATCCTTTAGGGAACGGCTGACTCTGACCGGTGAAAAATCCCGAAGATGCCGCCGAATCTCCCCAATCACCATCGGAACAGCATAGGTGGAGAATTTTACATTTTGTGTCATATCAAAATGGTCGATCGCTTTAATCAATCCGACACATCCTACTTGAAACAGGTCGTCAGGATTTTCACCGCGATTGGAAAAACGCTGTACCACACTTAAAACAAGCCGAAGATTCCCGTTAATCAACTTTTTTCTGGCTTCCGCATCGCCTGCTCTACTTTTTTTCAGCAGTTCCAACTTTTCCTTTTCTTTCAAAACAGGCAATTTTGAGGTGTCAATTCCGCAGATTTCTACCCTGTTCATCATCCAAATCCCCCCTAACAGGCATTTCCTGCCAAAAGGAGTATGGACCGGGAAAAGAAATTTAAGCAGCCGGCATATTCTGGAAAATTCCATTCAAAGGAATAAAGCGCATAAATCGATGGAATCTTTTCGAAAAATATGCTATACTGGAAACAGATTTTGGATTGGTAAGGAGTTACTATGAATAAAAAGGATATCAACGAAATCCGGCGGCATCTGGGCCCCGGTAAAAATAACTTTCAAAAAATATACGGCTGTTTCGTCAACACCCAAAAACAGATTATCGCAAATCTGGAGGAATCATTTGTCCTGCTTCCGGAATTTGAAACAGACGCTTACTGCGGACTGTTGAAAAAAACACTTTCCGGTACGCTTGGGAAAAACCTTTTGGACATCAGCTTTGCCACACAGGATGTGATGGAAGGAACCGAATACCGGCTTCTATCCAACCTGCGCAGCACCTCGCTGGCGGAACCGGAGCTACGGGATGAATTTTATCAGAAAGTGATCGAATCGGTGGATTTGCCGGAAACCAACTTCCTGATTCTTCTGGTTTCGGATACATACGATGTCCCTGCACGCAATCAAAACGATGAAACAGATCCGGATAACTCAGATATCGTTTTTCATTACTTCCTTTGCTGCATCTGCCCTGTTAAAGACAGCAAAACGGAGCTCGGCTATTTGGCGGGAGAAGGAAGCTTCCGCGGCTGCATTTCTCCGCAAATTGTAGGAAAACCGGAACTTGGCTTTCTGTTTCCGGCTTTTGAAGACCGCACGGCTAACATCTATCAGGCTCTGTTCTACACCCGCGATCCCGCACAGCTCCATACAGATTTTTTGCAGACCATATTTCACACAGAAGCGCCAATGTCCTGTGTGGAACAGAAAGAAATTTTTGAAAATATCCTTTCCGAATCGCTGGAACAGGACTGGAATCTGGAAACAGCCCAGTCTTTCCATGAACAGGTTCGGGAGCGGATGGAACAGTATGCCGAAACCAAAGATCCCGAACCATTGGAGCTTTCGCTGGGCGAAGTGGGAATGATTCTGACAAACTGCGGCATCAGCGAAGAGAAGACTGCGGAAGTCCAGGAAAAATGCAGGGAAAATTTTGGAGAAGCAGCCGTCCTCAACCCTGCGAACATGATCGACAGCAAACGCTTTGAACTCAAAACCCCCCAGGTAAAAATCATCATCGATCCGGAATTCAGCTACCTGGTGGAAACCAGGATCATCGACGGCAGAAAATATATCCTGATTCCCTCAGATGATGGAATCGAACTGAATGGGCAAAAACTTTCTCAAATCTCGGAAGAGCCTCTGGAATAACCAAAAGACAGCCTGTACTAACAGGCTGTCTTTCTATTTGATGTTCATATGTGTGCTGGCACTCCGATTTTTGAATTTCATTGGACTGATTCCTTCATAATATTTGAAAAAGCCGATAAAATGCTGCTCCGATGGGAAATGGAGCTGTGCTGCAACCTCCTTGATCGAATAGCCGGAAGAAATCAGCAGGCTTTTGGCAAAATTGAGCCTTGTTTTGGCGATATATTCTTTGAGTCCCATCGAGGTTTTCGCCTTAAACAGTGCGGAAAGATAGTCCGGGTTATAGCCGTAATGAGCTGCCACCGACCGCACTGTCGGGACTTCGGCAATGCCGGTGCGGATATATTCGGTAATTTCGTTGATTAGTCGGTCACTGCGGTCAATTCTTGTTTGCGCACAGACATTTAGATAGGAAAGAATGAGCAGACTGAGTGCATCCGGGCTGCTCTGAGGATAGTATGGAGAGGTTGCTGTGTGCAGCAGCTGGGAAAAATAAAAGGTGATGTTGTCCGCCTGCACCGTATCGTCGATGTTAAGGTGCTGAAACCGGATAATATCAGGATCCGACACCCAAAAGTGCATCCAATAAAAGGTTGGCGCAGGATCCGAAAGTCGGGTACCCTCATGCAGCCTTTCCGGATGCAGCAGGAGGATATCTCCTTTGGCAAGAGAATACTCCGTCTCCTCTTCCCGGATAAACGCTTCGCCATCCAGCATAAAAATGATTTCATAACTGTCAATTACCCGCCGGTCGTGAATCCACGGCTTATTTCCCCTAAACACACCGGCAGAGACATATTGCAGTCTGATATTCTCTTCTGTTTGAATCATCTCGGATTTTCTTACCCTTTCTGTTCTTTTTCCCGCTTGTTTTCCTTTGGAAAACCATTATAATAATAGCATAGAAGATTACATAAAACAAGCACAGAAAGTGAGGATTTTCTATGAAAAACACTTTTCTCTCTTTTGAACAGGTTTCCCTATCCGACGGATTTTGGAAAAAATGGCAGCAAATCAACGCCGCTGTTACCGTTCCTGCTATTTATGACCGTTTCGCAGAATCCGGCCGGTTCGATGCCCTCCGCCTCGACTGGAAAGAAGGTCAGCCGCATCCCCATATTTTCTGGGATTCGGATACCGCCAAATGGATCGAAGCCGCTGCCTATGTCATTGAAAAAAACGGAGACACTGCCCTGATCGAAAAAGTGGACGCCCTCATCGACCTGATTGCGGAACATCAGGAAGAGTGCGGCTATTTCAACTCCTACTACCAGCAATTCCAACCGGAAAAACGCTTTACCGACCGCACCGACCATGAACTCTATTGCGCCGGCCATTTGATGGAGGCAGCAGTTGCATACCATCGCGCCACCGGCAAAGACAAACTGCTCTCGGTTGTCTGCAAATATGCCGATTATATCGAAAAAATCTTCGTCAAAGAACAATCCGCTTCCTTTGTCACACCCGGTCATCCGGAAATCGAGCTTGCGCTCGTTCGGCTGTATGAAGAAACCGGAGAACTGCGTTATTTAAACCTCGCCCGTTTTTTTGTCAATCAGCGCGGACTCAAACCGGAACAGCAGTACGAATGGGCGGATCCCTCCTATTCTCAGAGCCACCTTCCGGTCCGGGAGCAGAAAACCGCCGAAGGTCACTCGGTACGAGCCTGTTATCTGTACAGCGGTATGGCAGACATTGCTCGGTATGACAGCGACAACGAGCTGCTGAATGCCTGCAAAGCCATCTTCGACAACATCATCAACCGCAGAATGTACATCACCGGCGGCATCGGGAGCGCCGCAAACGGCGAAGCTTTCACCATCGACTATGATCTCCCCAACCTGACCGCCTATTCCGAAAGCTGCGCCGCAATCGCGCTCATCTTTTTTGCCCATCGGATGCTGATGTCCGAACTGGACGGAAAATATTCGGATACGATTGAGCGAGTGCTATACAACGGGTTTTTAAGCTCCATTTCGCTGGATGGAAAATCTTTCTTTTATGTCAATCCACTGGAAATCAATCCTACCCTGCTCAATCGGAACCGCAGCCTTCTCGACAAGAGTGAACATCTCCCCATCACCCAACGTCTGGAGCTGTTCGGCTGCTCCTGCTGTCCGCCCAACATTGCGCGGCTGATGGCAACGGTCGGCGGACTGTTGTATTCCCAAAATGGCAATACCCTGCATATCCACCAGTATATGGCAGGAACCGCAGAGTTTGATGGAACAAAAATTACCCAGCAAACTTCATATCCATCCGACGGTACTGTCCGCATTTTGGTAGAAAAATACCAGGGCAGCGAAATTGCCATCCGGATTCCTGGCTGGTGCAGAAATTGGCAGCTCCGGGTGAACGACCAGCCTATACAGCCCCGAATGGAGAAAGGGTATGCCTTCTTCCCCTGTTCCAGCAATGCGGAAATCCTTCTTCAAATGGAAATGGCAACGGAAATCATCGAAGCAAATCCTCTTGTAACCGAAAACGCCGGACGCGCCGCCATCATGCGGGGACCTGTTGTATACTGTGCCGAAGGCGCTGACAACGGGGAAAACATACATAGTATCTGGATCACAGATGAACTGGATGCAGAAGAATGGGATTCCGAACAATTTGGCTGTAAATGCCTTCGGATCGACGCCTGGCAGCCTGCACCGTCTCAATCGCTTTACTATCCTGCCAACAAACAACCGTCCGTTCAGAAACGACTGACATTGATCCCCTATTTCGGGTTTGCTAACCGCGGAGAATCCGAAATGCTGGTTTGGCTGTTGAAAAAATAAATAGCTAACCCCCGGGGCTATCTTAGTTCCGGGGGTTATATATCATCACAAATACTTCAAGTCATACTCGTTTTGTAAGACATAAAGAAATCCATTGTGGTAGAGCAGCATATGGATTGATGTTTATATCTGCTTTCTCATCCCATTCTGAGATATCCCACCATTTTGCACCAAGGATATCTTTTTCAGCAAACAATTCATCCATGGAAGAAATTGAAAATCCACTTTCTATAAGAAAATTAACTATATCCTGAACCCTCCAATAATAATGGGGAATACTATCCTCTTTTAAAATCCTTCCATATGGTCTTTCAATTTTCAACTCATTTGTGTTGTCGTTAAATGGTCTGATAAAGGGATGTGTATCAAAAAAAATATAATGACCATTATTTCTTAAAATACGATAGAAACCGCTATACATCATTGTTAAATCTGAAATCCAAACATGTACGCCGTTTGAAGTATACACAAGGTCATAACTCCTGTCTTCAATGCGCGATAAATCCATCGAATCAATAATCTGAAAATTTATATTCCAATTTTGTTCATCAGCAATCATTTTAGCATTTTCTATTTGTTTCTCAGATATATCGCACGATGTAACTTTGGCTCCAAGTACATGAAAAGCGTAAACTGCTTTGTTATCACCACTTGACGGTACTAATACCTTCACTCCTTTAAAACTTGGATATATAGCCGTCATTCGTTCCCACACTTTTGTAGGAAACACTTTGTTGGGGCTGGACTTAATAAATTCAATTTCTGTTTTACGATCACTTTTATTAAAATAATTATCTGACCATTCGTTCCATGCGTTTTGAATAACTTTGTTATCTATTGTTTTCATATCAGATTACTCCTTAATTATTAACATTAAAAGTGCTAACTCAATATGCAGGCGAAATTTATCTCTATGTAACAGTCGCCTTTCACATGAGTTTTACATAGAGAACATCAATAAAGAAACCTATAATGCCTTTCATGGACTTTACCTCCTATTTATGATATGATTTAATTTGGATTTTATATTTGAATAGATTATATCATATCACTTAATTGTTTTCAACTCTATTATTTATCGCATTAAGGGGAAAATTTTGTCTTCCAGGATAATAAAAAACAAAGACACATACTCATCGATGCGAGTATGTGTCTTTTTGGCTTTTGGCCTTCTGGTCTGAGTGACTGGATTTGAACCAGCGGCCTCTACCACCCCAAGGTAGCGCGCTACCATCTGCGCCACACCCAGACGACTTGATTATTATAACACATTCATCGACAAAATGCAAGCTTTTTCTTAAAAATTAATTATACTTTATTTTTTTCAATCGATTCAGCACCTCCAGAATCTGCAATCATTGTAAGATTCTGTCCAACAGTCATAAAAAAGTTCCAATGAAATTAATTTCATCCACACTTTTCCCCATCGCTAATACTGCTGCTATTGCTGCCGCAGTTAACATCAACTCTGTTCCTTTCTCCATTTTCTCCCCTCCTTTTTGCACCATATGCCGGAAACAAAAAAACGGTGCGGATTACTCCGCACCATTTTTAATCGGATTCAACTGTTGCGCCGCCGTTCCAATCCTCCGCGGCACGTTCCGGCAGGTCACCAGGACGGAAACCATTTCCGTGGATTTCACCGCAGTCTGACGCAATGATAAATGCGTGAGAATCTACTTCGGAAGCTATTGTTTTAATTTTAAAATAATCTCGGCTCCGCATCGCAACAATCAGCACATTGCTGGGAATACCTGAATAAGCCCCTTTTCCGTTCAAGATCGTAACTCCGCGATGGCATTCCAAAATAATCCGGCGCGCAATTTCCTGTCCATGCCGGGAAATTAGAAAAATTACTTTGCCGCTTCCTCGCCGGTACAAAACAAGGTCCGCAACCCGTGTATAAACAAAAATTGTAATTCCCGCATAAAGCACCGACTCAATCTTTCCGTAAACAAAACCGGATAATGCCACAATGCAGACATCCACCATCATAATGATTTGCCCCATTTGAAAATCCGGGCGCTTCACCTGAACAAGTTTTGCCACAATATCACTGCCGCCGGTTGTAAAATCGCGCATGAATACAATTCCAAGTCCGGTTCCCATCAAAGCGCCGCCAAATACAGCACCCAGAATCATATCCCCCTGGTAAACCGGAAAATGCACCAATACCAAATCCAAAAAAATGGTCATAAATGATATGGTAACCAATGTCTTTAATGCAAATCGTTTTCCTACAATAAAAAATGCAAGCAAGAGTAGCGGTACATTCAGTACAAAGGTTAGAATTCCCATCGGAATGTGGAAGAGCGCATTCAACATGGTGGAAAGGCCGCTCACGCCGCCCGGCGCGATCTGATTCGGCGCAGTAAAACAGTATACGCCGGCTGTATACAGTAAGGATCCCACAATCACATGCAGAGCATCCAAACCCAGTTCTTTCCCCCGATTTTTCAACACAAACGGTCACCTTTTCCTATTTTATTAGGATTTTCATCAGCTCGGAGGCATCATCCAGGTAATTGCCACAGGCAAAGGCAGAAGCTTCGGTAAAACTCACCACACCAGACTTCTGGTCGACACTGTCATAGATAAAAAACGGAACCGGCGCAGCTGAATGAGTCATTGTCGCAAGAGGTGTGGGATGGTCCGGCAAAACCATCACCCGAAACTCCCCCTGCCCTTTCAGCCATTCCAAAACTGGCCCCAGAATCTCTTCATCAATCAGCTCAATGGATCGAACTTTATTCTCTATCTCCCCACGATGTCCGCATTCATCCGGCGCTTCCACATGGACATAAACCAAATCGCTGCCATTTTGAAAAGCACGGATAGTCGCTTCAGCTTTTCCAGCAAAATTGGTGTCGATATAACCAGTTGCACCAGGCACATCGACCACATCCATCCCAGCCAGAACGCCAATACCCTTAATCAGGTCAACCGCTGATATGACAGAAGCCTTTACACCGAAACGTTCCTCAAAATTCTGCAAGGCAGCTTTTCTTCCCTGCCCCCAGAACCACGCAGAGTTTGCCGGCCGTTTTCCGACTGCTACTCGTGCCCGATTAATCGGATGGTCTCGCAGGAGCTCATGGCTTTTCCGCATCCATTCCAAAAGAGGGACAGCTTCGGCAGAATCTGGCAGATACGGTCCGACAACTTTGCCGGAAATATCGTGGGGAGGTGTCAATTCGCCGAGTTCCGACGCCGAATTCTTCCATACTAAGCAGTGCCGATAGCTGACGCCCGTATACAACCGCATCCCTTCCGGAAGCGCCTGGTCGATTGATTTGACCAGTTCGTCCGCCTCAGCAGTCGATATGTCTCCGCCGCAATAATCCACCATCCGCTTTTGCGCATAATCCGCCTCATCTGAAAGGGTGACCAGATTGCATCGAATCGCATATTCATCCGGTGCAAGATCGATCCCGATGCTGGCTGCTTCCAGCGGAGAACGCCCTGTATAACAACTCGCCGGTTGATATCCCAGAGCAGAAAGATTGGCAACATCGCTCCCGGGCTTCATCCCATCCGGAACTGTTTTCGCCGTTCCAACTAACGCATTTGCGGCAAGTGCATCCATATTGGGTTTATATGCCGCTTCCATTGGTGTTTTTCCGCGCAAATCCGCAACCGGTGTATCCGCCATGCCATCGCAGAGCAATACCAGATATTTCATGAATCCACCTCATTGAAAATCCGTTCTTATTATAGCAGAATCCAGTCTGTCCGTCAATAAAAATCACAAATTCCGACAAATTCTTTCCACAAAATACACGTGTCTGAAATTATCGACTTATTCCGCTTTTTGTTTTCTTGATAAGAACAGATGTATTTATATGTGTACAGTTATTTTAACACATTAAATAAACATTGTCAACTGCTTATAACATTATTTCGTAAGGAAACTCCTTTCCACTTATCTATATTGCCTCTGAACAATCGGATTAAATTTGTTTACCGCGATAGAAAAAGAGGAAAACTCCATATGAGCTTTCCTCTTTTTCATTATTCTTCATCCAAAAATTTCATATTGGGGAATATCTTCTGCATACGTTCATCCGGATACCGGTTATCCAGCCATTCTTCCCAACCGCTTTCCGCGGCATGTCCTTCCCGCCTTTCCATCCAACGGAGAACAGTGGCAGCCGTCATCACGGAATTAAAAATCATAAACACCAAAAGCACCCAAGTGAGCGGTTTTCCCACCTTATTCGGTATTTTGAGGATCCATTCTGCCATTCGCGGATAAAAATCCTTAATCCATAATACACCTAAAACGCCCCAGAAAAGCGAATATACCAAGCAGATCCGTCCATTGATATTAAACGGCATGTGACTGTAGTCCCAAGAAGTGGAACCAAAAACAGTTTCCTGAAACCAGGAGCAGAAATACTCAATAACGCTTCCCACCACAAAGCCGCCAACAAACGACAGAATAGGACTCCGATTCCGAAAGCGGTATAAAGCAGCAGACAGTGCCCAGGTACCTACCCCATATACTAGATTGAAAGGCCCATAAATCAATCCAACCCGGCTTTCATAATGGCCACGTGTAAGAATACACCATAGGACCTCAACAACTACTCCTAAAAAGCTGCCAATAAAAAACACCCAGAACAGCTTGTAGAAAGTAATTCCCTGTGCAAAATGACGATTTTTCTTTTCCTGCAGATCGATCTGCGCGTTGGTCGGCGCTGGACGAATCAAATGCAGTTTTCGTTTCATACGAGCATTCCGCTGCCTTGTTTCCCGCAGTTGCGTTTCTATTTCATCCGCTTTTTCCAAAAATTTCCGGTGCAGTTTCTGATGGAGCTCCCCCGATTTTTTTAAGGTTTTCGCTTCACTCTCCAGCATTTGCCCCAGAGGAGAATTTTTCACATCTCCTTTAACCGAGCCAGATGCCAGCTCCTCCAGTTGGGAATCCACCAGAATTTCTGTTTCTTCCGCCAATTCTGCCAATTGTCCTTCCAACGAAGAAAAACGATCCCAAATTTCCATAATATCCTCCGGGTGATTCATTTGCCAGGACAAAGCCGATCCAATTCTGGTGCTGTCACGGTTTTCCAGGTTTCGCCGTCCAAATTACGAAACTGTATCAGTTCCTCTTTTCCATCATCCCAAATCAGATAGCCATGTGGACTTTTTTCTTTTGGAATCGAAACCGAACCAGGATTCAAGTATAAAAAGTGCCCTGCGTTTTCACATTTTGGAATGTGCGTATGTCCGTTTAAGAGGATATCTCCCTGTTTCAGCGGAGGAGGAGTCTGCGGGTTCAAATGATGCCCATGTGAAGCGTAGATCATTCGACTGCCGGTCCACAAAACAGCATATTCCGCAAGAACAGGAAAATCCAACACCATTTGATCCACTTCACAATCACAATTTCCACGGACGCAAAGCAGATTATCTTTGTATTCGTTCAGCATCTGCAATACTTTTTTCGGTGCATATTCTGTTGGAAGATCATTACGCGGTCCGTGATACAAAAGATCCCCTAACAAAAGCAGACGTTCCACCTTCTCATTTTCAAACGCATCCAGCATTTTTCGGCAATAGAAAGCCGAACCGTGGATATCCGAAGCAATCATGATTCTCATTTCTGTTCAACCTTTCTTTCTGCGTGCTATCCTGATTATAGCGGTTTCAACTCAAGCTGTCAATGCAATCAGAAGAATTCCGGTTCTGGTGGCAAATCCATTTCAATATCCGCTTGCGCGCCGAATAATCCCATTTCCATCATCGAAGCGTATTTCTCTCCCGCTATAATAAAATGATCCACCAATGTAATCCCCGAAGCTCCAAACAAATTATTGAGCATTTGTGTTGTGCGAATGTCCAGTGCAGAAGGTCTCGCCATACCGATCGGATGATTGTGTGCGATAATGACACCCCCCGCATTGCAGTCATATGCCCGCTGGACCATAATCCGCCCATCCATCTGCGCCCCATTGAGGCTCCCGGAAGCCACAATATCACACCACAAAAGTTGACAGGCATTATCCAGGCAAAGAAGCATCACCACTTCCTGATCTCTGCCGATAAACTTGGGAACTAAAAATTTACCCACCTTTTCACTGGTATCCAGCCGTCCATCTTTCGGAATGATTTCCTCGGCATACCTTCGGAACAAGGATGGAATCATCCGGAGCAGAACTGCCGCTTCCGGTGTTACCTCCGGATATTCCATAAACTGCTCATATTTTCCCAAGAATACACGAGAAAACAAGCCAAACCGTTTCATCAATGTATATGCAATCCGGGACGCATCCTTTTCGGAACCGGTCAAACAGAGGAGAAGCTCCAAAATTTCTGTATTTAACATTCCATCCAGACCATCATGCAGAAAACGCCTCATCAGCTCTTGTTTTCTCGTTTCCATTACAATCGGTCCGGATGCCGAGGGAAATTCCAGTTCTTCCATTCTTTTTTCATATTCAGCTGCTTCGTCGGAAAGCCAACTCTTTGCCGTTTTTGACTTCTTCTTTTTGGACCGAACTTTCGGCTGAATTTCCGGTTGAGGCTGTGGTTTGGGCTTCTGATTTTCCTGTAATGAATCCGGATTTTCCAAATTCTGTTCCGGGCCAAAAGAAAATTCACCCATAGAAAATCCGATAAAATCATCGACATTCTCCTGGCGATACTTTTTCAAAAACGCATGCCGTGAATTCCCGTATGTCCTGCCCACACCAATTCACCTCTTTTTGACTTCTTTCATACAGTATACCACAAAATTTGTCGATTGAAAACCATCAGTTTTTTCAGCGTGACGGTAGAAATTCCGCCGGATTTGTAGTATAATAAGGAGAAATGGATTTTTCTATTTTCATGAAAATCATATCTGCCAAAGGAGGATTTCATTGGAAATCTATTTGGATAACTGCGCCACTACCCGTGTCTGCGATGAAGCGGTACAAGCTTGTATCAAAGCAATGACACTGGATTATGGGAATCCTTCCTCTCTTCATAAAAAAGGAATGGAAGCTGAAGAGATTCTGCGGGAAACACGGCGCACCGCTGCGGGGATTCTGGGCTGTGACGCCAATTTGCTGACAATTACCGGAAGTGCCACCGAAAGTAATAATTTAGCTATCTTAGGTGCTGCCGCTGCCTATCCGCGTGCCGGAAAAACCATCGTTACCACCTCAGTAGAGCATGCTTCGGTCACAAATGCGGTACGGCATCTCGCGGAAAACGGCTACAACATCCGATTTGTGAATCCCCGTTCGGACGGCAATTTTCACCCGCAGGATTTCCTGGATGCGGTGGACGAGGATACCTTTCTGCTTTCCATGATGATGGTCAACAACGAAATCGGCACCATTCTGCCGTGGCAGACCGTCATCCCTGCCTTGCGGAAAAAATACCCCAAACTGCTCATCCATATGGACGCTGTACAGGGTTTTGCCAAATATCCGCTGAATGTCAAACGGCTTGATCTTGATCTGCTTTCTCTAAGCGGACACAAAATTTATGCTCCAAAAGGAGTGGGGATGCTCTATTGCAAAAAAGGCATCCGTCTAAAACCCATCGTCTTTGGCGGCGGGCAGGAAAACGGTCTCCGTTCCGGAACGCAGGCGGTGCAGCTTGCCGCCGGCCTGACCGAAGCAATGCGTCTCTGTCAGCAGAACCGAGCTGCGTTTGAAACCCATTACCAAATGCTCAACGCGCGTCTGAGGGACAAGATTGCGGGCATGGACCGCATTTTCATTAACTCTCCGGAAAACGGTGCGCCGCATCTGCTGAACATTTCGGTGATCGGGGTGCCATCTGAAATTATGCTGCATTTTCTCGAATCCAAAGGGATCTTTGTGTCGAGCGGTTCAGCCTGCTCTAAAGGGGCCAAAAGCGAAGTGCTCAAAGCTTATGGGTTCCCGGAGGAACGGATCCGTTCCGCACTCCGGATCAGCTTTTCCAAGGACAACACGCTGGAAGATATTGACCTTTTGTCTGAAGCGCTGATCGAAGGTGCTGCACGCTTCCGCCGGATGACCGGTGCATAATGCAACATCCTGCCTGAAAAATCGTACCATATATAGGAAAGGAACTGTTATGAACGAACTGATTCTCATTAAATACGGCGAAATCGCCCTGAAAGGCTTAAACAAAGGCTCTTTTGAGGATATCCTGCTGCGCAACATCCGATGGCGAATGCGCGATATGGGCCATTTCAAGCTCCGCAAAGCACAATCCACCATTTATCTGGAGCCTTCCGACTGTGACACCTTTGATTTTGAGGAAGCGATTGACCGTCTGACCAAAATCTTCGGAATTGCCTCCATCTCCCGCGCACTGGTGGTTGAGAAAACCCTGGCTGCTGTTTTGCGGGAAGTATGCGCCTATCTGGAACTGCAGCTTTCCATGGTGCGGACCTTTAAAGTGGAAACCCGTCGTTCCGATAAACAATTCCCGATGAAATCGCCCGAAATTTCGGCAGAAGTCGGCGGAGAAATTCTTTCTCACTTTCCCGGTATCAAAGTGGATGTTCACAACCCGGAGCTGATAGTCAATGTAGAAATCCGGGATTTCGGCGCTTACATCCATGCCGGCAGCATTGCCGGGGCAGGTGGTATGCCGGTTTCCTCCAGCGGAAAGGCGATGATCCTGATTTCCGGCGGTCTTGACAGTCCGGTGGCAGCTTATATGATGGCAAAACGCGGACTGGCACTCGAAGCGATCCATTTTGTCAGCCCACCGTACACCAGCGACCGCGCCCTCCAGAAAGTGGAAACCCTTTGCGAAAAGCTCGTTCCCTATACCGGCAGCATCAAATTCCATTGCGTTCCTTTCACCGAAATTCAGGAAGCAATCAAAGAACACTGTCCGGAAGAGCTGTTTACCGTCATTATGCGGCGGTTGATGATGAAAATCGCCACAACTATCTGCAAAGAATCAGATATCAAGGCGCTGGTTACCGGCGAAAGCCTGGCGCAGGTTGCCAGTCAGACGCTGGATGCCCTGTACTGCACCGACAATTCCACCGATCTGGTCGTACTCCGTCCGCTCATCGGTATGGACAAAACTGAGATCATTAAAATTGCTTACCAAATTGACACCTATGAAACTTCCATCCTCCCTTATGAGGATTGCTGCACCGTCTTTACCCCCCGCCATCCCCGCACGAAACCGAAACTTTATTTTGTGGAAAAAGCGGAATCTGGATTTGATTTTGCTCCGCTTTTGGAACAGGCTGTCCGGGACACTGTCTGCAAAACCATCACCTTATAATTTTCCGATAGGACGGCTTTTTACATGAAAATTTTATTACAAATCGGCATCATTTTTGGAGTTTGTTTTGTGGGAGAAGGGCTTGCCATGCTGCTCCCACTTCCGGGAAGCATCATCAGCATGATTCTGCTTTTCCTGCTTTTGCTTTTCAGGCTGCTGAAACCGGATCATATTGCGGAAAAATCGGATTTTCTGTTAAAAAACATGGCATTTTTTTTCATTCCTGCCGGTGTAGCGATCATGGAGAGCGCTGGAATCTTATTCGAAAACCTTATCCCTTTTCTTGTAATCTGTGTAGCCACCATGGTGATTACCTTTGCTGTTACCGCTTTCACGGTGCGGCTGACTGTTTCTCTTCAAAACCGGATTGCCAACCGCAAAGGAGGAAAACATCATGAATGAATGGATATCTTCCCCACTTTTCGGCATCACACTGAGTATCCTCGCTTATGCAGCTGGTGTATGGATCCAGAAAAAGCTGCGTTCCCCGATTGCAAATCCGCTGCTGATCGCGATTGTGCTGGTTATTGCATTTTTAAAACTGACCGGTATTTCGCTGGAAACCTATGACAAAGGCGGCGATTTTATCAGCATGTTCCTTGCGCCGGCAACTGCATGCCTTGCCCTTTCGATTTACCGCCAGCTCCCGGTGTTAAAAAAGAACCTGATTCCTGTCATTGTGGGAACCACTGTCGGCTCCGCTGCTTCGATGGGAAGTGTCTGGCTGCTCTGTAAAGCGTTTGGCCTTACCGATGAGATGACAGTCTCATTGCTGCCGAAATCGGTCACTACCCCTATTGCAATGGGTGTAGCAGAACAACATGGCGGCATTGTTCCGATCACAGTGGCAGCCGTTGTTCTCACTGGTATTTTAGGCGCAATCTTCGCACCGCTTCTCATCCGGATCTTCCGGGTAAAGAATCCCATTGCTGCTGGGCTTGCCATTGGAACCTGCAGCCATGCTGTGGGAACTTCCAAAGCCATTGAGCTGGGAGAAGTAGAAGGGGCTATGAGCGGTATCGCGATTGGTACCGCCGGACTTGTTACTGTTTTGATCGCAACTTTGATCTGATGTTGTGAGAGGAGGCAACGATTCACCGTGAACCTAAAACGGGAAGAACAAATTCTCAGTTTGATTCGCTCCCTTTCCGCTAAAAACATGCGGCTTGCCGCTGCCGAAATCGGAACCGGCGGTTTGTTTGCTCAGGAACTCTCCTCCGCCCCGGGTGGCGCATCCAAAATATTCCGGTGCGGACTGGTACTCTTTGATGAAAAAGGAATGTCCCGGCTTGCGGGAGTGCGTCCCGCTATCTGCCGCCGTGTAGGCCTAACATCAGCTGAAACCGCCGCCGCCCTCGCACTCGGCGTTATGAAAAAAGACAACGCCGCCGTCGGCATTGGTGTTTCTGCTCCGCAGGCAAACAGAACAGCACTCTGGATTGCCGCTGCTGTCCGGGAAAAGAAGAAAACATGGATCGCAGTCCGGGAAATCTGTTTCCAACCGGAAAAAGATCCCAATCAACTCCGGGAAGACGCAGTTTCATCGCTGATTGACTTGCTCGATGGATATTTTTCCAACCAGCAAGACGCATTAAGCTTATTCGAACCGGCAAAACGATGGAAAAAATGCTATCAAACTCCTTTCCTGCTGCGGCTTGTGCAGTTTTTCATTCCTTGGCCGGGTGATACTGTTTCGGATATCGCAGTCAAAGTTCTGCTAATCGGTGCAATTTGTATCGGTGGATGGGCTGCCGGCCAACTATCCGGCGATATGATTCAAACTTATCAGAGCACCCAGGTTTTGGAGCGCGCAGTAGAAACAATGGAACAGCAGCCAACAGAAGAACAGGTCAGCAGCCTGCCGGATGGGTATCTGGACAAATTCGCCGCTGCTTATGAGGTAAATCCGGAAATTGTCGGATGGCTCACCATCCCCAATACGAATATTAACCTTCCTGTCCTCCAGCACGAAGATAATGATTTCTATCTCAATCATAATTTTGAGGGAGAATATGACCCGAACGGTGTCCCTTTTATGGATTTTCGCAACAAGGTGGATGAATTGGACAACAACACTTTGATTTACGGCCACAACTGGGAATCCGGTCAGATGTTCCATAGTCTCCTCTTATATAAAGACGTAGAATTTTATAAGCAAAGCCCGGTTATCACTTTTGACACAGTGTATGAAGAAAGTCAATGGAAGGTTATTTCCTGCTTTGAGGCAATTACGGATGCCAACATCGGAGAAGTATTTAATTATTTCAATTTTGTCCGCACAAGCGATACAGAGCGAATCCAACAGTATATTGACGATGTAATCGCCCGCAGCTATTTTACAACGACTGTTGATGTTAACACTGACGATAAGCTGCTTACCATTCAAACCTGTGCAAATGACCGCTACAATCGAAAAATATGTATTGTCGCCCGAAAACTTCGCCCCGGCGAAAGCGCAGAAGTGGATGTGGAAGGGGCCGCTGCCAATCCTGACCGAATAAAACCGGTAATTTATTGAGAAAGGATGCTGGAATCCCATGAATCTGAAAAAATTTATTGACAAATTTACGCACACCATCTGGATTCAGGTAATCATTTTGGTTGCAGCAATGTGGGGAGTCGTATCCTTAACAGGCGCTTCATTTGAATCTGTTGAAAACTCCTCTAAAATCCGGATTGCATCCGATGAAAGCAGCAATACAGGCGATGAGCTTTCAACAGATGGTTCCAATCCGCTTGACGACTTGTTTAGCGAGGAAAGCGGCGCTTTTGGCAACTGGGATGAGTTTTCCGAGCTCCCGAAAACCAGTCAGGTAACACCCAATCAGTCATCCAAACCCTCTGCTTCTTCCCAGCAAGCTTCCTCACAACCAACTGAATCTGCAGAACCTACAGAGGAATCATCTTTACCGGAAGATACATCTATCCCCGATAATCCAGAGAGCTCTTCTGAACCTAGCGGTACTTCTCCCGGTGATGCAATTGTCATTGATCCAGACGCCGACCATGGACAGGGACCAGGGGATGAAATCTCCTCTGAACCCACAGAATCCTCTGTTGCAACTGAACAGCCGGTTTCTTCGGAACCGACCGCACCGGATGAAGGCGGAGACTCTCCGATAGATGCCCCTTCGGAAAGCACCCAAGGGTAAGGTGAGAGAATGCGCAAAAATTACTTGCTCGCCATTTGTGCCATTGTCCTATTGGCAGCATTTACCTCTGTAACAGCTTTAAGCAGCAGCTTTATTGCACCTTCCAATGACCTAACCGTACAAGCGATGGCATACCCCGATGATGTTCCTTCCTTCGGAACTGGCGGCGCTCCGCTGGATGTTGATGACGTCTCTTCATTGTTGGATTCTTCCCAACAAGATTCCTCATTGGATGAATCTTCAGAACAACAGAGTGAAACAGAATCAGACAGTTCTGAAACAGGCATAGATCCATCTTCCGGATTGGCTGAATCCTCTGTCACATCGAATTCAGATATTGTTCTAACTGGACCGCCTCCAACCGAAGGTTCTTATACGACCGAAGAAAGCTCTTCTAAGTCAGAAAGCTCCTCTAAACCGGAAAGCTCTTCCAAACCGGAGAGTTCTTCCAAACCGGAAAGTTCCTCCAAACCGGAGAGTTCTTCCAAACCGGAAAGTTCCTCCAAACCGGAAAGTTTCGACGCAACGTCCTCTTCGTCGGGAGAAACCCTCCGGGTTTCACTAAATGGCACAGTAATGGAAGGGGATGCCTATGACATGCTATGTCAAATTGTGGAAGCGGAAATCGGCGGAAGTTATCATACAGAAGCTTTAAAAGCACAAGCTGTGGCTGTCTATTCTTACATCAAATACGAAAATAATTTGGGCCGTACTCCCTCCCTTCCCGGACGCTCCCCTACCCAAAAAACCAAAGATGCCGTATCAGCGGTGTTTGGACAAGCTTTGTACTATGGCGGAAAGATTGCTTTTACACCATACCATGCCAGCTCTACCGGAACCACCAATTCCTCAGCGGATGTATGGGGTGGCAGCTATCCCTATCTGATAGCAGTAACAAGCAAATATGATCCTGCATCCTCCTATAAAAACCAGACTGTTACCTATGAAGCTTCCACACTCGGTCCCAAGCTGGAAAATTATCTTGGTATCACTCTATCGGATGATCCTTCCGGATGGTTTTCCAATATTGTCACAAATGGAAGCGGCTATGTAAGTAAATTGACTGTCACCGACTCAAATGGCACTGCCCATACCTTAACCGGACGGCAGATGCGCGAAAATGTATTGGCGTATGGCATTCGCAGCCACGCCTTTACCATTACGGTATCGGGCAGCAGCATCACCTTTACCACAAATGGATACGGTCACGGAGTTGGTATGAGTCAAACTGGCGCCAATGCATATGCAGTCAACGACGGATGGACTTATGCTCAAATTCTAAGCCATTATTATCCCGGCACCACACTTTCTTGACAAAAAAACAGAGCCTTTTCAGGCTCTGTTTTTTTGATTACATTTTCTGAAGCTTTGCAAAATTCGCCATAATTTTTTTCGTTCCCACCCGGTCAAAAGCTGTTTCCACCAGATTGTCGTTTCCCATCGGTGTGATGGAAAGCACGGTTCCTTCTCCAAATACCCGGTGTTTCACCCGATCACCTACCGCAAAAGTAACGGCTGTATGGGCAGCTTTCGGCGTAATGCCGGCCAATGGTGTGGTGTGCTGCGGCGGCGGTTCCGGTGCACGGCGCTGCGGTTTACTAAACGGATGGAAATCATTCAGGGTGTCATCTTTCCGATCCAGCTTATCTGCGGGAATTTCTTCCACAAAGCGGGACAGACGATTTCGGTTTGTGGAACCAAATACCATCCGGGCAGCCGCATGGGTGAGATACAGCTTTTTCTTCGCCCGTGTAATCGCCACATAGGCAAGACGGCGCTCCTCTTCCAGCTCGGAAGAATCGTACATTACCCGAGCAGACGGAAAAATCCCGTCTTCCATCCCCGGCAGGAATACGACCGGGAATTCCAGCCCCTTGGAACTGTGCATGGTCATCAGAACCACACAATCTTCCGCATCGTTCATGCTGTCCAAGTCCGTGTAGAGCGCGATTTCTTCCAAAAAACCAGACAAGGAACCTTCTGGATTTTGCTGTTCGTATTTGATGAGGGTGGATTTCAACTCTCCGATATTTTCCATCCGGTTTTTGCCCTCTTCCCCCTGCGATTGCAGCATGGCGCGATAACCGGTTTTGTCGAGGATATCCTCGAGAAGGATATCGAGCGGCTGTTCGAGCGCCTCCTCCCGGAGTTCCTCAATCATAGCGGCAAAGCCTTGGAGCACGGGTGCTTTGCGGGAAAGAGCAGCAAAATCTCCCGCACGGCGGAAAACCTCAAAAACGGGCATTCCGCTCTGAGCCGCAATGTCTACCACATTCTGGATGGTCGCTTCCCCGATGGAACGCTTGGGTTCGTTGATGATACGGCGAAGCCGGATGGTGTCACTGGGGTTGTTCAAAATGCTCAGATAGGCAACCAGATCCTTGATTTCCTTGCGTTCAAAGAATTTGGTACCGCCGAACAGACGGTACGGGATACCAGCTTTGATGAAATACTGCTCCAAAACACCGGACTGGGCATTCATCCGATAAAGCACCGCATGGTCGCTGTACTTCATCCCTTTGGATACATCTTCCTCGATGGTATCCGCAATAAACTGCGCTTCCGCCCGCTCATCACTGAGCTTGCGCAGCTCAATTTTCTCCCCTTCGCCGTTGTTAGTCCAAAGATTCTTTCCCTTCCGTTCCGTGTTGTTCTGAATCACCTGGTTGGCAGCATCCAGAATATTCTGAGTAGAGCGGTAATTCTGCTCCAAACGGACAACTTTTGCACCCGCAAACTGCTTTTCAAAGCCGAGGATGTTCTCGATCGTCGCGCCGCGGAATTTATAAATACTCTGGTCGTCGTCGCCGACTACACAGAGATTCTGATATTTTCGGGCAAGCAGGCTGACCAGCCGGAACTGCGCGTGATTGGTATCCTGATACTCGTCCACCAGTATGTAGCACCATCGGTTCTGGTAGTATTCCAACACATCGGGGAACTGTTCAAACAGCTCCACCGTTTTGCAGATGATGTCGTCGAAATCCAGCGCGTTGGATTGCAACAGGCGGGACTGGTAGCGCTGATAGACCTTGGCAACTTCCTGACGGCGAAAATCGTTGCCCACTGAAAGCAGGTAATCCTTCGGTCCAATCATGTTGTCCTTGGCATGGCTGATTTCTCCCAACACCGATTTGGGCTTGAAGAGCTTGTCGTTGATGTTCAGCTCATTCATACAATCGCGAATCAGCCGTTGGCTGTCATCGGCATCATAAATGGTAAAGCTTTTTCCGTATCCCAGCCGCTCAATATCCCGGCGAAGAATCCGGACGCAGCAGGAATGAAAGGTAGAAGCCGCTACATCCTGCGCTTCTTCTCCCAGCATAAGCTGCAAACGGTCTTTCATTTCATTGGCGGCCTTGTTGGTAAAGGTAATTGCCAGGATGTTCCACGGACGCACCGGACGGCCGCCCACAATTTCACTCAGCACTTCATCGGGAATATCTTCGCCGTTTAAGTAAGCCTGCATGATATCGAGGTGATCCTGTGTGATCCCTTCCGGCATCCAGTCGGAGGCTTTCGCATTGCCAAACCGGATCATATAGGCGATCCGGTTGATGATCACGGTGGTTTTTCCGCTGCCGGCACCGGCAAGGATTAAAAGTGGCCCTTCGGTCTGGAAGACCGCTTCCCGCTGCATGGGATTCATTTTTGAAAAACGTTTATCCAGCACCTGATTTTTTAAAGCCAGATACTGCGGTTTGAGTTCGAGCATATTCATTTCCTTTTCATCTTAATTTCAGTAATTCTATTATACACCCATACAGCGGGAATTTCAATCGAAAATCCCGGTCATTCCCGGATGGTTCCAAAAATGATCGGCCGCACTTTGGGCGGTGTTTCGGAAAAAGTGAGTGCTGCGCGATACCGCTCTACCGCCGGTTCGAGCATGGATTCACGAGCAGCAAAAAGCTCACACAAAAGCGCTCCCTTTTCCACATAATCGCCGGTTTTGACGTGGATGCGGATTCCAGCACCAAGGTCAATGGCATCCTCTTTGCGGCTTCTGCCGGCTCCGAGCAGCACCGCTGTATTCCCAATTTCTTCGGTCTGCATCCGGTTCAGATACCCGGATACCGGCGCACGAAGCTCCATCCGGCAAGGGGAAAGCGGGAACGGTTTTTCCAGCGCCGCAGGGTCGCCGCCCTGCAGCTCCACCATTTTTTGAAATGTTTCAAACGCACGCCCCGAATCGAGCGCTTCTTCTGCCTGTTTGCGGCAGGAGGCAACCTCCAATCCGCTGGAAAGAGCGATCATCTCGGCTGCCAATGCGAGAGAAAGCTCCCGCAGGTCAGCCGGGCCGCTGCCCCGTAGCGTCAGCATGGCTTCCTCCACCTCAATGGCATTGCCCACCGTCAGGCCGAGCGGCTTGTCCATATCGGTAATCAAGGCGGACACACGGATCCGAGCCAGATGCCCAATGCGAACCATCTGCCGGGCAAGCGCTTCTGCTTCCGCAAAGTCCTTCATAAATGCACCGCTGCCTGCTTTGACATCCAGCACAACCCCGTCGCAGCCGGATGCCAGCTTTTTACTCATTACCGACGATGCAATCAACGGCAGCGAATCCACCGTTGCTGTCACATCCCGGAGAGCGTATAGCTTTTTGTCCGCCGGCGCAATGTTGCCGGTCTGGGTCATCAAACTCATGCCGCACTTCTGCACAACCGAGAAAAATTCCTCCCGGCTCAAACTGGTGCGAAAGCCGGGCACCGCTTCCAGCTTATCCGCTGTCCCACCGGTGTGCCCCAGTCCGCGCCCCGACATTTTGGGGCAGAGAACACCGCAGGCTGCCGCAACCGGCACTGCAACCAAGGTGGTTTTATCACCCACCCCACCGGTTGAGTGCTTGTCAATCTTGTGTCCCGGCAGCGCGGAAAGGTCGTTTCTGTCACCAGAATCCGCCATTGCCAGAGTAAGGGCTGTTGTTTCCGCGTCGGTCATTCCCCGGAACCAGACCGCCATCAGCCAGGCGGACAGCTGGTAATCGGGCACTTCCCCCGAAATCGCTCCTTTCACAAAAAAACGCAGTTCCTCTTCCGAAAGCTCGTCACCGTTTCGTTTTTTTATCAGAATATCATACGCACGCATGGTTCACCCCTCCGATACCGAAAAAGCCAGCGGGAACAGCTCCCCCAATGTATGCCGTTCAATTCCGTTTTGGGAAACCAGAATAACCTCCAAAGAAGGCACGCAAAACTCCGCCAGCGCCTGACGGCAGACGCCGCAGGGCGGACAGAACTGTTCCGGCGGAAAACCCGCTTTTCCTCCCGCAACCGCAATCGCCATAAAATCACGCACACCTTCCGAAACCGCCTTATAGAGTGCCGTCCGTTCTGCGCAGACACCCGGTCCCTGCGTAGCGTTTTCGATGTTGCAGCCGGTAAAGATCCTGCCGTCTGCCGCAAGCAGCGCCGCCCCCACTGCAAAGCTAGAATAGGGGCAGTACGCCCGTTCCCGCGCCTCCAGCGCAGCGGACACAAGTGCTTCTACCTGCATACCGCTGCCTCCAATGCCAGCTCAATCATGTCAGTGAGCGATTTCTGCCGGTATTCAGCGGTGGTCGCTGTCCCTTTGAACGGACAGTCGGATATGGTAAGCAGGCCAAGTGCCTTTTTCCCCAGCTGCGCCGCGTTGGAATAAAGGGCAGCACACTCCATTTCCACCGCCAGCACCCCCATTTTCCGCCATTTCGCGAGCGCTTCATTGTCTTCCACATAAAAACAGTCGCTGGTCAGCACATTGCCGGCCATGCAGTGCAGCCCTTTCGCCTGCGCACGCTGATAAAGTTCACAGGCCAGCGCAAAGTCCCCGATCGGAGCAAAAGCCCCCGGCAGTCCATACTGCTCCGGATAACGGGAATCAGTGCAGGCTGCCTGCGCAATCACTAGATCACCGATATCCAGGGCATCGGACAGCGCACCCGCCGAACCGATTCGGAGGATGGTTTCCACCCCATAAAAGGCGTAAAGTTCATAGGAATAGATGCCGATGGAAGGGCAGCCCATTCCGCTTCCCTGTACCGAAACCGGCTTACCGCGGTAAAGGCCGGTATACCCCAGCATCCCACGCACTTCGTTATAGCAAACTGGGTTTTCCAGATAGGTTTCCGCAATCATTTTCGCCCGCAGCGGGTCTCCCGGCATCAGCACGAATGGTGCGATATCGCCTGGCTTTGCGGCATTGTGTGGAGTTGGTGTATTCATCCAGATCATCCTTTCCTGTTTGATACCATTATTGTACCACATTTTCTACCAAAAGAACAGGCGTTTTTTATCGGATAAATAAAAAACGCTCCGGATTTTCTCCGGAGCGCTGTATAGTCAGCCTAAAACTTTTTCACCGTTGATAAAGACCATCACCGGCCGGTCATACGGCCCACAGGGATCCGCATCCTCATCATAAATAACCAGGTCGGCATCTTTGCCAGGCACGATCGAACCGACTCTATCCTCAATGCCTGCCGCCTCGGCTGCATAGATCGTGATGGATTTGAGCGCTTCCTCCCGTTCCAGACCGGCACCCACTGTTAAGCCCGCGCAGAGCGGCAGATACTGAATCGGGATCACAGGATGATCGGTGCAGAGCGCCGCGTGAATCCCCGCATCATGGAGCAAAGCGGGCCCCTCAATATTGAGGTTTCGCATCTCCGGCTTGGAGCGGTCACAAAGAACCGGCCCGGAAATCACACGCAGATTTTCCCCCGCCAGCAGATCGCGGATCATATACCCTTCGGTTGCGTGAACCAGCACCAGATCCAACTTAAATTCCTTGGCAATCCGGATGGCAGTGAAAATATCGTCAGCGCGGTGGCAATGGAAAAATGCTTTCTGCTTGCGCTCCAGAACCGGAATCAGCGCTTCGCATTTGGCGTCGTATTCGGGCTCATCAAAATCCTCATCTTCATCGGCACGCTCTTTGTCGTCAAGATAGCGTTCCGCCTTGCGAAGCTGATCACGGATCAAGGAAGCGGTCGCCATCCGGGTGATTGGGGTGACATTCTTTTCGTTGTATACATTTTTTGGATTTTCACCGAGCGCAAACTTCATGCCGATCGCCGCATCGATAATCATATCGTCAATCCGTCGTCCTTTGGTTTTGATGGCAGCCCACTGCCCTGCAATCGGGTTGGCGCTGCCTGGACCGGTTAAAACAGTGGTAATACCGCCTTTCCATGCTTCCTCAAAGGTGCGGTCCAGCGGATTCAATGCGTCAATCGCTCGGAGCTGCGGCGTTACCGGATCGGTGCTTTCGTTGCCGTCGTCGCCCTCAAAGCCAAGGCCATCCTCCCACATGCCCAGATGGCAGTGCGCATCGATAAATCCGGGCAGCACTGTTTTCCCGTCCAAGTCAATTACCGTTTCATCGGCCGGGACTTCACTCATCGGGCCGATTTCCCGGATCTCGCTCCCCTCAATCCGGATATACCCGTCCGGATAGTTCATGTCCTCCATTGTGAGAATATTGCCGTGTACCAGTAACATCTGTCAATTCCTTTCCTGTTGTTTTTTTTGATCGAACCAGGCATTCCGTTCGGTATAAGCAAGCTCACCGCGCAGAATCCGCTCCCGCGTCTTGTCCGCTTCAGCAATATACAAACGGTGCCAGGTAATAAAGACCAGAATCGACCACAGTTTGCGGTAGTTGTCCGCCTTGCCGCTGCGGTGATCCTCCAGCATCTGCAAAGCCGCGTTTTTGTCAATCCATTCGTCAGCGGTGGAATTTTGGATAATGTCCCGTGCCCATTCGTACAGCTCATTTCTAAGCCAGACACGCACCGGGACCGGATACCCGAGTTTCGGACGCATAAAGGTAGCAGAATCCACGTAATCCTTGAACGCATACCGCAGCACGTATTTGGTGGTGCCTTCCCGCAGCTTGTCGCTGTTTTTCAGAGTGGATGCAAAGGCAAACATCTCTTTATCGAGGAACGGCACCCGGACTTCGAGTGAATTTCCCATGCTCAGCCGGTCGCCTTTGACTAAGATATCCCCTTTGAGCCAGGTGGAAATGTCTATATGCTGCATTTTGATGAGCGGATCGCGGTCAGCTACTTCGGCGTAGTACGGCGCAGTCAGCTCCGTATAGGACTGTTTGGGGTTATAGCATTTTAAAAAGGCCGCTTTCTGCTTTTCCTGGAACAGGAACGCATTGCCCACATACCGCTCTTCCAGCGGATAACCGGCGCGAAGCAGGAAATTGTGCCCTTTTACACCGTCCGGAATCAGGTGGGAAAGACCGCGGCAGGCTGCCTTGACAAATTCAGGAGCGGATTCAAAACGCCCGGCGCCAAGCGAATCGCGATAGGTTTTATAGCCGGCAAACAGCTCGTCGGAACCTTCGCCAGAAAGCATAACCTTGACATGGCGGGAAGCTTCCTCCGCGATCATATAAATTGCTACCGTAGAGGGATCCGCCACCGGTGAATCGAGGTGAAATACCACCTTTTCAAAAGCATCCCGAAACTGGTCGCAATTCCCGCGCAGGACAATATGGTCCACATTCAGATGCTTGGCAATTTCGTGCGCATCATCCACTTCGCTGTAGGACGCTACATCGAATCCAACTGTCAGCGCCTTGATGCCGGGATTCAGACGGCTCGCCACCGCCGTGATAATCGCAGAATCGATGCCGCTCGACAGAAAAGTGCCGACTTCCACATCGGAAATCATGTGGTACTCAACCGACTCGGTAATCACCTTGCGGAGTTTTTCCGCTTTCTGTTCCAAGCTCTCCTCCGACGGCTTGCCGAACACCGGCGCAAAATACCGCGCGATCTTCATCCCATTCTGATCGGCGACAAGATAATGCCCGGCTCCCAACACCTCAATTCCGGGGGTGATGGTGTGCGGTTCCGGCACATACTGGAAGGTAAAATAATGCTGGAGCATAGAGGGATCCACCTTGAATTCCCCAAACTCCTCATCAAACAGGAATGCTTTCATTTCAGAAGAAAACAGCAAGCCATCCTTTGTTTCTCGGTAGTACAGCGGTTTGATGCCAAAATAGTCCCTGCCGGCAAAAACGGTCTTCTGCTCAGTATCATAGATCAAGATGGCAAACATTCCTCGTAGCATCCCAATAAATTCCGGACCATGCTTGCGGTAAAGAGCCACAATAACCTCTATTTCGGAATTGGTCCGGAAAGTAATCCCTTCCTCCATTAATGGAGCACGTAAATCCCGGTAATTATAAATTTCACCGTTAAAAACCGCAATATAGCGCCCATCTTCCGAAATAAATGGCTGCGCGCCGGTATCAAGATCAATAATTGAAAGACGGCGAAACGCAATATGAAAGCCGTCTTTCCGAAGGTACTGACTATCGTCTGGACCGCGGTGTCGAATGGCTGCCGACATACCAGTCATCATCTGCTCAGCATCGGCTTCACTATTTCGATTGAACATCCCCACAAATCCGCACAAAATTACAACATCCTTTCCTTTCTCAGGATAACACAAATATCCTCCCTCGATCTGGACAAGGGAGGATACCTGTCAAAAGTGATTATTTGGAACCAAACAGCTTGGCAATATCACCAAACCCGAAATCTTTGTCAAAATCAAATGTATCCTTCTGATCAGAAGGCTGGGCAGTCTGCGGCTCGTCCTTGGAACCCGTAACACGGGCTTTGGTTTTATCTTCCAGTCCGGAAGAGTAGTCTTCGTCAAACCCGGTTGCAATTACGGTTACCCGAATCTCATCGCTCATATTGTCATCGAAAACAAGGCCCCAGTAAATTGCCGCATCCGGATGCGCTGCTTTTTCGATCATCGTAGAAACAAATTCCGCATCCTCGTAAAGCAGGTCATTGGAAGCACAGATATTGATAATAACCGCTTTGGCGCCGGTAATCGAGGTTTCGAGCAGCGGGCTGGAAATCGCCATATCGGCAGCAGCTTCCGCTTTGTCTTTACCGCTCGCATATCCAACACCCATATGAGCGATACCGGCGTTGCGCATAACTGAGCAAAGGTCAGCAAAGTCCAAGTTTACAAAACCATCGGTGTTAATCAGATCGGAAATACTCTGGATACCTTGTTTGAGGACGCCATCGACAACCTTAAACGCATCTTTGAACGAAGTTTTCTGGTCAATTACTTGACGAATGCGATCATTTGGAATCACAACCAGAGAATCGACAACCTCGCTCAATGCCTTCAGACCTTCTTCCGCGTACATCATGCGGCGTTTGCCTTCATAGCTAAACGGTTTGGTCACCACACCAATGGTAAGAATTCCCATTTCACGGGCAATATCCGCCACAACAGGAGCAGCACCAGTTCCGGTTCCGCCACCCATACCGGCAGTGATAAAGACCATTTGCGCGCCTTTGAGCGCCGCGGCAATTTCTTCTCGGTTTTCTTCAGCTGCCTGTGCACCTTTTTCAGGCAAGCCACCTGCGCCCCGGCCGTTAGAAGTCTTTAAGCCAATCTGGATTTTATACTCCGCTTTGGAAATATCCAATACCTGCCGGTCGGTGTTGATGGCGATAAAGTCCACATCCTTAACACCATCCTCTACCATACGGTTAACAGCGTTGCCACCTGCACCGCCGACACCGATTACTTTGATAACTACCGTTCTCTGCATATCATTTTCCAATGTAAAAGGCATTTTGAAACGTCCTCCTGTTTATCACAAAGCGATCCACTCGCCCCGTATTCATTTTCGTTCACATTTGTGAAAAATGTGTGCTCTATTTAATATGGTATCAGATTCCGCGCAAAAATTCAATAGAATTTTGCGAATTATTTTTAAATTTCACGGATTTTCCGCACTGGAATCTATCGGATCGGAACTGCTATTTTCTTCGGATTGTGGAGAAGGTTCCGGGATGGATTCCAATACAGACTCTTCTATTGAACTTTCCCCAAGCTCTTCTTCCGGCATCGCAGTATCAGAAAGGTTGTCATCCCAGTTCCACACGCCTGCCCCTCCGCCTGGTACCGTAATAGCATCCTGTGGTTGGAACGGCATCACCGAGGAAGCTGCCTGCGCATCCAGGATCCCACAGGCATCAACTGGAATAATCTGTGCATACGCTTCATCGGTTAAAACCTCTTTTACAAATTGAAGCTTATAGTCAAGCTCTGAAAAAGAACCCAACTTAATTTCAATTCGATTTTGCCAGTATATAATCACATTAATCTCGTCGCTGACATCCACCGCATTAATTTCGGAAAACTGTGCTTTCTCCAAAGCAGAAAAAAGAATTTCCAGGTTTTCGATTGCCATGCTTTTCTCTGGCGGATCTTCCTCCTGCTCCTCAGCCAGTGCCGAAGCTTCCTGCCAGTTCCGTTCCAACACATCCTGCACATAATCCCCAACTATTGCTTTTTCGAGTGGAACGCCTACAATTACAACACCGTTTCCACTCTGAGCGTGGTCATTCTGTTCCAAAATCCGTCCGCTTTGGCTGATGGTATAATATTTGCCGTCCGATTCGATCTGCGCACTTGGGTTCCCGTCTGCAATGTTTACCACCAAACCTGACGGAAACTCCCGATTGATCTCTACCCGGTCTGCCTGAGGAAGCATCTGCAAAAGCTCTTCCTCCATTTTACCAGTGCGAATGCGAAGAAGATTATCGCCTTCTTTCACACCTAAAACCGGAAGAACATCCGCAGATGTATAAATTTTACTGCCCTGTACTGTAATTGTTTCGATATTAAAAAAAACTGTCAGGGAAAGTACTGTTCCGGTAATAATCAGAAATAAAAATAATAGAATGTAGTAGAGAGTGTAGTTTCGTTTGTGCTTTTTTCGCCTGCGCCTTTGTAGGTTGGAAATTTCCTGTGTCCGGGAAGGCGGTTTCCTCTGCCCCGGCTTCCCGGCTGACGGCCGACGCGACGGAGGGCGGGTTGCAGCCGGATGACCACCCGGCTGGGTTGCAGGCGGTATTGTCCTGCCGGTTGATTTCCGCTGTACAGACGACCGCTTTATTTGGCTTCCTGATGGACGTTGTCCGTTGGGACGCACCGGCTTCTTCTTCTGCATCTCCGCTCTCCTTTCTGATTAGTTTTCCCGAATCCGCCGAATATTAGCCCCCAATGGAGCCAAAGCTTCCTCGAGCTTTTCATATCCGCGATCAATGTGATGGATATCTCGCAGCACGGTTTCCCCTTCTGCAGCCAGTGCTGCCGCAGCTAAAGCCGCACCCCCGCGAAGGTCAGTACAGCAGACATCCGCGCCATGAAGTCGGGGAACTCCTTCCACAACCGCCACCCGGCCT
>CALWNQ010000005.1 GCA_944382875.1 uncultured Clostridia bacterium
AGCGCGTTGCAATCCTCATCGCCGGGATTCAGCCGGATACCCGCAACATCCCCAATAAACCAGGAACTGATGTCCCCAAAGAAGTGGTGGTTCATCGAGTTTACCTCTCCGCCTTCCGGATGGAAAAATTCCCACAGGCTGGTTGCGCCGCGCGCTACCCAGTTGCCGTAGGACGGATAATCGGGCCGGGTAATCATCTTCCAGGCGAGATCTTCCTCCCCAAAATCCGAGAGGACATGGAACATGACACGGATTCCCAGAATACCGGTGTCCAGATGGTCGCCAAAATCGGAAATCAGCTCGAGCAGACGTGTAAAGGCAGCAGGCTTTTCACCTGGTTCAAAGATATCGTAATAAATCGCCATCGCCTGCGAAGTCTGACAAGCTCCGGCGGCTGTCATGGTGGAAAAATCAATCAGATGCTTCCGGATGGCAGCGCGCAGAGAATCCGCCAGGTTTTCGGCAAATTCCGCCTGCATTGCCAGACCGGCGGCACGGAAGAGCACCGCGGCTTTCCGGGCGGTATCCATCGAAATGATCGAATCGGTCAGCGGCAGCGGGGATTTATACTGGCCGGCGCCGCGTCCGGGCGGGCACCAGTCACCCAGACCGTAGGCAATCAACCCATTTTTGTCCCGCCGGGTGGTGAGGTAATACAGATGGCGGAAAATCGCGGAAACATTCTCTTTGACAATTTCCAAATCGCCGCGGAATTTCCAGACATAATAGGGCAAATAGGTGAGAACACAGTCCCAGGCAGATCCGGTATGATAGCCCCATCCGCCGGTCGGCACAATGCCGGGCAGCGAGCCTTCCCCATCCTGTGCCGCACGGATGCTCCTCAGCCATTCGCGGTAGCTTTCTTCTGCATGGAGGTTCAAAAGGGTGTGCTCTGCCGATAAAGCCGCGTCACCGGTCCAGCCGTTTTTCTCCCGGTGAGGACAGTCGGTTGGGAAATAGTAAAAGTTCGCCAGTGTCGAACGTCGAGTGAAGAGCTGCAGCAAGTTGGCGGTTTCATCGGAGCAATGGAAGTTGCCGCATTCCGCCAACCCGGAGTGCATAACCTCCATGGTCAGCAGCTCAGGAACCGCCTGTTCCGGTGTGATGCCGCGAACATATACGTATTGGAATCCATAGTAAGCAAAATACGGAACGTAATCTTGCTCGCCATCTTTGCAGAAGTAGCGGTTGCACTGGACAAATTTCGCACGCGGATCGCCCCGGTCACCAAAATTGATGTTTGACTGCTCCAAAACCCCGTTGTGCAGCCATTCGCCGTGGAAGGTAAAAATTTCCTGTCCCGCCCTGCCGTTTACATGGAGGCGGCAGCGTCCTGCCGTGTTGATGCCGAAATCATACAGATAACCATCCTGATACGGCTGGATGGAAACCGGCTTGCGCGTTTCCGAAATCACAATCGGCTCGGCTCCGCAGAGACGCAGTTCCCCGCGAGGCGGCATTGCCGGAAGTGCCGGTGTCCAATCGCTGTCGTCAAATCCGGGGCTGCACCAGCCGGGGATCTCCAGACAGGAATCGTAATACTCGCCGCAGCGCAGCTCATTGAAAAGGACCGGTGACGGATGTGTCACAAAGGAGGAATCTGTTTCCAGGATGGTGCGACCTTCTCCTTCATCCGGCTCATACAGCCGCAGCGCAGCCATTGGGGCACCGCGCCAGCGCGCCTTGTCAAAATCCCACACATAGCCGCCGAAACAGTTCTGCATCCCGTTTCCAAGCAGCAGACCGACCACATTTTCATCGGGAAGCAGCGCTTCCGCCACATCATAGCGGTCGTAATAGACCAGATCGTCCGGCGCACTGATATAGGGGGCAAGCGGTCCTTTGGTCAGTTCCCTGCCGTTTAAAAACAGCCGGTAAAATCCAAGGCCGGACACCAGAATTTCCGCCTTTTCGGGCACCGTATCCAGTGTAAACTTCCGGCGCAGATACGGTGCCGGCACCGGATGGTCAAAGTCCGCGCAGTCATAAGAAGCACAGATAAAATGCAAAGGAAATTGCATCCAAAACACCTCCAAACATTTGTCAAATTTATTGTACCGGGTTCCAGAAAGAGATACAAGCCGCCGTTCTCACAATTTTTCTATTTTTTCTTTGTGCAGAACAGCAAGCTTGCAAATCCCCCGCAAAACTGTTATACTGAAAGACAGTATTTCCCGAAAGGATGATCTTTTTGCCGCAGAATCTCACCAGCGGGCCGGTTGCCCGCCCGATGCTGCTGTTTGCCCTCCCGATGATCGCCGGGAACCTTTTACAGCAGTGCTACAACATCGCCGACACGCTGATTGTTGGCCGGACGCTCGGTTCCGGAGCACTGGCGGCGGTTGGCTCCTCCTATACGCTGATGGTACTGCTCACCTCGGTGCTGCTGGGACTCTGCATGGGTAGCGGCGTCCTCTTTTCCATGCAGTACAGTTCCGGAGAACATCAACTCCTGCGGCAGACAGCGGCTCTGTCCTTCTCTCTGATCGCAATCATTGCGGCGGTCATCCAGGCAGCCGTGATGCTGCTCATCCGCCCCATCCTCTGGCTGCTCCAAATTCCGGCGGATATCCTCGACCTCACTCACGAATATCTGTCGGTCATCTTCCTCGGGATATTTTTTACTTTCCTCTACAATTACTTTGCCGCCTGCCTGCGGGCGGTGGGCAACTCGGCGGTACCGCTGATTTTTTTGGCAGTTTCCGCCGTCCTCAACATTCTGCTCGACCTGCTGTTCATTCTCTCATTCGGGATGGGAGTCGCAGGAGCTGCCTGGGCGACGGTAGCGTCGCAGGGAGTGTCCGCAGTCGGGATTGCCTGGTACACATTAAAAAAAGAGCCGCTCTTTGCCCTTTCGCGCAAAGATTTCCGTTTCGACCGGCAGCTTCTTTCCAAAATCACCCGTTTTTCGCTCTTAACCTGTGTGCAGCAATCGGTGATGAACTTTGGCATCCTGATGATTCAGGGATTGGTCAACAGCTTCGGCACCGTGGTAATGGCCGGGTTTGCGGCGGCGGTTAAGATTGATTCCTTTGCCTATATGCCAGTGCAGGATTTTGGCAATGCCTTTTCCACCTACATTGCCCAAAATGCCGGGATCGGCGACCGGGAACGGATCCGAAAAGGGCTTCGCTTTGCGGCTGCGGCGGCCTTTGGGTTCTGTATCGTCATTTCACTTCTCGTCTGCCTCTTTGCGCCCCAGCTGATGCAGATTTTCGTCAAGGCGGAGGAAACCGCCGTCATCTCGGTAGGTGTCACCTACCTGCGGATTGAGGGGAGCTGCTACGCCGGAATCGGCTGCCTGTTCCTGTTTTACGGCCTGTTCCGCGGACTGGGAAAACCCGGTGTTTCGGTGGTCCTCACCGTCATTTCGCTCGGAACACGGGTGCTGCTCGCCTATCTGCTGGCGCCGGTGCCGGCCATCGGGCTGGTGGGCATCTGGTGGGCAATCCCCATCGGCTGGTTTCTAGCCGACCTTGCGGGGCTTTTCTTCTGGAAAAAGGACAGCGCCGCCCTTTCTTCCCAATAAAACAACAAGACGGCAGGCACAATCGCCTGCCGTCTTTTTTATATTTTTCCGCAGATGGCCTCGCCCATCGCCTTGCATCCAAGCAGCGTACAGCCTTCGCTCATACAGTCCGCCGTGCGGAATCCCTCGTCCAGCACAGCCGAAACTGCCTGTTCGATGCAGTCTGCTTCGGCGCTCATCCCAAAGGAATACCGAAGCATCATTGCCGCCGAAAGGATGGTGCCGATCGGGTTGGCGCGGTCGGTTCCCGCAATGTCCGGGGCCGAGCCGTGAATCGGTTCGTACATCCCGCGGGTACCTTCGCCAAGGGAAGCGGAAGCCATCATCCCGATCGAACCGGTAATCATGCTCGCTTCGTCCGAAAGGATGTCGCCGAACAGGTTTTCAGTGACGATCACATCGAACTGAGATGGATTTTTGACCAGCTGCATCGCCGTGTTGTCGACCAGCATGTCGGTGCAGGCAACATCCGGATAATCTGCCGCCACCCGGTGCACCACCTTCCGCCACAGACGGGAGGTGTCGAGGACGTTGGCCTTATCCACCGAAATCAGCCGGGAACTCCGCTTCCGCGCGATTTCAAAGGCAGTGCGGGCAATCCGCTCAATCTCATGCTCCGCGTAAACCATATCGTCGTGTGCGGTCAGTTCGCCGTTTTCCTCACCGGTGCGATGTTCGCCGAAATAAGCGCCGCCGATCAGCTCCCGCACCATCATCAGGTCGATGCCCTGCCGGGTGATTTCCGGCTTTAGGGGAGAAGCATCCGCAAGCTGCGGGAAAAGCCGCGCCGGCCGCAGATTGGCATAGAGCCCCATCGCCGAACGGATGCCGAGCAGCGCCGCTTCGGGACGGATCTCCTTGGGAACGCCGTCCCATTTAGGGCCGCCCACCGCGCCCAGCAGCACGCTGTCGCAGTCGAGGCACTTTTGGAGCGACTCTTCCGGCAGCGATGTCCCGCAGGCGTCGATTGCAGAACCCCCGGCCAGAATCTCCTGATAAACAAAACGGTGTCCAAACTTTTCCGCGATCCGGTCAAGGACCCGCAGCGCTTCGATCACGATTTCGGGGCCGATGCCGTCGCCCCGGATGACGGTGATCTTCTTTTCCATAAATACCCCCTATTTCCGGAGTGAAGCAAGCAGGCCGCCTTTGGCAATGATCTCCCGGATAAATTCCGGAAACGGCTCGGCCTGATATTGTTCGCCGGTGGTGCAGTTGGTGATGATACCGCTTTCAAAATCGACCGAAATCTCATCCCCGTCCCGGATTTTGTCGCAGGCTTCGGGGCATTCCAGAATGGCAAGGCCGATGTTGATCGCGTTGCGGTAAAAGATGCGGGCAAATGTCTTGGCAATGACGCAGGAGATGCCCGACGCCTTGATGGCGATGGGTGCATGCTCCCGTGAAGAGCCGCAGCCGAAATTCCACCCGCCGACAATCAGGTCGCCCGGCTTTACCTTGTCCCGGAAACCGGCGTCAATGTCCTCCATGCAGTGCGCCGCCAGCTCGGCGGGATTGGATGTATTCAGGTAACGGGCTGGGATAATCACATCGGTATCCATATTGTCCCCGTATAGATGTGCAAAACCTTTGGCGTTCATTGTATCCTCCCTCTCAAAGTGTTCTCGGATCGGCAATCCGGCCCATTACCGCCGAAGCGGCGGCAACAGCGGGGCTTGCCAGGCAAACTTCGGAATCCACATGCCCCATCCGCCCGACAAAATTCCGGTTGGTGGTGGCAACGCAGCGCTCCCCGGCCGCCAGAATCCCCATGTATCCGCCCAAACAGGGGCCGCAGGTGGGGGTAGAAACCACGCAGCCGGCGTCGATGAAGGTTTCCAGGTAACCGCGCTTCATCGCTTCCTTATAAATCGCCATCGTCGCCGGAATGATAATTACCCGGACGCCTTTAGCGGCGTGACGGCCTTTGAAAATGGCGGCGGCGGCTTCCAGGTCGGAAATCCGGCCGTTGGTGCAGGAACCAATCACCACCTGGTCGATCGGAATCTCTCCGATTTCGGCAAAGGTGCGGGCATTTTCAGGAAGATGGGGGAAAGCCACCGTCGGTTCGATTTCGGAAAGGTTAATTTCCATCGTCTGCTCATAAACGGCGTCCTCGTCCGCCTGATACACGGTAACCGGACGGTTTACCCGGTCCTTGATATAGGCCATGGTGATTTCGTCCACCGCAAAGATGCCGTTTTTGGCGCCCGCTTCGATGGCCATATTGGCGATGCAGAGGCGGTCATCCATCGAAAGGGAGGAAAGCCCCGGTCCAGTGAATTCCATGGATTTGTAAAGGGCACCATCCACCCCGATTCTGCCGATGATGTGGAGGATGACATCCTTGCCGGAAACAAACGGATTGAGTTTGCCGGTCAGTACAAACCGAATCGCGGCAGGGACCTTGAACCACGCTTCGCCGGTTGCCATGCCTGCTGCCATATCAGTCGAGCCGACACCGGTCGAAAAGGCGCCCAGCGCGCCATAGGTGCAGGTGTGGGAGTCCGCCCCGATGATGCACTCGCCGGGGGCCGCCAGTCCCTTTTCGGGAAGCAGCGCGTGTTCGATTCCCATTTCACCAACGTCGAAATAATGCTCTACATCAAACCGTTTGGCAAAGGTGCGGCACTGTTTGCACTGTTCCGCTGCCTTGATGTCCTTGTTGGGGACAAAATGGTCCATTACCAGCGCGATTTTGGAACGGTCGAAAATACCGGTAAACCCTGCCTTTTCAAATTCATTGATCGCCACCGGCGAAGTAATGTCATTGCCCAGCACCATATCGAGCCTTGCCCGGATGAGCTGGCCGGCCCGCACTTCGGGAAGCCCGGCGTGCGCCGCTAAAATTTTCTGCGTCATGGTCATTCCCATGAAAATCATTCCTTTCCAATCAGAGTTTCCGCCGGTTGATCGCCGAAACGAGGGCGTTCACCGAAGCGGCCATAATGTCGTCGTGGGTGCCGGCGCCCCAGCTGATTTGGTTATCGCCGTAGCGGATTCCCACATAAGCGATCGCCTGGGCATTGGAACCGGTCTGCAAAGCATGCTCTTTATAGGTAATCAGTTCGTATTCGAGACCGAGGTTGGCTTTCAGCGCGTTGCTGATGGCGTCCAGACGGCCATTACCGGCTGCGCGGAAGATGTGCCGCTCTTCCCCAACCTGTACGGTAATCACAGTGGAAAGGCCGCCCACCTGCGAGAAGTGCGCTTCCACCACATCGATGGGATGGAAGTAGTTGATGTACTGCTCCCTGAAAATCTGCACCACCTCTTCGGGGGAAAGCTCCTTGTGCAGATGGTCGGAAACCCCTTTGACCGTATAGCCGAAGTCCTCCCGCATCTTGGCTGGCATATCGTAGCCGAACCGCTGCTCCATAAGATAGCCGATACCGCCCTTGCCGGACTGGGAATTGATGCGGATGACGTCGGTCTGGTATTCTCGCCCGACATCAGCGGGGTCAATCGGCAGATACGGCACCGTCCAGTGGTCACAATGCTGTTCCTCCCGCCACTTCATGCCTTTTGCAATCGCGTCCTGATGGGAGCCGGAAAAAGCCGCGAAAACCAATGCGCCGGAATACGGCTGCCGTTCATTGACATGCATGCCGGTCACCTTCTCGTACAGCTCGGTGATTGAAGGAAGGTCGGAAAAGTCCAGGTTCGGCTCAACCCCCTGGGAATACATGTTCATGGCAAGGGTGATGATATCTACATTGCCGGTTCGCTCGCCATTGCCGAAAAGGGTACCCTCTACCCGTTCTGCCCCGGCCAGCAGCGCCATTTCGGTGTCAGCCACCGCACATCCACGGTCGTTGTGCGGATGGACTGAAAGGACGATATTCTCCCGGTATTGGAGGTTTTCGGAGATGTATTCCACCTGGTTGGCGTAAACATGCGGCATCGAAAGCTGCACCGTCACCGGCAGATTGATGATCACCTTGCGTTCGGGAGTTGGTTTCCAGACATCGAGGACAGCGTTGCAAACCTGCAATGCGTATTCCGGCTCGGTGCCGGTAAAGCTTTCGGGGGAATACTCAAACCGCAGCTCACCCGGAAAATCCGCCGCGTAATCCTGGAAGAGCTTGGCGCCCTCCACTGCGATGCCGATAATCTCTTCCTTGGATTTGCGGAACACCTGCTCCCGCTGCGCCACCGAGGTGGAATTATAAAGATGGACAATCGCCTTTTTGCAGCCGGCAAGCGCTTCAAAGGTTTTGCGGATGATGTGCTCCCGCGCCTGCGTTAAAACCTGCACCGTCACATCTTCTGGAATCAGGTTTTCCTCGATCAGCGTCCGCAGAAACTGATACTCGGTTTCAGAAGCAGCAGGAAATCCCACTTCAATCTCCTTGAAGCCCACTTTGCAGAGCAACTTAAAAAACTCAACTTTCTCTTCCAGGTTCATTGGAACTATCAACGACTGGTTGCCATCCCGCAGGTCGACACTGCACCAAACCGGTGCTTTTTCCACATGATCCCGCTGCATCCAGCGGCCCAGCGGTTTTTCAGCGCTTTGCGGCGGCATAAAATAATTGATGGTGTATTTTTGACAGTTTTTCATGTTTGGTTTCCTTTCTGAGAAATATTGGAATACAAAAAAGCCTTCGTTCCCTGCTTTTTGCAGAAAACGAAAGCCAATTCTTCCGCGGTACCATTCCTGTTGACGCAGATTGCGCCCACTCTTCCCATCAGCCAAAGCGAATAGGCCCTCTCTGATAACGGCAGAGGGAAACCCGTCCCTTCCTACTGAGAAAATCCGTTCAGAGGGCGGCTCCGGAGCCAGCCGGTACTTTCCCCGGGCACTGCCTCGCACCAACCGGCAGTTCTCTGTTGCCCTTTTGGAAAGACCGTTTCTCCATCATAGCCTTTCTTGATGACAGTGATATCTTACCACATTTTACGCATCTTGTCAAGCATTTTTCAAAAGATTATTTTGACTTCTGTCTGTTTTTGAAAATTTTACGTTTTATTTAAATAAAAAAGAAGAGAATCGTATTTATTTGCAAAGCTTGCTTGACATTTTTTGCAAAGTATGCTATACTATAATTGCAAAGCAAGCTTTACAAAAAAGGAGGAGCCCATGAAAAACCATATTCGGGAACTGCGGAAAACCAAACGGATTTCTCAGGAAGAGTTGGCACAGGCAGTCGGTACTACCCGGCAAACCATTACCTCCATTGAAATCGGAAAATACACCGCCTCGCTGCCTCTTGCGTATAAAATATCCCGCTACTTTGAAATGACAATCGAAGAAGTATTTGACTTTTCGGAAACGGAGGAATCCTGATGGAAGAGTATCTGAAAAAAATCAAACGCCGTATCTTTCTCTGCCGCGGATGGATTGCCGTCTGTGCAGCAGCCGTTATCATTCTGGGGGAATTGAGCGGACGCGGGATCCTGCTCGGCGGGCGAACCCGGACCGATTTTGCCGTTCGTTATGCAAGTGCCCTGTTGTTTGGGGAAATCATTGCCTGCTTTTTTCTAATCCATCAAAACAAACGATTGCTTCAAAACCGGGAAAAAGCACAGGAGCAATGCCGCACGGAATACGATGAGCTTCGCAACATGATTTACGACAAAAGCGGCGGATTTCCTGTCAGCTGCCTGATCTTTCTATTTGCAAACGGCGCTATCGTCCTGAGTTTTGTCGATATGGCAGCATTCTACACAGCCGTTTCGGCACTTGCCGCAGCACTCCTTTTCAAATGCTTTGCTCATCTATATTATCGCCGGAAATACGGACTGTGAACATCTTTTGATTTATTTTCAATGATACAGTTTTCGACAAAATGTTTTAAGATTTCGGCGAAATGTTCATAAAAAAACCATGGTTTTTTAATTGTGAACATGGTATCATAAGAATACCAATTAAAAAACGACATTTTCATTAAAGGAGGAACCCTTTATGGCTCTTGGAAAAATCCTTGTCGTCGATGACGACCAGAATATCTGTGAACTGCTCCGCCTCTATCTCGATAAAGAAGGCTATACTGTAAATCTCGCCTTTGACGGCGAAGAAGCGCTCCGCAAATTTGAAACACTGCACCCCGACCTTATCCTGCTCGACATCATGCTGCCCGGTTTGGACGGCTGGCAGGTTTGCCGGGAAATCCGCAAAAAAAGCCAAGTCCCGATTATCATGCTGACTGCCAAGGGCGAAACCTTTGACAAGGTACTCGGACTGGAACTCGGTGCCGACGACTATGTGGTCAAACCTTTCGACACCAAAGAAATCATTGCGCGAATCAAGGCAGTTCTCCGTCGTGTTGGCCAGAACACCCAGCAAAACGACCTGAAAGAGGTTGTATACGACAAACTGGTTGTCAATATGACGCGCTATGAACTGAAAGTGGACGGCAAGGTCATCGACACTCCGCCCAAAGAGCTGGAGCTTTTATACCATCTTGCTTCCCATCCCAACCGCGTCTACACCCGCGACCAGCTGCTGGACGAAGTGTGGGGCTTTGAATATTACGGGGACTCCCGCACCATCGATGTCCATGTCAAACGGCTGCGCGAAAAACTGGAAGGCGTTTCGGACAAGTGGTCGCTGAAAACAGTTTGGGGTGTCGGTTATAAATTTGAGGTAACCGACCTGCTGTAATTGTTTTGCAGACAAAACCGCACGGTAACATGCTGTGCGGTTTCTTTTGGGTAAAAGGATGTGCAGCCATGCAAAAAAGTATATTCAGCAAATATTTTCGGGTATGCGCCGTTACGGTGCTGCTCGCCACCCTGCTGCTCGGCACTTTATTTATGACTTTTGCCGCCCAGTATTTTTCCCGGGATAAAATCAAGCTTCTTACCGGCAGCGCCTATGTTGCACGCAATTATGTGATGGACCGTGTGGAAACCGGAAGCGGCTCCCTGACGCTCAGCGACAGTATCCTGGATCCCACACTGGGGGCTTTGTCGGCATCGGGTGATGCCGTCATCTTTATCACAGATAACAACGGGAAAACGCTCTATTGTTCCGAGGGCAGCCGGTGCTCCCTGCATCGCACCTATCAGGTGCCACAGCAGATTCTCAAACAAGCGGAAACCGGAATTTATGCCGAAAACGGACGGATGGCTGGCTATTACAAAGAAGCATGCTATACTGTCTGTATTCCGATCTCTGAGGAAAATTCCAATCAAATAGCGGGGTATCTGTTTGTATCGGCAACAAGCGATGATCTGCGGCAATTTTTAAGCGAAATGATCAAGATTTTCTTAATCAGCGCCGTAGCGGTATTGCTTCTCACCTTTATCATCACTTATTTCGTCACACTGAAAATGGTTCGCCCGCTGCGCGAAATGGCAGTAGCAGCCAAAAAGTTTGGGCAGGGAGATTTTACCAGCCGGATCCGAATTGACTCCGACGACGAAATCGGCCAGCTTGCGATGGCTTTTAACAATATGGCCAAATCTCTATCCAATCTGGAATCGATGCGCCGCAGCTTTGTCGCCAATGTTTCCCATGAACTGCGCACCCCCATGACTTCGATTGCCGGATTCATCGACGGCATCCTGGATGGAACTATCGCACCGGAAAAACAAGCCCACTACCTGCAAATTGTTTCAGATGAGGTAAAGCGCCTCTCTCGTCTGGTGCGGAGCATGCTCAATCTCTCCCGGATCGAAGCGGGAGAAATGAAAGTCCAGACTACCCAGTTCAACGTGCTGGAAGTCATCTGCGAAACTGTATTCAGTTTTGAACAGAGCATCAACAACAAACATCTGGATATCCGCGGACTGGATACCGAAAAAGTCATGGTGGAAGCGGATCCTGATCTCATCCACCAGGTAGTTTACAACCTAATCGAAAATGCAGTCAAATTTGTCAACGACGGCGGATATCTGGAATTTAACTTCAATGTGGACGGCAGGATGACCTACGTCGGGATTCGCAACAGTGGCGAGGGACTTTCCAAAGAGGAAATCCCGAAAGTTTTTGACCGCTTTTATAAAACAGACCGTTCTCGCGGAATGGATAAAAATGGCGTCGGACTTGGATTATATCTGGTGCGCTCCATCATCAATCTTCATGGCGGCGATATTATTGTAAAGAGTACGCCGGGTGAATTTACCGAATTTGTCTTCTCCATTCCAACTGCAAAAGCAAAGAACCCTACTCTGGTCAAAGGACGGGAAAAAGAATATCCCACACAGCAGGGGAAAGAATAAATTCCGGATGGAAAAATTCGTCGGAAGTTGAAAAAATCATCAAATAGTGTTCACATTACTTTGTTATAGTAAATACAAACAGACAAGGAGGTCGTCCATATGAATGACAATGATTTCTTCGGCCAGAACGGGTCGGATCAAAAACCCGAATCCGGACAGCCTTATGCAGATAACAACGGAGGACAAACAAATAACAACGCCAACAACGCTCAACAAGATTTTAGCGGCTGGCAGAGCTATTCCGCTGATAATCAGCAAAATCAGCAGCCAAATCATCCCCAGCAAGAGCAAACCGGCTGGCAGAATTACTCCGCTAACCCGCAAGACAGTCAGCCATCAGGAAATTTCCAACAGACACAACAAAATTCGAACGGTTATCAACAGCCGAACGGAAATTTTGGACAGCAAAATCCCGGTAATTATGGACAACAACAGACACCACCACGCCAGAATAATGGTGAGTATCAATGGACATTTGAGGATTACGATCAAATTTCCCAAACTCCCGCTGGTGCAAAAGCGAAAACAAGCAATGGGTTAAAAATCTTTGCAGTAGTCATTACCATTGTTTTTGTCTTAACAGCGGTCGCCTTTGGAAGCTTCATCGTTTATTTTGCCAAATCTAATACTACCAATACTTTGGAAGAAAGTTCCGAAGTTTCGGAACAGATTCAGGATGGCCCGCAGCTTTCGCTGAACAACCGGCCGGCTCCCGATGAGGAAGAATATACGGATGGCGTCCTCTCTACCGAAGAAATTGCTGCAAAGGTTCGGCCATCCGTAGTCGGCATTGTAGCCTATGAATCCACCACTTATCCGATGCAGTCTTATAGTACCGGTTCTGGTATTATCATGTCAAGTGATGGTTATATCATCACGAATGCGCATGTTGTCAGCAATGCAGCAGGCGGTATTGTAGTTGTCCTGGATAATGAGGAAGAGTATGAAGCACAGCTGGTTGGCATTGATGAAAAGACTGACCTTGCTGTTGTAAAGATTGACGCTGAAAACCTTACTGCCGCTGATTTCGGCAATTCGGACGAGCTGGTTGTTGGAGAACGCATCATTGCAATCGGTAACCCCACAGGATTGAACCTTGCCGGCTCGGTTACCCAGGGTATCGTTTCCGGTTTGGAACGGAATATCCAGGTTACAGACGAAACAACCGGAACTGTCATCGAAATGCAGGCAATTCAGGTTGATGCGGCAATCAACCCCGGCAACTCTGGCGGCGCGTTGATTAACAAATATGGACAGGTTGTCGGTATTAACTCCTCCAAGCTTTCTTCCACACAGATTGAAGGAATTGGATTTGCCATCCCGATTTCCACTGCAAAACCCATTGTCGATGACTTGATTAGCTACGGTTACGTTCGCGGTCGTGTACTTCTCGGCATCACCTATGTCGCAATCAGTGATGTCACTGGTGCTATCAGCGGATATACACCTGGACTGTGGGTACAGAGCGTGCGCGAAGATTTGGATGTCTATGCCAAAGGTGTCCGCGCTGGCGATGTTATCGTCAAGATGGACAATCAAGATGTCCGCGATTCCGATACAGTCAAAGCAATTATGGCTGATAAAAAGCCTGGCGATACTGTTAAATTGGAAATTGTCCGTACAAGTGTAACCGGAAAAGTTTCCACCTTTACCGTAGAAGTGGAACTTGCCGAAGATAAAGGCAGCAGTTCTCAGCAGCAGACTCAGCAGCAGGAAATTCCGCAGCAGGGTGGTTTGCAGCAGATTCCTACCGATTGATCTGATTTTAATCCTCCATAAAAAAGACGGGGCCGAAATGGCTCCGTCTTTTTAATTCTGTACCGATATGGGTGTTAATAATTTCTTTCCAAAATCCCCCGCAACTTTTTCATACGGGAATCCCATTACAAACGAGATTTCTCCATACAAAAGCTCTTCTGCTTTGCGCTTAAATTCCTGGTCGGTTCCGGCAAGCTTCTTCCCTTTTTTTCCAAGCTGCTCTTCCTTGACTAACAGTGACTTAATCATCCCCAACAGTTGTTCACTAGAGTGCTGGCGAAGAACTTCACGATAATGCTCACATAGCAACCGATGATCCCTGCTTCCACAGCAGTCCGCCTGAATTTCTTCACAACCAAAGAACAACGCTTCTGCTTCTTTCTTTGTCATGACCGGACGCATGTAGACACTGGAATCAACCGGAATATAGATCACACCTGTGCCACGAACAGGATGCAATTCATAATACTCACGGTTTACATCGGCAGCAGCTTGTGTATGCCCAATCCCATCAACTCTACACACACCAGCACTCCGGTATACAATATAGTCTCCTACTGCAAACATAAAGCCCCTCCTATTTCTCTTTCTATATTTCTATTTTATCACTTTTTGAGGTGCTTCTGCAAAGGTCTTTTTGCACAAAAAATAGATATCTTTCATCCATAACCATCAATTTCTTTCATTTGAAAAACAGCACATAAAAAACCCGGTAAAATACCGGGTTTTTTATGTTTGCTTTTATGAAAGGAAATTAGAAGAGAATATCGTCTCTGGATTTCGCAATTTCATTTACGAATTCCATGTAATCCTCAAAGATGCCGCCTTCCTGGCTGGTGAGGTAATCACGGTAATCTTGCAGGATCTGTCTTGCTTCTTCCTCAGTAGCTGCAAAGAATGCTCTCTGCTGATAATCTTCCTGAGTGGTGCCCTGGAACGCAAACTGAGAAACGGTCTCATAGTTCTCGTACTGGTTTACCAAACCGGACAGAGGATAGCCTTCCAGACGCTCGATCGGACGAAGAAGCTTATAATCTTCGATTTCCTGAACAGCAGCATCAGCATCGCCAGGATTGTTTTCACCGAACATGGTGTAGCAGGTGTCACCGGTGTAGAAGCAACCATAGATAAAGTTGATGCCTCTTTCACGGAGCTCATCTTCATAAGAAGTATCGCCAGATGCTTTTCTTTCCAGGATGGAATCAACCCAACGAGGCTGTCCTTCTTCGTTGTACTCGAAAGTATCGCCTTCAAAGCCGTACTTCACGAGGATTGTGCCTTCTTCGCTGTTTACATAGTCGATATAGGTCAAAGCAGCTTCCAGATTCTCACAGTCAGTCGGGAAGAACAGGACGGGAGAGCCGCTGCGGCCCATGGTTTCCAACTGTTTCAGCTGAGAACCATCAGCATAGTTCAGCGGGCCGATCGGGATGTAACGCATTTCGGGGTTGCTGTCGTACAGGCCGGTGATCTTGGTGGAGTTCACGATAACGCCATACTGAGCAGAAGCCATCAGAGCGGTGCCGTTGCCGACCTTTTCGTCAGCCTGAGCATCGGTGCAGTTGAAGCATTCCTTGTCGAACAGGCCTTCATTTACGAGTTTCCACATAAACAGGTTCTTTTCCATCCAGTTGTCGTTGAAAACGTCATAAACAACAGTGCCATCGTCCTGCAGGGAGTAGCTGGTGTATTTCTTCTCGGTGAAGTTCGCCTGATAGCCGGAATAGTCCCAGCCTTCATGGTAGGTGGTAGCCACGATGCAGTCGTTGCCGTTTACGTCTTTGAAGCCGTAGTCACGAGCAGCAACCATGAAGTTGTACAGATCATCACTGGTCTTGATGCTCTGCGGGTCAATGCCAAGAGCTTCGGGAACGTCACCGCGGACGAAAATGCCGTATGCCCAGTGGGTAATGCCGTTTTCATCGCCGGGGGTCTGCTGCGGGATCAGGTAACGATGGCCTTCAAATTCCGGAGGCTCCAGATCGTTTTCCAGATAGTTCTGGGAAACGATGCCAACATCATAGCAGTCAGAGATATTCGGATAGTTGGGAAGCAGATCTTCGATGGCAGCCAAACGGCCTTCGGTAGCTGCTTTCTTGATAACAGCAGTTTCACCGCCGTCACCGCCCCAGTAGGGAGCATTTACGATATCAGGAATATCGCCGGAAGCAAACATCAGGTTCAGTTTTTCAACTTCGCTCATGTTAATGCCTTCGTATTCAACAGTTACACCGATCTTATCACGGATAGCGGTAGCAACGTCATTGCCGTACTGATCCGAAGGATATTTCGGGGTGCCGTTCCAGCAGTGCAGGTAGGTCAGTTTGACGTCATCAAATTTCTGCCAGGGAGAATCGCTTTCTTCGCCGCTTTCATCTCCCGTGTTGGAAGCTGTGGTGGTGGAGGATTCCTTGGAGCTCTCATCAGAAGAGGTCTCGCTGTCTCCGCCGCAGCTTGCCAGGGCGGTCATCGCCATCATAGAGGCGGTGATCAATGCCAGGATGTTGCGCTTTTTCATAGACATTTCACTCCTTAGATTATTTGAATAAACCTTTCGGTTAAATCCACAAATATCAGCCTTTTACAGAACCAACCATTACGCCTTTGACGTAATACTTCTGCAGGAAAGGATAAACTACAACGATGGGCATGGTCAGCAGCATAACGAACGCCATCTGCAGGGACTGGGAAGTATAGCTTTGCAGAGTCGCAATATTTGTCTCCTGTCCAACTTTAATGGTAGAGGAAGCTGTTGCTTCGCTCAACAGACGCTGCAGCAAGGTTGCCGCGGGCCAAAGATCCTGATCAGTCTGGTAATATGCGGCTGTAAACCAGTCATTCCAGTGACCAACACCGATAAACAACGCCAGTGTTGCAATAATCGGGGTAGAAAGCGGCACATAAATCTGGAAGAGGATTCGTACATCCCCCGCACCATCCAACTGCGCTGACTCTCGTAGCTCATTTGGTATTGTATCAAAATTGGTACGCATCAGCAGGAAATTGAAGAAGCTATAGATAGAAGGCAAGACGTAAAGCCAGAAGCTCTTAGTCAATCCCAAATCACGAAGCAGCATGTAGTAAGGAATCATACCGCCGCCAAAGATTGTAGTAAAGTAGAAGAAAAATGTAAACGCCGTACGTCCGGGCAATGTTTTAACAGATACCGCATAGGCAACCAATGCCGTAAAGAAAAGGCCAAGAACAACACCAATCAGTGTACGGGCAACCGAAATTCCCAGCGAGCTGAAAATACGATCATCATCAAAAGCCATTCCGTAGTTTTCCAGTGTGAATGCGCGAGGCCAGAGATAAACACCGCCTCTTGTAAAGTCACGCCCCTGGTTAAACGAAGCAACCAGAACATACCAGAATGGGTAAAAAGTTGCTAACCCGAACAGGGTTAAAAATATGTAATTGAATACCTGAAATACTCTTTGTGCCCTTGTTTCTTTTATCGCAGCCACTTGAATCCCTCCTTACCAGATGCCAACTTCCATGAACTTTTGCGAAATAAAGTTCGTGAGGGACATCAAAACTAAAGCAAATACAGATTTAAACAAACCGATTGCAGTTGCGTATTCAAATCTTCCGTAATTCAAACCTGTTTTCAAGGTAAAGGTATCCAAGATTTCCGAAATTTCGTTATTGGCCGGCTGCTGTAAAAGCAAGATCTGATCGAACCCGGCGTTCAAGATTCCGCCGACCGCGAAAATGAACATAATACCGATTGTCCCTTTGATACCGGGAAGTGTGATATGCCACGTACATTTCAATCTTCCTGCGCCATCGATAATGGCTGCCTCATACAATTCCTGGCTAACGCCCGACAACGCTGACAGGTATACGATCGAGCCCCATCCGGCGTTTTTCCAGATGTCTGAAAGTACAACCATTGGATAGAAGTAGTTCTTTTCACCCATGAAGAAGATAGCTTCCAATCCCATCGATTTGCGGATATCATTGACAATACCGCCATACGGTGTAAAAACAACCGTCATCAATGTAACAACAACAACCCAAGATACGAAGTTGGGCAGATAGCTCATTGTCTGTACTGCACGTTTGAACTTTGTGCATTTAACTTCGTTCAGCAAAAGCGCCAAAATAATGGGAGCCGGAAAACCAAAAATGATTTTTAAGCCGCTGATTACGATTGTATTCCGTGTAACGGTCCAGAACTCAGGAGAGGTAATAAAATCTTCAAAGTGTTTGAAACCAACCCACGGGCTTCCCATAATACCAAGATTATATTTATAATCTTTAAATGCAAGTGTTGCACCATACATTGGATAGTAGCTGAACACCAGCAGAGAAACGATACAGGGTAAGAGGAATAGGTATAGGATTTTATGTTCCTTTATACGTTTCCATATTTCCTTTCGCTTGCTCTTTTTCTCCAACGAAATGACTGCTGCCGAATTGTTCACAACAAAATGCCTCCTTCGTTCCGAAATATTTCACATGTTTCGTCGTTATGTTCAAATTATACCGCAATTTGTGTATAAATAATATCAACTATTTTTCATAATCCTATGCACTATTTTCATTAACTCGAATGTACAAATTAAAGTTTAACAGGAAGCCGCACCATGTTTACGGAACGACTTCCTGCCCATTTGCCCGAATTTTAGATAATTACGTCATCACGGGTTTTTGCAACTTCATTGGCATATTCCAGAAAATCAAGGAACATGCCATTTTCCTGTGTTGTCAGGTAATCCTGATAATCTTTCAGAATCTGCCGTGCTTCCTCTTCTGTATCTGCAAAGTAAGCTCTCTGGCAATAATCGTTCATCGTAGTACCCTGGAATGCGAACTGGCTGACAGTTTCATAATTTTCATATCCGTTTACCAGTGCGCTGAGCGGATATCCCTCTACAATTTCAACCGGGCGGAGTTTTTCATAGGCCGCAAGGTCGGGATCCTTATTGGCTTCATCGCCAGGAGCCTTTTCGCCCCACCAGGTATAGCGGTGGTCACCGGTAACCTGTGCCATATAACCAATGCCCATTTCACGCAATTCATCATCGACAGAAGTATCACCGGCAATTTTTCTTTCCAGGATATCGTCGTTCAGACGCGGTTGGTTGTTTTCATTGAAGTGATAAGTTACGCCTTCAATTCCGTAGGAGCAAAGCCGCATGCCTTCTTCGCTGTTGACATAATCCAGCCAGGTAAGAGCCGCATCCAGATTCTGGCAGGTTGTGGGGAAGAAGATTACGCCGGAACCAGTAGCACCGCTTGTTTCAAGCTGTACCAAAGAAGAACCGTCTGCATAATTCAGTGGTCCCACAGGAACATAACGCATTTCCGGATTGGCGTCATACATACCGGTCATCTTGGTCGCGTTAATCACAACGCTGTACTGCGCCGAAGCAAACAGTGCGGTACCGTTGCCTACCTTTTCATTTGCCTGATTATCATTGCACTTAAAGCATTCTTTGTCCAGCAGATTTTCGTTCACCATTCTCCAATAGAACAGGTTCCGTTCTACCCAGGCGTCAGTCAACGCGTCATAGGTATAGGTACCATCGTCCAGCTGTGTATAGCTGGTCACCTTTTTCTCAGCAAAGTTCATACCGTATCCGGAATAATCCCAGCCTTCGTGGAAGGTTGTCGCCACCAGACAGTCGTTTCCGTTGATGTCCTTAAAGCCATAATCGCGAGCTGCGACCATGAAATTATACAGATCTTCGGAAGTTTTGATTGTTGTGGGATCAATGCCGAGCGCTTCCGGCACATCTCCTCGCACAAACACGCCATAGCACCAGTTAGTATAGCTGTTGGGATCTCCCGGCACACCAAGCGTCATCGGGATAACATACCGGTGACCTTCAAAAATGTCAATATCCTGATCCAAATATGCCTGTGAAACGCGGCCGATATCGTAAACGCTCTTCAGATTTTCGTATTTCGGCAGTTCTTCTTCCAGCGGAAGCAGTCTTCCTTCACGCTCAGCTTTCTTTATTACTGCGGTTTCACCGGTATCGCCGCCCCAGTACGGTGCATTTACAATATCAGGCATATCTCCGGAAGCAAACATCAGATTGAGCTTTTCGGTTTCGCTCATCATAATGCCCTCAAACTCAATTGTAACGCCAATTTTATCACGGATTGCGGTAGCAATTTCGTTATTATACTGATCGGATGCTGTCTTCATACCGCCGTTCCAACAAGACAGATACTTCAGCTGCACATCATCAAACTTCTGCCAGGTCCCGCTTCCGCGGTTTCGCCGTCACTTGACTCGGCAGAGGTTTCAGCAGCAGACGATTCCTCCTCGGAAGATGTCTGGGAAGAGCCGTTATTATCTCCACATCCGGCAAGGGCCGATACTGCCATCATGGAGGCGAGAAGCGCTGATACAATTGCACGTTTTTTCATCACATTTGTCCCCTTTCGCTATTTAAAATTAACGGAATCCAGCCGAATTGTGTGCTTTTAATGTATCATATAAAATTCCACTTCCAAATAAACTATTTTTATGAATACATTATATATTTTTTATTTACTATCTATTTCTGCTCAATTTATCAAAAAAACCGCCTTATTTGAGGCGGCTTTTTATCAGGTTTGGCTTTTCTGCTCCCGATATTGGGAAGGTGTTGTATTGAAATAACTTTTAAACACACGCATAAAATAGCTCAGATTATTAAATCCACAGTTTTCCGCGATTACATGCAGAGGCATATGCGTTTGCATAATTAGTTTCTCGGCGTATTGCATCCGCAACGATAAAATTTGTTTTGAAATTGTGATGCCATACGCTTTTTTATAAGAAGCGGACAGATACCCCAGCGAGATACAAAATTGATTGGAAAGAGACCGGGTACAAAGGGTACTATCGGTAAAATGTTCCCGAATATATGCATCTACCTTTTGAATGATCGAACCGGTATCTTCCATTTCCCCGGTGATCCATTTCAATACCGCAGTTCGCACCAGATCGCATGTCTTATCCACAAGCTGTTCCCTTGTTTCAAACTGATCCAGATATTTTCCGTTAATGCTTTCGGTTCCCACAATCGGTACGATTTCAACCCCTTTCCGCAGGCAGATTCTCACCAATAGGCACAGCAGTTCCGTGCAGATTGCCCGCAGATTCATCACAACTGTCCCAACCGGAAAATTGAACACATGTTGTACTGTATCCAGCGCATTCTGCAGATCCCCTTTCTGCAGAAATGTTTGAAAAAGCTGCAAGTCTGAATCTTCCAGAATTTCCACATGACGGCCAACATAATCTTCATAATAGAATATCTGCCCAAGCGGCTGTTCAACAAAACAGAGCCGCAGATCCATTGCCTGTCTTGCCTGCTGCATGTGCATGGAATAGAGTTTATCAGTAACCGCCGACAGCCCCATATGCAGCCGGGCGCCGACACTCCGTCCAATCAAACGATGCAGCTTGCCCGCAAGCTCCAAAAGCTCCCGTTCCGCCTCTTCCTGCGTACCTCTTGATGAGGCGGTAATTGCAATCAGCTGCCTGCTGTCCGCATATGTATCAAAGGAAAAAAGTGCTTCTCCACCTACTTCCTCCATGATATTCCGGGCACCAAATCGCATCAGCCGGTAATCCTCCCTGCGCAGCATCTCACTGTCGTCCTGCGCAGACAAACGGATCAGGCATACTTGGAAATAACGGAATTCCGGAGGAAACAGAACAGCGGTTTCCAGAGGATCCGGAGTGCTGGTACCATTGAAAAAAGCATGCAGCTGTTCCCACATCTCAGAGCGATCCAGTTTCTGCCGTAGCATATCGTTATGTACTGTCATGGCAATCTGATTTTTTTGGCGTAGTACAGCGAGTGAAGCCTTATTCAGAACGGCGGTCACTTGCTCCTGCCGCACCGGTTTGAGCAAATAGTCGACAACCCCCAGCGAAATGGCCTGCTGTGCATAGCGGAAATCGGGATACCCACAGATAATTACCGGCACCAGATCAGGATAGAGCTCCTTGGCATGGCGAATCAACTCGATCCCGTCCATTTGCTCCATTTTAATATCAGTCAGCAGGATATCGGGTGGATCATCCCGGATCATTTCCAGTGCATCCTCCCCACTCTCCGCCTCCATGATCCACTCAAACTGAAAACCACTCCGTGCCGCTTTATACAGCACGTCGGTCCTTGCCAGCTTCTCATCATCTACTACCAATACCTTCTGCATTCCCGTTCCTCCTAAAATGATCCTTCAACACAATGCTGATACAGGTATATTCTCCTTCTTTGCTGTAAATAGACAGCCCGCTCTCTGCTCCATACAAAAGCTGCAGCCTTCGGTGCACATTGTACAGTCCGATGTTGCCCTCGCCTTCTCCTGCGGCGCCAGTGCAAAGCTTTTGACGGACTTCATCCAGCCTTTCCTTTGTCATTCCCTGTCCATTGTCTTCAATCCGAATTACAAAATTATCCCCTTGCCGTTCCGCAGTAATCCGCAGCCATTTATCCTTCTTAAAAGAGTTCTTTCCAAAGCCGTGCTTAAAGGCATTTTCCACAATCGGCTGTAGAATAAGACGTGGAACCTCCACCATCATATACTCCGGTTTCACATGAATCTGATAAGAAAAGTTGTTTTGCCAACGGAGATTCTGAATTTTTAAATAATCACGGATATTCCCGATTTCGCGTTCCAAGGGTACAATTTTTGTGTTCAAATCCGAAGCATACCGGAACATATCGCTCAAAGCCGCAATCATCTCCACCGAAGTATCCGCTCCCTCTAAACCAGCCATTGCTGATATCGAATTCAGAGTGTTATACAGAAAATGAGGGTTAATGCAAGCCAAAAGAGATTCATTTTGAGCGTGAACCGCCTGCATCTTTGCTTGATATTCATCGTGAATCAATTTTCGGATCCGTTTTTGCATTGCGGAAACATGACGGTCAATCCGGCTGATCTCATCCCGGCCCCGGATGTCATCCGCCTCACCATCCGAATCATCGTCAAACGCATCTATTTTGTGAACCAGGCAGTTCATCCGCATAGAGTAAGCAACATAAAACAGCAGTAAAATTGTCAAAGCTAGTAAAATCAGACTAATATTTACAACGACTACCTTCCATTCCGCAAGATCTCCCTGCACAACAAGCTCGGTCGGTGAAAACAGCAAAATCACCTGATAATGAAGGTTTCCAATCTTATCTACAATCGGAACATAGTACTGGTTATCCTCTTTCGACTGCGGCACTTCGGGAAGGTTCTGATTTTGTGTACCGTCCTGTACCATTTGAAAAATCCGAAGCGCGGATTCTTCCAGCATATCATCGCTACTGTAAATCATTTCCCATATTTCGGTGTCTAACACAAAAATTTCCGCACTTTGCCCAACCAACTGGCTCCGTACACGGTTAATTAATGTGTTCATATTGATTTCCATCACCTGATAGCAATAGCTGTTTCCGCGATAAGGCCAATAACCGGTTCCATATGTATTGATCGATTGAGCAAAAACCAGATGATAGGAATCAGTCATTTTTGAGTACACCGTATAGCAAACAGGTTCACTGCTATTGAGTGAAAGCTTGGGAATTTCTTCAGGAAGAGCAGAAATATTCTTGAAATATTTGCCATCTGTGGGCAAATAGGTATACAGATTGTGCCGGTAAATCTCTCCGTTCTGATAAAGATAATAAGTCATTCCATCAATTGTTTTGGAAAGTTGACTTCCCAAATCCACCATTTCCATTTCCGAAACATCCGTGCGGAAAATGTTATCCCGGATTTGCTGATTCAATGAAATGAAACCCATTGCTTGCTGATAGCTGGTTATAGAAGAGCTGATCGAAGATACGAAAGTTTTCGAGGCAAGTTCGTATTGATGATAGGAATCTTCCTTTACCTGCTGGATATACCGGAATAAAAAGGTCACCAAAAAAACAGCACATAATAAAACAAGAAGGATAATAAAGATAAGAATTCTGCGCAGCGGCATCCCAACTTTTTGATAAATACGCATATCTTCCCTCCTTCGGAAACAGCATACGTCTGTTTTTTATACAAATGCAGTAATATTCCTCCTGCAAAAAGGTGTACATTTTTGTAATCAATAAAAAGTCCTCATTATTTGTGATTATAACACAATTTAAAAAATATTTCCATAAAAAAGCTATAAAAAACCTCATATTAATAAAAATAGGACCTTTTTTAAGAATAACAAAAATGTACACCTATTGGTAATATCTGCTGTTATTATGACAGTTTTCACATGAGAATTTCGCAAGAATCCTCCGGCTGAAGAGCCTGTAATACAGCTTCTGCCAGTGTTTTTGCTGCATTTTGGATCATAGCGTCAACCTCCCGAGGCGTTACCATCAAAGAGGCTTTTCCCATTGGAAAGTCAACAACGGTCGGCACTCCAACTGCGATCACGGGAATGCCAAGTGTCCGGCTGCTCAGCTCCGGACGGCAGTTTGCCACGCCGGAACCCGGGGAAATTCCCGTATTGCAAATCTGAATTGTGGTCCCCAACCGGGAAGCTTCGCCTGCTGCCAATGCGTCAACCGCAATCACAGCAGCAGGGTTGATTTTCCGGACCAACGCCAATACGATCTCTGCTGAATCCATCCCGGTCTGTCCTGCCACACCGGGTGCAACGACGGCACAAGGCAAACAATCCGAAAAGCCGGCAGCTTGCAATTTTTCCGGATCCACCAGCCTTGTGGGCGGCAGCAATTTTGCAAATTCCGGCCCCAGTGAATCAGGTGTCACATGCGCATTTCCCAAGCCTACCGCTAAAACCGTTCCTTTTTGCGGCAAAAGCTGTCGAAGAACCTTGGCAGCCGCTTTTCCGCCTTTCTCGGAACTCCTTTGGCAAAAAGATTCACATCGAATTGTATAATACTCCCCCACCGGCTTTCCAAGTATGTGCTCTGCCTCTTGATCCTGGATGGAAACCAGCGATACGGCTGCTCCTTCCCACTCCATATTGGAAAGGGAAGCTCCCTTTGGCAAAAAAGACTGTCTTGCCGCCTGTTCTTCGGCAAGATCGGTTCGGATATGCAAAAAAATCAACTCCTTTGGCCAATGTTTTGTCATATATTCCGGGATTTTAAAAAAACTGCAAATCAAATCATTTTCTTTTCAAAAAGCCCTTGCAATTTCCTGTAAAAAATGGTATGATATAAAGGCTGTCATATGGTATTTCCGCGTGTCTGGGCGCTTTGCGCTGCCGGAACGCCAGGATGACAAGACGCCGAAAAGCGCAACCCTCAGTTAGTTTGCGTGATGCGGACTGACTTTATGCGAAGGAGGTGCAAATAATGCCGAATATTAAATCCGCTAAAAAAAGAGTGAAAGTCTCTGCAACGAAAACTTTCCAGAACCGTATTCTGAAAGGTAACCTCAAAGCTGCTATCAAAGCCGCAAATGCAGCAATTGAAAAGGATTCCGCCAACAAAGCTGATGTCGTCAAGGTGGCTTACAAAACCATCGACCAGTCTGCTGCGAAAGGTATCATCCACAAAAACACGGCTGCGAGAAAGAAATCGCAGATTGCATCCAAACTGAATGCAGCAAAAGCGTAACCGATCTCACCAGGTTTCCTGCTTTTGGAAATAAGACAGCTGCCCCTCTAACCTCTGGGGGCAGCTGTTTCTGTTTTTTGGCCTTGCAAGGCGGCTTTCTTCATGTTACAATAAAGAAAAAGCAAATTCAGGAGGGATATTGATGCTGGAAACCAAAACCGGTAAACCTTACAAAAGCCTGTGGTTCGGAAACTTTTTCGAACCTGCCTACGGTTCGGCAGAATTCCGCGCCGACGGCATCCGCAGAATACGGGAGCTGGGCTTCAACAGCGTGCTGCTCGATTCCAAGGCCTGGCAGGATTTTTTTGAGCGGTACGAAGGAAAAGAAGCAAGCCCCTATGTCGCCGCCCAGGAGCATATGATGGCCGAAATCGAGAAAAACGGCCTTTCTTACGCTTTTTTGGCAATTTACATGAATGGCGATAACCTCTACCCCAATATTCGGTTCAGCCCGCCGATCTACGGCGAAAGCATTACGGCACATTCGGGAAAAGACGGCCGATGCTACCGTTACTGGTCCGAAAAAGCACAGCAGTCGATGATCGACCATCTTTCCGGCCTTTACCGCCTGTACGGCAAAAACGCCAGCCGCACCCAAATCGGCGGAAAAGAGCGTCTGCCGGTCTGCAGTATGTGGGATCCCATTGTCCAAATGAGTTTTGACGAAGACGGCCGCACCCGATACTGCCGCTGGCTCGAAAACCGTTATGGCGATATCAAACGGTTTAACCAGTGCTACGGCCTTTCGGCAAACGATTTCTCCTCTCTTTCACTTGACGATGTCTGGTATTTTGAGGATAAGGGCCGTCCCACCCGCGCTGATTTTGAGAACCGAACCCCGCTTTACTACCGTTATACCGACGTACTCCGTTGGAAAGCAGACGAGCTCGCCCTTTATTTTAAGGAAATGCAGCAGAAAATTTCCGCTCTCAACCCGGCGCTCTATACAAGCCCGGTCCTCTCTCAGTGGGGGATGTTCCTAAATGTAGCGCCGCAGTCCTATTTTGAGCGCGATCCCGGCTCGGCCTGGGATACCTGCCAGCGGGGGATTGATCCCTACCGTTTGGCGCCGTTTTTAGACTGCTGCACCTTTACCACCGTCCCCATCACCGAAAACGCCCTGCCCAATGCCTACGCTTCCTCCTGTCAGAACAGCATGATCCGCTGCATGAACCAAGGCCGGGAGTTTACCGTCGGCTTCTATCTGGGACGCTACCTTTACCACGACATTTACTCGGTTCTGACTCCCTGCGAAATGATCGGCATGGCTGCGGCTTCCGGTGCTTCGGGCTATCACAGCTACGGCTACGGCGGATTGGACGACGGCGGCGTTATGCACAAAATGATGGACACCCCATTTGCCGCTTCAATCAAAACCGGCAACGCCTGGTTCGACCGTGTGCTGACTGAAAATGTCCCAACCGGCCGCAAAAAGGAGGCTGCTGTCCTCTATCCGGCAGAGATGGCGCTCACCGAACCGTATTTTGTAGAGGGCAACCCGCGCCGCCGCCGCGATATGCTGGGATACTATCAATCGCTCTGTGACCTCGGGCTGAATGTGGATGTCATCCATCCGATGCAGGCTGCCGAATGCCTTTCCGACTACGCACTGTTGGCCATTCCGGACGATTCCTGCTACCAAAACAACCCCGATCCGCTTTTGGAAGAAGCGCTCCGCGAGTTCGTGGAACAGGGCGGAATCCTTGCTGTTGACGGCCGCCACCCGGTGCTGAAACGGATATTCGGCATTCACTGTGCTGCCCATCCGCGGCAGTGCTTCCGCGCCGAAGGCGAAGGGATCGTCCCAGGCCGCGGCGAATTCTGCACACCGGAAGACGGAGAAGCTCTGGCTGTTTATGAGGATTCCGGAAAGAACGCTGTTTCCCTTTATCATTTCGGAAAAGGGCAGGTAGTTGTTTTCGGGTTCCAATACGGCGCCGAATATATCGCGGAGGAAACCTCGGCGGTGCCTCCGATCTACGGCAACCGGGACTTTTATCCGCTCTGTGTCGCGGAACACGATCCGTTCCGCAGCTTTGTTCGCCGGAATCTCTCCTGTCCGGACTTTGCACAAAAGGGCTTGGAAACAACCTGGTTTAAAAACTGCCTCTTCCTTGTCAACCACACCTCCTACCCCATTGACTGCTCTGCCATTTCCGGCGAAAAAGATTTTCAGCTCCCGATGAACGGCATGCTGGCACCACATTCAGCAGTAAAAATCAATTTTTAATCATCGAAAGGAATATTCGCCATGAACGAAACCGTTTTGGAAAAATTTCTTCGCTATGTCGCGGTGGACACCACCTCCGACCCCGAGACCGGCACCCATCCCAGTACCCCCGGCCAGCTCACCCTTGGCCGGATGTTAACCGAGGAGCTGCATACACTCGGTCTTTCCGACGCCCGGCTGGATGAACGCGGTTATGTCTACGCTTCGCTTCCCGCAACTCCCGGCAAAGAATCCGCTCCGGCGCTCGGCTTTATCGCCCATCTGGATACCTCTCCTGCCGCTTCCGGCAAGGACATCCACCCTGTCATCACCCAAAACTATGACGGCGGAGACATTCTGCTCAATCCGGAGAAACAGATTTTCCTCTCCCCCAAAGAATTCCCCAGCCTGCTCCAATATGTGGGGAAAACCATCGTCAGCACCGACGGCACCACCCTTCTCGGCAGCGACGACAAAGCCGGTGTGGCCGGCATCATGGGCTTTGCCGCCTATCTGACCGCACATCCGGAACTTCCTCACGGCAAAATCTGCTTTGCATTCACGCCCGATGAGGAAATCGGCGAAGGCGCGGATTTCTTTGATGTGGAGGGGTTCGGCGCCGACTTTGCCTACACGGTGGACGGCGGCGCGGCCGGTGAAATCGAATATGAAAACTTCAACGCCGCCTCGGCCAAGCTCACCATCCACGGCCGCAGCATCCATCCCGGCTCGGCCAAAGGCCAGATGGTCAACGCCATCCTGATCGCGATGGAATTCCAGTCGATGCTCCCCGCCTTTGAAAATCCCGCGTTTACCGAGGGACGGGAAGGATTTTACCACCTGGACAGCATCCGCGGCGATGTGGAACTGACCAAATGCGAATATATCGTCCGTGACCACGACCGCACCCTTTTTGAGCAGAAAAAATCGCTGCTTCAAGACGCAGTAACCTATTTGAACCGCAAGTACGGCGAAGGCACTGTGGAGCTGGACCTTCGGGATTCCTATTACAATATGCTGGAGAAGATCGAACCGCATATGCACCTCATCGACAACGCCAAAGCGGCGATGGAGGAACTGGGAATCACCCCGATTGTCCTGCCCATCCGCGGCGGCACCGACGGCGCACGTCTCTCCTTTATGGGGCTTCCCTGTCCCAATCTCTTCACCGGCGGCCACAACGGCCACGGCCGGTTTGAATACGCAGTCGCCGAAAGCATGGAACAAATCCCGGCGCTGCTCTTGAAAATTGCACAGAAATATGCAAAATAATCCGGACAGGCTGCCGGTAGAAAAGAGGATTGTCCCGGCGGGGCAATCCTTTCTTTTTGGCATTCATGTCCGAAACGCTTTTGAAATTATAAGTTTTTCATTGAAAATTTAGCTTTTTTTGAAAAAAGGTGGACACTTTGCCGGGAACATGGTATACTGAATAAAGAATCCACAGTAAAGGAGTTCCGCTTATGATAAAGATTATTCAAACAAAGGACTATGCCGAACTGAGCCGCAAGGCAGCCAACATCATCGCGGCACAGGTGATTTTAAACAGCCGTTCTGTGCTGGGCCTTGCAACCGGATCCTCCCCCCTTGGCCTTTACGCCGAGCTCATCAAGATGTATCAGGCAGGCGATTTGGATTTTTCAAAAATCCGCACCGTCAACCTGGATGAGTACCGCGGCCTCACCTCTGACAACGATCAGAGCTACGCCTATTTTATGCGAGAAAACCTCTTTAACCACATCAACATTGACCTGGACAACACCAATGTTCCCGACGGCACCGAACCGGACGCAGAAAAGGAATGTGCACGGTATGATGCGGTAATCGACAGCATGGGCGGCGTTGACATCCAGCTGCTCGGCATCGGCCTGACCGGCCACATTGGTTTTAACGAACCGGCAGAAGTCTTTTCCAAAGGCACCAACTGCGTTGACCTTGATCCCAAAACCATCCAGTCCAACGCCCGGTTCTTTGCTTCGATCGACGATGTCCCGAAGCAGGCTTACACGATGGGCATCCAATCCATTATGAAAGCCAAAAAGATTTTGCTGATCGCCAACGGAGAAGGAAAAGCGGATATCCTCTACCGCGCCTGCTGCGGCCCCATTACCCCCAAAGTTCCGGCTTCTATTCTCCAGTTACATCCCGATGTCATTGTGGTAGCAGATGAACCGGCACTTCGCGTGATCCGGGAAAAATGCCCGTCATCTCTTGGATGACATCTCTTGGATGACATCTCTTGGATGACATCTCTTGGATGACATCTCTTGGATAACAGCTCTTGCATAAAGGATGAAAAAAGCCCCCTTGCCGGTCTGGCTCACAAAAGTGGGTCGTGCCGGCAAAAGGGGCTTGTTTTTTATCACTTGTTATTTTTCATCCGAAAGGTAGCGGTCTACAACCTGCTGCCGGTATTCTTTGGAAAGAGAAGCAAAGAAAGCGGAATAACCGGTAACACGTACCACCAGATCAGGCTGGGAGTCCGGATCGGCGTGCGCCTGCCGGATCTGTTCCTTGGTGACACAGTTCAGGTTGAGCAGTGTCCCGCCCATCTGGTTGTGTACATGGATCAGGGTGCAGAGGGTGTCGGCACCGCCGGCTCTCTGGAGCATATCCACGTCGATATCCAAATGGAGCGGAGCGGAGTTGCCCATACCGGGCTGGACTGATGCGACCGCGTTGGCTTTGAGGGTGGGCGAAAAGCTGACCAGCCCCTGTGCAAAACCGGGATCCGGCTCGGCAGAATGGGAGATTGGATCGCCGTATTTGCGGCCGTTTGGCGTTGCCGGAAGCCGTTTGCCATAGGCAAAAACGTCACCGTGGGAGAACATGCCGGGAATTACGGTCAAATGGTGCTTCGGCGTCTTGGAGGAAAGAACCTCAGCGACATAGCTGTCGCGAATCTTGAGTGCCCAGTTATTAGCCAACGAATCGGGGTTGCCAAAACGCGGGATGTTCTTGAGCATCAGGCGGATGTTTTCCTTCCCTTCAAAGTTCGACTTCACCGCTTCATACATTTCCTGCCAAGTAAGTTTCTTCTCCCGTACCACGCGCTGCTCGATGGCAGCAAAGGAATCCGCCACAGTAGCCAGTGCGATGCCGTCCACATTCAGATTGATGATATCAACGCCGCCCGAAGCGGAGTTGACGCCGCGTTCAATGGGACCATGACAGAACAGATTGAGGACAACCTCCGGCGTATTGCGGGAAACAACCTCGTAATGCCAGTCGTAGCCGTCCTTGATGCAGTTGACCATGATCTTCATATGGGCAAGGAAGTGTGTCCACAAATCATCCAAATTGGGATTTCCGCTTTCCATCACCTCATCGAGCGCATAGAGGAACGCCCAGGCGAGATTCAAACGAGTAACATCCTGCAGCGGGTACTCGATGCCGGGAAGTGCCACCCAGTTGCAGCCAACCTTGGCCCGCATCCGTGCCAGTTCCCGCGGATGTCCCTGGCGGGTGTAGCCGGTTTCGATACCTTCCGAAAGGGAGAAGCTGGGGCCGGAGCCATCTTCAAGAATGTACTCAACCGCACGGCGGAGCAGCGGGTCGCAGCTTTCATCCTCATACACCCGGACAGCCAGGTTATAGGGGATGTGCAACAGATGCGCCGCTTCGAGAATGAGGAAAGAAACATGGCTGGTCAAACCGCGGCTTCCATCGGGAAGCTGGCCGCCGATCTGAGAGTAGTGGGTGTCGTTGTAGAAGAGGCTGGCAATCATCCAGACTGCTTCCTCATCGGTCAGAACACCGTCCTTGACATCCTTTTCATAGAAGGGGCGCAGCAGCTCATCGAGCTGCCCGAGCGCGCCGCCTGCATAGTAGGTGCGGTCCACACTCTGGAAAATCGCCAGGAACTGGCAGGCTTCCCGGAAAGTCCGGGGCGGACGATTGAGCAAAGCATCGTTGACGTCGGCCATCTTCTCGTAATTGGCGCGGCGGAACGGGTCGGTTTCCTTCTCCGCAAGCTCCCGCGCATAGTCGCGGTGACGTGCGGTATATTCCATCATACCCAGCACAACGGCTTCTTCTCCATCATAAAAATCGGTGTCAGCCGGCGCGTTGAACTGCCGGTACCAGCGCACCTTTTCCAGCAGCCCCGGCAACCCGTCGCGGAAACCAATGGTCATGTCCGGTCCCAGATGGTTCATCCCGCCGATGCCGCTCTGGGTGATGCCGTATTTTTTGTGGAGCTCGGCAAACTGCACCGGACGGTCCTCCGGCCGCAGGCCAATATTTGCAAAATTCTGGAAAACACCGGCCCACGCGCCGGTCAAAGCGCTGTCTGGGTGGATGTACACCGGTATTTCATTCAGGAACCGGCGCAGATTCTGGCCGATTGCACGGCAGCCGTACAACACGCCGCTTTCATCGGGATAATCCGGCTGGAAAGTAAATCCGTCAAAATAGATAAAACCGTGGTCATCAATGTCGATCGAGCCGCCGTATGCCGCCAGCTTCTCCTTGTTGAGCTTGACCTTGGTGTCGTGCATACTCCGGATTCGCGCACGATACGCATCCGAAACCACAATTCTTTCTTCCATGTCCATCCTCCTTTTACACACCGGAGCAGCGCACCGGTATTCCTTTCGATTCAAACAAATCTGTCATTTCCTGCATATCCGCCTTGGACGGCACTGTAAAGCTTTCGATCGCCATATCCAGCGCTTTTCGTTTCCCTTCGCCCAGCTTGTGATACGCCAGCAGCTCAACCAGCTCGACCGGTTTTCCGGCCAGGTAATCGGCAAGCTGCGGAATCTCCTCCCAGTTGGCGCCGGGAATACAGGGGATCCGGACAATCACGCGGGCGCCGTATTCCAGCAGCTTCTCAAAATTGGAGAGGATCTGCCCGTTCTCCACACCGGTGAGCTTTTTGTGCAGCGCCGGGCTGTAAGCCTTTAAATCATAAAGGAACAGATCCGCATCGGACAGCATCCGTTCCAATTTCTCCCACGGGCAATGACCGGCGGTATCCACCGCTGTCTGGATGCCCGCTTCCCGGCAGAGATGCAGAAGCTCCGCCAGAAAATCCGGCTGCATCATGCACTCGCCGCCCGAAAAGGTCACACCGCCGCCGCTCTTCTGATAATACGGCTGATCCACCTGAATCCGCCGGAACAGCTCTTCGGCTGTCATCCGCCGCCCGGTCAATGCCAGCGCGCCGGCATAGCACTCATCGGCACATCGTCCGCAGGCGGTGCAGTTTTCCCGGCGGAGGATGTGTTCCTCCGCCGCAACATGCACTCCATTGGGGCAGACCGAGAAGCAGTTGCCGCATCCGATACATTTTTCGGGATAAAACTGGATCTGCGGCTCAAATTTCCAGGACTCCGGGTTGTGGCACCAGGCACACCGCAAGTTGCAGCCTTTGAAAAATACCGTTGTCCGGATTCCCGGGCCATCCTGCACCGAAAAAGACTGGATATTGAAAATGATTCCCTCTGCCGCCATCCGAACATCTCTCCTTAAAAACTGCCGGTCACCGTGACCGCCTTGGCTTCGCTGTCGTAATCGAGCAGCACAGTCCGTGTCTGCTCATCCCAAACGCATCCCATCTTCACTTCATTGCCGTCCTCATTCACGGCTTTGACTGCTTTCACCGGTTTGGGCAGCCGAATCCGCAGCCACGCATGGATGCTGCCGGCGCCTTTCACTTCCATCTTGAAGCCGTTTTCTTCGCAGTCCAGCGAGAAAACACGGGCCGAACATCCCACAACCCGGCAGCTTTCCCCTTCGATCTTGGAGAAATCAAACAGGATGGCGTTTTCATCCGGACGAATGGTCTTTTCGGTGCAGATGGCGTAGTCATTTTCGAGCATATCGGCAAACAGGCCGTGGAAAACCGCCGGTTCGTCGGTGACACTCTCGTCCATAACGGCCGAAATCAGGTACGGGCCGCGGTGCAGGGTCAGGCGGTTGCCGTATTCCCAGTTCTGCCCGTTTTCGACCAGGATCTTTTTGACAAAGGTGCGGTACTCTTCCGCGATCGCAGGCGTGGTGCAGAGCGCAGCGGGCGCCTTGTTCCAGACGGCCACCTTGCCGGAGCCGACCGGATAGATGCCGTCCGCAGGGGTACGGCCGAGGTCGAGCATCTCAAACAGGTGCTCGGCGGGATTTGTGTAATCCGCTTTGCCGGTATTCCACCAGCCGCGCACCTTGTGGTATGGGTCGGTGCCGTCGCCGATGTAGATGAGGGTGCCGCCGCTCCGCACCCAGGCCGCCAGGCCGTTGTTGATGTCGGGCGCTTCCGGCTTCATGTACTCATAGCTGAGGATCAGGGTGGCGTAATCGTCCAGATATCCGGGGAACCGGCGGACATTGTCGAGCTGGACCGGGCGCACCGGCAGTCCGTATTTGAGCAGCGGCAGCGTCATGCCGAAGAAGTTCGGGAAAGCGCCGCTTTCGATAAAGGCGTAGGTGAGGTTCTGGTCGGCGGCAACCTTCTCCATCAATGCACGGCTTTCGGCGGAGCAGTCCTCCCCTTCGTGCATTTTGACCGTCATTTCACTCAGATCTTTGTTGACCGCTTCGGAAACAGCGCGGCTTTCAACAATGCCGTCCGGATAGGAACGCTGGTAAAGGCCGCTGTCTGCCATCAGAACACCCACACCGGAGTTGACGCCCTCAAAAGCATATTCATCCTGATCCATATCGCCGAAGAGCTGCACCATACTGCAAAGCAGAGTGGCATAGGAGGGCGGAATCGCCTTGGTTTCCGGCAGTTCGGCGCCGGGGCCCATGCCGCTGCCCATCTTGGGAACGCGGGGATACCGGCCTTTGAAAACGCGGGTCGGCCACGGGCAGATTTCATAAGTATGAATCGCGGGATGCAGCAGCGAGGCCACCGCCGTTTTCAGGTAGTTGTAGCGGTAATTTTCCCAGGTGTAGCTGGGGGTATCCTCAATCGGGTCGTGCAGAAACCACATGGTCCGGCCGGTGCCCTTGACCAGCTCCTGCATGATGCCGTATTCGAGATAGGCGGTTTCAAAGGTGCGCTCCCGGATAACGCCTTCAAAGACGTTGGCCGAGCGGCTGGTGCCGGTCCAGATCTGGGCGATGTAGCCGTCGACAGAGGGGATGTCGGTCAGCGCGGCTTCCGGGCTCATAATCTTCCACTGGGTGTAGTTGACCAGGCTGTGGGTGGGTACATAGAAGCGCAGAACCCGCCCGTACTTCACCATGGCGTATTCTTTCAAAGATGCGCTCATCCGGCTCAGTGTCCGGGAATAGAGCCAGGCTTTCAGTTTGGAAGCCTTATACCGCACGTCGACATTTTCGTGCGGCGGCTGCCACGGCTCACGGTAATAGAGCTCATACTCCCGCTTGAACGCTTCGGAATACCCACCGCGGTCCCAGAATTCCGGCTCTTCCAGATGGATTGCCTCCACGCCGGCATCCACCGCGATTTTCAGGCGCTCGGTCAGATAATCGGAGAAAGAAACCGCCGGCACCATATAAGGCGTGTCGATCCCGTGCAGGATCTGCTGGCCGTCGCGCTGCACCTGGCTTTCATCCCAGTGGTTGCGTCCGTCCCATTTGCCATAGAGGTAATCCTGATACTGTCCCCAGGCGCTGCCGGTCATCAGATGGACGACATACCCCTTTTCCCGAAATTTCTTCACCCGTTCCGGCATCCCGTCATCGGTACCGTACACCATGACAAAGTCACACTGCACATCAATCTCCGGGCTGTAGGGAGCGCTTTCCTGAAAACCGGTCAGCTCTTCCTTTTTATCACGGATATAGCTCATAAAAGCCCCTTCTTTCCTTTCAAATTTGCGCATCGCGCCAATTCAATTTTATTGTATCACAGCCATTTTGAAAATGAAAGATAATTTTTTCAGATTCCGTATGAAATTTTTTATGATGATTTCCCGCCCGGCACCTGTTGTCCATATGCAGAACACCGGCGGGAAACCCGCGTCATACAGACAGGAGGTCCCATGGCAGCAATATACGGTTACATCCGCGTAAGTACGAAAGATCAGAACGAAGACAGGCAGCTTGCCGCCATGAAAAAGCTGTCTATCCCGGCAAACCGTCTGTTTATCGAAAAACAATCCGGAAAAAATTTTGAACGGCCGCTCTACCGCAAAATGGTGGAAATGATGCAGCCAAACGACCTGCTCTGCATCACCAGTATCGACCGGCTAGGCCGCAATTATGAAGAAATTTTGGAACAATGGCGCTTTCTCACTCGGGAAAAGAAGGTCGATATCGCGGTACTGGACATGCCGCTTCTCGATACCCGGCGCGGGAAAGACCTAATGGGCACTTTTTTAAGCGATATTGTTTTGCAGGTGCTCTCTTTCGTAGCGGAAAACGAGCGTACCAACATCCGCCGGCGTCAGGCAGAGGGGATTGCCGCCGCAAAAGCCCGGGGGGTTCGGTTTGGACGTCCTCCTCGCCCGCTGCCAGATAATTTTCAGGAGGTCTACCTTCTCTGGAAAGCCGGTAATATCTCCGGAGCCCAAGCAGCAAAAGAGTGCGGTATGCCGCTTTCCACCTTTCGATACAAAGCAGGATCTATCGAGCAGGAACCATAACAAAACAGGTGCTTTCTGGACAGAATCAAGGAAGCACCCGTTCATTAATTATTTTTGAAAGGAAAGCTGCCCATCCGTCTGGATAAAAGCTTCCGCAAATGTCATGGTACCGCCATACCGGCCGTCCCCATCAAATCCCGCAAACAGGATGCGTCCGTTCCAGACTGCCTGCTTCGGCACTGTTTTACACGGAATCTCCGGATTTTCCGGCATCTGCCATCCGGAAAACGGTTCTCTGGAATACCGATACTGTCCCTTACCGCACAAGCTGAAAATCAGATAGTGCCAGCCATCCTTTTCCAGATAATCGGAACATTCCGGTTCATCCCGGCCGGGCGCGATATAAATCGGTTCCAGCTCTTGCCATTTCTCCATATCTTTTGAAACCAGATGCGCCAGGCACCCTTTCTCCTCCTCCTCCAGAGAAGTCGTTACAAACATATGGAACAGACCTTCCTCGTCCCGGACAACCTTGGGATCCCGCGCCGAAGCACCGGTATACCGCCCGCTCAAATGAAAGGAAAACGCCCGGTCTTTCTCAAAATGATAGCCGTCGGTTGAAACTGACCGGCAGATCGGCGCCGACGAACCATCGCACATCCGAACTGTATAATAGAGATACTGCCGCTCCCCCGCTAAAATCCAGGAACCGGTGCAAATGGATCCCTCTGCAGGATCGTCAATTTCCACTGCCATCGGATGGATTTCCCAGTGTATAAAATCCGCCGTGGAGATATGTGCCCATTGATGCGCCCCCCGCCCCCACTTGCTCTGATGATGATGACGGTCCTTCAGATAAAGGACATGGTACCGGCCATTCCAACAATATGGCATACAGTCCCCGACAAAGACATTTTCCTCCGGCTTCCATCCTTCCGCGCCGGTAAAGCTGCCCAAAACAACAGGTTCCTTCTTTTTGGGCTCCTCCGGTTTGGAAAAGATGGGCTGAATACCGCCCGGCAAAAATACCGCCCTATCCAACAGACATTTTCCGCACGGCCATTCCTCATCCTTCAGCTTTCCGTTGCAGTATAATTCAATCCGCCACGGGAAAAGCCGAATCCGAATCGAATCGCCGGGCTTGGCAGCACAGGATAATACCAGCGGCTCCGAACAGAAATCATACCAGAAAGATACCCAAAGAACGCCGTCCCGCCATTCGCAGAGAGCGGCTGGTTCCCCATCTTTTTCTGCTAAAAACTGGCGCAATTCTTCCGAAACAGTAAAATCCAACTGCATTTTCTGTTTGTTCATATCAATTCCCCCTGATAATGAATACAGGTTTTTACTTCTTCCACAGAATACAGTCCCGAACAGACCGCCGCGAACAACGACGCCCCGAAAGCAGCCTCTTCTCTGACAACCGGAATCCGCAGTTCCATCTCAAACACATCCGCCAGCAGTTCCTGCAGCACCGGATTTTTCTGTACCGCGTTGCCCGAAGCCACCAGCATTTTTGCCTTGTGCTGGCCGCCGGAACGATAAAGGTCGTACAGTTCGCGCGCCATCCCACGAAGGAAGCCCAGCGCCATCTGGCCGGGAGTGAAATTTTCCTCGCCGATTTCCAGAATACTGCCGCGCAGCTCCGGATTTTTCCGCGTTCCGCAAAAGGTGGTCTGGACCGGCAAAACCGCTTTTTCACGGCGCGCCTTTTCTGCCAGCTTATTTAAAACAGCATATTGAGATTCCGCTGGAAAGCCGGCTGCCTCTGCATATTCCCGGAAAAACCGTTCCAGCATGGCATATGCCCTTCCGCCGCAAAGAGCCGAACCGCTGAGCAGGTACCGTTCCCCTACAAACGGCCGCAATTCCAGAGAATCTCCGCTTTTTTCCCCATGTGCTATAAAAGAAATCTGGCTGCCGGTTCCAAAATTGACCAGAAGCCCCGCTTCCTCTTCCCGCACCGCACCGATAAAGGCGGCCTGATTGTCGCCGATGGCAATGGCAACCGGAATTTTTCGGAAATACCCCATAATCAGGCTTTTTCCGGTAACGCTCGGCAGAAAAGCCGGCTCGATTCCAAGCGCTGCCGCCGCTCTTGGCTCAAAAGAACAGCGTGTGCTGTCAAACAGCCCGAATCCGGCCGCGTTGGAGGCATGGACCACCGGAATCTTGCGGCCAGTCATCCGCATCACCAGATAATCCATAATCGTGCAGAAAGAAACGGCGTCCTCCGGAACCAGTCCGGCAAGCTGATTATAATAATGGGTGGCAAACCCATATCCCGGTGAGATTTCCCTTCCGGTCCGGCGGCGGATAATCTCACAGGCAGTATTTCCGCCGGGCAGATGCTCCGCAGCGCGCCCATCCTGCCAGGTCATCAAATTGGATACCGCCTTGCCCTCCGCGTTGATGTAAACAATCCCGTGCATCTGCCCGGTTACACCGATGGCACCGATTCCAGGATATTCTTCCAAAACTGTTTCCGCCAGCCGGATCGCTGCCGAAATAATCCGCTCCGGATCCTGTTCGCGCCGGAATTTTTCCAGAAACAAAAGCCCGCTGTCATTTTGAACGGTATCCGCTCCAATCTGTCTCCCGGCTTCCGGATCCGCCACCGCAGCGCTGATGGTTGTGGTTCCGATATCAAGACCAAGGATTAATCCCCCGTTTGTCTGCTGCATACTACCCCTCCGTTTCTGTCTGCAAACTGCATATTCACCTTTATCCTACCAAAAATCCCCATATTTGGCAATAGCTTTGATATAAAATTCGCAAAGAGATTATCTAAACTTCTTTATGAAAACAACCGGGAAGCAGATCACTTCCCGGTCTTTTTTATTCCTGTGCATCCCAGGGATTGGGGACAAAATCGCCGCCGCGGCACCATTTTAAGTACCGCAAAGAATGAAGCTGCGCGGTTGCTTCCCATTCATGATTGTAAATCGGATCGTGATATCCCTCGATGCAGATGTCTCCCTCATAGCCATTTCGGTGCAGAATGGAAAAAATCTTTCTCCAATCCACATCTCCGAATCCCGGTGTCCGCTGCGGTGCAAAATCCACTGCTCCAAAAATCCCATACCGGGCAACCGCCGCCAGATCCACATTGCAATCTTTCCCGTGAATATGATGAATCCGACCGGTCGGCGCCCATTCTGTGAGCTGCGCAATCGGATCAATCAGCTGAATGCTCTGATGTCCCGGCTCCCACTCGAGGCCAAGATTTTTGTCCGGCACCTCGTCAAACATCATTTCCCACGCTTTGGGATTAAATCCGATGTTGCATGTTACCCGATTCCATGTTCCGCCCATCGGACAGTTCTCAATCGCAATTTTCAGTCCACGGTCCGCCGCATACCGGGCAAGTTCCCGGAAAACCTCCCCGAATTTCGGGATGGAAGCTTCCACCGGCTGGTTTTCATAACCACCCGCAAAGGTGGAGACAACCGGCGCGCCAAAATAAGCCGCCGCATCCATACATTCCCGCAGTGTTCTGCGGTGCTCTTCATTTTCGATAGGATTGCAGTAATACCCCAGCGCCGACACGCGCACATTATTTTCCCGCAGTACCGGATTCAATGTGTCAGCCAGCTTTTTCAGGTCAATTCCACCCAGTTCCATATGGAAATTCAGCGCAATGCTTTCAAACCCCATCTTCGCGATATGCGGCACCCATTTCTCCGCCCACGGCCCCGGCACACAAGTGCCGATCCCAATCTGCTTCATACTATCTGCTCCTTTCTGGAATACACACGATCAGTTCCGTTTCTATTATAAAGGAAAAATATAGTCAGTACCAGATGAAAATTTGACAGAAATTTATCTTTTTCTTACTTCTTTCTTTCCATTGCAGAAAAACCGCTTGACTTTTGTCCGAATTCGGACTATAATCATAATCGTCCGGTTTCGGACAATTTTTTCACAAAGGATGATGATATGGAACAGCAGGAACTTTTCGGGCTCTTGATGGAGCTGAACGCTGTTATGAAAGATACCAATGGCATTTATCACCACATTACCCGATACCTGGGCCTTTCCGACTGCTCTTTTTGGATTCTTTATCTGCTCCGGGAAAACAGCCAGGAGTATACACAGGCTTCTTTATGTGAACCGCTTTCCCTGAGCAGGCAAACCGTCAACTCCGCCATCAAATCCCTGGAAGCAGAAGGGTATATCCGGCTGGAATATTCCGCCGGAAACCGGAAAAGCAAGGTGTTGTACCTTACCGAAAAAGGGCAAAATTTTGCAGACCAAAACATTGATCAAGTGATGCGGGCCGAAATGGAAACGCTCCGGCAGTTTTCCCCCGAAGAGCAGCGGGAATTCATCCGCCTGAACCGGAAGTATGCCAATTTGCTGCGCCTTCAAACCGCATCCATGATGAACCAAAACCGAAAGGAGTCCCCATGAGAATCCGTTTATCCGACCATTTCAGCTACGCAAAGCTGCTGCGATTTGTATTTCCATCCATCATTATGATGGTATTTACCTCCATCTACAGCGTTGTAGACGGACTGTTTGTTTCCAATTTTGCGGGCAAAACCGCCTTTGCCGCCGTCAACCTGATTATGCCGGTTCTAATGGGACTGGGTGCGATCGGCTTTTTGATCGGAACAGGAGGCAGCGCCCTGGTTTCCAAAACGCTGGGAGAAAAACGCCGGGAAGACGCCAACCGGTATTTTTCCATGCTGATTTTGGTAACAGTGGCAGCCGGACTCACCTTTACCATTCTGGGACTCATCTTTCTGCGCCCGGTTGCCGCCGCCCTGGGTGCGGAGGGACAGATGCTCCGGGACTGCGTCCTGTATGGGCGGATTCTCCTTACTTTCCAAACCGCTTTTATGTTGCAATGCGCGTTCCAGAGCTTTCTCGCCGCAGCTGAAAAGCCAAAGCTTGGCTTGTTCTTTACGGTAGCGGCCGGACTCACCAACATCGTACTGGACGCACTGTTTGTGGGAGTTTTCCGCTGGGGAATCGCGGGCGCTGCGGCCGCCACAGTCATCAGCCAGCTTGTGGGCGGCGTTCTTCCCATCTTTTATTTTGCAAGGCCGAACGACAGCCTTTTGCGGCTGCACTGGGCAAAACCGGAACTTGCCATTTTATTAAAGGTCAGCGCCAACGGTTCCTCCGAACTGATGACCAACCTTTCTGCTTCGGTTGTCAACATTCTGTACAACTTCCAGCTGATGCACTTTGCAGGCGAAAACGGCGTGGCGGCATACGGCGTTATTATGTATGTCAACTTTATCTTTTCCGCGGTCTATTTTGGCTATGCGATCGGTGCGGCTCCAGTGATCAGCTACCATTATGGCGCGGCCGGATGGCAGGAGCTGAAAAATCTGTTCCGCAAAAGCATCTGCATTACCGCTTTGTTCGGCGCTGTAATGCTCATCAGCTCGGAACTGCTGGCCATTCCGCTGTCCGAACTGTTTGTGGGCTATGATCGGGAACTCTGCACCATTACCCGCCATGGGTTCCAAATTTATGCCCTGTCCTTCCTCATCAGCGGATTCAATGTGTTCAGCTCGGCATTCTTTACCGCACTGAACAACGGCGCAGTTTCCGCCCTGATTTCCTTCCTGCGCACCCTGGTATTCCAAACCGCGGCGATCCTTATCCTGCCGGTACTTCTTGAGATGGACGGTATCTGGTTCGCGATTGTTGCCGCGGAGCTGCTTGCGCTTGGTGTTTCCTGCTTCTTTTTCTTGAAAATGAAAGCCCGGTATCATTACCTGTAAAAAAACGGATCCCTCCGCCATGGAAGGATCCGTTTTATTATCTGACTGCAATTTCAAACGCTTTGACATTGCCAAAAGAATCATTTTCCGTCCGGAACACGATACAGATATCCTGCATTCCCAAAAGCTCCGACAAATCGGAAATATCGCTTTCAAACCAGACAAAGTCCCACCAATCCGCCCCGGTTTTGGTCACTGGAATACTTGCCAGCAACGCTCCCTGGGGATTGCCAAGCCGGACTTCTGCCACGCCCCGGTCCCGGCAGGTCGCAACAAGAATCCGGAAGCGGAAAGAACGTCTGTCCTGACCAAAGTTGATCTTTCGGTATATGGCATATGCGTCATTTTTCACTTCGTACAGCAGATCCTGATTGGATTCCGCGCCGTGCATTACCGAATACTCATTGGCTGGGATGTACTGGTCCGCACAAAACGCCGGAAGCACCCTTTGCCGCATGACAGCGCCTCTGGTTTCGGAGGTGCTCCACCACTCCAACGTCAAAGCGCTCTCCTTACCGGCAACATAATCCAGCTCGGTAAAATACAACGCAGAGGCATTCATATTGAGTTTTGCGCTGCACTCCCTGTCATCAGCTTCATCCAATCGGTCGATCAGAACTTTTCCGTCTACCGTCAGACGAACACCACCGTTTTTCCGGATAAACCAGGTATATTCCTGTGAATAGCGCGGGAATATATTCCCTTTGAACCGCGCCGAACGGGTTCCCTTGGGCATATCGGACGGCATTTTCCCTTCCGCACACTCGATCAGACCGGTAAAATCACGGTTTGCGTAAAATTCAGCTGTAAATCCCGTGCCGTTTGCGATCCGGTCGCGGGGGAAACCGGTAAACGGGCCAACCGGCTTTAACACACTTTCATTGGTGACCGCTCCCGCAAGGAACGAAAAATATTCGCTCAAATCCAGGGTATTCCCGCTTTGCAGGACAAATTCCCGCCCGAGCGGAAAGACTTTCTGATCTGACGCAGGCTTTCCGTTGGGGAGTACTTTCAGGGTATTAATCCAAAAAGTTTCTTCCCCAAATGTCCGGGTTACGGTAAAGCAGGCCGTTTTTTTGCTGCGGTTGATCACAAGTTCCGCCCAGAAACGGGGATAATACAGTGGAATCCGCACCACCGTCCCGTCTTTCGGCAGAGTGGGACCAAGAGTTAGCTGATGGTTTCTTCGGTAATCCGTGAACGCGCCTCATATTCTTCCGCCATTTTTGTATCGTCATTCAGACGGGCCATTTTTGCCGCAACCCGCAGCATCAGCAGATACACCGTCGCGCTGAAGATAAACAAAGGAGGATGGGTGGCATCGTCATAGGTTGTGCCAAAAATCGGCACCGCGTACTGATTGCAGGTATTTTCCATAAACTTCATTGCAGCGTTCATCCGGGCGTAGTTCTTGCGGATATAGGAAATGTCGCCAGTTTGGTCATAATTCTTGAGCATCTGAACCATCCAGGCCCCGGTATTATCCACCATGCTGCCGCCGTCCCAGACGCGGTCGGCATGCCATTTTTCCGGCTCAACCGTATTGATGCCATCGTAGTACAGAATATCCATATGGGAAATCTGCCCGCCATCGGACGGATTATCCGAAAACTGTTCATTTTCGGTTGTATCCAGCCCCGGAAAAAGCTTTTGATAAAAAGGATGGGAACACATCTTCTGGTCCATCGTGCCGCCCAGTCCACCCATTTCCCCTTCTAGGCTGGAAAAACATCCCCGCTTGGTCAGCACACAGTTGGTAAACAGGGTGTAGCCGCTGTTGATGATTTTGAGTTTGAGCCAATCCGGCAAACTCGAATCGAGAAGAGGCAGTTGCCATTCGATGGTCCTGATAAAAATTTCTTCCCGCTTCTGGATCAAATACCGGCTGAGTTCCCGGATATTACGGAAGAAATTGTGATAATATCGGCCGTAATCCAACCCTTTGCGAAAAGCTTTGGGCGGCATGGCCTCGATTTTCTCATAATTCGGCTCCGGCATAAACCAGCTGACAAGAAACCGCACCGTTTTTGTCTCGCCTGCTTTCAGATGGCAAAAAGCCGCTACAGCCCCGGATTTGACCGGTTTTACGGGAGATTCCCCGCGATTTTCCACCTCCGCCGTTTGCCCCGAAAATTTACCGGTGCGGGCAAAACGCTGCCACTCTGCCTGGTCTGTTATCAAACGCTCATTAAAACAGCTGACTTTTACACCCTGACTCTGCTCAGCCAGGATCATAAAATCACTGTTGTAATTTTGCAGCGTCATTTTGCTCGGAAACAGCTGCCCCGGATCTTTGGCAAATTGATGGATTCCCCGCCAGCCGTACACCGTCGTCTCCTTGCTCTCGGTCTCAGGCGGTTCCATAAAGCACCAGTCAGCGGAATCTCCCGCAAAATTAAAATCCTTCTCATCAAAACGAACCGTGTCCCGGATACCGCGGCCTATCAGATCCGCCCAGGATAAGGCAATACTGACATCCAGCTCCCGCTTGGCAGGATTGGAAAGCTCCACTTCATAAAAAGCGGCCGGCAGGGAAGAATTTTTGCTGTCATGCGGTATCACGCCGGAATACATGGTAACTTTGTGCTGCACCTGCAGCGCCCGGCTGTTGGACGGGGTATCAAAATAAAACTGTGCAACCGGGAAAAGGCCCAGATAATGCGAATGGGAAAAACCACCCATTCCATGAACAGTCTTATCATCCTTCTGCAGGCGAACCGCAACCGGTTCGGCTCCCTCCTGTTTTTCATACAGGCAGAGAAAGGTCCCCTCGGGGAAATCCACAAATTCTTTGTGGATATTATTGATACAGGTCCGCGACATCCTGCCATCCGGATTCCATTCAAAATACCCCGCTCCGATTCCACCGAATGGAACGCCGCTTGGACCTTTCTGGTCATGCAGGTAAAGACTTTCCACTTTCTTCCAATATTGCAACTCCATGCTATATTGCGTACCAACCAATCTGTACGCAATCCACCTCCTTCAATTCCGGTCATGATACGAATCTCCGTTGGTTTCATTATAACATTTTTTGGAAAAGATAAAAGTCATTATCCTGCACAGAATCGTCATTATCCGTCATATTCCTGCACCGCACGTTTTTGATAATCACGCGGTGAAACTCCTGTCAGCAGCTTGAATTCTCGGTTGAATGTGCGAATGCTCCCGAATCCGCAGCGATAAGCAATTTCTGTCATGCTTTTTTCACCCTGCCACAGAAAATCCCGGGCTTTGCTCACTCTTTTACTGATAATGTACTGTTGGATACTCTGGCCGGATGCTTTTCGGATCAGGCGGTACAGAATGGATTCACTGATATGAAACACCTGCGCGATCCGGGAGATCGAAAGATCTTCCCCCAAATACTGGTCAATATATTTCAGAATTTCCCGCGTTAAATCGCTGGATCCGGATGGAATCTGGATGCTCCTTCCCCGATACAACAGATGATACGCCGCGTTCAGCAAAGCGCCTTGCACTTCGCCGGAATGCTCCGCCCCCATAAGCGTCTGTTCTTGAAATATCACTTTGACAAGCGGATCGATCAGTGAATTTTCCCCAATAAATGAATCGCCGGCAACTGGATGTGTAATGATCTCCCGCGAAAAAATCATAATTTTTATCACACTATACTTTCCAGCATCTGCAAAAATAGAATGGACGTCCCCGCTTGCGATCAGAACACACTGACCTTGTTCCGGCTGATACTGCACACCGTTTATGATAATACGAACCGTTCCTTTTTCCATATATAAAAATTCAAAATCTTCATGCCAGTGAGCAGGATACACCAAATTTTCCGCATGGATGCAATTTACTGTATAAAGCCGATGCTGACTGCTGTACTCCTTCTGTTCATATGCCTGATCGCTACCCATAATTTGATCCTTTAACATTATATTTTTTCACAATCGTATCTTTTTTCTTTATTATAAATAACCTTTTCATCGTTGTCAATCGGATGAATTCACTTTTGCACACTTGTAAAAACTTCCATTTATATTTTCCGCAAAGAAGAGCAGAATACTAAAGCAAACGCCAATCAACCAATTATTTAGTAAGAAAATTGAAGGAGTGTAACAGTTATGTCTAACTATAGCAGCAACAAACTGGTTGTTCCCCAGGCAAAAGATGCAATGGATCGCTTTAAAATGGAAGCCGCTAACGAAGTTGGCGTAAACCTGAAACAGGGCTACAACGGCGACCTCACTTCCCGTCAGGCCGGCTCTATCGGCGGCCAGATGGTCAAGAAGATGATTGAGTCCTACGAAAACTCTCTGAAATAACATTCCGAAAAAAATGATAAAAATACCGGGGCGAAATGCTCCGGTATTTTTATGTTAATTTTTTTATCCCATTTTGTTACACATTGATCGGCTTTTATTTATATTGTAATCCGTCTAACTTGACCCAGAAACGGAAAGAAGCATCCTCTTCATACCACATCACAAAGTTGGTACCCCACACATTGTTGTACAAATTAAAGAAAACACCATCTTCCACCGGGATCGGGCTGTCGTCAAACCGCAGCAATGCAGGTTTTCCAATATTGACCAGCGGACAATCCAATGTTTCGATCACGGTTTGCGATAAACGAACACCATAATCAGTGGCATGGAGCTTTCTGCCGCCCTTTTGCACCACATTAGCCGGATCAATCCAGCGTGCCAGCTTAGATATTCCACTGACTTTTTCACCCACGGGTGAAAATCCCAGCCAAAGTGCTTCCGGCAAACGGTTGGCAGGCTTTTCTGTCCAGATCAGCTCCACGCCAATAGATTCATGTTCCAATGTATAAACCAACGCCGCTTTTGCCGGTGCGCCGAGTTTTTCATGCTCCTGTCCATCAAAGGAAACAAGCGCAGCAAGCCGGTTTTTGTTCCGATAAAGCGCAGCAAGCCGCGGCGATAAAATTTGCGAAGTAACACCGGCTTTTTCCATCCCAATTTTACCAAAATCTTCGAGTGCCCAGTCAAACCGGTTGGTAATGTATGCATCTTGAAACTGTTTGTAATCCTCTGCCGAAAAAGCCTGGTACAAAAGTTCTCCCCACTTGTGCCCGCCGTCCGCAAAAATCTTTTGCTCGTTTTTCAGCAGGCAGATGCTTCCTGTCCGGTCAAACTGGACCGCATATTCTTCAATCGAAACGGTTTCCAAAAGCGGAAGTTTCTCCCAGCCGGAAAAATCGGGAAATGACACCGGCATTGCTTTGCAGTCTTTTCCGGTTTTTGCAGAAATCACAGCTGCTGCACGCTCGGCATATCCACGCTGCTCTTTCCAGGACTGCTCCATTTTCCGGAATTTTTCCCCGGAACGTGCCGCTTCAAATTCCGAACGCAGGTAATACCGGTGTTCACCCTGTCCGTTCTGACCAAAAGTGCCCAGATGGGTTTTGACATCCAACCCCCAGGTGTGTTCTGGTATGAGCAGCAGCTCCCGGTAGGCATCTTCCCGCACTTCGTCGGGAAACTCCCGGCAGACGCGCAGCAATTCCCGATACTGCCGCACCTTCTCGGGATCGCTCCCCACGCCGTGAATCCAGCTGTCCCCGATTTCTGCACGAATAACCGGCAAACCGGATGCACACATCGCCGCTTCGGCAAGATCATTAAGCGTCCCCGCGCGGATTTCGGCATCCGGATACTGTTCATGCAATTTCCGGTAGAGCGCCACTACTTCTTCCTCCTTCTGCGGGCCCAGATTGTCGTTGGTGTGGGCAAAATAAACTGCCGTATCGGTGCCGGGGATTTCGGTGTAGCTGCCATAGGCGCTGTTGTACATCACCAAAACCTCTTCCCCAGAATCCCACTGCCAGCGAAAAAGGGTGGGAACTTCCGGTACCGAGGAGGCGGCATTCACCCCAATGTGTAAAAAGCGGATGCCCGCTCTGGCAAGCTCCGGCACCATCGCACGGGTATGCCCTGGGACATCGGTCATTTTGGCCCCGATGGTGCGAACACCGAAACGCCGGTCAAGCTTTTGGGAAATTCCCAATCCATAGCGGAAAAGGTCCCGATCCATCAACTCAGTGTGGGTAGTAAAAGGCAGACCGTGCCAGGCGATTTCTCCAAGGGAAATCGCCTCCTCCATCCGGCGCCGCATCTCCGGAGAAGCTTGTTTAAGAAATTCCGCGATCAGCCAAGAACCGGTCGTCCAGACAAAGCGCTCTTCTTGCCCGCGCATGCTCCGCGCCAGGTTGAGCGCCTGCGGTATGAAGGAATCCATATAGTTCTGAACCACATTAGCCGAAAAATCAGTAAATCCAACATCCAGATGTGTTTTGAACAAAACGATAATCTTTTTCATAACAGCCCTCTTTTCCTGCCGAAAATATTGCAATTCTATTATATAGCAACCATTCACAGTGTCAATATTTTTATTGAAATTCATTCCCAAAGTATTGCAAAGTGTTCATAAAACGGGCACACATCCTGCATAATTTATTTTAATTATTCTATATTCTTGACAAAAACAAAAATATGAGTATGATAAAATTAACATTTATTGCAAAAGGAGGAGGCTTATGTATCGAATTTTGATTGTGGACGATGAACAAATTGAGCGGGATGGTGTTGCTTTTCTCATAAATAAGTACCATTTTCCTTTTCAAGTTTTTACCCAAAATAACGGAAAAAATGCCATGGAGTTCCTGCAAACAACCTCCGTGGACATCATCTGCACCGATATTAAAATGCCGTTTATGGACGGACTGGAGCTATGCGCGCAGGCAAGAAAGTTGTATCCGCACGTCTGCCTGGTGCTGCTGACTGCTTACAGTGATTTTGAGTATGCGAGACAGGCTATTCGGGAAAAGGTGGACGAATATTTACTAAAGCCGGTAGAAATCAACGAATTTCAAAAAGTAATGGAAAGCCTTCTCAAAAAGCTGGAACAACGGGATGAAGAAAAAAACCGGCAGAGGGATTTGATCAGCCGGTATAAAAGTGGTGACAGTGAATTCCGTAAAAATGTAATGAACGATATTGTCGCACAAATGGAAAAAGAAATTAAGACAGATGCAGAAACTTTCCTCTTCAGCAACAATCAGATTGTCCGCAGCGCTGTGGAAATTATCAATCGGGAGTACGCTTCCAATATTACACTAGAAGAGCTTTCCAATCGCCTGCATGTTTCCAAAGGATATCTCAGCACTTTGTTTAAAGAGGAAACAACTATTAGCGTTATGCAATACATCACACTTCTTCGAATGAACCGAGCGGAACATCTGTTGCGGCATACATCGATGAAGGTCAATGAAATTGCCGATGCCGTCGGATACCACGACGCTTCTTATTTTGGATTACAATTTAAAAAACTGTATGGAATCTCCCCCTTTCAATACCGAAACGGAGGTGCAGAATGAAGCCGTTCCTGCATTATCTGGTTTACCAGGCTAAACTGCGCAGCAAGCTTTTTTTATCCTATGGTGTGGTAGGTATTATTCCATTCCTCATATTCAGTGCATTTATTATTACCCTTACAAACCGGCAGTTAAAAACTTCTGCCAGAAATAATTTTGATTCGGTATTTTACAGCTGCAGTACCAGTTTGAACCAGAAAATTGAACAAGTGGAAACCGCCATGAATATTCTGGCCTCAGACAGCAATATGGGTTCCATAATCAATACCGATTATCAAAACAGTTATGATAAATACTTTTACATCACAAATTATTTTGATTCCATTGTCAATACCATTGTTATAACAAACCCCGAACTTGCCAATATGAATTTTTATGTAAACAGCTCTTTAGCAGGCATTCGGACAACATTTTTTTCCTTTGAAGATTTTAAAAAAAGCAATGTGTATCAACAGATTCATAATACATTTACAGTCCAGTGGTTTTTGCATGATAATCAGTTTTCTGCATATATCAAAATTTATGATCCAAATAATCCTGCACTATATGCTGTAATGGAAGTGATGATTCCAATAGATGCAATTATTGATCCACAACTTTTTGAAAATCTTGATTTTTATGTTACATTGCGCAATCAAATGATTTCGAGCAGCACTATAAAAAATTACCCCCCCCCCCCCCGTAGTGACGCTGAAATGGCAATAATGGGGGGTGAAGGACTTCTGCAGGCATACATGAGCGACAGATATGATACATCCATTGAAAAAACCAGCTCACTCCTGATCCTCTTGGGCATATTGGCAGCGTTTGTCCTGCTCTTGTTTACCATCCATCGGTTTGCGGATGGTTTTGCCAAACGGATTCAGGTGATTAACCACGCGCTGTCCGAAACGGTACAGAATCATTTTTCCGTAACACTTCCCGAAAATTATCACGATGAGATTGGAGAGCTCACCATTAAGCTCAACAAAATGATCCGGGATACCGCCCGCTTAATCCAGGATGTATATGAAAGCAGAATCAAAGAACGTGAATATGAGATGAAAGCACTTCAAGCACAACTGAACCCGCATTTTCTGTACAACACCCTGTCAGCAATCAACTGGCATGCCCTGACAACAAATAACACCTCCATTAGTGAGATTGTAACCGCTCTATCCCGATTTTATCGGACTGCTTTGAATTCTGGCAACAATATTACCACAATCGAAAATGAATTTGAAAATATCAAGGCGTATGTCCAAATCCAACAAAATATCCACAATCATTCTTTTGACGTAACTTATGAAGTGGAACCGGCAATTTTGCCTTATCACATGCCCAATCTGATTTTGCAACCAATTGTTGAAAATGCAATTGAACACGGATTGGATCTCAAAACAGACGGAAGAGGCAAATTAACGATTCATGCAGCTGAACACGGAGAAGAAATCCTGTTGGAGGTGATTGACAATGGCGTTGGAATTTCACAGGACAAACTCGACAGGCTTTTGAAACAGGATTCCAAAAGCTACGGCCTGCGGAACGTTAATAAACGACTAGAACTATTTTACGGAAACCAATACCGTTTGGAATATTATAGCAGTTGTGTGGGGACTACCTTTCAAATTTTTCTACCAAAGCTGAAAAAAAAGAATTAAGAATCGTAATCTTATGAAAATCCTCATAAAAATCGGAATATTATCGGATTGTTTCACGGATAAAATTCATATATAATGTTCTCATCAGAAAAAACATGCCGTTTAAAACTGTGAAAATTAACGGTAAATATGACGAAATGGAGGATTATCTATGAAGAAAAGAATTTTGACATCGATGCTGGCAGCTGTCATGATGCTGGGTGTGGTATCCTGTGGAAACGAGAGCGGAACTTCTCAGGACGGCGGATCATCCAGCACAACAAATGAAACGAACGAAACCGCCGACGGTGAAAAGACCGGAACTTGTCAAGACACTGGCTGCGTATGGGATGCTTATACTCCTTACGAAGAAACCGTGTATTTTACCAAAGGCGCAACCAAACCTACCGGTAATGACAACTACATGGAAGGCGACGACCTTTTAAACAATCACTACACCCGCTATGTCAAAGAGCAGGTAAACGTTCAGCCTGAGCTTGCGTGGGAAGTCGACGCAAACAACTACAACCAAAAGGTTTCCCTGTCGATCGCGTCAAGCGACATCCCGGATGTTATGATCGTAGACCGCACGATTTACAAACAGCTGGTAGAGAATGATCTGATTTGGGACATGACGGAAGCTTATGAGAAATGCATCTCCCCCTTCCTGAAAGAGCAGTATGATTCCTACGGAAGCCGTCTGTTTGACGAAATCCGGGTAGACGGAAAAATGATGGGAATTCCCGGAACACAGATTTTCGGCCAGAACTTTGAGCTTTTGTGGATCCGTCAGGACTGGCTGGATAAGGTCGGAATGGATGCCCCTGAAACGATGGAAGACATTTATGAGGTTGCCAAAGCTTTTGTTGACCAGGATCTTAGTGGAACCGGAAAAACAATTGGCTTAACTGCAAGTGAAGATGTCTATATGAGCGGATATTCGATTAAGAGCCTGTTCTACGGTAACGGCGCATATCCCGGACAGTGGATTGAAAAAGATGGGGAAGTTGTTTACGGCACTACCCTGCCAGAAGTTCGAGATGTTCTCCAGGAATTGAACCGTTGGTACACCGACGGTGTTCTGGACAAAGAATTTGCGGTTCGTAAGTCGACTGACCGCGATGCCCTGATTGCTTCCGGACAGATGGGAATGGTATATAGCTCTTGGTGGCCGTCCGGTTCTTTGGGAGACTGCGTTGTCAATGATCCCAGTGCCGATTGGATCCCGCTTGTTGCCCCCGTAAATGGAGACGGAGAATTTGTAATCCCCGAATTCGATCCTGTAAACCAAATTGTTGTTGTAAGCAAAACCTTTGAACATCCGGAAGCAATTGTAAAATGTCTCAATGCAGAATATGATATTATTCGCGGCAATGGAGAAACAGGTGACGCCGCTTATGTAAAAATGTTCGAAGAGGCTCCCACATTAAACTGGGGTGTTTGCCCAATCGCTCTTCAAATTGACAGCATCGATGCCATCGAGCTGCTTACCGTTGACCTTCTGCATGCTTTGGAAGTCGGCGATAAAGAAGTTATGGAAGTCCGCAGCCAGCGCGGCAACTATGATGTTATTGTAGCAGAACGCGAAAATCCCAAGCAAAACGCAGGCAGTTATACACAGACTCTGGCCAGAACCATCGGTTCTGAAGCAGTCATTTCTGACAACATCGTGGAAACTCCCGTAGCTTTCTATGGTAAAACCGAATCCATGACATCCAAATGGGCAAATCTGGAAAAAGCTGAAACGGAAATGATGGTTAAAATTATCATGGGTGAGGAACCCATCGAATCGTTTGATGAATTTGTTGACCAGTGGTATAAGATGGGCGGGCAACAGATTACAGACGAAGTCAATGAAGCCGTGAAAAACGCCGGCTGATATGCTTCATACACGAAGATGAACAAAGCCCGCTGCTTCTGAAAGAAGGACAGCGGGCTGCTTTGTTAAGGGAGTTGATTTTATGACAGCAGTCAATAAAAAAAACAAGCCCAAACGGCAGGGCTTTACATTTGAAGTCTTGAGTTATCACATCATGCTTCTGCCGGGCATGATTTTACTGATTATCTTCAGTATTATTCCGCTTTTCGGACTATTAATCGCTTTTGAAGAGTATGTGCCTGCAAAAGGTATCCTCGGTTCCAAATGGGTGGGCCTTGAAAACTTTTCCTATATGTTTTTGATACCAGATACCATCCAGGTTATTAAAAATACCATTATTATCGCTGTCGCCAAAATAATTGCCGGCATTTTTATTCCGGTCATTTTTGCCCTGCTGCTGAATGAGGTGCGAAACCGGTTTTACAAACGGTTGATTCAAACCGTTGTATATATGCCGTACTTCCTTTCTTGGGTAATCCTCGGCAGCGTTTTCAGCACGATGCTTTCTTTGGACGGTATTATCAACAACTTTATCCAGGCGATCGGAATTGAACCGATCATGTTTTTGGGAAGCAACACCTGGTTCCGACCGGTAATCGTAATTACAGATGTATGGAAAAACTTCGGATACGGCGCGATTGTATACCTTGCTGCGTTAACATCTGTTGACGCCAATTTGTATGAAGCTGCGGCGATTGATGGTGCTTCCCGCTTTAAGCAGCTCCTTCACATTACATTGCCAGCTCTGGTACCGACCATTGTACTGATGACAACACTGAGCCTCGGAAATGTCCTGAACGCGGGTTTTGATCAGATTTTCAATCTCTATAATCCTTTGGTATATGAAACCGGTGACATCATCGACACCTATGTCTATCGGATGGGACTGGTTGACTTACAGTTTAGCCTTGGCACAGCGGTAGGGTTGATGAAATCGGTTGTAAGCTTTGGATTAATCACCATTTCTTATTTCCTGGCCAACCGCTTCGCAGGATATAAGATTTTTTAAGGAGGGTTGGTTATGGTTCGTTCCAAGAGTATTTCAGACCATGTGATCGATATTATATCGTACATTGTGGTTACCATCATGGCTGTTAGTTGTATTTTACCCATCTTGAACACAGTTGCCATTTCTTTTTCGGACAAATCCGCGGCACAGGCTGGTATTGTTAATTTTTGGCCTGTGGATTTTACTCTCTCATCTTACCAGGAGCTTTTACGTGACGACTTGTTCTTCACATCTTTCCGAAATTCCGTTATAAGGGTAATCGTTGGGGGATTAATCAACCTTGTCCTTACTGTTTTGATGGCATATCCGCTGTCCAAAAGCAAACGCTATTTCCCGCAGCGCAATATGTATATGTGGTTTCTGGTTTTTACCATGCTGTTTAATGGCGGGTTAATTCCAACTTATATTCTGATCAACAATCTCCATATGCTGGATACAATTTGGGCACTGGTTTTGCCGGGCGCGGTTCCGGTATTCAATGTCATTATTCTGATGAACTTTTTTAAAAATCTTCCAGATGAACTGGACGAAGCGGCACGTATTGACGGTGCGAATCCATGGATCATCATGATTCGGATTTTTATCCCTCTGGCAGTTCCGTCCATTGCAACTGTTACCCTCTTCTCTATTGTGAATCATTGGAACGCTTTTTTTGACGGTATCATTTACATCAACTCATCATCCAAAATCCCGCTTCAGACATATATTCAGCAATTAGTTGTAGAGATTCGGGATACCAGTATGCTAACACCGGAAGAAATCCTGCGCATCAGCGAGGTATCCAGCCGTACTTTCAACGCGGCCAAAGTATTTGTTACCATGGTACCTGTTCTGATTGTTTATCCTTTCCTGCAAAAATATTTCGTCACCGGTTTGGTAATGGGATCAGTAAAAGGATAATATCGATCACCATTCCCGCTTTAAGTTAAATTGCACAGCAACCTCCATTTTCCATATTTGATCCTGTTTTCCACTAAACAGCAGGCGGGCATCTTTTATTGCCCGCCTGCTTGTTTCTCCATCATAATATTGCAGTTATATTACAGAAATGCTATAATACTTTCGAATTGGAGGGGGATTTTATGAATTGGACAGAGGAACTGAAACAGAACCTGCGGCGAAAAAACCAAATTCTTTTTTCACAGGATGGAGCTTTTCTGAATAATTTGAATCAGAAAATTCTATCCGCCGGACATAAAGCAGCCATTCTTTGGGCACTGGAATTTGCGGAGGAATCCGTACTTTGTCTGGAAGAAAAATACCCGGATGAGGATCGCCCGCGCAAAGCTTTGGACGCTTCCCGGCTCTGGGCAGCAGGGAAGCTGAAAATGCCGGCAGCAAAGAAAGAGATCCTCCGCTGCCATGCACTGGCAAAGGAACTGGATTCCGAAATTGAAATCGCACTTTGCCACGCCATCGGACAGGCGTGTAGTACCGTACACACCATCCAACACGCCATCGGATATCCAATTTATGAACTTACCGCAATAGTCCGCCAATATGGTTATGATCAATGCGAACAACCGCTACTTCTCCGCCGGAAGGAATATCTGGAGCGACTGATTTTTTGGAAATCCAATAAAGATTTGATTACAGGATGGGCAGATTTTTTACAACACGATTCCAAATAACAATGGCCGGGGCATTTGCCCCAGCCATTGCACGGATTTTTCTATTAGCCGACAATCTCGGTCGGAGCAGCGGGAGGGGTAACCTGATTGCATCCGGTGCAGATATCCTCTGCGGAAGCATTGTTGCAGCTGACGAAAGTATCGCCTACCGAAGCAACCGCGCCAAATTCTACCGGCACTGCAACGCAGATATCCTGCGCCAGTGTAAAGACACACGCACCGTTGCGTTCGCCTTCACAGGTCAGCCTGCCAGGCACAACAACTGGTGCACCGCAGCATTTTGTAAAAGTAGCGCCCGTTTTGGCAAACGGAGTAACCGTTACCGGCACACAAACGGAAGCGGACTGGTATCCCACGGTGGGACAGGTCTGCTCTTCCGCAAGCAGTTGGCTGTTATCAACCATTGGAAAAACTCCTTTCAAATTGGAATAGTACATGGTATTCCAGAAAAGAGCAGCCGGTTCTGTTTTAAAAAAACAGATGAAAAATACAGCCGCGGCTTGCCCGATTAGTCAAAATTACCGATGTCTGTCATTCAGCTGTTCGGATTGTTGTATTTTTTATACCCGGGATGACGGCCGGTAACCTTATAGTAATTCTTCCGCAGATCCATTAGCTTGTCGATCTGGTTCATTGGGATTTCCTTTGCACCGCCAAGGAGATGAGCAGTCAGGCTGATTTTGGCGTATAGCTCCAAAGTTTCCATCCGATAATAGGCGGTTATCAGATCGGCGCCAACAGTCAAAGCCCCGTGGTTTTGGAGAAGCAACACATCATGCTCCTGCAGATAAGGGGTGATTGCTTCCGGCACCTCATCGGTGGACGGCGTACCGTAGGGGGTGAGCGGAATGGAACCAATAGCAATCACTGTTTCGATCATCGAATACTCATCAAGGCTCTTGCCGGCAACCGCATATCCGGTTGCGGTTGGCGGATGCGCATGGACAACGCCGCCTACATCAGGGCGTTCCCGGTAGCAGCGCAGATGCATTTTAATCTCGGAAGAAGGCTTATAGCCCGGTGCCCCTTCGAGCACTTCACCTTTGTCGTTGATTCGAACCAGTTTGTCCGGGGTGATAAAACTTTTACTGATGCCGGTTGGAGTGGCAAGGAATGTGCCGTCTTCCAGACGAACCGATACATTTCCGTCATTGGCGGCCACCCAGCCAAGCTGCCACATTTTATGGCAGACGTCGCAAATCTGATCTTTGATCTGATTGATATCCTGCATGTTGAACACTCCTTTATCTTTTTGCAGAAATCGTGCTTTCTGCCCTTGCTTTCATTATAATCAATACAAATCCCCATTGTAAAGAGCTGTCATAAAAATCATGGAATTTTTCTTTCTATCCTACCAAATACACCCACTTTCAGGATTCGTTCGCCACTTTCTAAAATTTCTTCGACGATAATATGCACAAAAGAACAATATGGAAACAGGGCGATTTGTGAAGTATTCAGCCTTGCAAAAACGCCCGTTTTGCTTTAAAATAGAAATATAGTATTTCCTTTTTGCAAGTGAGCAACAAAATCCGCTGCCGGGAAGAAGGGAGGCTTTCTGCTTTGATGAACTGCAGGATGCTGTGTCTGCACGATTTTTCCACGGGGATTTTGCACTTTTTCGGGGGTACGTACGGCCTTTTCGGGAAAAAGTCCGGCTGATGCCGGGATATGCTGCGATTTTTTACAGAGTCGCAGCTTTTTCATTTTGAAAAGCCGGTCACGATCAACTTATAACGGAGGAATGGATATGTCGAAAAAGGTAGCAGTCATCATGGGAAGCGACAGTGACTGGGGTACTGTAAAAAAAGGCGTGGCTGTTTTAAAGGAATATGGGGTTGAAACCGAGGTCCACGTCATGAGCGCCCACCGCACACCGCATGAAGCGGCGGAATTTTCCGCAAATGCCAAAAAGAACGGCTTTGGCGTAATTATTGCGGCAGCCGGTATGGCAGCTCATTTGGGCGGCGTTCTGGCGGCATACACCACCCTGCCTGTGATTGGAATCCCGATGAAATCGGCTGCGCTCGATGGCATGGACGCCCTGCTGGCTACGGTGATGATGCCCAAAGGTGTGCCAGTTGCCACTGTTGCAATCGATGGTGCCGCAAACGCCGCTTACCTTGCGCTGCAGATTCTGGCATTGTCGGACGAAGCACTGAGCGACAAGCTGGAAGCTGCCAAACAGCAGATGGCAGAAGAAGTCAGAGCCAAGGACGCAAAACTCCAGGCAGAAGTCAACGGCTGATTTAAAAGGAGGAACTACATTTGGGCGGTTTTTTTGGTGTCGTTTCCAAAAACGACTGTGTCATGGATTTATTCTTCGGCGTGGATTACCACTCCCATCTTGGAACACGCCGCGGCGGTATGGCCGTTTACTCGGACAAAGGGTTTGAACGCGCCATCCACAATATCGAAAATTCCCCGTTCCGGACCAAATTTGAAAAAGATGTAGAGGAAATGAGCGGCTGCCTGGGTATTGGCTGTATCAGCGACTATGAGCCGCAGCCGTTGATTGTCCGCTCCCATCTGGGCAACTACGCCATCACCACCGTTGGCCGGATCAACAACGAACAGGAGCTGATCGACCGGGCGCTGGCGCGCGGCGGCCTGCACTTTCTGGAAATGAGCGGCGGCAAAGTCAACGCCACCGAACTGGTCGCTTCTATCATTAACGAAGGAACCGACCTTGTTTCCGGCTTGCGCCATGTGCAGGAAATGATCGACGGTTCGATGAGCATCCTGCTTCTCACCAAAGACGGCGTATACGCCGCACGGGACAAATTCGGACGGACACCGATTATTTTGGGCAGCAAAGAAGACGCGATCTGCGCATCTTTCGAGTCCTTCTCCTATCTGAACCTGGGCTACAATCCGCTGCGGGAACTGGGACCTGGTGAAATCGTCTTTATTGACCGCGATCTGAATGTCAAGGTGGAATCCCCGCCGCGCGACAAAATGAAAATCTGCGCGTTCCTCTGGATCTATTACGGCTATCCGACCTCCTGCTACGAAGGCGTCAATGTGGAAACCATGCGCAACCGCTGCGGCCATATTATGGCGCGGCATGACCACGCCGATGTCGACTATATTGCCGGCATCCCGGACTCCGGAACACCGCACGCCATCGGCTATGCCAACGAATCCGGCATCCCGTTTGCGCGGCCTTTCATTAAATATACTCCCACCTGGCCCCGCAGCTTTATGCCCACCAACCAGGAGATGCGCAACCTGGTGGCGCATATGAAGCTCATCCCTGTGGAAGAGCTGATTCGGGACAAACGCCTGCTCTTCATCGATGACTCGATTGTCCGCGGTACCCAGATGGGCGGCACCGCCAAGTTCCTCTACGACAGCGGCGCCAAGGAAGTCCACATCCGTTCCGCCTGCCCGCCCATCTTGTTCGGATGCAAATACTTAAACTTCTCCCGCTCCAGCTCGGAAATGGAGCTGATTACCCGCCGGACTATCATGGAATTGGAAGGCGAAGGCGGGCTCGATCACCTGTTTGAATATGCGGACAGCAAAACCGAACGTTACAAAAAGATGGTGGATGCCATCGCCAAAAAACTGGATTTCACCTCTCTCGGCTATCAGACGCTGGAGGGAATGCTCGAAGCCATCGGCTTGCCGGCAGATCAAGTCTGCACCTACTGCTGGACCGGCCGCGAATAACTGATGAATATAAAGGAGAATCACCATGAAAAGTTACAGCGATACCTACAAACAGGCGGGCGTTGACGTCACCGCCGGCTACAAAGCGGTAGAACTGATGAAAGAGCATGTTGCCCGCACGATGACCTCCTCGGTGCTGACCGGACTGGGCGGCTTTGGCGGCCTGTACGAGCTGGACACCACCAACATGACCCATCCGGTATTGGTTTCCGGCACCGACGGCGTGGGCACCAAGCTGAAAATCGCTTTCCTGATGGACAAGCATGACACCGTCGGCATCGACTGCGTCGCCATGTGCGTCAATGACATCATCTGCTGCGGCGCAAAACCCCAGTTCTTCCTGGATTACATCGCCATCGGCAAAAACTTCCCCGAAAAAGTGGCACAGATCGTTGCAGGCGTAGCGGAAGGCTGCGTCCAGGCAGGCTGTGCACTGGTCGGCGGTGAAACAGCGGAGCATCCCGGCATGATGCCCGCGGAAGAATATGACCTGGCCGGTTTCTCGGTCGGTGTGGTCGACAAAGCAAAAATTCTTGACAAAGAAACCCAGGTTCCCGGTGATGTGCTGATCGCACTCCCCTCCTCCGGTGTTCATTCCAACGGTTTCTCGCTGGTGCGTAAAGTATTCAATGTAGAAAAAGCCGATCTCCACACCTATGTGGAAAAACTCGGCGCCCCGCTCGGCGAAACCCTGCTCACCCCCACCAAGATCTATGTCAAGCCGATGTGCGCCCTCTTCGACGCCATCCATGTGAAATCGGTCGCTCATATCACCGGCGGCGGCTTCTATGAGAATATGCCCCGCGCTATCAAAGACGGCCTTTCCGCCAAGATCAAAAAATCCGACATCCGCATTCTCCCGATTTTCGATCTGATCCAGCAGATGGGCAAAATCCCGGAACGCGATATGTTCAACACCTTTAACATGGGCGTTGGCATGATGGTCTGTGTGGCCAAAGAAGACGCGGAAAAAGCTCTGGAAATCCTGAAAGCCAACGGCGAACCGGACGCTTACATCCTGGGCGAACTGGTCGAAAGCGACGAAGGCGTCATCCTGGAATAACAGAGGAATTGCCATGAAAAATATTGTCGTTCTGGTGTCGGGCGGCGGCACCAATTTGCAGGCGCTGATCGATGCCGAAAAACGGGGAGAAATCCCCGGCGGCAAGATCAGCTGCGTGATTTCGTCCAAACCGGGCGTTTACGCGCTGGAGCGGGCGGAAAAAGCGGGCATCCCCCACCGGGTTGTCGAGCGCAAAGCCTACCCCGACCGGGAAAGCTACTCGCAGGCAATCCTCGAAGCGCTTAACGAGGAGAACGCCGACCTCGTCATTCTGGCGGGATTTATGATTATCCTCGACGAACGCGTCCCTAAAGCTTATCCGAACCGGATTCTGAACGTCCATCCGGCTCTGATTCCCTCCTTCTGCGGCCCCGGCTTCTATGGACTGAAAGTCCATGAAGCGGCACTCGCGGCGGGCGTCAAGCTCACCGGAGCAACCGTCCACTTTGTGAGCGAGGTCTGCGACGGCGGCCCGATCATCCTGCAGGGCGCGGTGCCGGTGAAAAACGGCGATACCCCCGAAATCCTGCAAAAACGGGTGATGGAGGAAGTGGAATGGAAGCTCCTCCCCAAAGCGGCGGCCCTCTTCTGCGCCGGCAAAATCACCGTGGAAAATGGAATCGCAAGGGTGGAGGAATAACCATCCCAAAAGATTTCGCACTCTGCGGAGCGCGACCAAGGGCGCTGCCCTTTGGAATCCCGCCACCTTTTGAAAAAGGTGGACGAAAACTTTCGATTTTTCTATCAGGTAATGTTATGCGGCGAAATGTAGCATTAATTTTAACGTTGTGCGGCCGCGGCGAGCAGCCCGGGCACCACTGTAAGCCGTATGGTAAAGGCGGAGAGCCTCTGACAGGGGCGTGACTTGTTCACGCCAGCCAAAACCCAACGCGGGGTATCCTGCCGCGGCGACATAGCAGCCCGGGTACCGGGCCTTGACAAGCCCTTGATGGTTTGCTATACTGATATTGGATATGCCCGTGTGACTGACGGATTTGTGGAGTACCACAATGGAGCACGGGGACAAAACGCCGACCGTCTGGGCAGCCTTGTATTGAGGTTGCCCATTTTTTATTTCATATAAATTGAGGAGGATATTTATGGTATCTCTGGAAAAAGAACTGCAGCAGAACAGCTACCCCGGACGCGGCATCGTCATCGGCCGCAGCCGTGACAACAAATTCGCTGTGATCGGTTACTTCATCATGGGCCGGAGTGAAAACTCCCGCAACCGCGTTTTTGTCAAAGAACCGGACGGCATCCGCACCGAAGCGTTTGATCCGGCGAAACTCACCGATCCGAGCCTGATTATCTATCATCCCGTTCGGGTTGTCGGCGACACCACCGTTGTTACCAACGGTGACCAGACCGATACCGTTGCCGATTTCCTCAAAGAGGGCAAGACCTTTGAAGAAGCGCTCCGCACCCGTACCTTTGAGCCGGACGGCCCCAACTGGACTCCCCGCATCTCCGGCATGGTGGAGAAAAACGGCGACTACCGCCTCTCCATCCTGAAGAGCGCCGACGGCGACGAGAAATCCACCCGCCGCTACTTCTTTGAATACACCGCTCCTCGTGCCGGCGAAGCACACTTCATCCACACCTACGAACACGACGGCGCCCCCATCCCCTCTTTCAAGGGCGAACCGACCGCCGTTTCTCTGGAAAATTACGCTTGCATCAACTGCTTCTCCAAGGCACTGTGGGACAATCTGAACGAGGACAACAAGGTTTCCCTCTATACCTGCTACATCAATCTGGAAACCGGCGAACGCACCGAGAAAATCTTCAACAAAAACAAATAATTCCCCGAAAGGATGGTTTTGATGAACGAACTCGAACTCAAATACGGCTGTAACCCCAACCAGAAACCCTCCCGCATCTTCATGCAGGACGGCAAGGATCTCCCCATCGAGGTTTTGAACGGCAAACCCGGGTACATCAACTTTCTCGACGCTTTTAACAGCTGGCAGCTGGTCAAGGAGCTGAAAGCGGCTACCGGCCTGCCCGCCGCAGCTTCCTTCAAGCACGTTTCTCCCGCCGGCGCCGCTGTTGCTGTCCCGATGAGCGACACCCTGAAGAAAATTTACTTCGTCGATGACCTCGAGCTCTCCCCCATCGCGACCGCCTATGCGCGTGCCCGCGGCGCTGACCGGATGAGCTCCTACGGTGACTGGGTTGCCCTCTCTGACACCTGCGACGAAGCCACCGCCACCCTGCTTGCCCGCGAAGTTTCCGACGGCATCATCGCCCCCGGCTACACCGACAAAGCGCTTGAAATCCTCAAAGGCAAACGCAAAGGCGGCTACAATGTCGTCAAAATCGATCCCGATTACATGCCCGCCCCTGTCGAGCACAAAGACGTATTCGGCATCACCTTTGAACAGGGCCGCAACGAGCTGAAAATCGACGCAGAGATGCTCAAGGAAATGCCCACCCAGAACAAAGTCCTCACCGAAGACGCCAAACGCGACCTCATTATCGCGCTGATTGCTCTGAAATACACCCAGTCCAACTCCGTTTGCTACGCCAAAGACGGACAGGCGATCGGCATCGGCGCCGGCCAGCAGTCCCGCATCCACTGCACCCGTCTGGCAGGCAACAAGGCAGATATCTGGTTCCTGCGCCAGCATCCCAAGGTCCTGAATCTGCCCTTTAAGAAGGACATCCGCCGTCCCGACCGCGACAACACCATCGACGTTTATATTTCCGATGATTACATGGACGTTTTGGCCGACGGCATGTGGCAGCAGTTCTTCACCGAGTGCCCGGAACCTCTTTCCCGCGAGGAAAAACGCGCCTGGCTCGACACCCTGACCGGCGTTTCGCTCGGCTCTGATGCGTTCTTCCCGTTCGGCGACAACATTGAACGCGCCCACAAGAGCGGCGTCCAGTACATCGCACAGCCCGGCGGCTCCATCCGGGACGACAACGTCATCGAAACCTGCGACAAATATGGCATCGCGATGGCTTTTACCGGCATCCGTCTGTTCCACCACTAAGCGGCGCGCCGCCGCTGCCAATTCGCCGCGGGCGTAGTATCTCGCATCGGGCTTCGGTTGGCGTGAACCAGTCACGCCTCTGAAAAAGAAAACCCCGTATGGATATTGCGACGCGGCCACACAGCGTTGATTAGAGGTATACAGGACGTTTTGACAAGCAAAACGTCACGGTTCTGCTATTCCTTATGGTATACCCGATATTCATCGCGGCGGAATTTCCGTTTTGACCGGATAATCGCCGGAGTCCCACCAGGTAACCCCGATGGACAGGCCGCACCGCATCCCCTCCGCAAAGCACTGGAACGCCTGCTCATCGGAAAGGGTGTTGCAGCGGTTTAAGAAGTTCAGGAATAGTCGCCGCTGCTGCTCGCTCATTTCCCGCCGCAGGGATTCCATCAGGGCACAAGCCTGCGGGTCATCCTCTGGGAATATTCGGCGGTCGTGCGGGATACTCAAAAACAAGGTTTCCAAAGCGGTTCGCATAAAATCAACTCCATTAATAATTTACCTATAAGTAGATTATATTCTACTTATAGGTAAATGTCAACAGGTATTGTTATGACTTTTGAAGAAATTTTTGCTGCCCGGGTGCATGATTTGCGTCTGAAAAAAGGTATCAGTCAAAAACAACTCGGGGAAGCGATTGGGTTATCACATAAAGCAATCAGCACAATTGAAAGCGGCAACCGCTCCACGAGTATTGCAAAATTGGTAGCATTAGCTCAATTTTTTGATGTGTCGACAGATTATTTGCTTGGACTGCAGGATATGCCAAAACAAGAATAATATGTTAAATCGTGAATTATTTGGCCAACGAGTCAAACTTTTACGCCTACAAAAAGGATTGTCACAGGCTTCATTGGCACAAATTTTAGGCGTTACGCCTACACAAGTCAGTGATATGGAAAAGGGTAAAACAACCACATCGCTTGACCGACTGGTAATTCTGTGCCAAACACTGGATGTTTCCGCTGATTACCTGCTTGGTCTGCGGGACACGCCGAAACAGGAATCAAAGGCGGACGAAAACTTTTGATTTGTCTCAAACGATAGGAGAATTTACATGAAAATTCTGGTAGTCGGCTCTGGCGGACGGGAACACGCCATTGCCCTGAAACTGAAAGAAAATCCCAAAGTGGAGCAGATTTTTGCGGCCCCCGGCAACGGCGGCATGGCGGCCTTCTGCACTCCGGTGAACATCAAAGCCACCGATGTGGACGGCATGGTCGCCTTTGCCAAGGAAAACAGTATTGACTTTGCCGTAGTCGCCCCCGACGATCCGCTGGTCCTCGGCATGGTGGACGCGATGGAAGCGGCCGGCATCCCCTCTTTCGGTCCCAACAAGGCGGCCGCCATCATCGAGGGCAGCAAGGTCTTCTCCAAAAACCTGATGAAAAAATACGGCATTCCCACCGCCAAATACGAAACTTTCGCCAGTGAGGAAGAAGCGGTTGCTTATCTGAAAGCCGAAAACACCTATCCCACCGTTGTCAAGGCGGATGGCCTGGCGCTCGGCAAAGGTGTCATCATCGCCAAAAATGAGCAGGAAGCCCTCGACGCCGTTCACTCGATTATGAGCGACAAGATCTTCGGCGCATCCGGCAATCACATTGTCATTGAGGAGTTCCTCGAAGGGCCCGAGGTTTCGGTTCTGTCCTTTACCGACGGCAAAACCCTGGTGCCCATGATCTCTTCCAAGGATCATAAGCGCGCTCTCGACAACGACGAAGGTCTGAACACCGGTGGCATGGGAACGATTGCTCCCAATCCTTACTATACTCCGGATATTGCCGAACGTTGCATGAAGGAGATCTTTCTCCCCACTGTCGAAGCAATGAAAGCGGAAGGCCGTACCTTTAAAGGCTGCCTGTATTTTGGCCTGATGATTACCAAAGACGGCCCCAAGGTCATCGAGTACAACTGCCGGTTCGGCGACCCGGAAACCCAGGTCGTGCTGCCCCTGCTGAAAACGGATCTGCTGACCATCTTTGAAGCGGTACATGATGAAAAGCTCGCCGAAGTTCCGGTGGAATTTTCGGATGAATCCGCGGCCTGTGTCATCATGGCTTCCGGCGGATACCCCAAGAAATACCAGACTGGCTACGAAATCAGTGGCCTGGACGCGATGGGGCAGGCAGAAGGCGTCACCGTCTACCATGCGGGCACCAAGCTGGAAAACGGCAAGTTTCTCACCTCCGGCGGCCGCGTTCTCGGCGTCACCGCTGTCGGCAAAGACCGGGAAGACGCACTCAGCAAGAGCTATGCGGCTGTGCGGAAAATCTCGTTCCAGGACGCGCATTATCGCAAAGATATCGGAAAAATTCGCTAAAATAAATGGAGCTGCCCGCTGGGCGGCTCTTTTTTTATGAAAATCTCACGGTTCTGATTGAAATATTCCTGATTTTTTGGTATACTAGCCTTATACAATCGGAAAGAAGGGATTTATCTTGCTGCAAAAGCTGAAAAAAATACCGTTTACCGCAAACGAACTTCGTCCGTCCGGATGGCTGCTCCGCCAGCTGGAAATCCAGGCCGACGGCCTTTCGGGACACCTGGATCAGATCTGGCCGGACATCCGGGACAGCCGCTGGATCGGCGGTGACAAGGACGGCTGGGAACGGGTTCCCTACTGGCTGGACGGATTTATCCCGCTGGCATGGCTCCTCGACCGCGAAGACCTCAAAGCCCGCGCCAAACGCTACATCGACGCCATCCTTGCCGGACAGAAGGAGGACGGCTGGATCTGTCCCTGCTCGGATGAAGAACGCCCCCGCTACGATGTCTGGGCGGCATTTCTAATCTGCAAGGTGCTGGTTGTCTACCACGACTGCACCGGTGACAATCGGATCGAGGGGGCTGTTTCCCGCACGCTGCGGAACCTGAACCGTCACATTGAGGGGCAGACTCTTTTCAACTGGGGACAGGCGCGCTGGTTTGAGTGCCTGATCCCGATTTTCTGGCTATATGAACGGAAACCGGAACGCTGGCTGGAGGACCTGGCCTACAAGCTTCGGATGGAGGGTATCCACTACCGCGATCTGTTCACCGACTGGCGGTTTGAAAAACCGGACGAACACGGCCGCTGGAGCTACCTCACCCATGTGGTCAACCTCGCGATGGCGCTCAAAGCGGAAGCCCTTTTCAGCCGGCTGAGCGGTGAGGATATGAACGGCTTTACCAAACAGGCGCTCGGCCTTTTGCAGCGGGACCACGGGATGCCAACCGGCCATTTCACCGGCGACGAATGTCTTTCCGGCACCAGTCCGCTCCAGGGCAGCGAACTCTGCTCGGTTGTGGAAGCGATGTATTCCTATGAACATCTGATTTCGATCACCGGCGACAGCTATTGGGGAGACATGCTGGAGCGGCTCGCTTTCAATGCCCTCCCCGCCACCACCAGTCCCGATATGTGGACGCACCAGTATGACCAGATGACCAATCAGCCGCAGTGCAGCCGTCTTTCCGAGGAGGCCAACATCTTCCGCACCAACAGCGGCGAATCCCACCTGTTTGGACTGGAACCGAACTTTGGCTGCTGTACCGCAAACTTCAACCAGGGCTGGCCGAAATTTGCCCTCTCCACCATGATGCGCACCGAAGACGGCATTGTTGTTACCGCAATCGCCCCGTCGGTTCTGAACACCAGTGTCAACGGCGTCCCGGTCCGGATCGAAATCCGCACCCTTTATCCTTTCCGCGACAGTTATGAAGTACTGGTGGAAGCGACTCAGCCGGTCACCTTTGCGCTGCGGCTCCGAATTCCCGGCTTTGCCTCCGCCGCCATTGTGAATGATGAAGAAGCAACCCCCGGCGAAGATTTCTGCCTTGTCCGCAGATGGGAAGGGACGGAAACAGTTGCCGTCCATTTTGGCTTTGAGGAAGAACTGCTCCGCCGTCCCAGTGGGATGTACTGCCTGAACCGCGGACCGCTGCTCTTCAGTGTCCCGGTTGGAGAGAGCTGGGAAAAACGCGAATACACCGCCGCCGGTGTCGAGAGGAAATTCCCCTGGTGCGATTACGAGATCTTCCCTACAACCCCCTGGAATTACGCCTTTTCCGGGCAGCAATGGGAACCGGAATTCGGGGAGATGGGAGAATGTCCGTTTGCGCCCGAAACCGCCCCGATCCGGCTGAGCGGCCTGCTGACCCCCATCGAATGGGAGTTTGCAGACGGGCTCTGTGCCGAAATTCCGTCCGGAACCCCGCTCGGAACGCCTGTCCGCATGAAACTAATCCCATATGGCTGCACTTCTCTCCGAATGACAGAGTTGCCGTTCCTACGAAAATGATCGGGCATTGCTGCTATTTTTCGGCAACCTGTCTAATTATTTCAAAAAAATATTGGTTTGAACAGCGAAGCAGAAAGATAGACTTTTTATGAAAAAAATTGTATAATAATAAATATCCGGAATCCGTTTAACGGATCAATATTGTACATCAGGAGGAATCTTCATGGAAAAATCTCGTCTGGGCATCTCTGTTGGCTTGTTGGCTGCCATCCTGTATTTGATGGGGCTCATTAACCTGCTTGGCCTTATTTTACTGGCCGGTTATGTGCTGCTTTTTGAAAACAACCTTTTCCTGCGGCGCGCAGCAGTCAAGTCTCTGGTCATTTACGCGGTCTTCTCGCTGATCGGAATTTTCCTCGGCATCATTGGCGACGTCTTTGGATTCTTCAACGTATTCATCGGCTGGTTCTTCAGCTTCCGGCTGGACTTCCCGCTTGGTGTTGACCGTATCATCCAGTATGCCGCGTCCATTATCGAAACTCTGCTCTATCTGGCGCTTGCCGCGACCGCGCTTCGCCAGGGCACCATCCCGCTTGGCCCCATCGATAAAGCGATCGATAGCCAGATTCAATAAAAGGAGAATACCATGGCATTTTTTGATAAGCTCACCGAAACCATCAACAATACCAGCAAAAAGGCAAAGGATTACTCCGATATCAGCGCACTTAACGGCCAGATCAGCGCTCAGCAGGGCATTATTAACGGCTGCTATACCGAAATCGGCCGCGCTTATTACGAAGCAAACCGCGAAAACGCGGAAGATCCGTTTGCGGAATCCATGCAGAAAATTGAAGCTGCAAAAGAAACCATCCTTTCTTTGCAGCGGCAGATTCTCGCCATTAAAGGCTTGAAGGTCTGTGAAAACTGCGGAAATCAGATTCCGGTTGACGCGGCTTTCTGTCCTTCCTGCGGCGCAAGAGCTGCTGTGGAACAACCTGCCGAACCGGAACCTGAAACCCCGGCGCCGGATGTGCCCAAAACTTGCCCCAGCTGCGGAGCGGAACTTCCCCCGGACGCGATGTTCTGCACAAACTGCGGCCACAAAATGGAGCAGGAAGCTCCTGCCCGCGCCGCTTGGGTAAACGCGGACACACCTCCGCAGAATTCCTGACCAATGAGAAAAACAGCCGTCAGTTTTGACGGCTGTTTTGTTTTCCGCAGTAAATTGCGGCAGCAGCGGCTGCGAGAAGCGGATATCCGTCCGAAATACCGCTGCTGTCAAGCGGCCAGTCCATCGGCTCGGCAACACTGCCATCCGCGCGTTCCATCGGCCGCAGCAGTGAGATCACGGCACGCTCCCGGTTCCGGCTGGAAAAGGTCACGGTATCCTTGGAACCAAATCCGCAGGCGATCAGCCGCACTGCCATCCCGGAAAGCCGCGCAAGCTGCTTTTCCTCCGCGGAGCTGGCCACAACAGCTGCGCCGGACGGAATGTCCGCCAATTCCTCCACTGGCACATCCTCCGGGAGAAGGACAAAACGCGCCTCCTGCTGCCCCAAAAACGGCACAACGTTGACTGTCTGCCGCAACACCCCTGTCAAAGCCTGCCGCAGCGACTGCTCATGCCCGCCACTTATCACATAGATCTGTTCCAAACGATCACCTGTTCCAAAAAAATTACCGTTCCGGCTTTGTTAGTGTTGCCGGAAAAATCAAAAAAAACCGCCCTCCAAAACAGAAGGCGGTTTTTTGTGCATCATATAACGGGATGATTACTTCCCGACAGCATCATGGTACAGGGAAATGTAGAAATCCAAAAGTTTCTGATTGGTTTCCTCCCGGCATTTGACAATTTCCGATATAGACTGTGCTTTGGCTTGTCCGGCTACATCTTCTGGTGCATAGGTTTCCACACCACAATTCGACGGAATTTTTTCCAGTGTGGCAAGTGCCTGATAGATATGTCCGTTATCGTGCTGGATTTCCTCAATCCGCTTGAGAATCTCCGCCGGGTTGATTGCAAAACTTTCTGTATATTCGCTCATTTCCGTTTCCTCCAAAACTCTATTTGGCGGACACGTCAGGCAAATGGTCTGTTCATCTACGAAGCGTGCCCTGCCATGTTTTACCAGGCCTTTGGCCCGTTTGGGATAGGTCGCTTCCAGCAGGTTGCCCTGCTCATCGATAACGCGAACTGTTTTTTCCAATGGGTGTCTCCCCTTCGCACCAGGTTAGACCTGGAGCATCACACGCTTTCAGTCCTTCCTGTTTGTTTTCAATTTGTGTCCCGCGCTGGCAGATAATGCCAGTGACAAGGAGTTGAACCGCCGTTTTTTTTGAATGGGTGCCGTCCCCGGGTTCTTTTTCAGTATAGCACGCAGACCGAAAGCCTGTCAATTATGGAAAAGAGCGAAAAATAGACGCATTGTTTGTTACTTTCAGCAAAATACGCTGCCGTCTTTGCAGAGGATACGGTTGCGGCGGATCATACGGTAGTCAAGCTCCAGTCCGGCTGCCGCGGCAAATGCGTCGGTGAGCAGGGTGGGGTTGATATTTTGAAAGATTCCGGCAGGGAGTGTGATGTCCAGCGAAACCGCATCCCCCAAGAGGCCGGTTTTGCTTGCCAAGATGCTTGGCTTCAGGTCGATTTGCTTGGGGCCTTTTTTAGTGCGCTTTTCGGTGAGAATGGATTCCTGTGACAGAAAAGCGTCAAACTTCGCCAAAAGCTCTCCGGACGGGATATTTTTCGAGGAAAATAACAGAGAGTATTCCGCTTTTTCGATTTCTTCCGCCTTTTTTTCCGGTGCGGCAATCCGGGTGATGACAATCCCCTCCGGCAGCGCCGCGTTCAGGCGGGAAATCACCTCCGCTTCGGGCAGATTCTCCCGCAGACGGAAGTCGAAGCTTTCCTCCACCCCCTCATAACCGAGGGCAATCGGCAACGCAAAGGTGAGGTAGATGTGGGGGTTAAACCCCTGCGTAAACCAGATGGGCAGCCGGGAACGCTGGAACGACCGCTGAATAGTGCGGTACAGATCCAGGTGGGAAATATATTTCGCGCGTCCCTCCTTGCGGTAAAAAGCGCGGATGTCGTAAACGGGTGTTCCCTCCACTACGATGATTTTCGGATTATCCAATGCAGTGACCTCCTCCGATCAGCTTGTTGGCGCCGCACCCGGCGCAGTGTTCCTTACAGTTGGGAGTAATTTCGGCGCGTTTGGCCTTTTCGTACTCCCGCAGCAGGAATGCTTTAGTCACACCCACGTCAATGTGATCCCACGGCAGGACTTCTTCCGGCGAACGTTCCCGATTGGCGTAGAATTCCATCGTCAAGCCGGCTTCCGCCATCGCTTCTTTCCATTTGTCGAAGTCGAAAAACTCCTCCCAACTGTCGAATTTGCATCCTTTTTTCCAGGCAGTATAAATTACCTTGCCCAATCTCCGGTCGCCGCGGGCCAGAACGCCCTCCAGCACCGAAGTTTTCACCTCGTGGTAGTTGAGCGAGATTTTGCGGGTGGTCAGGCTGTGGCGGAGAAAATCGTGCTTCTTTACAATGGTGTCATAGGTGTCCTGGGCGCACCACTGGAACGGGGTGAACGGCTTGGGCACAAAGGTGGAAACCGAAATCGTCACATTGACGCCTTTTCCCTTGGGCTTGGTCGGCAGCGAGTAGTAGAGGTCCACAATCCGCTGTCCAAGCTGGGTGATCCCCAAGAGATCCTCTTCGGTTTCGGTGGGCAGCCCCATCATAAAGTAGAGCTTGACACCGGTGTAGCCGCCCTCAAAGGCGATGCGGGAGGTGCGCATGATCTCTTCCTCGGTAACGCCCTTGTTGATGACGTCGCGCAGCCGCTGGGTGCCGGCTTCCGGCGCAAAGGTCAAGCCGGTTTTGCGGACTTTGTTGACCTTGTCGAGCAGCTCTTTGGAGAAGTTGTCCACCCGGAGCGAAGGCAGCGACAGGTTGATTTTCTGGTCAAGGGTATAGTCGATGATCTTGTCGAGCATCTCCTCCACCTGCGGATGGTCGGAGGTGGAAAGGGATGCGAGCGACATCTCCTCATAGCCGGTGGTTTCGCAGAGGCTCTTGCCCTGAGAGCAGAGGACGTCCGGCGACTTGGCGCGGATGGGGCGATAGATAAAGCCAGCCTGACAGAACCGGCAGCCGCGGATACAGCCGCGCATGATTTCCAGTACCGCGCGGTCGTGGACAACCTCGGTGTAGGGCACGACAAAGGTTTCGGGGTAGAACGCCTTGTCCATATCCCGGCAAATGCGCTTGGTGATTTTGGCGGGCGCGCCATCTTTTGGGGTGACGGCGGCAACAGTACCGTCCGGATTGTAGGTAACTTCGTACAGGGAGGGCACATACATACCCGGAATCTGCGCGGCATCCCGGAGGAAGGCCTGCTTGTCCCAGTTTCCGACGGCTTTGTGCTTCTGGTAGAGGTCGATCATTTCGAGCATAATCTCCTCGCCCTCGCCAAGCTGCACCAAGTCGGCAAAGTCGCAGAGCGGCTCAACATTCATGGCGCAGGGACCACCCATCCAGACGATGGGGTCATCGTTGCCGCGTTCGGCCGCCAGAGGATTCACGCCGCCCAGGTCGAGCATGTTCAGAATATTGGTGTAGGAAAGCTCATACTGGAGCGAAAAGCCCAGAAAATCGAAATCGGTGAGCGGATCGAAGCTTTCCAGTCCATAAAGCGGGATGCCGTTTTCCCGCATCAGCGCTTCCATGTCCATCCAGGGGGCATAGACGCGCTCCGCCCAGCAGTCCTCCCGCGCGTTGATGAGGGAGTAGAGGATTTTCAGGCCGAGATGGGACATGCCGATCTCGTAGTTATCCGGGAAACAGAGGGCCAGGCGGGTTTTCACCTGTGCCTTATCCTTGACCACGCTGTTGAATTCACCGCCGACATACCGTGCAGGCTTCTGCACCTTGAGCAGCAGCGGTTCCAGTTTTTCTCTTAAATTTGACATTTTATTCCTCCAATGCCCGGTGTCCGGGCAGCCATTTTCGCCGCGGCCGCACAGCGCCGAGCTGACATGATACACCTTTTTGACAAGCAAAAAGGTTCGATACGGTTTTTTGTCCTTTTTAAAATTTCCATTAGTCTTTCGGATTGGGATTGTCCGTCAATCCCAGCAGGTAATCGGCGGAAACGCCGTAAAACTTCGCGAGGGCAACGATGGTTGACGCGGTGGGTTCGCGTTGACCATATTCGTATCGCTGATACTCTCTCAGGGAAATATTGATTTCCATTGCAATTATCTTTTGCAGAATCCCTTTTTCCTTTCTCAGCGATAACATTCTTTCAGATAATTTTGGCATATTTTCTCCTCATATATTGACATGTCCCAAAGGGCATGTTATAATAAATACGTCCTTTAGGACACATGATATGATAATAAAGAAATAGGAAAAGTTTACTTAGCCAATTTTATTAGGGAACCCCTTGATAGGGTTCCCCACGGTCAAACAGTCCACCGGACTGTTTGACCTCCCCTCCTGATCTCTTGGTATCAAAAAGATTCCGCTTTCTGCGGAAAGCGGCCAAAGGCGCTGCCTTTGGAAACCGCCGCCTTTTGGAAAAGGCGGACGAAAACTTTTATTGTTTCGCTGAATGGAGTGTTTTACCATGAAATCCGCCGTCGACATTCTATATGAAAACTGTTATTACCAAAATCCTTTTGATTCGGAGAAAGATCCGGTTCTGTCCAACTACCGCAGTCTTCTCCGGCGGGAACTCACCAAACGGCAGCGGAAATTCCTCCTGCGTTTCGAGGACCGGTTCGGCCTGCTTTTGGAACAGCAAAACCGGCAATTCTTTGAAGACGGGCTGCGGCTGGGCATGAGCCTTGGCGCTTTGGCGGACGACACCGAAGAATCATTCTAACTTCTTCCCTTTAATCCGCTCCCAGTAGGCTTTGGCCGCCTGTTCGGTCTTGTTTTCCCCAAAATGGTAATAGGTGCGGTCTTTCAAGGCGTCCGGCAGGTACTGCTGATCCACCCATCGGCCTGGAAAATCGTGCGGGTACTGATAGAACTGCCCCTTAACCTCCGCGTCTTCCCCGTCGAAATGCTTATTCTGCAAAGTCCGCGGAATCGGGCCGGAAATTCCTTTTTTCAGGTCGTCCATCGCCTCGTTGATGGCGTTGTGGGCAGTGTTGGATTTGGGCGCCGTCGCCACCAGAATCACCGCGTCCGCCAGCGGAAGCCGCGCTTCCGGCATCCCCACCTGCAAAGCGGTATCTACCGCCGCTTTGACAATCGGAATAATCATCGGGTAGGCAAGCCCCACATCCTCAGAAGCGCAAACCAAGAGCCGCCGGCAGGCCGAAGGCAGGTCCCCCGCTTCAAGCAGCCGCGCCAGATAGTGGATGGCGGCGTCCGGATCGGAACCCCGCATCGACTTCTGATAGGCGGACACGATGTCGTAATGCTCGTCACCCTCCCGGTCGTAGCGCATCGCGCTCCGCTGGGAAAGCTCTTTGGCCAGTTCGAGCGAAACCACCCGCTCCGTTTCCTCCAGCCGGGAAGAAAGGGTGAGCAGCTCCACCGTATTGAGCGCCTTGCGGACATCGCCACCGCAGCTCCGCGCAATGTGGGAAATCACGCCGTCCTCCAGACGGATCGGCATCCCCACATCCTCTTCCATCGCGGTAAAGCCACGCGCTACCACCTTTTCCACCTCTTCCGGCTCCACCTGTTTGAATTCAAAAACAGTCGAGCGGCTGAGCACCGCGTTGTAGATATAAAAATACGGGTTTTCGGTGGTCGAGGCAATCAGCGTGATCCGCCCGTCCTCGATATATTCGAGCAGCGACTGCTGCTGTTTTTTGTTGAGATACTGGATCTCGTCCAGATAAAGCAGCACGCCATTGTAGCCGATGATGGTGTCGAGCTCCTCCACAATCGCCTTGATGTCGGCCAGCGACGCGTTGGTGCCGTTCAGCTTGTGCAGTCGCTTTTTGGTCTGCGCGGCGATGATCCGGGCAACCGTGGTCTTGCCCACACCGGAAGGCCCGTAAAAAATCATGTTGGGGATCCGGCCGCTGTCCAGAATGCGGCGCAGGCTTTTCCCTTCTCCCAAAAGATGCCGCTGCCCCACCACCTCGTCCAGCGAACGGGGACGGAGCCGATCAGCCAGCGGAGATGCCATATCGTTCCCTCCTTTGCGGATTCCTGTCCTTTTATTTTACATGATTTTTTGGAAAAAGTAAACCTTTCCGCAAAAAAAGGGGGGTTGCGGACAACCGGGTTTCATGCTACAATAAAAATAAAATTGATACTGTCAGGAGGGTTTTTGATGAACGAAGTATTGCAAACCATTTACACTCGCCGGAGCGTCCGCTCCTATGAAGCGGAGCCGGTGCCGGAAGCAGTATTGCAGGAAATCGTCAAAGCGGGCATCTATGCTCCCAGCGCCATGAACCAGCAGTCGTGGCATCTCACCGTGCTGACCAGAAAGGCACTGGAACGCTATGTTGCCTTTGCAGAGAAAAAAGCGGGACGCAACGCCTACCACAACGCACCCGCTGTTGTCCTCGTTTTTGGCGACAGCGCCGCCATTGAACCGGTGCGGGACGGCACCCTTGCCATCAGCAGCATGATGCTCGCAGCCCGTTCGCTGGGCGTATCCTCCTGCTGGATCAACATCGTGAACCACATTTTTACCGGCCCGGACACGGACGCCATGGCCGCAGAGTGGGGAATCCCCGCTGGATACCGGCCGGTTGGTTCGCTGGAACTTGGATACAGCGCCGAAGAAGCGCGGGAAGCAGCACCCCGGAAAGACGGCACCGTGACCTGGCTTTCGGAATAATGGACGCTTTTTACGAACGGCGCCCCGAAGAGCTGACCGTGAACGAATCCGACATTCTGGACTTTCCCGCTCATTTTCACGAGAGCCTGGAGCTTTTTTACGCCCAAACTGCCGGTACTACCGTTCTGGCTGGGGAGCATAGCCGGGACATGCAGCCGGGCGACCTCGCGCTCATTTTTCCGAACCGCGTTCATGCCTACCGCTGCAACAATCCGCAGCAGCCGCAAAACCGGGCGCAGCTTTTGATCGTCCCGCTGCAGCTTACGGGGGAATACCGACAAATCCTTTCCGAAATGGTACCGGAAAATCCGTTTCTGGAATCGCGCTGCCTTCATCCGGATATTGTTTACGCCTTTTCCTCCTTTGCCAGAAAGGAATCCCACGCCAACCCACGGGCAAGCCGGGCGCTGATCCAGCTGATCCTCAGCCGGGCGCTGCCCGAGCTTTCGCTGCACAGAAGCTCCGGGGAACAGTCGCTTGTCTTTCGGATTGTCGAATACCTGTGCGGCCGGTACCGGGAGCCTGTAACGCTCGACCAGCTCGCCAAAGCGCTGGGTGTGAGCCGGTACACCGTTTCCCGTATTTTTTCGGAAAAAATTGGCTGCGGGTTCCCCGAATACCTAAACCGCCTCCGCCTCGGCGAAGCGGAAAGCCTCCTCGCCTCCACCCGGGCTTCGATTACCGAAATCAGCTTCCGCTGCGGCTTTGAAACACCCCGCACCTTCAACCGCGCCTTCTCCAAACGGCACGGCATCACTCCGCGCGAATACCGCATACAGCAAAAAAGCGCTTCCAAATGAGCAACGCCCCTGCCATTCCCGGCAGAGGCGTTTTTTCGCGCTTATTTGGAGAGGATCTCTTCCTTGCGTGCAAGCAACTCGTCCGAGCAGAGGAGCTCTTCCACCTTTTCCATACCCAGACGGTCAATGACAGCCGAGAACCGCTCGCCCTGCTTGCCCTGGTCTTTGAAGAGGAGAATGGCTTTTTCCACCACCTTGACAACTTCATCTTTGGTAAACAGGTGAGTCAGCGCGGTACCAATCCGCACAGACTTGCCCCATCTGCCGCCGACATAAACCTTATAGAAAGATTCGCTGCCTTCGTTGGCGCCAAAGTAGCACTTGGGGATGCAGCGGCCACAGTTGTTGCATTTTTCGCGGTCGATCACCAGCTTGCCGTCGATCACATGGCAGGCGTCCATCGGACACTCAATCTCACAGCCGCACTTTTTGCAGCCTTTGCAGGTGTCCAGATTGATGTTCGGGATCCTCTGGCCGACAATACCGATGTCGTTCAGGTCGGGCTTTGCACAGTTGTTCGGGCAACCGCCTACCGCAATTTTGAATTTGTGCGGCAGCGCCACATTGTGGTATCCCTCATAATAAAGGTCGTGCAGTTCCTTGGCAAGGCCCTGGGTGTCGATCAGGCCGAATACGCACATGGTGCCCTTACAGGCAACCACCGGCCGAACCTTCGCGCCGGTGCCGCCGGTTACCAGGCCGGCTTTTGCAATCTCAGCTTGAAATGCCTCGATGTCCTCGTAATGCAGGCCGTGAACCTCTACCGTCATACGAGTGGTAAAAGAAACGTCTCCGTTGCCGAATTTCTTGGCCGCAGCCGAAATCGCAGCCAGCTGTTCCGCGTTGAGGACGCCGTTTTCGGTAATAATACGGCCGTTAAAATGTTCCTTGTCCTTGTTGAACAGGAAACCCTGCCCTTTTACCGCTTTAATCTGTTCCGGGGTGTAATTCATGCTGTTCCTCTCTTTCTTTGTTTTGTGACTAATGTCACAATGTCTAAAATCATGCCGCAAATCTTATCTATATTGTAGCATATTTCCTATTTACTGTCAATTTAAAAATATTTTTGCAGCACCGAAATTACATCCCCATTCCATTCAATTTCTGGTCATCCTTCCAACTAGGCTTACTTGTCTTCCTCGAGATATTCGGCTACAAAGCTTTCCAGATCCTGCTGGTTGGCAAACTGCGGACCAGCCTGCAGGATGTTTTCCCGCATCCAAGCCGGCAACGACTGGAAATAGGCATTTTCGGGCAGCGACTGCATAAACGGATTCATCGAATCCCTCCTTTCTCTCAGATACCAAAAGTTTGTCCCGTTTTTTTCTGGTTATACGGATAAACGGCCGGCATATTGTCCGCAAAACGCGCATATGGATGTGGTAACAGCCCAAAAAAGAAAGGATGATCTCATGTCGCAGCCTGAACTCATCCGGGACACCCTCTGTGTTTCCGAGCTTCTCCTCGACGCCTCGTCTGAACAGTCGGTGGAGCTGGATTATGTCCTCCCGGATTACTACCCAAACATCTTCAAACTGCTCAAAACCTCTGTCACACCGGCCGTCCAGTCGTACAAAATCAGCGGAAGCCAGCTTATTTTTGACGGCAGCGCCGAAGTGCGGATCCTTTATCTGCCAGAAGACGGCGGTCGCATCTGCTGTGTCCAGCAGAATATTCCCTTTTCCAAAACGGTCGACCTGCCCTGCGAATGCAGCGCCCCCTGGGTGCAGATCCTCCCGCGCTGCTATTTTGCAAACGGCCGGGCTGTCAACCCGCGCCGGCTCGATGTCCGCGGAGGCATCAGCTGCAAGGTTCGGGTGTCTGACCAGAAAGAGATCCCCGCCGTCACCGGCGGAAGCGGCGCCGGGATGCAGTTCCGCCAGCAGAAGCAGACGCTGTGCGGCGGACGCAAAAGCGCGGTCAAAACCTTTTCGATCAGCGAGGAGCTGACACTCCCCGATACCAAGCCGGCTTTCTCCTCCCTGCTGCACTGGTCAGCTGCCGCTGTTCCCACCGAAACCCGTTTGATTGCCAACAAAGCAATCTGCAAAGCCGATTTCACCATCCGTCTTTTCTATCTGCCGCAGGCTGAAAATGAGCCTCCTCAGTCGGTAGAATTCACCATCCCGGTCAGCCAGATTGCCGACCTCCCCGGCGCCGATGAACAGGACAGCTGCACCGTTTCCTTTGTCCCGGCCGGACTTACCATCGAGCCGCGCGCCGGTGAAAACGGCGAAAACCGGGTGCTTTCCTGCACCTGCAGCCTGCTGTTTGAGTGCTGCGCCGTCCGGAACACCGAAGTCATCCTTGCCGACGACGCCTACTCCACCCTCTATGAAACCACCGTTTCGTCCGCGCCCGCCGCGGCAGAGCGGCTGCTCGAAACAGCCGATCTCACCGCTACTTCCCGCAATACAGTGGAAACACCCGCTCCGGTTTCGGCGGTCTGCGAAGTATGGGCTTCGGCGGGAGAATGCTCGCTGCGGCTGGAAGAGGGAGCGCTCCTCCTGTCCGGCAACCTGGAGCTGACCGCCTGCTGCATCGGGGCCGACGGCGCGCCGTTTATCCTCGACAAAACCATCCCGGTGGAGATCCGGCTCCTTTCTGATCTGGAAGCGGAAGAAATTTCAATGCTTCCAAGAGTGGAAGTTTTATCCTGCGGCTTTGCCATCCTGTCCGAAAACAGTCTGGAAATCCGCACCGAGCTGCGGGTGAGCGGCCTTGTCTGCGAAAAATGCCGGTTCCCGGTCATCCGGGACATCACCGTCAACGAAGACGCGCCCCGCTGCCGGGATCCCCGCTGCGCACTGCGGATCTGTTACGCGGACGCGGGCGAAAATCTCTGGGATATCGCAAAATCCTGTTCCACCTCCATGGCGGCCGTATTGGAGGAGAACGCACTGGAATCCGAACGGCTGGAGTCCCGCACCATGCTGCTCATTCCCCTCATTGACGGCTGAATCAGGAAAAAGCGGAGGTAATCGGAATGGAACAAACAAGTATTTACCGCGACATTGCCAAACGGACCGGCGGTGACCTTTACATCGGTGTGGTGGGGCCGGTTCGGACCGGCAAGAGCACCTTTATCAAAAAATTCATGGAAACACTGGTCATCCCCCACATCAGCGGTGAAACCGCACGGGAACGCGCCACCGACGAGCTCCCGCAGTCAGCCGCCGGCAAAACCATCATGACCACCGAGCCGAAATTTATCCCGGAAGACGCCGTCCGGGTGGAGCTGGAAGAAAACGCCAGTGCAATGGTCCGGCTCATCGACTGTGTGGGTTACATCGTACCCAGTTCGCTGGGCTATTTTGAGAACGAAGCGCCGCGGATGGTCCGCACCCCGTGGTTTGAGGACGAAGTCCCCTTCAATATGGCGGCCGAAGTGGGCACCCGCAAAGTCATCACCGACCATTCCACACTGGGACTGGTCATCACCACCGACGGCAGCTTTACCGACATCCCACGGGAAGAATATGAGGAAGCCGAAGAACGGGTGATCCGGGAGCTTTCGGAGCTGCAAAAGCCGTTCCTCATCCTCCTGAACACCCGCTCCCCTCGTTCGCCGGAGGCGGCAAAGCTCTGCGCCGAAATGGAGGAAAAATACGGCCGGCCGGTTGCGGCGGTCAACTGCCTGGAACTAAATGAAGAGGACATCCGCGCCCTTCTCTCCCGGCTGTTGCTGGAATTCCCCGTCCGGGAGATCGAAGTAGAGCTTCCCCGCTGGATTATTTCGCTCGAAAAAGGACATTGGCTCAAATCCGCCGTCTTTGACGCCATCCGGGAAGCGGCGTCGGGCTTGCGGATTCTGCGGGAAGTTTCCGGCATCGGAAAGATTCTCTCCGGCTGCGAACAGATTGAATCCGCCACCGTGCGGGAAATCGCGCTGGGAACCGGCTGCGCCCGGATCTGCATTACCTTGAAGCCGTCCCTCTTCTACCAGATTTTAGGAGAAGCCACCGGCCTGACCATCTCGGACGAAGCGGATTTGATGCCCTGTATGAAAGAACTTGCCGCCTGCCAGCGGGAATATAACCGGCTCAAAGGGGCGCTCGATGAAGTGGCGGCGACCGGCTACGGCATTGTGATGCCATCGATGGAGGAGCTCCATCTGGAAGAGCCGCAGATTGTCCGGCAGGGCGGAAAATACGGCGTCCGGCTGCGCGCCAGCGCGCCGAGCATCCACATGATGCGGGCCGACATCCAGACCGAAGTGAGCCCCATCGTCGGCTCCGAAAAGCAGTCGGAGGAGCTGGTCAAATTCCTGCTGGACGAATTTGAGGAAAATCCCAAAAAAATCTGGGAATCCAATATCTTTGGAAAATCCCTGCACGAACTGGTCAACGAAGGACTGCACAACAAACTCTACCGGATGCCGACCGACGCCCGGCTCAAATTACAAGAAACAATCGAGCGAATCATTAACGAAGGCTGCAGCGGCCTGGTCTGCATCATCCTCTGAACAGCCGACACAGTTTGTTTGCAAATGCACCCTGCTTTTTTCAAACAAATATGGTATACTGGAAAAACCGGATGGATGTTTCTGTCCGGTTTTATCCTCATTTCGGAAAGGCGGAATCCCGTTTGAAAAAAGCTGTCCCCATCACCCTGCTTTCGCTTGCCGCGGCGGCACTCGCCTGCTTAGGCTACGCCCGGTTCATCGAGCCGGACCTTTTGACCGAAAAGCATTACCGCCGGGAAATCCCCGGTTTGTCGAAGCCGGTTACCGTCGCGTTTTTTTCCGATACCCATTTTGGCAAAAACTACTCCGACGACAACATTTTCCGGATTGCCGAGAAAATTAACGCCGCAAAACCCGACCTTATCCTGTTCGGCGGGGACTTTTTCGATTCCTATTACCGGGATCAGGAAGAACTGGACCTCTCGGTGCTGCAATCCGGACTTGCCCAGATGGAAGCTCCTCTCGGCAAGTTCGCCGTCCGCGGCAACCACGACTGGGGCGGCGGCGCTCACCAGGTTTATCCCGAAGTACTGGAAGCGGGCGGCTTCTCGCTGCTCATCAACGAAGGAATTTCGCTCCCCGGCGAAAACCTCTGGCTCTACGGCGCCGACGATATGCTGCTCGGCAGTCCGGAAGCTCCTTCGTCTGTCCCAAACGGACAGGCAGGTATCCTCCTCTCCCACGAACCGGACCAGGCGGAAACGCTGCTCACCGACGGCATCCAGCTTGCTCTGTCCGGGCACTCTCACGGCGGACAGGTCCGCCTTCCCTTTGTCACAAACAAAATCCTGCCCACAGGTGCCCAACAGTATGTCCGTGGATGGTACACATTGCAAAACCAAGTCCCGCTTCTGGTCAGCAGCGGCATTGGCACCACCGTTCTGCCATTCCGCTTTGCAAGCCCGCCGGAAATTTGCATTCTCGAGCTGGTGCCCGCATCTTCCTGACCGCGCATTTACATTTTGTCCAAAACAGTGTATAATAGAAAAAAATCGCAACAGAAAGGACGAATCTCCATGGAAAATAAGCTCCAAAATCTGCTCGACCGCAAACCGTTTGTCCTGCTGGACGGCGCAATGGGCACCATGCTCCAGAAGCGCGGCCTGAATGCCGGGGAACGCCCCGAGCTCTTTGTACTGCACCACCCGGAAATTGTAACAGAGGTGCACCGGGAATACCTCCAAAGCGGCAGTAATATCCTCTATACCTGCACATTTGGAGCCAACCGCAAAAAACTGGCCGGTACCGGCGTCACTCCCACCGAGGTCATCCGGGCCGCCGTTTCGGCCGCCAAAAATGCAGCCGCCGATTTTGCGGAAAACACGCCGCTCATCGCGCTCGACATCGGCCCCATCGGCGAACTGATGCGCCCCGCCGGCTCGATGAAGATGGAGGAAGCCTATGACATCTTCCGCGAAATGGTAACCGAAGGGGAAAAAGCCGGCGCCGACCTGGTCGTCTTGGAAACCATGTCCGATTTAGGAGAAGTGCGCGCCGCTGTTCTCGCCGTAAAAGAGAATACCTCCCTTCCGGTAATGGTCACCATGACCTTTGAAAAGAGCGGCCGCACCTTTACCGGCTGTCTGCCGGAAGCGATGGCCCACACCCTTTCCGGAATGGGCGTCGACGCCATCGGCATCAACTGTTCGCTTGGGCCTGCTGATATCTATCCGTTTGCTGCCCGGATTGCAGCCTGCACTGATCTGCCGCTCGTGGTAAAAGCAAACGCCGGCCTGCCGGACGCCAACAATGTCTATGAAATCGGACCGGAAGAATTTGCCCGCCAGATGAAGCCCTATGCCGATCTGGGAATCCGCATCACCGGGGGCTGCTGCGGTACCACCCCCGCTTATATCGCAGCTCTGCGCGAAGCCCTCCGCTCCACCGTTCCCGCACAGAGAAATCCGGCTGTTCCGGCCTTCTGCACCGCTGCCGCCGTCCTTTCACCGGATGGGCTGCTCACCGCCGGGGAATGTTTAAACCCCACCAATCGCCCGGATTTGCAGCAGGCTCTGCTCGATAACGACCTGGATACCATTGTCGACATCGCCGCCGACCAGGCCGACGCCGGTGTGGATCTCCTCGACGTCAACGTGGGATGCCCCGGCGTCGATGAGCCGGCGCTGATGGCGGCGGTTGTCGAGGAATTGCAGGGGATGTTCCGGCTGCCGCTGCTGATTGATTCCGATAATCCCGCTGTTGTGGAAGCAGGACTGCGCGCTTTTCACGGCGTATCTGCCTTAAATTCGGTGAATGGCACCGAAAAGAGCCTTTCTGAGATGCTGCCGCTCGCGGCCAAATACGGGGCGTTCGTCATCGGCCTTGCGATGGACGAAGAAGGGCTCCCGGAAACAGCGGAAAAACGGCTTGCCATCGCGGAGAAAATCCTCGCGCGGGCTGCTTCGCTTGGTATCCCCAAAGAACGGGTGCTGATCGACTGTGTCACTGTCCCGCTCTGCGTCCAACCCGAACAATGCGCCGAAACCCTGCGTGCCGTCCGGCTGGTGAAAGAGAAGCTGGGCGTTTCCACCGTTCTGGGGATTTCCAATATCTCCCACGGCCTGCCCGACCGGGAAGCGCTGAACCGCAGCTTCCTCAAGCTTGCAATGGAAAACGGCCTTTCAATGGCAATCCTCAACCCCAATCAGCAGTCAGTCCTCGATGCCGCGCAATCCTCCGCCGCAGGCGAACCGGATGCCGAAGCGGTAAAGATCCTGTCCCGTTGGTGTGATCTCTCCGAATAAGCACAAAACCTCCCTGCTCATCCAGCAGGGAGATTTTTTCTGCAAAAAAGAGCCGCTGTCTTGCGACAGCAGCCCTTCAAGCGATATTTTCGATTATTTGCGGCGTTTCTTGCCAAGGCCAATTACGGCAACAGCGGCAAGCGCCAATGCGCCGATCGCACCGCCGACAGCTTTGCCGGTCTGGGGAGCACTCACCTGCGGGACATCCTCGTCCTCAATTGCTTCGGGGGCATCCACCAGAGAAGCTTCCTCGGTTTCATCGGTCGGAAGAGAAGCCAAAGGAGTGTCCGGATCGCTGATTTCTTCCTCCGGAATGCTTTCTTCCGGCTCGCTCACTTCCGGATCACGCTCGGGGAAGCTGGGGAGTTCGGGAGGAGTAGATTCTTCCACATCCAGCTGCTCGAGTTCAAAGGCGGAATAAAATGCCATTTCGTAATTCATGTAACCATTGCCGATTCCAGGACCGTCAAATGCCATTCCCATGACAAATTCTGTACTCTCACCATTCAAAAGAGTATCGGTTGTCAGAGCTGTAAAGAAAGCATCGGTTGTGTCATACAATTCAGTGCCTTCCATATAATCACCGATACCGCGTGTTCTGGTAAAAGCTGTATTGCTGTTCGGATTCAGCTGTTCCCATTCCGCTTCGCCAAAAGCAAAGGACCAGTAATCCTGATAGAAAACATTGTAGCTCATCGCACCCAGCTCGGGTTCCGGCCATTTGAACTGCACATCTAAAGTGCCATCCCCATTTTCCTGATACACTACATAAGGAGCCATTTCCGGATGCAGCTCCATTTGTTCTTCCAGCGCTTCTACGGTCATGTTGCGGATACTGTTATTTCCAGTATTCGCTAAAACATCCGGATCAATATTGTTATCCTTTACATATCGAGTAAATGCGTCTTCGCCGGTATATCCCGCTTCTTCCAGGTATCCATACAGATTAAATACCATGGCCGCTGTAACATTTGCGCTGCCGCTCACTCCAAACAAACCTTGGTAAATTGCTCTGGGAGTAAAAGAAATGGCAGAAACAAAATCCTTTGGAATCAACTGCCCGTCGTAGCCGAGATATTCGGTCTGTTCATAGTCATGTGCATTGGCTGTAGACAATACAAAACTGTCCTTCTGATAAGCATATTCGTGAGAAGACAAATTCGTAATGGTTACCTTAAACGGATAATATTGCCCCGGAAGAACAGATCCGACATACTGGTTAATGCAATTTGTGATTGCTTCATTTAGCTGCACGACCTGAGTCCCTTCAGCGTCTTCCCCAATCACAACATCAATGAGAATGTAATCCGGATCGCTTTCTGCATCATAAGTTACTGTCACGCCACTGGTTTGTGTCTTATACTCCACTGTACAGGTTTCCTCCGGAACCTCCCATTCCGCGTATGTAGGCAACGCACCGCCAGCACATATAAGAGATGCTGCCAACATCAAAACCGCTGCTTTCTGTTTCCAATTATTTTTCATAAATTTTAACCTCCATATTTATATGATTTATTAACTTTCTGATGTCAGTATAACATTTTATGGTCACATGCCAGTCACAAAGCAGAGAAAAAACTGGAAAATATTTTGACATTTCTACAAATAAGGACTGCCGTCTGTTGGCGGCAGCCCTAAAAACTATCTGAAATTATTTGCGGCGTTTCTTGCCAAGGCCGACTACGGCAACAGCGGCAAGCGCCAATGCGCCGACCGCACCGCCAATAGCTTTACCGGTCTGGGGGGCACTCACCTGCGGAACGTCCTCATCTTCGATGGTTTCAGAGCCACTCATCGGAGAATCTACCAGAGAGGCTTCCTCTGTTTCGCCTGTCGGAACAGAGGCCAAAGGAGTGTCCGGATCACTGATTTCTTCCTCCGGAATACTTTCTTCCGGTTCGCTCACTTCCGGATCACGCTCGGGGAAGCTGGGGAGTTCGGGTTCTTCTTCCGCTACAAAATGTGCTGCACGCACTTCCAGCAAACTCCGATAGCCTTCTGCGTTGTACCCAAGAGAATCCGTCGAAGCCGCGCTGCTCCAACGGGAAGCAGCACCGTCCTGATACCAGGCGTCGATAGCTTTACCAGTCTCGGACAAAATCCAATTGGAACTGGTAGCCGGCAAAACGGTCAGACTATTCACGCCGGAGAAGACGTCCGACGCAGAAGCAGAAGCAGTGTTGTTATAAACACGTGCAGAGGTTAGATCCATTTTTCCCTCAAATTCCGCACCATAATCGTTCTGCGCAACATAAACGCCGCCGCCGATTGTCGCACTGTTGCCAGTAATATCACCGGTTACTTTGACAGGAGTCCAGCTGGAATAAATACCACCGCCATTGCCAACAGCTGTATTCCCCGTAATATTACCGTTTACCGTTAAGCCATGCTGATAAACGCAAACTGCACCGCCATTCCGGCCCGCAGTATTGCCAGTCAGATTTCCGTTAACGGTCACAGTTGCCTTGTTGGAATAAATAGCGCCGCCGTCATATCCCGCGTTGTGGCCGGTAATATCACCGGTTACATTGACAGTAGTCAAATCCTGCGCATAAATGGCGCCGCCATAGTAAGTCGCACTGTTGCCGGAAAACTCTGCGCCGGAAACAGTCATAGAACAGCTGTTGGTAGCAATCGAGAAGATGCCGCCGTAGCCCGCCTTGTTGTCTATAAAGCTGCCGCCATTGACGACAAGACTGCTCTGCATTCCGGTAACGCCATTGATACCCTGCACATGAATGGCGCCGCCCATGGAATCCGAAATGTTGCCTTCAAAAGTGCAGTTATTTACTTCCACGGTAGATTTGTCGGCAATATAGATGGCGCCGCCGGTATAAACTGTGCTGTTGCCGGTAAATTTGCTGTTATTAATCGTAAGATGGGTTCCGCCCGCATAAATTGCGCCGCCGCCGGTTGCCGCTTCATTATTTTCAAAAGTAGAATTGGAAATGGTAGCGGTTTCTACACGGCTGATATTAATTGCGCCGCCACTGCCGGACTGGGTAACATAATGATTATCAGAAAATGTACAGCCGGTGATGGTGATAGATGAACCGGCTTTAACTGCATCCGTAGCAGCAACAAAAATCGCACCTTCACTGGAGCAGCCATCAAAAGAGCAGTTTTCCACAGTTAATCCACCGCCAACAAGATTCAGTACGGACTGTGTAAAGCCGCTAAAGCTACCATTTTTTATGGTAAGCATTTTCATTGCGTCGTTATCCGTTTGACGGGCAGTAACAAATCCTCTGCCATCATAATTCTCTGCGGAAGTGATAATACAGCCGTTCAGATCAATGGTCAGCTCACGGGTATTGTCATTTTTACCAGGCCAAATCTGAATGGCTCTGTCCAGCTCAACATCCTGCAAAAGCGTAACAGTGGCACCGGAAGGAGCAGCATTAACTGCTTCCTGGAGCGATTCGTATTTTACGCCATTCATTTCCGCCACATACGCGGATTCTGCGGCAATCAGGGCATCCAATGCAGCTTCCGCTGTGGTCAAAACATCATAATTTTCAACCAGAGCTTTCTGCGCATCAGTCAGGGCGTCATAGGCAGTCCGGGCGGCGGCAATATTTTCGCCATCGGTCAACGCAACTTCAGCCGGCAAAGCCGCAATCAGCGATTCTACCGCATCCGCAGCCTCCTGGTCAGAATCCCCATTACCAGGCTCAATTCCCCCATTCACGATGACACCATTATCTGTGTCATCTCCTGCAAACGCAGTCATGGAAGTAGCAACACCGGCTGCGCAAATCATTGCCGCCAAAATAACAGATGTGGTTTTCTTTTTCCAATTATTTTTCATTTGGCAAACCTCCTGTTTCGCATTATTTACTAACTTTCTGATGTCAGTATAACATTTTATGGTCACATGTCAGTCACAAAACAGCAAAACAAACGGAAAAAGTTCTTCTTTTTATTGCTAACTTAATTTAAAAATAGAAGCATAAATCCTTTCAGATTCATGCTTCTATCAAAGAAATATTAAGGAATGTTTCGCCTGGAAAAAAAGCTGTTCCAAAGCAATATACAAACCAGAAGACTAAATATGCCGGTTATGAGATATCGGAGAAGAGAACCCGATATTATCTGGTAGTACACCGAGCTTTCATCCAAAAGGAAGCTCGGCAGCGAAGCCAGGTTAAAGCCCATATGCGCCGCAATCGAAACGCTCAGACTGCCGCGCCGATGATTCATCACCGTAAAAACAAACCCCATAAAAAACGCATAGGCAATCCAGACCGGGTGCATATGCGCCGTTCCGAACAGCAGCGCCGAACATCCCGCAGCCAGCCAGAACGGCATCGCTTCTTCAAAGGAACGGAATATCATCCCCCGGAACAGAATCTCCTCACAGACCGGCGCAAACAGCACAATCGACAGGATGGAGACAACCGACTGTTCCGGCGTATAGATTCCGGACGACTGCTCAGCATAGCTCTCAAGCCAGGACGCCGGTAAAAACGCCATCAGAAAACTCACCGCCGTGTTGCCGAACAACCCCAGCGCAAAAGCCGCCGCATGAGGCACAATCCCCGTCCGCTTCGGCGCAAACCCAAGAGATTCAGCCGGATGCCTGCTGCGCAGCAGCCACACACCCAACAGCAGGATCGTTGTTATCAAGGTGGAAAAATACTGCAGGAAATTGACCGCAGCATTCACATTGTCGGGCGAAAAAATTCCGATCGTCAACAGAATGGCAGTTGGAAGCATCAGGAAGATCAGAAAAATCCCGATTCCGCGCAGAATCGCTAAAACACGCTGCATGACCGGCATATCATTCCTCCTCCCAAAGCCGCAGAATCGCGCCGCTCTGCGGCGGGAGCGTCAGCTCCCCGTCTGCCAGCACCACTTCTCCCACCGAAAAGAGCAGCTCAGCTTTGCCGGAAAGGATAAGCTTTCGGGATTCCGGAGCGGTACAGACCGCAGCCGCCAGTTCCCCGCGGCGAAATGCCGCAAGCCCCTGCTCCGCGGAAAGGAACACAAGCGGTGATTTCATCGCCTGCGGATGCCGGCGCCGAAGCTGCCCCAGCTTTTTAAAGAAGGACAAAAGCTCCGGATCCTCCCGGCCCCACGGATAACAGCGCCGGTTCCACGGATCCGAAAAACCGCTCAGCCCCGCTTCGTCCCCGTAATACAGGCTGGGAAAACCCGGCAGCGTGTACTGAAAAATAGCCGCCAGCTCCAGTCCCACCCGGCCGCGCTCCAGTTCCTCCGGTGTGGGCTGGTAGTTGCCCTGTTCCAAACCGTCCACCGGATGCTGTACCCCAAGCACCGTCCGTGCCCGCGCCGTATCGTGGGTAGAAATCGGATTCATCAGCCCCCGGATGGCCGGACGCGGATAGTGGTCCAAAAGGGACAGGATCCGCCGCCGGAACAAAACGCCGTCCCCGCCCGAAACAAAATCCAGCACTGCTGTCCGCCATGGGTAATTCATTACCCCGTCCAGCTGGCTTCCCAGCAGATAGGAACGGCGCTGACCGTAGCTTTCCTTATTGGAAGCGTCTTCCCACACCTCGCCCAAAAGATAAGAGCCGGAGGAATTCTGCTTCACACGGCGGCGAACCGCCTCGAGAAAGCCGTCGGGCAGCTCATCGGCCACATCCAGCCGCCAGCCCGCCGCGCCGCGCTTCATCCAATAGTCGAGAACACCGTTTTTTCCACAGATAAATTCTTCAAATCCGGGATCTTCCTCATTGACATTGGGCAGCGTGGTAAACCCCCACCAGCAGTCATAATCGGTGCGCTCCGGATTCTTGAAACGATACCACGGCGCATAAGGCGAATCCTTCGACTGCCAGGCGCCGACATCGGGATAATGGTTTTCGCGGTTGAAATACCGGCTGTCCGAACCGGTATGGGAAAACACACCATCCAGAATCACCCGGATTCCCCGCTTGGCAGCCTGCTGACAGAGCTTTTTGAAATCCTCCTCGGTTCCCAAATACGGATCAATCGCCTTATAATCCCCGGTATTGTAACGATGGTTGGAAGCCGATTCAAAAATCGGATTCAGATACAGCACCGTCACTCCCAAAGAGGCAATATAATCGAGCTTTTCAAGAATGCCCCGGAGATTGCCGCCGAAAAAGTCGTTGGCGCTGTATTCGGGAACATCCGCTTTAAAAAGCGGACGGCCGTACCAATCCCGATGGACGCTCCGGCTGTTGCGGACAGCCGGCAGCGGCGTTTTTCCGCTCCGGCGGAAACGGTCGGGGAAAATCTGGTACATAATCCCGCCGTCCAGCCAGGCCGGCACCGCATAATCCGCCGCACATACCGTGAGCTGCCACTCCGGCAAAAAATCCCGGATAACGGCAGAGGCATCCTCATCCCGGCCGACAAACAAAATCCCCCATTCGGCTTCGATTTCAAACCGGTAAAAATACAGTCCCTTTTGTTCGACAGAAAATTCCGCTTCATATATGGTAAAATCAGTAGTGGATTGTGTGGGGACAAGTTCCACCGCACGCGCTTCTGTGCTGGTATCCTCCCGCAGTTTCAGCGTAACGCCTTTTGCGGGAAACCCCTTTTCCAGATAAAAGCAAATGCGGATTTTTTCCCGCTCCGACACCGCGCCAAACGGTGTTTTGCATGACAAATCCCATGCATTATAGTAAATTGCCGGCTGCACGAATACACTTCTCCTTTTCCGGGGCAAAGCCCCAAAATTCCGCCGCTGCGGTTTCCGCTTCTATTTTTCTCCGCGGCAGAGTCCATTATTTATTATACAATGAAATCGGCAGGATGTACACCGGTTTGTGAAAAATTCCCGATAATCATATCGCACAAAAAAATAAAGAATGTTTCTACATTTGTTACGTGGTTTTTACATAGTCGATTATTTACAAAAACAACAGTTTGTGATAGAATGTAATTGTATCAAATATACACAATCCAAATGTTTCAAAAATTTGTTAAAAAGTTCGAAAAATCATTGTCTTTCTGGATATTTTTCCCATATTTCATGATTTTTTGGTGTCACAACACGAGTTTGCATGATCTTTACATTTTATTTTTGTAAATTTTGTATGCTCCCGTTCTGCTGCAAAAAAATGATTGGGTTTGAACTGCAGCACTTGTTGTTAAAATGCACAAAGGATTTGGAATTGTGATGTGGATACAGAATGGAGAATTTGCACATCATGTCTTTTTCTATCAACTCCTGGCGGGAAGGAACGGCACAAAATGCATGGGAATATTTTGGCTGCCACCGTGAAAACGGGGCAACGGTATTCCGTGTCTGGGCACCGGGAGCCCGGGCTGTGTATGTAACCGGTTCTTTTTGCGGATGGGATCCGCACCGCCATATCGCAGAAGAAATTGCACCGGACATTTATCAGTGTGTCTTAAGCGGTATATCCCAGTATGAAACCTATAAATATGTGCTGATTACCGAAAACGGAACCGAGCTTTACAAATCCGATCCCTTTGCGTTCCACGCGGAAACGCCGCCGGCCAACGCGTCCAAGGTTTATTACCCGCCGGACTACGAATGGAACGATCAGAAATGGATCGCAAAACGCAAAACCAGCGAACAGCCTTTAAGCATCTATCAAATCCATGCCGGATCTTTCCGTACCTATGCCAACGGAGAGGTTTTAAACTACCGGAAGCTGGGCGAGGAAGCGGTTGCCCATCTGAAAACGCTGGGGTTCACCCATCTTGGACTGATGCCGCTCACCGAACACCTGGATACCGCTTCGGGCGGGCGAAATCCCACCGGATTTTTTGCCCTGACTTCCCGTTACGGCGTGCCGCGGGATTTCTGCCGGATGGTGGAGCTGCTGCATCAGGCCGATATCGGCGTCTTCATGGATTTCTGCCTGCTGGGCTTTCCGAAAGACGATTTTGGGCTGTCTGATTTTGCGGGGCATCACTGCTATGAAAGCGAATGCCGGAACAACTGGTGTTTCTTTGATTTTGAAAAACCGGAGGTCAGAAGTTTCCTCTTTTCTTCTGCCAACTACTTTCTTCGGAATTTCCATCTGGACGGCCTGCGAATCCTTTATGCGGAGGAAATTGCCAGACATCCCGGCGGAACCCAGTTCCTGTGCGATTTCTGCCGCCTGATTTCCGCCGAATTCCCGGATGTGATTCTGGCGGGCGGCGCTTCGGATGTCGGATTCCATCGGACGCTCAACTCCGCCATGGCAGGCGCTGTGATGGATCTCGCCTGCGGAAAGGAAACTGTCCTGCCGCTTCCCGAACAGAACTGCATCCAGCAGCTTGACCTGGATCTCACCCGTTCGGAAACGCTGATTTCCAGGATGCCGGGCAGCTACGATGAAAAGTTTTCCCGGCTGCGCGCCGTACTTGCCTTCCTGATGGCGCTTCCCGGCAGCAAGCTCTGGCTGATGGGAAACGAATTTGCCCAGTTTGAAGTCTGGTCCCCCTGGCATGAGCTGGACTGGCTGCTGCTCGATTACGACATGCACCGCCGCTTTTTGGCCATGTCCCGGCGGCTGAGCAACTTTTACCGTAAAACCGCTGCCATTTGGGAAGAAACGCCCATGGAGCAGCATTTTACCGTCATTGATCCCCACGGGGTGCCGGGCGTGCGGGGCTTTATCCGGAAGGACAGCAACGGCAACCAAATTTTTGTCCTTTCTAACTTCTCGGACCAGCCAGTCAGCCCTTTCGTCACCGGTGTGGAAAAACGCGGCAAGTACGCCGAGCTTTTCAGCACCGATGAGCTCCAATACGGAGGAGAAGGCCGGAGCAGCGGCGTGAATTTTGCACGGCTGCGCCCGGCGGATGGGCAGCCCTACTGCATCGAAGCTGAGCTGCCGCCCCGTTCCACCGTCTACCTTTATAAGGCGGCTGGTCTGAAATAATTTTGTCGTCGTTCCACAACCATTATTATAAACAATGAGGTGTACCATCATGAAACAGCAAAAAGAAATGATCACCATGCTTCTGGCAGGCGGCCAGGGCAGCCGGCTCTATGTCCTCACCAAGGAAGTAGCTAAGCCTGCTGTTCCGTTCGGCGGAAAGTACCGCATCATCGATTTCCCTCTTTCCAACTGTGCCAACTCCGGCATTGACACCGTCGGCGTCCTCACCCAGTATCGTCCCTTGGAACTGAACTCCTACATCGGCAACGGACAGCCCTGGGACCTTGACCGCATGAACGGCGGCGTGTACATCCTCCCCCCCTATGCCACCGACAAGGACAGCCAGTGGTACAAAGGCACAGCCAACGCCATCTATCAGAACATCAACTTCATCGACCGCTACAACCCCGAAAACGTCCTGATCCTCTCCGGTGACCATATCTACAAGATGGACTACGCCAAAATGCTGGCTTACCACAAGGAGAAAAAAGCGGACGCAACCATTGCGGTGCTGGATGTTTCCCTCGAGGAAGCAAGCCGCTTTGGCATTATGAATACCAACGACGACAACTCCATCTATGAATTTGAGGAAAAACCCAAACACCCCAAATCCACTAAAGCTTCGATGGGGATTTACATCTTTAACTGGCAAAAGCTTCGCCAGTACCTCATCGACGATGAAAACACTCCCGGCAGCTCCAACGACTTTGGCAAAAATATCATCCCTGCCATGCTTGCCAACAAGGAGCGGATGTTTGCCTATCAGTTCAACGGCTACTGGAAAGATGTTGGAACCATTGAGAGCCTGTGGGAAGCCAACATGGATCTGCTGAACCCCAAATCCAACATCAACCTGGATTCCGACTGGCGTATCTTTGCCCGCAACGAGCCGCATCCGCCGCACTTTGTCGGCGATAAGGCGCAGATTGCCGAATCGATCGTATCCGAAGGCTGCGATATTAACGGCAAGCTCTGGTACACTGTCCTCTTCTCCGGCGTTACCGTTGAGGAAGGCGCCGAATTGAATTCCGCAGTTGTGATGAGCAATTCGGTAATCCAAAAGGGCGCTACTGTTAAATACGCCATTATCGCGGAAGACGCTATCATTGAAGAAGGTGCTGTTGTCGGTGATGATCCTTGCAACTGCTCGGATCCGTCTGAATGGGGCATCGCAGTAATCGGCCGCGGCGCCGTTGTCAAAAAGGGCCAGGTCGTCCGTCCCAAGGAAATGATCGAACCCGGCGCAAACCGCTGAATATCCGGAACGAAATGAGAAACAAGATGGAGGTACAACCACTATGACTTCGAAAACCATATGTATTTTATTTGCCGAAAGCTACGGTGTTTCGCCTACCGAGCTGGCTGCGGAACGCACCCTTGCCACTGTCCCCTTTGCAGGGCGTTACCGCCTGATTGACTTTGTTCTCTCCTCTCTGGTCAAAGCCCGGATTGATGAAATCGGCGTCATTACCAAAGAACACTACGGCTCCTTAAGCGACCATCTCGGCTGGGGCAAGGACTGGGATCTGGACCGCAAAAACGGCGGTTTAAAAATCCTCACCCCCTTTACCAAAGCTGAATCCGCCAGCACCCGCAACCGCAGCAAGATCGACGCGCTGCTTTCGGTTAAACGCTTTATCGAAAAAGCGGACGCGGACTACATCATTCTCTCGGACAGCAACCTGGTCATGAATATCGACTTTGAATCGATGCTGCAGTATCATGTCGACCGCGCCGCCGATATCACCGTGCTGTATCAGACCAAAGTCTGTCCCAACCACACCGGCTGCGTGATCGATATGGATGAATCCGGCTGCGTGATCGACGCTTACTATTCCTCCATCCAGCACATGGAACCACAGAACGCCGCTTTCGGTGTTTATATTATCAACAAATCCCTGCTCCTTTCGCTGCTTGACCGCGCTTACACCTTTGGTTGGGTGGACTTTGACCGCGACTTCATCACCAAAAACCTCAACAAGCTCAAGGTGTTCGGTTTTGCACACGAGGGATTCTCGGCTGTCATCAACACGGTTACCGATTACTATGATGCCAGCATGAAGGTTTTGAACCGTGAAACCCGCCACGAGCTGTTCTATGGGGATACCCCCATCTTCACCCGAGTGAAAAACTCTGTCCCCACCATCTATGGCTTTGACGGCAAGGTTTCCAACTCGCTGATTGCGGATGGATGCAAGATTGACGGCGAAATCAACAACTGCATCATCTTCCGTGACGTTGTAGTCGAAAAAGGTGCCGTTCTCAACAACTGCATCATCATGCAGAATACCGTTATCCAAAGCGAAGCCCGTTTGAACTGCGTCATCACCGACAAGGATGTTGTCATCGGCGGCGGACATGCGCTTTCCGGTTATCAAACCTATCCCTTTGTCATCGCAAAAGGCCAGAATGTTTAAAATTCGATAAGATAAGCGGGTTTTCCCGCCGCAAAACCCGCTTTTCCTTTCCTGCGGCGGAGAAAGAGGTTTTTCTATGAAAATTCTGTTTGCGGCCAGCGAAGCGCTTCCTTTTATCAAGGTGGGCGGACTGGGCGACGTCATGGGGGCGCTCCCCAAAGAACTGGTCAAAAAAGGGATTGACGCCCGCGTTGTCATCCCGATGTACTCTACCATGTCCCAGGCGATGCGAGACAAATGCACCTTTGAGAAATTTTTCTATTTCTCGCTGGGCTGGCGTTCCTGCTACTGCGGCATTTTCAAGGCGGAAGCCGACGGCGTCACCTACTACCTCATCGACAACGAACAGTATTTTAAGCGCGGCGGCACCTACGGCGAATTCGACGACGCCGAACGGTTTGCGTTCTTCTCCAAAGCCGTCCTGGAAATCCTCCCCCAGATTGACTTTTTCCCGGACATCATCCATGCCAATGACTGGCACACCGCATTGGTTCCGGTGTATCTGGATACCCAGTTCCGCTCTGTGCCCGGATATGGCTCGATTAAAACGGTCTTTTCCATCCACAATATCGAGTTCCAGGGCAAGTATGACATGTCGATCCTGGAATCTGTATTCGGCATCTATCCTTCCCAGAGCTCGCTGCTCGAATTTGATGGCTGCCTCAATCTCATGAAAGGCGCCATCGAGTGCTCCAATGTGGTCACCACCGTTTCTCGCAGCTACGCCAAGGAGATCCTCGATCCTTACTTCTCCTTTGGCCTGCACCCGATTCTCGAAGCCCGCCAGTACAAGATTCATGGCATCGTCAACGGCATCGACACGGAGGTTTTCAATCCCGAAACCGATCCGTACATCAAAACCAACTACTCCCTGAAAACCCGCGGCAGCAAACGCTTTGACAAAAAAGCACTCCAGCAGGAAGTGGGCCTCCCCGAAATTTCTGACGTGCCGGTTCTGGGACTGGTCACCCGTTTAACTCCCCAAAAAGGCATCGACCTCTTTGAGCCGATTATGGCCGAACTGATGGAGATGGATGTGCAGGTGGTCGTTTTAGGCAACGGATACGCGGATTATGAAAACTATTTCAAATACTGCGACTTTACCTATCACGACAAATTCCGCGCCATCATCAAATTCTCGGCGCCTCTGGCCCAGCGGATCTATGCCGGCGCCGACATCTTCCTCATGCCCTCCAAGTCGGAGCCCTGTGGACTTGCCCAGATGATTGCCATGCGGTACGGCACCATCCCGGTTGTACACGCTGTCGGCGGCTTAAAAGACACCGTAATTCCCTTTAACGCCGAAACCGGTGAAGGAAACGGCGTCAACTTCCAGACCTTTAACGCCAACGACATGCTCGACGCCATCAAACGCGCCATTGCCATCTGGTCGGACAAGGACCAGCGCAAGACCATTATGAGCAACGCCATGTCGGGGGATTATTCCTGGAAGACTTCCGCAGACGAATACCTCAAAATCTACGAAAGCCTGTAACTTCCGGCGTCCAATACCCGGCTCATCCGCAGGGCCGGGTATTTTTCTGCTTTTTTTCACCGAAAGACACTGTGCGCCCTTCCGGCACAAAAATTTGATTCATGTTTTCTAAAAAATGGGAACTGCACCGGAATTTCTCGGTGTTTTCCCCGATTGTTTTTTTAATAGGATCATAGTAAAATAGAATTAGGTCCCTGCGCTATTTTTTTTCGTTATCTCTCCGGCAATTCACGGCTTGCAGGGCAAAAATTGAACCATAGATTAGAGAAAGGGGATTTTGCATGAACTCATCCGTTGCCAGCCTCAAAGAAGAGCTGATCCAGACGTTGAAAACCAAATATGGTTATTCTCCGGAAGAAGCTACAGACCGTCAGATGTACGGCACCGTCCTGATGGTGGTGCAGTCCATCCTCACCCACAAACGCGCCGACTACCTGGATTCCTTAAAAAAGAACGACAAGAAACGCATCTACTATATGTCGATGGAATTTCTGGTGGGACGATCGCTCAAAAACAATCTCTATAACCTGAACATCCAGAAAGAAATGGAACAGGCGGTTTCCGAACTTGGCTTTGACCTGAACACCATTTATGAAATGGAACCGGATCCCGGCCTTGGTAACGGCGGCCTCGGACGGCTTGCAAGCTGCTATATGGACGCTGCGACTACCCTCGAATACCCCATCACCGGATTTTCCATCCGCTACGAATTTGGTATTTTCAAACAGAAAATCGTGGACGGCTGGCAGATGGAATTCCCCGACGACTGGCTGGAAATGGGCGGCTTCTGGCTCACCCCCCGCAACGACGAAGCTGTTGAAGTGCACTTTGACGGCCGGGTGGAAGAAAAGTGGAGTGAGCACGGCCTCACTACCATCCACCGCGATTACTACAATGTCCGTGCAGTACCGTATGACCTGATGATCTCCGGCAAGGACAGCAAAGCAGTAAACTGCCTGCGTCTTTGGCGTGCAGAAGCACCCAACCGCTTTGATATGTATCCTTTCTCCCGCGGCGAATATGTCAAGTCGATGGAAGAGGATGTTAAAGCGGAAACGATTTCCAAAGTTCTTTATCCCGCTGACGACCACATCGAGGGCAAGCGCCTGCGCTTAAAACAGCAGTATTTCTTCGTCAGCGCCTCCCTCCAGACCATCGTGCGGGAGCATCTGCGCAATCACTCCACCCTTGATTCCCTGCCGGAACATGCCGTCATCCACATCAACGACACCCATCCGGCTCTCTGTGTGCCGGAGCTGATGCGGATCTTGCTGGATGAATGCGGCTACGAATGGGAGCAGGCTTGGGAGATCACCTGCCGCACCCTGGCCTACACCAACCACACTGTTATGAGCGAAGCGCTGGAGCGCTGGGACATCAACCTGTTCCGGCAGCACCTGCCCCGTATCACCAGCATTATCGAGGAAATCGACCGCCGTTTCTGCAAGGACGTCTTTGAATTCCACCCGGAAAAACGCGCCCAGCTCGGCTCGATGGCCATCATTGGCGACGGCCAGATCCGGATGGCAAACCTCTGTGTCATCGCCTGCTTTTCGGTCAACGGCGTTTCCAAGCTGCACTCCGATATTCTGAAAGAAGATCTGTTCAAGGACTACAACGATATCTTCCCCGGCAAACTCACCAATGTGACCAACGGTATCGCGGCGCGGCGCTGGCTTTGTCAAGATAATCCTCTGCTGACCGACTATATCACCGAATTGATCGGCGATGGCTTTGTTCATGACCTGAGCCAACTGGAAAAACTCAAGGATTTTGTCGACGATCGTCAGGTTCTCCGCCGGATTGCGGAAATCAAGCTTGAAAACAAAAAAATGCTGGCAAAATATATCTCCTCCGCCAACGGCATCAAGGTAGATCCCACCTCGCTGTTTGATGTGCAGGTGAAACGTCTTCACGAATATAAACGCCAGCTAATGAACGCCCTGCACATCTGCTACCTCTATCTGCAGATCAAAAACCACGGTATGACCATTGAGCCGCACACCTTCCTGTTCGGCGCAAAGGCTTCCCCTGGATACCACATGGCGAAAGAAATCATCCGCTTTATCTGCGCGCTCGGCGATGTCATCAACCGCGATCCCGCAACCAAGGGAATGCTGAAGGTTATTTTCCTGGAGGACTATAAGGTTTCTCTGGCCGAAAAAATCTACCCGGCGGCCGAAATCAGCGAACAGATTTCTCAGGCGGGCAAGGAAGCTTCCGGTACCGGCAATATGAAGATGATGCTCAACGGCGCCATCACACTGGGCACCATGGACGGCGCCAATATCGAAATTTACGACGCTGTCGGCAAGGATAACATCTTCATTTTCGGCATGAACACCGAAGAGGTTAACCGCACCCGTGCAAACGGATACAGCCCCCGCGCCATTTATGATTCCAACCCCTATATCCGGGAAGTCATCGACTTTATGCGCAGCGGCGGACTGGATGGAAAGAACTTTGATTCCATCATCCAGTATCTGCTCAACAACGACACTTATATGTCGCTGGCGGACTTTGAAAGCTACCGCCAGATTCATGAGCGCGTCAATGAAGTCTACCGCAATCCCGACGAATGGAACCGTATGTCGCTCCTCAACGTCGCCGGCTCCGGCATTTTCTCAGCCGACCGCTCGATTCAGGATTACGTCCGCGATATCTGGTACCGCTAAACCACAAAAGAAAGCCAGGTTCTGCAATTCCGCAGAATCTGGCTCTTTTCATGCCGGTTTTATTTCCTGTGCTTTGCCACATAGACAAGCCGCTGGGAATCCGGCTTCGGCGGCTCGGTGGAATCTTCATGATAGACGGCACAAAGGGTGAGCCCCGCCTGTTCCAAAGCAGCCAGCACCTGCTCATGGGTATAAGCCCGCTCGGCAAAGCTTTCTTCCATCCGCTCATATAAACCATCTTCCGCCTCGGCAAAGATGGTGAGGTCCATCTGCACCACATCGTCAGGAAGGAGAGTGTTCTGCCAGGCACAGTAAACCTCATCATAATCATAGGTAAAAACGTTGTTGGCCAAAATTTGCCGGTGCTTGTAACAGCTGTTCAGGTCGAAAACAAACACCCCATCCGGGTGCAGGAACAGCGCCGTCCGGGCAATGGCCTTGCAGAAATCAGCGTAGTCGGTCAGATGATTGAGGGTGTCCAGCGCCGATACCGCCGCATCTACCGTCCCGTAGAGATCCAGTTCGGTCATCTCCTGACAGATATAGGTGATATCCCGGCCGCTTTCCATCTTTTTCTGCTGGGCAGCCCAAAGCATTTCCTCTGAGTTATCCGCGCCGATAACATCGTACCCCAGCGCTGCCAGCTCCTCCGACAGCGAACCGGTACCGCAGCCCAAATCCAGCAGAATTCCCCGCTTTGCACCGTGCAACCGGAGGATCCGGTCAAAATAGTCCGCTCTCGATTTATAATCAATCTCCGAGGTCAGCAGATCGTAAACTTCCGCAAATGGTCCATAATGACTCATTTGGTTTCGGCCTCATTTTTTTCGTTCAGGCGTTTGAAAATCTCGGCGTAGCCATCACACCCATAGTGCAGCGAGCGGTTCACCCGGCTGATGGTGGCGGTAGAAGCTCCGGTTTCGGCAACGATATCGCTGTACACCTTGTTCTCGCTCAGCATTTTGGCCACATGAATCCGCTGCGCCAGCGCTTTCAGCTCCTGAACCGTGCAGAGATCTTCAAAAAACTTATAACATTCTTCCATATCCCGCAGCTCCAACACCGCCTGGAACAGAAACTCCACATTGAATTCTTTCAGCTTCTCGTTCATATCCGCCAGTCCTTTTCTGTAAATTTGGGAACACTCCCATTCTCTTTGATTTTAACACATCACAGTGTGAAAAGCAACTATTTTCCGGGATTTTCTGCGCAAACTACCAAAAAAGATGATGTGCTTTGGCAGGCCGGTACTCATAGACAAAGCAATCGAAGAGCCCGTTGGCTGTGGAAACCGTCATCGTTTCCCCAATCCGCATCGACATCCCGGCCTTTTGCATCACCCGCCCGGAAGCGGGGTTTTCGATGGCGTGCTTGGCGTAAATGAGGCGGTAGCCAACCTTGACTGCCAAAGCGAGAACCGCCTGCAATGCCTCAGTGGCGTAGCCGCAGTTCCACCAGGCTTCCCCCAGGCAATACCCCACCTCACAGCTTGTGTGCCGGTCGGGATCCCGCACCAATCCGATCGAGCCGATCAGCAGCCCGCTCGATTTTTCCACAATCGCCCACTCATAAAAATCCTTGTGCTTATATTGCCGGAGCCATCCCTGCACAACCGCACGGGTTTCCTCCTGGCTGCGGTGCGCCGCCCAGACCAGGCACCGGGTAACGGCCGGATTGCTCGCCCAATTTTGGTACATATAGGGAATATCCTGTTCGGTAAACTGCCGCAGCAAAAGCCGCTCAGTTTGAATCGGAACGGTGCCGCAATGCTTCATCTAACAATTCACCTCTGTATCCGCCGGTTTTCGGTAAAAATCGGGATTGGATTTTTCCGCCGGCTGTGATATAATAGCATATGTTAACGGAAGCCGATGGCTTCCAGATTTTAGTATAACACACTTTTGCCGAAAAGAACACTCAAATTTTACATTTTGGAGGAGGATTTGGATGCCTTTCCTTTATGATATGCACACCCACACCAACCGCAGCTTTGACGCCGAAGCGCCGCTTGCGGCACAGTGTAAACGGGCGGAAGAACTGCGGCTGAATGGCCTTTGTATCACCGACCATTGCGACGTCAATGTGCAGAGCCTGCTCTGCGCCCGAACGGTATTTGCTGCCGGGGGCGCCGACATCCGGCGGATGCAGGAAGAAGGAAACCTGCCGTTCCGGCTGTGGCAGGGCATCGAGCTTGGAGAGCCGCTGGAGGATCTCCCCTATGCGGAGGAAATGCTGGGCCTTCTCCCCTATGATTATGTCATCGGCTCTGTCCACAATACCCCCGGCCAACAGGATTTTTATTTTATGGACTGCAGCAGCATCGACCTGGATTCTGCGCTCAAGCCCTACTTTGAGGAGCTGATCCGTCTTGCGGATTGGGGAAAAACCGACTCGATCGCCCATATTACCTATCCTCTCCGTTATATTGAGGGAAAATATAACAGAAAGGTCGAACTTTCTCCCTATCTCGACCTGATTGACCACCTGTTCCGGGTGATGATCCCCAAAGGACTGGCGCTGGAAATCAACGCGAGTGGCCTCCGCCAGGAAATTAGACGCCCCATGCCGGACGAACGCTTCATCCGGCGCTATTATGAGCTGGGCGGACGGAAAATCATCTTCGGTTCGGACGCACACGCCGCGAAAGACCTTGCCTCCGGCATCCCGGAGTGCATGGAACTCTGCCGCAGCATTGGCTTTGAAACGGCGGTTTACTTTGAAAAACGACGCGAATTTTCATACAAACTGTAATAACGGAGTGTAAAAATACCAATGGACAACTTTTCATCCCACTTTTCCACAAAGCTGCACGCTTTTTCCCGATACCTGCTGGCTTTTGTCAAATGGACGGCGATCTCCCTTCTCTGCGGAGTCCCGATCGGGCTGGTCGGCTGGTGTTTCCATGAGCTGGTAGAAAAAGCAACCGGGTTCCGCCAACAGAACAGCTGGATTATCTGGCTGCTGCCGGTTGCCGGTGTTATCATCGCGCTGCTCTACCGTGTCTGCGGCATGGAAAAAGACGGCGGCATCAACACCGTCCTCTCCTCCATCCGCACCGGTGAACCGGTTCCCATCCGGATGGCCCCGCTGATTTTTGTCAGCACCGTTCTCACCCATCTGTTTGGCGGTTCCTCCGGCCGGGAAGGTGCCGCGCTCCAGTTGGGCGGCAGTATTGCCGCTCAGTTTGGGCGCTGGATCCGGCTGAATGAAAAGGACCTCCACTGCATCACCCTCTGCGGCATGAGCGCCGCTTTTGCCGCCTTGTTCGGAACGCCGCTGACTGCCGCAGTCTTTGCGATGGAGGTGGTCAATGTCGGCCACATGTTCTACGCCGCCATCGTCCCCTGCATTTTCTCGGCGCTAATTGGGGCGGGCGTTGCCGGACAGCTTGGCGCCATCCCAACCTCCTTCAGCGTCAGCGGGATTCCGGTCCTTGCTGTGCAAACTGCAATTCAGGCTGCTGTCCTTGGCATCCTCTGCGCCGCAGTCAGCATCCTTTTCTGTGTGAGTATGCACACCGCTTCCCGCCTGTACAAGCGTTTCCTGCCTGATACCCTGATCCGTGCAGCAGCAGGCGGCTTGATTGTCGCCCTGCTCACCTTGGTTGTAGGCACCCACGACTACAACGGCGCCGGTATGGACGTCATTACCCGTGCAGTCGCCGGAGATGCAGTTCCGTGGGCGTTCCTGCTCAAAATCCTCTTTACTGCGCTGACACTGGGCGCCGGATTCCGCGGCGGCGAAATCGTCCCCGCTTTCTTCATCGGTGCAACCTTTGGGAATGCCGCCGGGGCACTTCTCGGACTGGATCCCTCGTTTGGCGCAGCTTTGGGCATTGCGGCTGTCTTCTGCGGTGTGCTCAACTGCCCGCTCGCCTCGCTGCTGCTCTGCCTGGAACTCTTCGGCGGAAGCGGCATGCCTCTCTTTGCGTTGGCAATTGCGGTATCCTACATGCTGTCGGGATATTTCGGACTGTACAGCAGCCAGCGCTTCTTCTTCTCCAAAACAGAACACGTTGAAATCAACCGGGCAGCCGACTGACTGCCTTTAGAAAGGAAATTTTTATGGGAAAACTCATTCGCGCAATTTCACAGGACGGTTCGGTTCTGGCGATGGCCATCCGTTCCACCGACATTGCCGCAAAAATTGAAGAAATCCACCGCACCTCCGCCGTTGTTACCGCGGCACTTGGCCGTCTTTCCACCGCCGCTTCGATGATGGGGCTGATGCTCAAGGGAGAAGGTGACTCCCTCACCCTCCGTGTGGACGCCGACGGTCCGGCCGGCACTCTCATTGCCGTTGCCGACAGCGAAGGCTGCGTCAAATCCTATGTCCAGAACCCTGTGGTCGAGCTGCCCCTCAATGCCAAAGGAAAGCTCGATGTTGCGGGCGCTGTGGGACGAAACGGATACCTGCGCGTCATCAAGGATCTCGGCCTGAAAGAGCCGTACAGCGGGCAGGTGCCGCTTGTTTCGGGTGAACTGGCCGAGGATGTCACCGAATACTTTGCCGTCAGCGAACAGACGCCCACCGTCTGCGCACTCGGCGTACTGGTCAACCCCGATCTCACCGTCCGGGCAGCCGGCGGCTTCCTGGTACAGCTGCTTCCGTTTGCGGATGAATCTGCGATCTCCACACTGGAACGCAACATTCAGGACATTCCGTCCGTTTCCTCGATGATTGACAGCGGAATGGAACCGGAAGAAATCCTCCAAAAGGTGATGGACGGCCTGGATCCGCAAATTCTGGACGAATATCACCCCGTTTACCGCTGCGACTGCAGCCGCGAACGGGTGGAACGCGCTGTTATCAGCCTTGGCCGCCAGCAGCTGGATCAGCTGATCCAGGAAGACCATGGCACCGAACTTTGCTGCCATTTCTGCGGCAAAAAGTACACCTTTACCGAAGACGAGCTCCGGCAGATCCGCGACCGGGCTTCCCACTGATGAGGTGAAAGCATGCGCGTTTTAATGATTGGGGATGTCGTGAGCCAGCCGGGCTGCGAATTCCTCCGCAAGGTTCTGCCCGGCTACAAAAAACAGCAGATGATTGATGCGGTGATCTGCAACGGAGAGAATTCTGCAGTCGGAAACGGCATCCTGCCTCACTCGGCCGACTTCCTGTTCGACAGCGGCGTTGATGTGATTACCGGCGGAAACCACAGCCTCCGCCGCTGGGAAATCCAGAATTATATGGAGGAACAGCCCTGCCTCCTCCGCCCGGCCAACTACCCCGACGGATGTTTCGGCAACGGCTGGTACCGTCTGGATTTGGGAAGTGCTTCTCTTCTGGTCATCAGCCTGATGGGGCAGGTTTACCTGGATCCGATCGGCAGCCCGTTTGCCTGCGCTGACCGCATTCTATCCGAGGTGAAAGCTGACTGCACTGTCGTGGACTTCCACGCCGAGGCGACAGGTGAAAAAATGGCGCTTGGCTATTATCTAGATGGCCGCGTTTCCGCCGTCGTCGGCACTCACACCCACGTTCAGACAGCGGACGAAACTATACTCCCCAAAGGGACCGGCTATCTTTCCGATTTGGGAATGACCGGCCCTATTCACTCGATTCTCGGTGTTAATCCCGATTCCATTGTGAGACGAATGACTACCTGCCTTCCTACAAGATTCGATATTCCACAGGATTCCGCCTGTAAATTGGAAGGAGTTTTACTCGATTTGGACAAAAAAACTGGCAGATGTATGAAAATTGAACGCATTCATTTGTTGTAAACTATGAAAAATAGCGAAAACTCTTGAAAATTTTGTAGAAATGGATTATAATATAGAAAAGCAAAAAATATTTCCGCAAAAGCAGCGCACAACTTTTGTCGGAAAGCCCTGCTTTCACAAAATTTTCGGGGGGATCTCTATGGATGTGCTCAAAGTTTCAACAAAATCGTCGCCTAATTCAGTTGCCGGCGCGATTGCGGGAGTCATTCGGGAAAAAGGCTCAGTAGAAATTCAGGCAATCGGAGCTGGTGCGGCCAATCAAGCAGTCAAATCTGTCGCTATTGCAAGAGGATATCTTGCTCCAACCGGAATTGATCTTGTATGTATCCCTGCTTTTGCCAATGTAGAAATCGAAGGTGCGGAACGAACAGCCATAAAATTAATTGTAGAACCCAGATAAAACTTAGCGGCTTTCCTGTAAGGGAAAGCCGCTTTTCCTTTGGTATGAAAAAACCAGCCCTTTGGCAGGCTGGTTTTTCTTATTATTAAACTTGGCCAAGGTTTCCGGTCCGCTGAGCTGTATAGAGCTTGTAATAATCGCCCTTTTTCGCCAGCAGCTCTTCATGGGTTCCACATTCGGAAACGCCCTTATTGGAGATGTACATGATCTTATCACAGTTTTTAATGGTGGAAAGGCGGTGCGCAATAATAAACGAGGTTCGGCCTTTCAACAGCTCGTTCAGTGCCGTCTGCACCATCCGTTCGGTCTTTGCGTCAATCGAAGAGGTTGCCTCGTCGAGAATCAGAATCTTCGGATCCGCAAGCAGTGTCCGCGCAAAGGAAACCAGCTGCCGCTGCCCCTGCGAAAGCCGGGAGCCGCGCTCGTTTACTTCGGTATCATAACCTTTTTCCATCTCGCTGATGAACTCATCCGCGCACACAATCCGGCACGCGCGTTTGACCTCCTCGTCGGTGGCATCCTGCCGGGCGTACTTGATATTCTCCAGAATGGTGCCGGAGAAGATAAAGCTGTCCTGCAGCATGATGCCCATTTGAGAGCGCAAAGAATGCAGCGTTACTTTGGAAATGTCGTGCCCATCAACAAGGATCCGGCCGCCGTTCAGATCGTAGAACCGGGAGATCAGGTTGACAACGGTGGACTTGCCCGCTCCGGTCGGACCAACCAGCGCGATGCTTTCGCCGGGCTTTACATCAAAGGAAACATGTTCCAGAATATTGCGGGGCGGTTCGTAAGCAAATGTCACATCTTCAAAGGTGACACGGCCTTCGATCTTGGGAAGCTCATAAGCATCCGGTGCGTCCTTGATGTCCACCGGCTCATCAATCATCTCAAAGATACGCTCCAGGTAGGCGATGCCGTTGACAAAGGTATTGTACAGGTTGGACAGGTTGAGCAGCGGCTGCCAAAAACGCCACGCATAGTTGGAAACTGCCACGATGGTACCAAAAGAGGCCATCGGTTTCATCACCATAATACCAACCAAATACATCGCACAGACAACCCAAGTGGAAACATTGTCAACCGTTACCCAAACACAGTTGGAAATGCGCTGCGCTTTGTTCCAGAGACGATAATAGTCAAGATTCAGCCGGTCAAAGATGCCGGCGTTCTGCTCTTCCCGGGTGAAAAGCTGGGTAATTTTGGCGCCATCCAGGCTTTCCTGCAAATATGCGTTCATATTGGAGCCTTTGTTGGAAACCTGCTGCCAAACGCGGCGCTGTGCCGGCTTAATCAGCATGATGACGGTTACAAATACCGGAATACCGGCAACCACCACCAGAGAAAGCTGCACGTTAATCACAAACATAAAGACCGCAATGACAATGATATTAAAAATTTCCAGGATAAAGTTGATGACACCATTGGAAAGCATATCCGACACATTGTTGACGTAATGGATAACACGTGTCAAAATCTTTCCATGGGGACGGCTGTCGTAAAACGAAAAAGGAAGCTCCTGCAGATGATCGAACAGATCTTTCCGCATATCGTAGATGATCCCCTGGCCAACCTTTGCCATAATTCGAGAACGGATGGTAATCATCAGTACACTGATTAAAATCGTCAGGATCGTGAGGATTGTGAGAATGATCAGCTCCCGAATATTCTTTTCCGGAATCGAATAATCAAATGCACGCTGCAGAATCATCGGATAGACCTGGGCAGCCAAAGCGGATATCATACTTGCCGTCAACGCAAGCACCATCCAGCGGGCATGCTTTTTGGCATAAACTGCCGCACGCTTAAAGTGCTTTATATTAAATGGCGATTCCAGGGTTTCGTCTACATCGTACTTGTTGCGTGTTGCCATTATTCCTCACCTCCGATTGCTTCCTGCAAACGGCAGATTTCCGCATAGTAGCCGTTGCCTTTGGAAAGTTCCGCATGAGTTCCGATCTCCGCGATTTCACCGTCCTTTAGGACAACAACGCGATCGGCACGACGTGTGGTAGAGATTCTCTGTGCGACAATCAGCTTGGTGCAGGGGAAATCCAGATGGCTCAGGCTCTCCTGGATAAAATGTTCGGTTTCCATGTCGACCGCAGAGGTGGTATCATCCAGAATCAGGATTGCCGGGCGCACTGCCAGCGCACGTGCCAGCGCAATACGCTGTTTCTGACCGCCGGACAGACCAACGCCGCGTTCACCGACAATTGTATCAAAGCCCTGCTCCATCTTGTAAATGAAGTCTGCCGCCGAAATGTGGGCATAATGCCGTGTCATTTCCTCGCTCATGGAGGAGTCTCCATAGGCGATATTGCCGTCTACCGTATCAGAAAACAGGAATACATCCTGCGTTGCCATACCAATGTTATGCCGCAGCGTATGCAAATCCCACTCCTTGATGGGAAGACCGTCGATTTTTAATGTCCCGCTTGATATGTCATACAACCGGGGAATCAGGTTCATCAATACCGTTTTACCGGCGCCGGTGTTGCCCATAATCGCCACTGTTTCGCCGGGCTTGATATGCAGGTTGATATTTTTGAGAAGCTCGTGCCCTTTGATGTTCAGGCAGACATCCTCAAACTCGATTTCACCTTTGAGACGCTCATTGGTTACCTTGCAGCCAAAGCGGTTGACAACGGTGGGACGGGTATAGTAAAGCTCAATTACCTTTGCGGCGCTGGCCATAAAGCGCTGCGCATCGTTCAAAAGGTTTCCAAGGTTGCGGATCGGGTTGGAGAATGTCCAAACCAGTCCATTGAAAGCCATCAGCTGGCCTAAGGTCAGGCGTCCGTTAATGACAAACAAACCGCCTAACAGAAGGATGGCAATGTTCATTGCCTGCGCCGACAGCTCAAACGCAGGATAATATTTCAGCCAGAAGTAGTTTGCACGGAGGTTCGCATCATGGTAATCCATGTTGCACTTATCAAAAATAGCTTTTTCATAATCCTCTTTTGCAAACGCCTTTACCACACGGTTACCGGCAATATTCTCCTGTGCGCGGGAGTTCATAACCGCAAGCTTTTCACGCTGATCGGCGTAGAGCGGTCTTGCTTTCCGGGAGTACTTGTAGCTGACCAGATACATCACGGGAAACAGGCAGCAAAGCACAAGGGTAAAGACCACGTCGGTGCAAAGAAAATAGATCAGAACAGCCAGAAAGGACACCAGCGAGTCAATACTGACGCGCAGAGAATAAGCCGTTACATACCGCACCACATCCAGGTCACCAGTGAGCCGTGTCATCAGGTCACCGGTACGGTTGCGGTCGAAAAAGCTCATGTCCTGCTTCTGCATATTCCGAAAGATGTAACTGCGGATATTGGTCGCAACCAGAATTCCGGCCTTTTCAAAGGTAATCACCATCAGATAGCCGATTCCGGTTCGGAAAAGTGTAAAGCCAATCATCAGCACAACCAGAGGAACCAGCATGTTCAGCTGCCGTTCCACGCCCTCTGGGGGAGCCAGTACCCGGTCAATAATCTGCTGCGAAATCAGGGGGTTTGCCAGGTTCAGCGTTGCTGTCATAACCACCAAGCACATCGCCAGAATGTACTGCCGCCGGTATCCTTTGAGGTTTTCCCAAACCCATTTCAAAGGAAACATAAAATCACCGCCAATCAATCTGTCGTTAACAAAAAACTACTGTTTATACCCTATTATACCGACTTGGCAAAAAATGAAAAGGCTTTTTTCAAAAAAACATTGCACAATTTTCCTGTTCATTTTTTGTTAACTTTCTCATCTCATTCAAAAACTTCTCATAACACAACCTTATTAATTAAGGAAGAACGCACATTCACCCTCTGCTGCAAAAATTCGTTTCCGCAGGAAATCCTGCACAAAGATTTTGCCCGTTTTCTTTACCACCTACCTTTCTCCTGGTTCCGGTCAATACGCTTCAAACTCGTCCAATTCATCGGTAACATCCAGATCATCCGCAACGTAATCGAACATGCTGCGCGTCATCCCCACAATCCGTCCGACCTGTTCATCCGAAATTTCTGTGGGAATATCGGTGGGGTACCGGGTTTCAATATAAAACTTGTTCAAGGCGGCCGATTCATCCAGCCACTGGCCGAATTCCGGATCAATCCGGGTGGCGCGTTTGCAGAGCCAGGTGAGGTTGTGCCCGTCCACCGGCTGTCCGTCCCGCGCCAGAATATAGCCTTTCAAAGCCTTTTCCGCGCACTGCTGGCAATGAAACGCCGTCATATTGTTCAGGGTGGAGTCCTGGCAGAGAAGCTCCGCCGCACGGAGGTCGTCATAGGCCGCGTTCATCCAGTCCTGATACCGCCGGCTGTCGCCCGGATTAGGCTGATGCCTGCGCCTTGTCATAAATCAATACCCCCTTGTCGCGGATCTCCGCGGCAAAAGAATGGGAGTTGGGCATACAGGCTTCCCATTCCGCCGCCGTATAGATCACCAGGTCGTATGGGATTTCACAGTCCAGCTCCAGATAGATTTTCCGTTCCAATTCGGATTTGTCGGCGGTATCGGCGACAATACAGAGCTTGAAACTGGTTATCTGGCTGTGAAGATTGAATTTTGCATGGAATAAATAAATTTTTTCCGGATTGCATAACTGCCGGATCTCATCAGACAGCTGTTTGACATGAGGTGAAATTTCCATAGTTTCATCCTCCTTTCCTCTTTTTTATTATACTCTTTTTACATTTAAAATGGAAGAGTTTCCTACAATTCCGCATATCGAAAAAAATTGCCGCATATACATATGACAAAAGGATCGACAACAGGAAAGGTGGAATCATTGTGTTATACCGAGGATTTGAAGTGCATTTCTGCCCGCTGCATCAGCAAAATATCTGTGTGGAGGCCACAACCAACCAGGACGGCAGCACCACAAAGCGCTGCCTGTATCAGCAGCGGAGCTGTCGGAACTGCCGTTACGCCTGCATCCCGGACAAGCCACGCAAAAAATAACAAAGCCGCCCATAATGGGCGGCTTTTGCCTTTATGAAAAAATATTTTTGGCCAGCTTCCACGCCAATACCGGCTGCACCGCCTCGTCAAGCGCTTCTTCGGGAATGCGGCCATCCTCTACCGCCGCCTGAATCTGCCGGACGCTCTGCTCCAGGTCGCCGGTAATAATCAGGTTGTTCCCCGCTTCCAGCGCCAGAACCGCGGCATCCTCCCGGAACGAATCCAGCGCATCCATCGAGATATCGTCGGTGATGATGACGCCGGTAAATCCCAGCTCCTCCCGCAGCAGCCGGTGGATTTCGGGCGAAAGGGACGCCGGAAGCTCCCCGTCAAAGGCGGTCACCGTATTGTGGGATACCAGAACCAGGTCCGCGCCCGCTTCTATCCCGGCTTCAAACGGAAGAAAGTCCGATTCTTCAAACACCGTCCGTTCCCGCTCGTCCAGCGCCGCGCCGGTATGGGTGTCGGGATTGGAACCGTAACCGGGAAAATGCTTGAGCGCGCAGGAAATCCCGGTTTCCTCCATCGCTGTTACAATTGCCCCAATCCCCCTTGCTGTTTCTTCCGCCGGAACACCCAGCGTCCGGTCGTAGATATAATCCGAGGAGTTGACCGACACATCGCAGACCGGCGCCAGATTCAGCGTAATGCCCAGATCCAGCAGAAACTGCGACTTTTCCTTCGCGTCGGCGGCAAGACCGTCCAACCCGCTCTCCTGATAGATCAGCTGGGGGGCAGCAAACGGCTCGGAGCGGAAATTTGTGAATTTGCTGACGCGAACCACGCTTCCGCCCTCTTCATCCACTGCAAACACCATTGGAATGGTGGCATTCTGCTGACAGGATTCCATCAGCTCGGCCAGTGTCTTTCGGTTGTGATACTGCAGATTCTTTGCAAACAGCAGGTATCCTGCCGGCTGGTATTGCTGCACAATCCCCTCCGGATCCGCATCGGGAAGCGCCGCCAAAAAGAGCTGCCCGATCTTTTCCGTCAGGCTCATCTGCCGCAGCATGTCGCCGGCCTGTTCCTCATACCCGGCAAAAATCCCCACAGGCTTTTCCGGTTCCTCTTCCTCCTCAGCTGTGCTTTCCTGCCCGGAACTTTCCTCCGGTTCCGCCTCACTTTCGGGCTGGATGGAAACCTCCGGCACTGATGCCACAACATCCTGGACAGGATCTTTTGCGGGGCTTGCCAACGTCGCCGCAAAAAATACCCCGCCGATACACAGCCCCGCCGTCAGCAGTGCCACCATCATCACGAGCAGAACCCCTCTACCCGTCCTGCACCGAATCCCGGACATCTGTTTCACCTTCCCCCGTTTCGATTAGTCTATCTTTTATTGTAACATAAATTTGCGCAAAAGGCAAAACGCAGCCGCGCCAAAAGAAGAGACAATTTGCAGAATTCTCTTGCATTTTTGCAAAAAAATTGGTACAATGATACTAAACAACAGCTTTTCATTGAAAGGGGGAGCTTTTATGACGCGCAAAGAATGTGAGATTTTATGTGCAGCGGAAGAACGGGCTTTTTTTCATGGCTGGAACTTTACCCATCTCAACGGACGATGGGAAGAGGAAACGCTGCCCTGGGATTTCGGCGCGGAAATTTCCTCCTTTCTCACCAAAGACAGCGTCTTTCTGGATCTGGCAAGCGGCGGATACGGATTTCTGCTCTCTCTTTCGCCGCAGCCGGGCAAATCATTTTATGCCGACACCGATGAATCCTCGGCTGCCATTCTGCGCCAACGGTTCGCTCCCTATGGTGTGGAGGTGCGGCAGATTGTGGACGAAACCGACCTCCCGTTCAGCGACGAAAAGTTTGACCTGGTCTACACCCGCTACGGCAGTTTCTGCCCCGCGGAAATGGCCCGTATTCTGAAAAAGGGCGGGATCTTCCTGACACAGCAGTCCTGCGGCGTGGACGGCAGATTTAACGGGAGGCCGTTCCCCGGATGGGAAATTCCCGACCAAACCCGCAACTTAAATCAGATGATCGGCGAGCTGGAAGACGCGGGATTCCTTGTTTTAAAAGGACAGGAAGCTTTCCCGGCAATCCGGTTTGCGGATGTTGGAGCGTTGGTCTACTGGATTCACGCAGCCTCTTGGCAATCGTTGGCGTTTTCTGTGGAGAACCGAATGGACGAGCTATGGGAACTGCAGCAGTCCCTGGAATCCAAAGGCAGTATCAGCTGCCGGGAACACCGCTGCATTGTAATCGCACAAAAAATCTGATACTCAGCAAAGGGGGTTTTCCATGGAACGGAAAACAGCACAGAAACGAAAAGACTGGCGGGGGGAAACCTCCTCCAGAGGACTTTATATCATCGCATACGACGAACCCATGTCCGTCCGGGAAATCCTGGAGTTTGGGCCCAGCTCCCCGGCTGCCCGCATTACGCTGTTCACCATTGTTTTTGCTGGACTTGCCCTTCTGTTTTCCTTTTACGCCTACCCCATTCTGCGCGTGATCCAATCGCTTGATTTTTTGTTTTTATTTTTGGGGATTATTGTTTTAGGCGGTTCTTTCCTGCTCGGAAAAAAATTCGGCCGTCCATTCGCCATTATGCTCAAATGGGTGGGAATGCCGCTCCTTTTTCTGGGAATTTTTGGGATCTTTTTCGCAAGACTGGGTTTTGGCGCTTTCTGGGTGTCACCGGTTGACCTGTATTTGGGCACCACCTCCCAGAAACTGCTGGCGGAAGATCAAGGGTTTGGCTGTTTTCGTGCCCTTTTGGAGGGTTTAGCCAACATCAAAGCTGCTTTTATTAAAGAAGGAACCGATAGCAGTATTTTAATGCTGCTGATCCGGATTTACCGGGAGCTTGGCGCCACCATGAATTACTATGTGGTCATCCCGATTCTGGTGCTGATTTCGCTGGCAATGTTCCTGGGAACTGTCCTGCTGGTTTTAATCTGCGGGTGGATTACCATCCTCTTCCCGATCGCGGCCTGCTACGGGGTTTCCCGGCTGCTCTGCATGCTGGATGCCCGATATTAAGAATAACACAAAACGGACGTGAAAACACGTCCGTTTTTTCTTTGCTGCTTATTCCAGATCGGAAAGCAGGATACTCACCAGACTGGTCCGGTTCAGGCCGCGGAACCGCGCCGTATAGGCGGATTCATCCCGCACGGTGAGCAGCGGTTTTTCCGTACAAAGCGGAAGCCGAATCCCCACCCGAATCCCCGGATTTTCTTCCCGGAGAAGGCAGCGCCCGCCGCACTCCCGGACAACCCGGTCGAGAAACCCAAAAGAAACTTTGGGGAGGATCATTGAGGAACGCCCGTCCTGCTGTCCTGTCTCCATGCAGTTAAGCCCGCCCGACAGCAAGCCTGCCGGCATGGACGGATCCGAAAAGGTGATGCAGAACTGCCTGTCTGTATGGCTCATGATAAACCACATTTCACCGTCCGCCGGCAGATAGGCGGCGGAAAGGTCGATCAGGTTCAGAATGGCGGCCGCAAACCGCCGCTTCTCAATCCGGCAAACCGAAAGCCCACTTTGATCCTGCCGCATCAGCCGGATCCCGCTTGCTTCCAAACGAAAATCCGCCTGCCGAAACAGTTCATTCAAAAACTCTCCCATATACACCGGCTCAGCCATGCTATCCTGCTCCCGGGAGCTTCCGTAGTATCCCCGAAGATTGATCCCCAAACGCAAAAGCTGCTGGCAGCTTTTTTCAATCCGTTCCAGGCTGTCGGTTCCGGCAGTAATCCCGTTTTGTTCCATCAGCTGCCCCAACTTCTCCAGATGATTGAAGATATGGAACACATCCCGGCGCATCCAAGCATCCATCAACTCCACACCCTCGGCGCTCGTTGTATCATCCTGCCGAAGCGCATACATCCTGTGGTCTGACCAGATGGCCGCATAAAACGGCTCCTCCTCGCAAAAACCAAGAAGGGTGATCCTGCTTTGGCCATCTTCCGCCTGCAGCGTGACCGGCGCATCCAAGCCGGATGGTCCGCCGAGCCCCGCAAACGAAAAACCCGGGAAAGCTTTTCTGATATCCATCTCTTCCAGTATATCCGGAAACTGCCTGCATGCTGCTTCATTCATCCAAAAAACGCGGTACTCCGCGTCAAAGCCCAATACCGGCTGCTTATTTTGCTGAAACAGCTGCTGCAGTAGCTGCTTTTCCAAATTTTCTCACCTCACCTTTCCCCCATTTTTCCCACTTTGCGGTTTTATGACACAAACCGCGTTATATCTATTATACACGATGAAAAGTCCTCCTGTAAAGCGGTTTTCAAAAGCTGCGCACAGTTGCCGCCACTCTTTACATTTCCCCAAAAATGAGGTAAAATAAGACGAATCCCGATGAAAGGCGGAGCTGCCATGAATTTACTTGGAAACGACTGGAATGACGCAGTCGCACCTTTTTTTGATATCCAAAAGCTTTCGTCCATAATCGCCTGCGCCGAGGAGGACGCCCGGCTCCACGCCGTTTATCCGCCCCGCGGACAGTGGCTCCGCGCCTTTGAAAAAACGCCGTTTTCGAGTGTCAAAGCCGTTATTTTGGGACAGGATCCCTATCACGGTCCCGGACAGGCCAACGGGCTTGCCTTTTCGGTCAACCCGGGGGTGAAAATCCCGCCGTCGCTCCGGAATATTTTTAAGGAGCTGCAATCCGACTGCGGCATCAGCCCGCCGGAAAGCGGCGACCTCACCGCATGGGCGAAAAACGGCGTGCTTCTTCTCAACGCGGTGCTGACGGTGCGGGAAGCTTCGCCCGGTTCCCACCGCAAACTCGGCTGGGAGCAGTTTACCGACGCCGTCCTCGACGCTTTGAATCAAAAAGAAGAACCGGTCGTTTTTCTGCTGTGGGGCAACGACGCCCGCCGGAAAGCGGAACGGCTCACCAACCCGCGCCATCTGGTGCTCGAAGCGGCACATCCAAGCCCCCTTTCCGCTTCGCGCGGATTTTTTGGCTGCCGGCATTTTTCCAAAACCGCACAGTTCCTTGCAAAAGCGGGCATCCCGCTCGACTGGAACCTTTCACCTACACAAAAGGAGGAGCTATGAGCAAACAAAGCTGGAAACCCGGCACACTCGTGTCGCCGGTGCCGCCGGTGATGGTGTCCTGCGGCAGCATGGAACACCCGAATATCCTGACCATCGCCTGGACGGGTATCGTCAACACCATTCCGCCCATGACCTACATCTCGGTGCGTCCGCAGCGTTTTTCCTACCCCATTATAAAAGAACGAGGCGAGTTCGTGATTAACCTCACCACCCGGGAACTGGTGCGTGCGGCGGACTGGTGCGGCGTTAAAACCGGCGCCAAAGAAAACAAGTTTGAAGCCTGCGGACTGACACCCGAAGCGCTTCCCGGCTCCAACACACCCGCCATCGCCGAAAGCCCGGTGAGCTTTGTCTGCCGGGTAAAGGAAATCATCCCGCTCGGCTCCCACGACATGTTCTTGGCGGAAATCACCGGCATGCATGTGGACGAACGGTTTGTCGATGCGGCAGGGAAACTCCGGCTGGACAAGGCAGGGCTTGCCGCCTACTCCCACGGGGAGTATTTCGCGCTGGGTGAAAAGCTGGGGACTTTTGGCTTTTCGGTGAAAAAGCCGGCCAAAAAACGCAAACGCGCTCCCAAAAAGCCGCAGCGCACCGTTCATTCATAAAATATCCCTTGTTCTCTGTCCGGCAATGCGGTATACTGGTAAGGTTGAAAGGGAGGCTGTCATTTTGAACAAGACTGTACTCATCACCGGCGCTTCCCGCGGAATCGGGCGGGAAACTGCCTTAAAATTCTGGCGGGAAGGCTGCCGCGTCGCGCTGAATTACCGCAATTCCCGGCAGCAGGCCGAAGAGCTTGCCTCTGAGCTCGACTGTCTGCGCCCGGGCAGTGCTCTGGCGGTGTGCGCCGATATTTCGGACAAAAAGCAGGTGGAGGAAATGCGCCGCCAGATCGAAACGGCGCTCGGAGAGGTGGAAATCCTCGTCAACAACGCCGGCATTGCCCAGCAAAAGCTCTTTACCGACATCACCGAGGAGGACTGGGACCGGATGTTTGCGGTGGACGTCAAGGGGATGTTCCTCTGCTCCCAGGTATTTTTGCCACCGATGATCCGGAAACAGTCCGGCAAGATCATCAACATCTCCTCGATGTGGGGACAGGTGGGCGCTTCCTGCGAAGTGCACTACTCCGCCGCCAAAGGGGCTGTCATCGCCTTTACCAAAGCACTGGCACAGGAACTGGGGCCTTCGCGGATCCAGGTCAACTGCGTGGCGCCCGGGCTGATCGCCACCGAGATGAACGGTGCGTTGCCGCCCGAAGCCATCGAAGCGCTGGTGGAAGAAACGCCGCTCGGGGTGGTGGGACAGCCCGCCGACATCGCCGAGGCGGTTTGGTTTTTGGCTTCCCCGGCATCCGACTTTATCACCGGACAGGTCCTTGCCCCGAACGGCGGCATGGTTCTTTAACAGGAAAGGATGATTCATCATGAAACGTATTTGCCATATCGCGGCGGCAGCCCTTGCGGCTTCGCTGCTGCTCGCTTCCTGCGGCGGAGAGCCGCTCCTCTCCCCCATCGGGGAAAATTCCGGAACGGAAAGCTCCGCTGCCGACAGCAGCACCCCCTCCGCACCGGAAAACCTGACTTCTTCTGAACCGGAATCCTCCGAAGAAACCGGACTGGAATCGCTGATCGGCGAACCGATCCCCGAAAGTGATCCGGCAGATGCTTCCTATCTCGATGATGCCATCTTTATCGGCGATTCCTTGACATCCGGGCTTTCGCTCTATGGGGTTTTGCCAGAAGAGCAGGTTCTGGCCGACACCGGCATCAATCCGCAGACCATCCTTGACAAGGCCTGCATTGAACAGGATGGGGTGGAAAAGACTGTTGTAGAAGCGGCCGCTTCCCTTTCCCCCGCAAAGATTTATATCATGCTTGGCGCCAACGGCGTGGCATTCTTAAATTTTGACGATATCATCAGCTGGTACGGCGAACTGATTGATGAACTGCAGGCCGACCATCCCGACGCGATGATCTATGTCCAGTCTGTCCTCCCGGTTACCCGGGGCAAGGAGCTGGAACAGGAAAACCTCACCAATGCGCGGATTACCGAACTGAACGGCATGATCGCGGATATGGCGGCCGAAAAGCAAGTGTTCTACCTCAACGTTTCGGAAGCGATCGCCGACGAAAACGGTTACCTGCCCGACGACCTGAGCGCCGATGGGATGCACTTCGGTGTTTCCACCTACAATGTCTGGATTGACTACCTGCTCTGTCACACCGCGGAGGGCGCGCTGCAATGATTTCCCCGCGCATTTCCCGCATCGGGCGGGCGCTTTCCGCACCGCTCCTGACTCTGGCCATCCTGCTTGCCGTTTACGCTGTGTTCGGGCTCTACCCGTTTGGGGCCGGCAGCATCGCCTGGTGCGATATGAATCAGCAGGTTGTCCCGCTCCTGGCGGAATTTCGATCGGTACTGCTGGGGGATGCAAGCTTTTTCCGCAGTCCCGGAGCCGGCGGGATCAACTTCTGGGGGATTTTCTTCTTTTTCCTTTCCAGCCCGTTTTCGTTCCTTTCCGTTTTGGTCAAAGCCGATGAGCTCCCCTGGCTGATGAACTGGATTCTTGCCGGGAAAATGATGGTTTCAGCGGGAACGGCTGCCCTGCTCTTCCGGAGCCTTTCGGACAGCCGACGCTCCATCCCACCGGTCCTTGGCGGCGTCCTCTACGCATTTTGCGGCTATACGCTCTATTACTACCAGAATATCGTCTGGCTCGATATGGAGGCGCTTTTCCCGCTGCTCATTCTCTCGCTCATCCATTTGGAGAAGAAAAAGCGGGTGCTGCCGTTCGTTGTGGTTTTTTCCGCCATGCTGATCGTGCACTACTACCTCAGCTATATGGTGGTACTGTTCCTGCTGTTTGGAATGGCGCTGTTTTTCTATCTGCAGGGGCCAAGCGTCCGACAAGGGCAGGCTGCTATGCTGCTCTGCTGCGGCGCCATCCTTTCGGTGCTGATTACCGCCGTGGTCTGGCTGCCGTCGCTTTTGGAGGTGCTCCGTTCGGCGCGCGGCGAAGGACTTGTGAAACAGATGGCTCAGGGGAGTCTGGAAACACAGCTGGAAACCACACTTCCGTCAGTCTTTACCGGCGCGATCTTTTTCGGCGCACTGCCGTTTTTGCGGCAAAAACAGATGAAGAGCAGCGTTTTTTCTGCTATGCTCGGCATGTTTGCCCTGTTTTGCGTCCCGCTGCTGCTCGAACCGGTCAACAAGATGTGGCATACCGGCAGCTATCAGGGCTTTCCCACCCGGTATTCTTATATGATCAGCCTGCTGGCCCTGCTGCTGGCATTTTTCCTCATCCGGCAGAACGCACCGCGGGAAATCCCCAAGCGTTCTTCCCGCGCGGCACTGCTGATTCTCGCCATCGGGATCCTTGCATACGGATTTCTCTGTGTTTTCATGCTGCAAAATGAACTGACCACCCTCTCCCGGTACAGCAAAACGCTCTGGGGGGATTCAGACTCTCTTGCGCTGCTGGCGGTCATGTTGCTGGCGGGAGCAGCCGCCTTTTTCCTGGCGGTTCTTTGCTGGAAGAAAAAGCTGCTCAGCCGCCGGAGCTTTGCCGGTGTGCTGGGTATCTTGGTCATCATTGAATCCTTTTTTAACGCTTCGGTCTACTTGGGAAACACGCCGGTGAGCCAGCAAGTTTTCCAGTACACCATGGAACTGGACGACGCGCTGCCGCAGGACGGCTTTTACCGCGTCAAAGCCGAGCGCAAGTATTTTGACGTCAACCTCCTTTCGGCAATGGGCTACGAATCGTTGGCCCATTATACCTCGCTCACCCCGGCAACCACGCTCAGCACACAGCGGCGGCTGGGATATTCGGGCTACTGGATGGAGCTGGGCGCCAACGGCGGCACCGCCTTTTCGGACGCTGTGCTTGCCAACCGGTATGAGATCGTTCCCACCGCCTCTTTGACAGGAGAAGAACAGACAGCCTTCCGCGGAAGCCGTCTTTCGGCGGTCGAGCTGCCGTTTTCGCTGCCCGACGCCATCCTGACCGGCACAGCGCCCGGCTTCCTGCCTGAGCTGCCCGCCGGTTCCCGGATGGAGCTCCAACAGGCGCTGGCTGAAGCGCTCTTCCCCGGAAGCGAACCGCTTTTCACCCTCTGTCAGCCCGACGCAATCGAGAATCTCACCATTTCGGACGGTGCGTATTATCCGGAAAAGAAGCCGGCTGTCCTCCATTGGACGGTTTCGGCCGAAGAACCGGTGCTGCTCTATTTTGACTGCGCAGCCGCTCCCTCCAACGCACTGGTCGAATCGGTAAACGATTCCTGTACCATCCAGGTCAACGGTAAGGAAGTCGAGGATTCCTATCCCACCAAATCGAACAACGGGATTCTGCTGCTCGGACGGTTTGAAGCGGAAACGGTCGAGGTGGAAGTGACGCTCCAAAAAGACATCGATCCCGAATCCTTTGAGCTCTTCACCCTTTCGGAGCAGGCGCTGGAAGTCCTCTGTCAAAGCGCGTCCGGCGCGGAAATCGAGGGAAGCGGCAGCCGGTTTACCGTTTCCTGTCAGACCGAAACGGAGCAGACGCTCTTTCTCCCGCTGAGCTTTGATGAAGGCTGGACCGCCACCGTCAATGGCAAACCGGCAGAGCTTTTCCGCACCGCCGGGAACTACCTCTCGCTCCGCCTCGAAGCCGGAGAGAATGAGGTGGTGCTGCGGTACCGTCCGCCCGGATTTGCAGCCGGACTGGGCATTTCGCTGCTCGGTTTGGGACTTGCGTTCCTCTTTGTCCGGTTTGCGGAAAAACGCCTCATTCGTGCCCGCGCAGTCTGCCGCACCGCATCGGTTGTCTACGCTGTTGCGGCAGCCGGCGTTTTTGTGGTGATCTATTTCGTCCCGATTTTCATCTGGTTCCTGTTTGAATGAAAAAGGCCGCTCCCGTCCTCCTCAGAGGAAACGGAAGCGGTCTTCCTTTATTCGATAAATCCGCCGCCCAGCACCACATCGCCGGCATAGACGGCTGCGACCTGCCCTCTGGCAGGAGCGCGCTGCGGTTCGGCAAACCGCACCCGCCAGAACGCGCCCTCCTTTTGAAGAACCGCCTTTGCGGGAGTCGCGCGGGAACGGATTTTCACCTCGGCTTCCATGCCGTCGGCAATCGAATCCGGCCAGCAGCAGGAGAGGTCTGAAAGGAGGATTTCCTGCTCCATCGAATCGGCGGCATCGGCCAGATACACCCGGTTGGAAGCGGGGTCGATCTCTTTGACAAAGACGGGGCGGCCAAGCGCAATCCCCAGCCCTTTCCGCTGTCCCACCGTATAGTGAATAATTCCGCTGTGACGGCCGCAGACCTTTCCTTCGGGCGAGATAAAATCGCCGGGCGGGCAGGCACCGCACCGCGCTTCGATATAACCTGCGTAATCATTGTCCGGGATGAAGCAGATTTCCTGGCTGTCCGGCTTTTTGGCACAGGAAAGCCCCGCCCGTTCGGCCGCCGCGCGCACCTCCGCTTTGGGCAGCGCCGCCAGCGGGAATACAAGCCGGGAAAGGACATCCTGCCCCAGCCGGCAGAGCATATAGGACTGGTCGCGCGCCGGGTCCTCCCCTTTGGTCAGCAGCGTCCGCCCCTCTTCCCGCCGCAGCCCGGCATAATGGCCGGTCGCAGCAAACGGGATTCCCAGCTCGTCGGCTGTTTCAATGAGGGCGTGGAACTTCACCCGCGGATTGCAGACGACACAGGGACTGGGCGTCCGCCCGTTTCGGTACTCCCGCAGAAAATACTGAATCACTTCCTGCTCAAACCGCGCGGTCAGGTCTTTGACCACCAGCGGGATGCCGGCCTGTTCGGCGGCAATTTTCGCGTCGGCAACCGTCTGTTCATGGGCAGCGGACATCTTCATCACCACCCCGGTGACTTCGTATCCCTGTTCCCGCAGCATCACGGCGCAGGCCGAGCTGTCCACGCCGCCGCTCATGGCGAGCAGAATCCGTTTTTCGTTCATCCAATCCCTCCCGGATATGCAAAAAGGCGGTGTGAGTGCTGCCCATACCGCCTGTCGTGTGTATTTTGGTTTAATTGCAGCTGCACGAATCGTGGTCGTGACCGCAGGCTTCACATTCCTCCAGATTCCCGACGATGGGAGTGGGGTCGATGCCCTGCCGTTTGTAGTAGTCGGCAATCGCCGCTTTGATTGCCTGCTCCGCCAGAACCGAGCAGTGTACCTTGACCGCGGGCAGACCGTCGAGCGCCTCGACAACCGCCTTATTGGTGAGCTTCAGGGCATCTTCGAGCGGCTTGCCTTTAATCAGGTCGGTTGCCATCGAAGAGGTGGCAATGGCGGCGCCGCAGCCGAAGGTCATAAAGCTGACATCCTCGATGATGCCGTTTTCTACCTTAATATACATCTTCATGATGTCGCCGCACTTCTGGTTGCCGACCTCGCCGACACCGTTGGCGTCCTTCAGTTCGCCCACATTGTGGGGATTTGCAAAGTGTTCCATTACTTTTGCGCTGTATAACATATCGGATTCTTCCTTTCGTATTTTTACAGATTGCAGCCTGCGCGTTCTTCGTCGGACCATTCCTGCCATACCGGGGACATGGCGCGGAGCCGCTCCACAACCTTGGGCACAACAGAAAGGGTATAGTCGATTTCTTCCTCGGTGGTATCGGCGCCAAGGCTCAGCCGCAGCGAACCGTGGGCGATGCCGTGATCCAGTCCGATGGACAGGAGCACATGGGACGGATCGAGCGAACCGGAGGTGCAGGCGGAACCAGAGGAACCGGCCACCCCGTTCATGTCAAGAAGGAGCAGCAGCCCTTCGCCCTCAACGCCGCCGAACGAAATGTTTACATTGGTGCAGAGACGGTTTTCCCGACCGCCGTTCAAGCGGGTGCAGGGGATCTGGAGCAGGCCGTCCATCAGCTTGTTCCGGAGCATTGTCATGCGGGAAACTTTCTCCTCAAAATTCTCATAGGTTTCGGTGATCGCCTCGCCCAGCCCAACGATAGAAGCCAGGTTTTCGGTACCGGCACGACGGCCGGATTCCTGCGCGCCGCCGTCCATGAAGTTGTCGATCATCACGCCTTTGCGGATATACAGGGCGCCAACTCCTTTGGGCGCGTGGATTTTGTGCCCGGAGAGAGAGAGCATGTCGATATTCTGGGCGGCAACGTCGATCTTCACATTGCCGATGGCCTGGACGGCGTCGGTGTGGAAGAGGACCTTGTGCGCCCGGCAGATGGCACCGATTTCGGCAATCGGCTGAATGGTGCCGATTTCATTGTTGGCGTACATAATCGAGACGATCGCGGTGTCCGGACGGATCGCCGCTTCCACGTCGGCCGGATTGACAAAGCCCAGCTTGTCCACCGGCACATAGGTGACCTCAAAGCCCTCCCGTTCGAGCGCCTTGCAGGTGTGGAGCACCGCGTGGTGCTCAAAAACAGAGGTGATAATGTGCTTTTTGCCCTGACGGCCAAGGCGGCGGGCCGCCCCTTTGATGGCCCAGTTATCCGACTCGCTTCCGCAGCCGGTAAAGTAGATTTCCGCGGGTTTTGCGCCAATAGCGGCGGCAACCTTGCCGCGGGCCTCCTCAATTGCCACGCGGGATTCGCGCCCGATGGCGTAAATGCTCGACGGGTTGCCGTAATGCTCTGTCAGCCAGGGCATCATTGCTTTCAGCACCCGGTCGGAGATTTTGGTTGTGGCAGAATTGTCCAGATAGACAAAACGATCCATACTGCATTTCCTTTCTATATTCCATCACATAAGGGTGTTATTTTCTTTGACAAGTTTATTATATACCAACGAGGTGTATTTTTCAATACCGTTCACAAAAAATTTTCATTTGGAAAATTTTGCGCTCTCAGCCACCGCCATCCGGTCGCAGGCTTCGTTCTCCGGATGCCCGGCGTGGCCTTTCACCCACTGGTAGTTCATTTTGTGGCGTTCGAGGAGCGGCAGCAGTTTTTCCCACAAATCCACATTGAGCGCCGGGGATTTATCGGCTTTGCGCCAACCCTTGGATTTCCAGGAATACACCCAGCCCTTTGTAATTGCGTCGATCACATATTTGGAATCGCTGACCAGCGTGACCTCGCAGCTGAATTTCAAAGCGGAAAGCCCCTCGATAACAGCGGTGAGCTCCATCCGGTTGTTGGTGGTGGCGGCTTCCCCGCCGCAAAGCTCCCGGCGGTGTTCCCCACAAACCAGAATCGCGCCCCAGCCTCCGGGTCCGGGATTGCCGCTGCACGCGCCGTCGGTATAAAGGGTAACCTGTTTCATGCCATTCCTCCATCTTTGTTCCTAAACATTTAGTATACCGCATTTTTCCAAATAATGCAACAGATTCCGCAGAAAAGCGGGGAAAGATTTTTTACGGAATCTGTTGACAAACGGAATAAAATCTGCTATGATGTAAGAAATATCAATACATGCTGTGACAGGGAAAAAGTCCTGCCCAGCCGCACTTTCAGAGAGCCGCCGGACGGTGTGAGGCGGTGTGCGGGGCCGGATGCGCTCGCCCTTGAGCTTCCCGCTGAACGGAGCTGCACCGATTAGGTGTCCCTATTAGGCGCGGACGGGTTCTCCACCGTTACCAGAGGAGTGACATTCGGTTTGCCGGATGGAAAAGTGGGCGCTTGGCGCCAACAAGAATGGTACCGCGGAAGTATGCTTTCGTTTCTTGCTTTGCAGGGAACGAAAGCTTTTTTGTTTGTCACAGAAACGAAAGGAAATGCGTATGGAACACTATGATTTTCGAGCCATTGAAAAGAAATGGCAGGATTACTGGGAGGAACACAACACCTTCCACGCCGAAAACGACTACACCAAACCCAAATTCTACGCTCTGGTCGAGTTCCCCTATCCGTCCGGACAGGGACTGCATGTTGGACATCCGCGCCCCTATACCGCGCTGGACATCGTCGCCCGCAAACGCCGTCTGGAGGGATACAACGTCCTGTACCCGATGGGCTGGGACGCATTCGGCCTGCCGACCGAAAACTTTGCCATCAAAAACCACATTCATCCCGCCGAAGTCACCAAACGGAATGTCGCCCGCTTTAAAGCACAGCTGAAATCGCTGGGCCTTTCCTTTGACTGGCAGCGCGAAATCAACACCACCGATCCCGATTACTACAAATGGACTCAGTGGATCTTTATCCAGCTCTTCAAAGCCGGCCTGGCCTACAAGAGCGAGATGAACGTCAACTGGTGTACCTCCTGCAAATGCGTACTGGCAAACGAGGAAGTCGTGGGCGGCGTCTGCGAACGCTGCGGCGGCGAGGTCATCCACAAGGTCAAATCCCAGTGGATGCTGAAAATCACTGCCTATGCCCAAAAGCTGATCGACGACCTGGCCGATGTCAACTACATCGAGCGTGTCAAGACCTCCCAGATCAACTGGATCGGCCGCTCGACCGGCGCCGAAGTTGATTTTGGCACCACTGCCGGCGACACCCTCCGCGTCTACACCACCCGTCCCGACACCCTGTTCGGCGCAACCTATATGGTCGTTTCCCCCGAGCACCCCTTCATTGAAAAATGGGCGGATCAGCTCAAAAATATGGACGAAATCCGCGCTTACCAGAAAGAAGCCGCCAAAAAGTCCGACTTTGAGCGCACCGAGGTCAACAAGGACAAAACCGGCGTCCGCCTGGACGGCGTGATGGGCATTAACCCCGTCAACGGCAAGGAAATCCCGATCTTTATTTCCGACTACGTCCTGGTGAGCTATGGCACCGGCGCCATCATGGCGGTTCCGGCCCACGATACCCGCGACTACGAATTCGCCAAAAAGTTCAATCTGCCGATCATCGAAGTGGTCAAGGGCGGCGATATCGAGAAAGAAGCCTTTACCGACTGCGACACCGGCGTGATGGTCAACTCCGGATTCCTGGACGGCCTGACGGTCGAAGAGGCCAAGGAGAAGATCAAAGACTGGCTGACCGAAACCGGCAAAGGCGAACGCAAAGTCAACTATAAGCTCCGCGACTGGGTATTTGCCCGCCAGCGTTACTGGGGCGAGCCGATTCCGATCGTCCACTGCGACCACTGCGGTTATGTCCCGATCCCCGAAAGCGAACTGCCGCTCCGTCTGCCCGAGGTGGACAGCTACGAGCCGACCGAAGACGGCGAGTCCCCGCTCTCCAAGATCGACAGCTTTGTCAACACCACCTGCCCCGTCTGCGGCCGTCCCGCCAAGCGAGAAACCGACACCATGCCCCAGTGGGCCGGTTCTTCCTGGTACTTCCTGCGCTACTGCGATCCGCACAACAATGAAGCGCTGGCTTCTCCCGAAGCGCTGAAATACTGGATGCCGGTTGACTGGTACAACGGCGGTATGGAGCACACCACCCTGCACCTGCTCTACTCCCGGTTCTGGCACAAATTCCTCTACGATCAGGGCATCGTCCCCTGCAAGGAGCCTTACGCCAAACGCACCAGCCACGGCATGGTTTTGGGTGAAAACGGCGAGAAGATGAGCAAATCCCGCGGCAACGTCATCAACCCGGACGACATCGTCCGCGACTTTGGCGCCGACACCCTGCGGCTCTATGAAATGTTCATGGGCGATTTTGAAAAGTCCGCTCCCTGGAGCATGGATTCCGTCCGCGGCTGCAAACGCTTCCTCGACCGCATCTGGAACCTCCGGAACATCCTGATCGACGGCGACAGCTACCGCAAAGAGCTGGAAACCCCGTTCCACCAGACCATTAAGAAGGTTTCCGAGGACATCGAGAACATGAAGTTCAACACCGCCATCGCGGCGATGATGAGCCTTTTGAACCAGATCTCCGACAGCGGCGCCATCAACCGCGCCGAGTACCGCGACCTGCTGATTATCCTCAATCCCTTCGCCCCTCACATGACCGAAGAGCTGTTTGAGGAAATGGGCTTTGGCGGCCCGATCTCCTCCTGCCAGTGGGTGAAATGGGACGAGGAAAAATGCAAAGAATCCACCGTGGAAATCGTGGCGCAGGTCTGCGGCAAGATCCGCGCGAAGCTGACCGTTCCGGCCGACATCTCCCAGGAAGAAGCCATCGCCCTCGCCAAGGCGGAACCCCGTGTTGCCGCCGAAATCGAAGGCAAAAAGATTGTCAAAGAGCTCTATGTCAAGGGCAAACTGGTCAACATTGTGGCAAAATAACACCCTCTCCGATTGACGGGGAAAACCGAAATTGCTCTGCTTACAGACACGAATCTATATAGAAATTAACTGTAGAGGAAGGTGTCAAAATGCTTCATATTCTATCCATCGGCAACAGCTTTTCCGAGGACGCCACCCGCTATCTCCAAGAAATTGCAAATTCCGATAACAACCCGATCTTTTGTCGAAACCTCAACATCGGCGGATGCAGTCTGCAACGCCATGCAGATAATATCCGGCAAAATGCCGCCCAATATTGTTACCAAGCGGATGCCAAAATCGAAATGGCGGAAAACATTTCCATTCGGTCGGCACTGATGCGTGAAAAATGGGATATCGTCACCGTTCAGCAGGTAAGTCAACTGGCCGGATGTCCGGAAAGCTACGCGCCATATCTGCAGGAAGTGCTGGATGAAATTCGCCGCTGCCGTCCCGATGCCCATATTTGGTTTCATAGCACCTGGGCTTACGAATGGGGAAGCGACCATCCCGGATTCCGCACCTATCAGTGCGACCAAAATGTAATGGCTGAAGCAATTTTAAAGACAACCGCCGAAATATCTGCCGCATATCATCTTCCCGTCATTCCAACCTGCCGTCTGATTCAGGAACTGCGCAAGAACGCTGTCTTTGATGTCCGAAAGGGCGGGATCTCCCTATGCCGTGACAGATTCCATCTGAGTTTGGACTACGGCAGATATGCTGCGGGGATGCTATGGTATGCCGTACTCTGCGGTCAAGTGCCATCACAGCCGCCTGTGCTTTTTGAAAACGCTGATCCAGCTCTGCTGGAACTGATCCGCAGCACTGTAATAAAAATTCTGCGTTAAATTGCAGCATCAACACACAAAAAAGCAGGTCATGTCATTCATGGCCTGCTTTTGGTTTCTTCTGGATGTTCATCCGGGATATAGGCTGCAATCTCCTCCAGCTTGCACCCCAAAAAAGCGCAGAGTTTGTTCAGCGTCCGAGTCTCCACATTGTCGTTTGCTTTGAGCCGCCGCACCGTTTTGCTGTCGATGCCGCACCGCTCCCGCAGCTGATAGGTGGAGATTTTCTTTTTCGCCATCACTTCCCACAACCGGTCAAAGCAAATCATTCCTGCACCCGCTTTCCAAATCATCTTATCTTTATTTTAATGAAAACGGCCTCTTTTCACCATTGCCGGAATGCCCAAAGATCAGGCGCGATCTTTTCCCGGAAAAGTATGCAAAACCTCTTGACATTCCGCTGCGTTGTGTTATATAATAGTAATTACAAATGCTGGTTTTGTCCTGCGGCCTTCTGTGAAATCCCGCGATACCGCGGAACAGAGGTTGGTTTCACAAGGTCAGATTAAGCAGGCAGGGTCAGCCTTTAGGCCTCTGCCGTTCGGCAAAGGGAGGGAATTGGAATGTCAGAAATCAGAGTGAAAGAGAACGAATCTCTTGACAACGCTCTTAAAAGATTTAAAAGATCTTGCGCGAAATCCGGTGTTCTCGCCGAAGTCCGCAAAAGAGAGCATTATGAGAAGCCTTCTGTAAAACGCAAAAAGAAATCTGAGGCTGCTCGGAAACGCAAATTCAAATAAGAACGGAAAAACGGGCGGTAACAATCGCCCGTTTTTTGTTTGGAAAGGAGCGGCTTATGACCATTCTGCTGCCAAAGGAAATGTCCCGCCGGATCACCGACCTGACGCCGGAATTTTTTATCTCCCGCGGCATCCGGCTGATTGTCCTCGATGTAGACAACACCCTCACCACTCACGACAACCCCGTTCCAGCCGATGGGGTGGTCGAATGGATCCGCAAAATGAAAGAAGCCGGCCTGCTGCTGACCATTCTTTCCAATAACTACCGGAGCCGAGTGGAACCGTTTGCCGAAAAACTCGGCCTGGACTTTATTTCGATGGCATGCAAGCCGCTGACGGTGGGACTAAGCCGCGCCTGCCGGCAGTTTCAACTCAAACCGGAGCAAATCTGCCTGATCGGAGACCAGATTTTTACCGATGTGTTCGGCGGCAACCTGAAAGGCGTCCTGACCGTTTTGGTGGAGCCGTATGAACTCGAAACCGGCTGGATGTTCCGCCTGAAACGGAAACTGGAACGGCCGATCATCCGCCGCTGGCAGAAAAAGAAAGGAGTATCCCGTTGAACGCACTTTTCGGACCGGCCGGACGGCCGGACAGCTTTGAGGCAATGGGCTTTCGCAAGACGGAACAGATTCCGGCTTACCTGCGGACCTTTGGTCTCGGTGCATTTGAGTACCAGTTCGGACGCGGCGTCCGCTACACCGAAAGCGGCCTTGCCGCCTTTGCCAAAAACGCCGCCGAAGCCAGCATTACCCTGAGCGTCCACGCGCCTTACTACATCTCGCTTTCCTCGGTGGAAGAGGAAAAGCGTTTAAACTCCATCACCTACATCACCGACAGTGCCAAAGCCGCCCGCCTGATGGGCGCCGACCGGATTGTGGTACACTCCGGCTCCTGCGGAAAGATTTCCCGGAGCGACGCGCTTTCTCTGGCAAAGGATACCCTTTCCCGCGCGTTGGCGGCTCTCGATGAAATGGGCCTTTCCGACATCACCCTCTGCCCCGAAACCATGGGGAAAATCAACCAGCTTGGGGATTTTGACGAGGTTATGCAGCTCTGCGAAGCGGACGAGCGGCTGCTCCCCTGCATCGATTTCGGGCACCTGAACGCCCGAACACTCGGCAGCATCCGGACAAAGGAGGACTACCGCCTCCTGCTGGACGAGATGGAGAACCGGCTGGGGCACGACCGCGCTTCCCGATTTCATTCCCATTTTTCCAAAATCCAGTACACCGAAAAAGGCGGGGAAAAAATGCACCTCACTTTTGCGGACACCCTTTTCGGCCCGGACTTTGAGCCGTTGATGGAGCTGCTGGCCCAAAAAGGCTGGTCGCCGCGAATCATCTGCGAATCGGCCGGCACACAGGCTGAGGATGCCGCTTCGATGCAAAAAGCCTACCTGGATTATCTCGGAAGGGAGAACAATGTATGAAAAAAAGAATTCTTGTGATTCACGGACCGAATATCAATATGACCGGACAGCGCGAAGTCGGCGTTTACGGCAAGGAAACCTTTGAATCCATCAACAGCGACATCCGCAGCTGGGCAAATCAGCTCGGGCTGGAACTGGTCGAAATTTTTCAGTCCAACAGCGAAGGCGCCATCATCGACAAGCTCCAGGAGCACCGCAGCGATGTAGACGGCATTGTCGCCAACATGGGCGCCTACACCCACTACTCCATTGCCATCCGGGACGCCATCGCAAGCGTTACGATTCCCTGTATTGAGATACACCTCTCCAACGTCCACAGCCGAGAGGAATTCCGCCACAAATCGGTCATTGCGCCGGTCTGCGCCGGTGTTATCTGCGGCTTTGGCAAGTACAGCTATCTGCTGGCCATGGAAGGCCTCAGCCATATCATGTAAAACTATCCAATACCGCAGAAAATCTGCCGCGAAAACACAAAATATCAGAAAATTTACAATTACGTCTTGCAAAATGATTGGAAATACGGTACAATATATAGATGGAAGAATCTGCGGCTATTTCGCACTGGCGGCATTTTCAAAAATACAAGATGGATTAAATTTTATGGAGGTACCTATATGATTTCAGCAGGCGATTTCAGAAATGGACTCACCTTTGACATGGACGGAGACGTCATGCAGATTATCGAGTTCCAGCATGTAAAACCCGGTAAAGGCGCGGCTTTTGTCCGTACCAAAATCCGCAACGTCATCACCGGCGCTGTGACAGAAAGAACTTTCAACCCCACCGAAAAATTCCAGGAAGCATTCATCGAACGCCGCGAAATGGAATATCTTTACAATGATGATAACCTGTATTACTTTATGGACACCGAAACCTATGAACAGCAGGCAATTGACAACCAGCATCTGGGCGACGGCTTCCGTTTTGTAAAGGAAAATACCCCTGTTAAGGTTCTTTCCTACAAAGGTGTTGTTTTCGGCGTTGAGCCCCCGAACTTTGTGGAGCTTCAGGTTGTCAAAACCGATCCCGGCTTCAAGGGCAACACCGCTACCAACGCTACCAAACCTGCCACTCTGGAAACCGGCGCGGAAATCAAGGTCCCGCTTTTCATCGATGAAGGCGAAATGATCCGTGTGGATACCCGTACCGGCGAATACATGGAGCGTGCGTAATTTCATTGCTGCCGAAGGAGGAAACACAATGGAACTGCTTGAAAAAGTTGCGTATCTCAGAGGCTTGATGGCCGGCATGGAAATGGATCCCGAGAAAAAGGAAACCAAGCTTTTCAACGCGATCATCGACACTCTGGACGATATGGCAAATTCCGTCACCGATATTGAGGCGGAAACCGATGAGCTCTGCGACCTCGTGGATGTCCTGGACGAAGATCTCGGCGATGTCGAAAAATTCGTCTACGGCGAAGATGAGGACGAAGACGACGAGTGCGATTGCGAAGAGTGTGACGACGAGGACGGCGAACTTTACGAAGTGACCTGCCCCACCTGTGGGAACACCCTGTATCTCGATGAAGAGATGCTCGATGAAGGCGAAATGGTCTGCCCGAACTGCGGCCAGGAGCTGGAATTCGATCTGAGCCTGGACGGCTGCGACTGCAACACCGAATGCGGTGGCTGTGACTGCGGCTGCGACAAATAAGTCTTATATTAATTTAATTTTATTGTTTCGGGGCGGAGTGAAATTCTCCACCGGCGGTAAAGCCCGCGAGCGCCTCTGGCGTTGATCCGGTGAAATTCCGGAGCCGACGGTATAGTCCGGATGAAAGAAACACCAACCTTTTTTCGTTTTATATGAAAAAAGAATCGTGCTACGCCCGCGGGATTCCTGCGGGCGTTTTTCTTTCCAAGCATTACCCCGCGGAAAGGAAATGTATTATGAAAACACTCAGCAACACCAACAACAGAATCAATGTCCGCAAAATGACCATGACAGCTCTTCTGGGCGCGCTGGCAACCGTTTTGATGTTCCTCAGTTTTAAAGTTCCGCTGATGCCGAGCTTTATCTCGATGGACTTTTCGGAGCTTCCGGCACTGATCGCGGCCTTCAGCATGGGCCCGCTGAGCGGCGTCACCGTCTGCCTGATTAAAAACCTGGTCAACCTGTTCGCCTCCCAAACCGGAGGAGTCGGGGAACTTTCCAACTTCCTGCTGGGCACCTGCTTCGTCCTGCCTGCCGGACTGATCTACCGGTATAAAAAGACGCAGATGGGCGCACTGCTCGGCGCCCTGATCGGCGCGGCCTGTATGGCGATTGTGAGTGTCTTTACCAACTATTTTATCGTTTACCCAATTTACACCAACTTTATGCCAATGGAAGCCATTATGGGCGCCTACCAGGCAATCAATCCCAATGTAAAAAACCTGTGGCAGGCACTTTTGATCTTCAACATGCCCTTTACCTTTATCAAAGGGCTGTGCAGCGTCTTGATTACCTTCTTGATTTACAAAAAAATTTCCCCGCTCATCAAGGGCAAAAATGTCTGAACAAACAAAACCCGGAAACCGGCCAAAAACCGGCTTCCGGGTATTTTTTTCGCTTATTTCGCGGGACGGCTGTCCATTTCGAGGACCAGCTCGCCGCCCGCCATCAGCTCTTCATGGGTGAGGAACGGACGGTCGTGCTCCTTGCCATTCAGGAGCATCCGGCGGATGTACCGCTTGCCGCTGCCGGCGCCCTCGCTCACCACCGCAAAGGTGCGGCCTTCGCCCACCTTGATCTCCGCGCGGTCAAAGAGCGGTGTGCCGATGGCATATTCCGCTTTGCCGGGGCAGACCGGGTAGAAGCCCAGTGCCGAGAAGACCAGCCAGCTCGACATCGCGCCGCCGTCTTCATCGCCGCAGATGCCGGTGGGGCTGTTCGGGAACCAGATGTCCATCAGGTCCCGCAGCTTTTTCTGCGCTTTCCAGGGGGCTCCAAAGTAGTCATAGAGATACGGAATGTGGAAGGACGGCTCGTTGCCCATTGCGAACTGGCCCATCAGGCCGGTCGAGTCGGGGAACTGTCCCAGATAGATGAACTTGCTCGGTTCGCCCTTTTCGCGGCGGAAGCCTTCACGGAAAAGCTGGTCAAGCCGCTCGGTCGCCGCTTCCTTGCCGCCCATCAGCTCGGCAAGCCCCTCCGGATCGTGCATGACCGACCAGGAATAAGTCCAGGTGTTGTTTTCGGCGGTGTAGTCGCGTCCGCCCATGCCGCCGGCAAATTTGGGATCGAAGTCCTCCACCCAGTTGCCGTGGATGTCGCGCGGGCACATCCAGCCCACTTCCGGATTGTAAAGGGTGCGATAGCCTTCGCTCCGTTTGGCAAAGAGGGCTGCGTCCTCCTCTTTTCCGAGGTTTTTGGCAATCTGGCCGGCACACCAGTCGTCATAGGCGTGCTCGAGTGTGACCGCGATCGCCTGGCGGCGCTCAAACGGATGGGCGTTCTGGCAGCTTTCTTTCTCACCTTTGGCAAGGGCCGGGAAGTAGCCGTTTTGCTGGTAACAGAGGTCGGGCGCTTCGAGCGGCTTGCCGCAGCACCACGGGAACATGCTTTCCTCCATCGCGTTTTTGCGGATGCCCTCATAGGCGGTTTCATAGTCGGCCTCTACCCCTTTGGCCATCGCGTCGGCAAAGAGCGGCGCCGCATGGAAGCCGATCATGACTGGCAGGTCGCCGCCCCATCCGGGGAAGGAGGGCATTTTCCCGCTCTGGCGGTACATAAGGTTGTAACTTTCCAGGATGTCGCGGTGGCGGGCCGGATCGAGGATGAGCTGCAGCGGGTGCATGCAGCGGAAGGTATCCCACAGGCCGTCGCCGGTGTAGAAGGTGCCGTCGTGCACCTTGCCGTCGTAGCCGCTGAAATACTGACCGTTTTCCGTGTAGTCGGTCATCCGCATGAAGGCGCGGAAGAGTGCCGTGTAATAGGCGGATTTGCGGTCGTCGGTATTGCCGTCCACCCGGGCTTTGCCAAGCTGCTCGTCCCAGATCTCCCGCAGCTGATCGGCAATCTCGTCAAAAGTTTTGCCGTCCGCCTCGGTCCGGAGCGCTTCTTCAGCCTTCTCAAAGGAAATGTAGGAAACGGCGCCCCGCACTTCGCAGTTTGCGGCCGCCGAGAGGATCCACTCGCCCTCTTTCTGCTCCTGTACTGCAAAGGTGGGCTCAATTTTCACCAGAACGTACTCAAAAGCGTCAAACGGCACATGTTCCATCTTCATTTTGATCCGGATCTCGTCACCGCAGAGCGACGCGCTCCCCTCCGGGAACCGAAGGCGCAGCCCGTTGGCGCCCTCGAACCGGTGGAGATAGACGCGGCGGGTAACGGTGGACTCCACGGTGATCCCGTGCTCTTCCAGCTCCGCTTTCATCCGGTAGCAGCGGAAGTCCTCCCGGCTGTGGTCGAGGATATTCTCAAAATCCCCGTCCTTCCCCGGCATGATGTAAGCGCGACCGAGCGGATAGCCCTGTACCCGGTCGTTGCAGTAATAATCCCCATTGTCGTGAAAAACCGGCGTGCTCCGCGCCATCCCATAAGGCTGCATCACCTCCGGTTTGACCGAGGTGAGCATGTGCGAAATACTCCCGATATAAGGATTGACATAATCAGCAAGGTGTTTCATGTGATTTCCCTCCTGGAAAAATCCCGGCAGACCACGCGGGCCTGCCGGGGACTTTTTTTTGCTATTCTGTTTATTTGCCATTGGCTTCCGCCCAGCGGTCATATGCCTGCTGGTAGATGGCGATCATATCTTCCACGCCCATCGTCTTGAAGCCTTCTACAAAGCTATCCCATTCATCAAAGCTCTTGTCGCCGGTGATGAATTTGGAAGCGTTTTCCTGACGGTATTTGGTCAGGTCGGTTGCCAGCATGTCAAGTTCCGCCTGCTCTTCCGCTGTAAAGTACATTTCGGGCAGCGGCTGTTTGGCATAAGGCCAGCAGTTGGTTTCACACCAGTATTTCCGAGCCTGTTCCTGCACATCGTCCATGTTGTAGTACTCATCTTTGAACCACTTCGGGCAGCCTGCGCCGCAGTCCGGGGTGATCTCGCCGCCGCGGACTTCCTCGGTGTTGCGGCCGTCATCCTGCGGGATCCAGCGGTACAGATCGGGATTGCCGTCCGGATGTTCCCAAATGTAGCCTTCGGGACCGTAGTGGATGAAGATGGTACCTTCCTCACTGTAGAGGTAATCCACCCAACGCATCATCGCGATTGCGGTTTCTTCGGAGCATTTGTCGGTCAGTGCAAAGGTACCCTGGGTTACGCCGCTCGAACGGGTGGTGGTGCGTTCCGGATTGACGGGGCTGGACAGCGCGCCGATGCCGGGATAGGTTGCTTCTTCTTCGATGCTCATGTTGCCGAATACAAAGCGGGGCAGCGCGTGAGAACCGGCGCCGACTCTGCCTTCCGAGCCTTTCGCAGTCGCTTCGGCCGATCCGGTAACGAAGCAGTCGTTATCGATCAGTTTTTCCGCATACAGGTCGTGGATGTACTCCATAGCGGGTTTGGCGTTCTCGTCGATCATACCAAAGTGGACCTGACCCGCGTCATCCGCATAGAACTCAGCAGACAGAAGTCCAAACCACGGGAACATGATGCTGTACAGGCTGTCGCCTTTATTCGCGTCGTCAAAGATCACAAAGGGGATTTCATCCGCTTCGCCGTTGCCGTTGGGATCCTCATCACGGAAGCGGGTGAGCATTTCTTTAAAGCCGTCGGTATCGGTGGGGAGATCCTCATCGGCGATGCCAAGCGCATCGGTCCACTCTTTGTTGATCCAAATGGTACCGGTCAATGCAATCGGCAATGTCATCTGCTGCGGCAGCGCATAGATGTGGCCGTCCGGGGTGGTAACCGATCCGCGCAGGCCGGGAGTTTCCTCAAACATCTGTTGGATGTTGGGGCAATACTGGTCGATCAGGTCTTCAAGCGGGAGCAGGATTCCCTGGGAACCGTATTTTACCTGCTGGTCACGGCTGATGTTGCAGGCAAACATAACTTCCGGATAGGTGCCGCCGTTCAATGCCAGATTTTTCTTTTCCTCCAGGATTTCAGCCGCGGGAGTGTCGAAATCAAAGGCAATGTTGGTCTTCTTCTCCATCTCCTGGAAGAAAATCAGGTCTTTCCACTCCCCGTGAATGGCTGCCTTCGGGCCCATCAGGCTGACGGTCAGAGTTTCGTCCACAATCGGGAAGCCCTCAAGATTGACTCCGTCAACCTTAGCGGCTTCCACGCTGCTTTCGGTGCTGGTTGTGTCCGCTGAGGAAGTTTTGCTATCCTCCGCAGTGGAACTGCCGCCATCGCCCCCACAGGACACCAGGGTACTCATGGCCAGAATTCCAGCCAGCAGTAAAGTGGTGATTCTCTTCATTTCCCCTCTCTCCTTTAAAAAGCCCGAATGGCGGAGCAAATCAGCGCCATTCGGGTTGAATTTCAGGTTTTCAAAATTCGCCGTTATCAGCTGAGAGATTATTCAGCAGCAGCTGCCCAACGATCGTAAGAAGCCTGGTAGATTTCGAGCATACGGTCGATTCCCATGCCTTTGTAGCCTTCGACATAAGCATCCCACTCGTCAAAGCTCTTGTCGCCGGTGATGAATTTCGCGTTGTTCTCGGTCATGTATTTCGCCAGGTCGGTCGACAGAACGTCCAATTCCGCCTGCTCATCTTCTGTAAAGTACATGTCGGGAAGAACCAGTTTGGCGTACGGGTTCAGGTTCTTTTCGCTCCAAGCGATACGAGCCTGCTGCTGTACGTCATCCCACGCACCTTCGGTAGTCGGACGAACCCATTTCGGGCAAGCAACGCCGCAGTCCGGGGTGATTTCGCCGCCGCGAACTTCTTCTACGTTACGGCCGTCTTCAGGCTGGATGTAAACAGCCAGATCAGGATTGTTGGGAGAGGGTTCCCAGATGTGGCCTTCGGGACCGTAGTGGATCAGCCAGGAGCCTTCTTCGCTGTACAGGTAGTCAACCCAGCGCATCATCGCGATGGCGGTTTCTTCGGAGCATTTATCGGTCAGTGCAAAGGTGCCCTGAGAAAGTCCGGTGCCGCAAACGGTGGTCTGTTCGGGGTTCACTTCGCTCGAAAGGGCGGGCATTACAGGATAGGTTGCTTCTTTTTCAACGCTTTCCATGTTGCCGAATACAAAGCGGGGCAGCGCGTGGAAGCCTGCGCCGACTCTGCCTTCCGCACCTTTGGCCTGCGCTTCGGCAGCGCCGGTGACGAAGCAGTCATTGTCGATCAGTTTTTCCGCGTACAGGTCGTGGATGTACTGCATACCGACTTTGGCGTTGTCATCGATCATGCCGTAATGGATGGTGCCGGCGTCATCTACATAGAAAGAGGGAGAAAGTACGCCGAACCACGGCAGCATATTGTTGTAAAGGGACATGCCTTTGTTCGCGTCGTCGAAAATAACGAACGGAACTTCGTCCGCTTCGCCGTTGCCGTTGGGATCCTCGTCGCGGAACCGGGTGAGCAGCTCTTTAAAGCCTTCGGTTGTGGTGGGCAGATCGTCGTCCGCCACGCCCAGCGCATCCATCCACTCTTTGTTCACCCACATAGCGGTTGCTTTCAGCGGGCCGTTGGTCGCAATCTGCGCAATGGCGTAGATGTGGCCGTCCGGCGCGGTCATCGAGTTGCGAACGCCGGGGTTGGCTTCAAACGCGGCCAAGAGGTTGGGGCAATACTGATCGATCAGATCTTCCAGCGGAAGCAGGATGCCCTGAGAGCCGTATTTCACCTGCTGATCACGGGAAAGGTTGGTGCCGAACATGACTTCCGGATAGGTGCCGCCGTTCAACGCCAGGTTTTTCTTTTCTTCCAAAACCTCGGAGGCGGGGGTGTCAAACTCGAACGAGATGTTGGTCATATCTTCCATGATCTGGAAAAATTCCATCTGGTCCCAGTCGCCGTGAATCGCCGCTTTTTGGCCCATCATGGTAACGGTAATCGGATCTTCCACGATCGGATCATAGCCTTCCAGGTTAATGCCGTCTACCGTTGCGGTTTCAGTTTCACTTTCGGTGCCGGAAGTTTCTGTGGAAGAAGTTTTGCTTTCTTCCGCAGTGGAACTGCCGTCATCGCCGCCGCAGGATGCCAGGGTGCTCATGGCCAGAAGACCGGCCAGCAATAAGGTGGTGATACGCTTCATCATTCATTCTCCTTTATTCATCCGGAATAGTTCCCTGCCGGATACTATTCCGGGTGGTAATACATAAGTTTTGTTACTGTGCGGATGCCGCCCAGCGGTCGTAGGACGCCTGGTAGATTTCGATCATACGGTCTACACCCATGCTCTCAAATCCGGCAACATACGAATCCCACTCGTCAAAGCTCTTGTCACCGGTGACGAATTTCGCGTTGTTCTCGGTCATGTATTTCGCCAGGTCGGTCGACAGAATGTCCAATTCGGCCTGTTCATCGGTGGTGAAGTACATATCCGGCAAGGTCAGCTTCGCATACGGCCACATATTCTTGTCAACCCATGCGATACGAGCCTGCTGCTGAACATCGTCCCATGCAGCCTCGGTGGTGTCACGCACCCATTTCGGGCAGGCAACGCCGCAGTCCGGGGTGATTTCGCCGCCGCGAACCTCTTCGGTGTTACGGCCGTCTTCAGGCTGAATGTATACGTTCAGATCAGGATTGTTGGGAGAGGGTTCCCAGATGTGGCCTTCGGGGCCGTAGTGGATCAGCCAGGAGCCTTCTTCGGTGTAGAGGTAATCCAGCCAACGCATCATGGCAATCTGGACTTCCTCGGAGCACTTGTCGGTCAGCGCAAAGGTGCCCTGCGAAATACCGGTACCTTTGGTAGTGGTCTGTTCGGGATTTACTTCGCTCGAAAGGGCGGGCATGCAGGGGTAAGTTGCTTCCTTTTCAATATCCATGTTGCCGAATACAAAGCGGGGCAGCGCGTGGAACCCTGCGCCGACTCTGCCTTCCGCACCCTTTGCCTGCGCTTCAGCAGCGCCGGTGACGAAGCAGTCGTTATCAATCAATTTTTCTGCGTACAGGTCGTGGATGTACTGCATACCAACTTTGGCGTTGTCTTCCAGCATACCGTAATGAATGGTGCCGGCATCGTCAACATAGAAGGAAGGAGAAAGCACACCGAACCACGGCAGCATCTGATTGTAGAGGGACATACCCTTGTTGGCGTCGTCGAAAATTACAAACGGAACCTCATCCGCTTCGCCGTTGCCATTAGGATCCTCGTCGCGGAACCGGGTGAGCAGCTCTTTAAAGCCTTCGGTCGTGGTGGGCAGATCATCGTCCGCAACGCCGAGCTTCTGGAGCCATTCCTCGTTTACCCACATCGAACCGGTCAAAGCGATTGGAGCAGTGGTGATCTGCGCCATCGCGTAGATGTGGCCGTCCGGCGCGGTGATGGACTCACGGAAGCCGGGGTTTGCCTCGAAGCATTCGAGAATTGCCGGGCAATACTGATCGATCAGATCTTCCAGCGGAAGCAGGATGCCCTGAGAGCCGTATTTCACCTGCTGGTCACGGGAAAGGTTGGTGCCGAACATGACTTCCGGATAGGTGCCGCCGTTCAGCGCCAGGTTCTTCTTTTCTTCCAGAACCTCAGAAGCAGGAGTGTCAAACTCAAATCCGATGTTGGTCATTTCCTGCATAATGGAGAAGAATTCCATGTCTTTCCATTCACCATGGATGGCCGCTTTTTGGCCCATCATGGTGACAGTGATGGGATCCTCTACGATCGGATCATAGCCTTCCAGGTTAATGCCGTCTACCGTTGCGGTTTCTGTTTCACTTTCGGTGCCGGAAGTTTCTGTGGAAGAAGTTTTGCTTTCTTCCGCAGTGGAACTGCCGTCATCGCCGCCGCAGGATGCCAACGTACTGACCGCCATGATACCAGCGAGAAGCATCGTCAGAAGTTTCCTTTTTTTCATACACATTTCACTCCATTCCATTGTTGAAATATCAGTTACAAGGAGATTAACCCTTGATCGAACCAACCATAACGCCCTTTACAAAGAAACGCTGCAAGAACGGATACACGCAGATGATGGGAAGGGTGGAAACCACCATGATGGAATATTTAATGATACCGGCCAGCCGCTGCTGCTCTGCGATGGACTGTGCCTCGGTGGAGGTGATGGTCTGACCGTTAGTGTCCATCTGGGTGATGATAATCAGCTCGCGCAGGAATACCTGCAGCGGGAATTTATTACGGTCACTCAGGAAAATCATTTCATTGAAGTAGCTGTTCCAGTGGCCAACACCGTAGAACAGCGCCATAACCGCAATAATCGGAGCCGACAGCGGCAGGATGATTTTGAAGAATTTCATAAAGGTGCTGCATCCGTCGATTTCAGCTGCCTCTTCCAGACCGTCCGGGATAGTGGTCTCCAGGAAGGTGCGGGTGATGATGATGTTCCAGATCGAAGCCGCGGTCGGGAGCAGAACTGCCCAGATGGTGTCCAGCAGAAGCAGGGTTTTCACCAGCATGTAAAGCGGGATCAGACCGCCGCTGAAGAACATCGTGAACAGGAACAGGAAGTTAAAGAACTTCCGCCCCGGCAAGCTCTTTTTGGCCAGCGCATATGCACAGGGGATGGTGACCGCCAAATTCAAAAGGGTGCCAAAAACGGTGTAGAAGATGGTGTTTCGGTAACCGATCCAAATATCAGAGTTCGCAAACACGCGATTATAACCATCCAGAGTAAAGCCAATCGGCCACAGCCACATCTTGCCCGAGTTTACCATATTCGGGTCACTAATCGAGGCGCTGACAACAAAAATCAGCGGATACAAAGTGATAATCGTGACAATAATCAGAAAAATCGTATTAAAGATATTGAATACAAGATCGCCTTTTGACGAACGGATCCTGTTTTTTACTGCTGCACTCATGTTCCGTTCCCCCTTTTACCAAAGCGATGTTTCGTTCAATTTGCGTGCAATTGTATTTACAATAATAAGTAAAACCAGGTTGACAACCGAGTTGAACAAACCGACTGCTGTTGAGAAGCTGTACTGTGCGCTCACCAAACCGGTTTTGTAAACATAGGTGGAAATAACCTCGGAGGTTGCGGTGTTCAGCGGGCTCTGCAGCAGGTAAATCTTTTCATAACCAACCGACAGAAGGCTGCCGCTGTTTAAGATCAGCATGATAACCATTGTCGGGAAGATCGCCGGAATGTTAACATACCAGATTTTCTGCATCCGGGAAGCACCATCCAAAGTTGCTGCTTCCAAAAGTTCCGGGCTGACACCCGAAAGCGCCGCGATGTAAATAACGCTCCCCCATCCGGTTCCCTGCCAGATGCCTGACCAGACATAGATGGATGGGAACATGTTTTCTTTACTTAAAAACGGGATTGCTTCGCCGCCCAGCGCGGTGATAAACTTGTTAATGATACCGGTTGACGGGTTCAAGAAAGCAATCAGCATACCGCACATAACTACTGTTGAAATGAAGTACGGCGCATAGGTGATGGTCTGTACCGTCTTTTTAAACATATCATTCTTGACTTCGTTGAGCGAAAGCGCCAGAATAATCGGAAACGGGAATCCCGCGATCAAGCCGTAAACGCTGATAACCAGTGTATTCCGGATCAGATCCCAAAAATATACGCCCTTGAAGAAACGGACAAAATGGTCAAACCCAACCCATGGGCTGCCCCAAATTCCTTTGTTTGCGATAAAGTTTCGGAACGCAATCTGCGCGCCGTACATTGGCCCATAGCAGAATATTAAAAAGTACGCGAGCGCCGGCAGCAATAATATGTAGTACTGCCAGTAATCCCGCAGACCTTTTACAAAACGCTGGCCAAGACTCTTTTTGCGTTTTGTCCCGCTTGCGGGTGCTGCTTTTGTTTGAGTCATAATCCATTCCCCTCCTGCTTTGGTCAAAACAATTTTGAATGATTTGCTAATTTTTGTTTTGAGTTTCTGGTAATTTTGTTGTCTTTTACAATTCAAAATTATATCACGGCTGTACTTTTCTGTCAATTATGGAAAAATATTCTGATTGTGCGCGATTTTTTGTTACGTTTTGTTATAAGGATAAAATTTGCGAACTAAATGGCCTTTATTTTCTTTTTTTGCGAATTGAAAAAATTACAAAAAATTCACAAAAGTGCGCAATCCAAACACTTTATAACAATATGTTTTAATTCCTGAATCTTCCCTTTTTTTTCACATTCTTTTCACCATTTCTTCACGATTTTTCTTATATATTTCATAATCATTTGTTATGGTATATCAAATATGCTTCGCACACCAAAAATAGAAAGGTTTTCGTAAAATTCCAATGCAGCGGCACTTTTTTCGATGGCTGCTGTTGACAAAAAATCGCTCCCCTGTTATAATGTTAACTGTAATATTTATAAAGGTTAATACAGGAGAAATCCCCCATGGAACAGCAAACCCGCAAAACCCTTTCCCACCAATCGGTAGTGCTGCTGATCTTAACAGCGCTCTTCGCCGCCCTCACCGGCATCTGCTCCCAGCTTGCCATCCCGATGCCGGGGCTGGTCCCCATCTCGCTCGCTTCCTTCGCCTGCTATCTCGCAGCCGTCATCCTCCCCTGGAAGCAGGCCTTTGCAAGCCAGCTCGTCTACATCCTGCTCGGAGCGGTCGGCGTGCCGGTCTTTTCGGGGTTTGGTACCCTGAGCCGGCTGATCGGACCGACCGGCGGCTACATCGTGGGATATGCCCTCTGCGCACTGACGGCGGGACTGATCCTCTCCTTTGCCGGCCGGAAATTCTGGATAAGCTGCCTGGCTCTTGCGGCCGGAACCGCTCTGCTCTACCTGGTGGGGACGGTTTGGTACATGCTCCAAAGCGGCAGCGCCCTTGTCCCGGCCCTTCTCGCCTGCGTCGTGCCCTTCCTGATCGGCGACGTCATCAAAATCGCGGCGGCTTCGTTCCTTGGCGGACAGATCCGCCGGCGTCTTGCCCAAAAATAAAAAAATCGGGGCGGCTTCCCCAAAAAGGAGGCCGTCCCGGTTTCTTTTATTTGCTGTTGTAGGTTCCGGAGGTATCGGCGAAAACAGGGCCGGTATCCTCTTTGCGGCGGGAAGTTTTCACCCGCTTCATCAGCTCTTCATAGAAGAGGTCGTCGTCAAACGGCAGCTCGACCGCCCTGCCGAGCCAGGCCGAAAGGTGCATTGCGTTGGAGATGGTGAGGCCGTTGATGCCCTCGGTGCCCTCGGCGACGAGCGGCGTCCCGTGGAGGATTTTGCCCGCAAAGGCGTTGAGCACCCCGACATGCTGCTCGTTGCGGCCGTCGGTTTCCACCTCGGAGAACTCCGCTTTCGGGCAGCCGAACGGCACCTTGTTGGTGGCGGAAAATTCCTGTTCCAGCATCTCGTTTTTCCAGAGATAGAGCTTATCGTTCTCGCTGACCAGCTTGCCGCCGTCAAAGTCGATCTCAAAGCGGTTGGTGCCGGGTGCGTCGCCGGTTGTGGTGATAAAGACGCCGGTTGCGCCGTTGGGATACTCGACAAAGGCGGTCACATCGTCCTCAACCTCGATGTCGTGCCATTTGCCGAACTGCAGGTGTGCATCGACTTTAGAAGGCATGCCGCAGATCCACTGCCACAGGTCGAGGTTGTGCGGACACTGATTGAGGAGCACGCCGCCGCCTTCTCCCGACCAGGTGGCGCGCCAGGCGCCCGAATCGTAGTAGGCCTGCGGACGGTACCAGTTGGTGATGAGCCAGTTGGTCCGGCGGATAGCGCCCAGTTCCCCGCTCTCGACGATTTCTTTCATCTTGCGGTAGATGTGGTTGGTACGCTGATTGAACATCATGCCGAAGACGACGCCGGCTTTTTCGGCCGCCGCGTTCATCTCTTTGACCTGCCGGGTGTAAACGCCGGCCGGCTTTTCGGACATGACGTGGAGTTTCCGCTCAAACGCCTTGATGGCATAAACCGGGTGGAAGTAGTGCGGCACCGCGATCAGAACCGCGTCGATCAGCCCGGAATCCATCATATCCTCGGCGTTGTCGAAAAGGGCAAGCCCCTCGCCCGCTGTTTCCTTTGCCCAGTCGAGCCGGGCGGGGTTGATGTCGGCGACCGCCGTGACCTTGATTTCGGGGCAGAGCTTTTTCACCTCGATATTCTGGAGGTGTCCGCTTCCCATATTGCCGACGCCGATGATGCCAAGTCTTACCTGTTCCATACCGTTCTTCCTTTCTTATTCGAGTCCCATTTTGAGCAGTGTTTCCCGGCTCTTTGCCAGGCAGGAGAAGGGATCGGCTCCGCCGCAGTCGTCCTGCTCCACCAAGACAAACCGGGTGCCGCCGGCCTGACAGGCCGCCAGGAACCGCTTAAAATTGATGTTTCCTTCTCCAATATAAGCCATCTGCGGCTTGCCGCCCGCGACCTTCATATCCTTGACATGGACACAGTCGATCCGTCCGGCCAGCTTTTCGGCCCATTCGGCCGGATCGCCGCCGCCGTACTGCACCCAATAGCTGTCCAGCGTAAAGCCCATCAAATCGGCCGGGAACGCGCCGGCCAGCCGTTCGAGCAGGGTGATGCCGCCCGCCTTTTCAAACTCAAAGCCGTGGTTGTGATACATGAGCTTCATGCCGGCATCTTGGATTTTGCGGGCAGGCTCGGAGAAAACCTCGACAAACGCATCCAGTCCCGCCGGATTGGAAGCAAGCCCCCACGGCATCGAACCGATGCCGATGTACTCGCAGCCAAAGGTGCGGTGCTCCTCGATCACCCGCTCGGTGTCATAAGCTACCCGGTCGGGGTTGGTGTGGGTGATGACGCAGGAAAGGCCGGTTTCGGCCAGCAAATCCCGCAGCCACGCCGCCTCAAAGGGGCAGGTGCCCGAAACCTGCACCGTTTTGTAGCCGATGGCCGCCACCTTGCGGAGCGTTTCGGCGAAATCCGCCGGATTCTGGGTGTAATCGCGGACCGTGTAAAGCTGTGCGCCGATCTGCATAAACAAAAACTCCTTTCAGAGATAAAATCTCATTTTCCTTATCATACCGCATTTTGCCGCCCGCTTCCATAGTGTTTCCTTGCAGAAAAGATTGTGATTCTTGCAGAGATTTTTACCCCCGCCCTTGACTTCCCGGCTTCGGTCTGGTATCATATCAGTAACATTCAGGAGTTAGGGAATTTTACATGACTTTGTCATGCAGGGAACCCCTTGATAGGGTTCCCTACGGATAAACAGTCCACCGGACTGTTTATCCTACCCTCCTGATCTCTTATGGTCTGGATTCCGTGTTCTGCGGAACGCGGCCAAAGGCGCTGCCGCCGTGAACTTTGTTCACGGAATGGAACTCCGCCGCCTTTTGAAAAAGGCGGGCGAAAACTTTTCCTTTTGTCTCTCGTACAGCTCTATTTTTACAATCAGGAGGTAATTTATGGAAAAACGCAAACGGATCTTACAGATTGCCGTTCCGGCGGTCATCGTCCTGCTCATCGCAGGAATCTGGCTCTTCAAAAACAACCCGTTCGCCAAGCAGGCAACCGTTTCCGGCGAACCGCTCACGGTGGAAACGATGGACATCGAAGAGCTGACCTCCCGCGGGCTGCCGGCGATCCTCGACTTTGGCTCCGAAAGCTGCGGCCCCTGCCAGCAGATGGCCCCCGACCTGGAAATCATCCACGCCGAAATGGAGGGCAAAGCTATCATCCGCTACACCGACGTCTGGGCAAACCCCGCCGGTACCGAGGAGCTCCCCATCCGGGTGGTGCCCACCCAGTTCTTCTTCAACGCCGACGGCTCCCCGCTCGAACCGAGCCAAACCCTGCAGCGGGAGTACAACCTGATCCTCTATTCCTCCCGGGAAACCGGCGAACACGTCTACACCGTCCATGAGGGAATGCTCACCGCCGACGATATGCGCAAAATCCTTGCGGCCATGGGGGTACACGAATGATTGACAATTTGCTTTCCTATCTGGCCGAGGGCTTAAAAGCCGGCGGCTGGATCGCGCCCGTCTTTGCGCTGCTGGCCGGTGTGCTCACCTCGCTCACCCCCTGTTCGCTGTCGAGCATCCCGCTCGTCATTGGTGTCGTTGGCGGGACCGGCGCCCCCACCGGAAAGGCGTTCCGGCTGTCGCTCCTTTTTGCGGCGGGAAGTGCGGTCACCTTTACCGTTCTGGGGAGCATTGCCGCCGCGGCCGGCACCATCATCGGCACCTCGGCCAAGTGGTGGTATCTGCTGCTCGGTGTCCTCATGGTGCTGATGGCGCTGCAGACCTGGGAAATCTTCTCGATCATCCCGTCCACCTGGCTTTTGTCCCGCAACAGCAAAAAGGGCTACCCCGGCGCGTTTCTCGCCGGAATTTTAGGGGGGCTTTTTTCCTCGCCCTGTGCAACACCCGCTCTGGTGGCGCTGCTTGCAGTGGCGGCCGGCAGCGGAAATTTTGGGTGGAGCGTTCTGCTGCTCCTCCTCTACGGCATCGGACACGGCGCGCTGACCGTCGCAGCCGGAACCTCGGTGGGGCTCACCCGGAAAATCGCGGCCAGCAGCCGGTACGGAAAACTAAGCGTCCTGCTCAAAATCGTGATGGGCACTCTGATCCTGCTCATCGGGCTTTACATGTTCTATCTGGGCTTTTAAGGAGGAAGTTTGATGCGCACTTTGCTGGAATGCTGTGTGGATTCGGTGGAATCGGCCGTTATCGCCGCCGAAAACGGCGCCGACCGGCTGGAACTCTGCGCGAATCTGGTCATTGGGGGGACTTCGCCGTCCCCCTCCTTGATTACGGAGATCCGGAAGCGGACCGACATCCCCATCCGGGTACTTCTGCGGCCGCGGTTCGGGGATTTTCTCTACACCGAAGCGGAATTTGCGGTTTTGCTGCGCGAGGTGCGGCTCTTCCGGGAACTGGGAGCAAACGGCATCGTCTGCGGCTGTCTGCTCCCGGACGGCAGGCTCGACGCTGCGCGGCTCCATGAGCTGATCGCGGCGGCGGAGGGACTGCCCTTTACGCTGCACCGGGCCTTTGACCTCTGCGCCGATCCGTTCGAAGCCCTCCAGACGGCGCAGGAGCTGGGGGTAGACACCATCCTCACCTCCGGGCAGCAGGAAAACTGCGTCCTCGGAAAAGAGCTGCTCTGCGCGCTGGCCGAAAAGGCCGGGCCGGTGCAGATTCTGGTGGGAGCCGGAGTCAACGCCGCCGTCATCGCCGATTTTGTCAAAACGACGCCGCTCCGGGCGTTCCACCTTTCGGGCAAGGAGCTGCTTCAAAGTAAGATGCGCTTCCGCCGCCCCGGTGTCCCGATGGGTATCCCCGGCATGGACGAGTTCACCGTCTGGCGGACCAACCCCGAAGCCATCGCCTCCGCCCGCCGGTCTGCGACCGGTGGGAATGACGACGCGGCGCTTCGATGACGCACTGACCGCTGGAACGGCGCGAGAAACACGCCGTTATTGGAAGAAACAGCCACGCACCAGCTTACAGCCGGCGGCCTGGGGCCGCAGCGAATGACGACGCGGCGCTTCGATGACGCACCGATATTTTTGTAGGCTTGCGATAAACTGCAAGCCACTGGAAGAACTGCCACGCACCAGCTTACAGCTGGCGGCCTGGGGCCGCAGCGAATGACGACGCGGCGCTTCGATGACGCACTGACCGCTGGAACGGCGCGAGAAACACG
>CALWNQ010000006.1 GCA_944382875.1 uncultured Clostridia bacterium
CATAAAGGAAATAGATTCCCTCCCATTTCCATCTACTCCGGAATGGGTATATTCATAACCAAAACTCATGTTTACTCACCCTCAACATCCATCTCGGAAAATTCCAGATTCCGCCGGGTTTCTTCCAGCCGGAGCGCGTCCCGCTCCAACGTTCTTTCATAGCTTTCTTCCGTGCCATGGTATAACGTGCGGAAGATTTCCATGAACTTCTCGGTCAGGACTTCCTGCGGAAAGAGGATGCCCTGCAAAATCATACCCTCCAGGCTGATCGGGATCATTTCCACCGGTTTTTCTCCCTCAGCCATGTTTTCCAGATTATACCGGTCTGGATCCGGCCGGAATTCTTCCGCATGCCAGTCCCCGCGCTTGTCCAGCGGAATGTCAAACACTGTGAGCAGCTGCTCGGCGTCCATAAACGGCAGCCCCCTCACCGGATAAATGGCATTCCCTGCTTTGATGTACTGGGCCGCGATTTCTCTTGTATCGATGCGGATAGAGATTAACTCCACCCTTTTCCACGGCTTGCATATTGCCGCAATCTTTTTGATCTTCATAAACTTCTCCCTTTCGTCACCAAACTTTACACATTTACAAGCTTCCAAATGCTGATTGCTCAGCATCTCATTTTTTCGTTTTTCCTCCGGCGCTTTTCCGGCTCCCGGACATACTTAAAATACAGATACCCGTATGGTGTGCTGATCGTTTCCACCAGCATATACCCTTTTGGCGGCCGCGGCGGCTTGTCCGCGGTGTACTCCCGCTTGATCTCTTTCGGAGTTTCTGCGCTCGGCTTCCTGGCATTTGTGGTTTGTTTCCATCGGTGCCCGCCCTGCTCCGGCGTCCAGTGATTGAAAAGGTAGTTTGCCAGAGATGTGTAATCCTGTCCGCGATCCACTCCGTTATAAAAGTTGTGCGCCCGCAGATGATCGCAGGAAACAATCTTCCCGTAAATCCACTGTTTCCGAATAATTTCTTCCGGCACGCCTTCCGAAAGCATGTGGCTGTGTATCCGATTGGTGCTTTTCCCTCTGCCCAGATAAATGAAAATCACGGCGTTCGGATAGGCATATTTCAGCCGGCGGACATATAATTTCCGGATTTGCTTGGCTTCTTCAAATGTATGTACTTCATGCTCATCATCAAATGTCAGGGTGCTGTATAAGGAAGTGGGAGAAAAGTTTTCATTTACCAGCCGCGCATGATTCCGCCGGGATATTCCCAGCCGGTGCTGTTCCCGCTCTTCCTCACTTTTAAAGCGCAATCGCGGCGCACTCTTTTTTACATCCGCCCGATCCGGCGCATTGTAAACGATCTGTTCGCATACCGCTCCGGAAAACAGCCTTCGCTTCACTCTCTTCATAATAAAAAACAGCCTTTCGATTGACAAAAGGCAGCGCACATGCTATAATGATATTGTCTTCGTAGCATTGCAACTGCAATGTGAACCGTCCTGTACGCTCATACAGGGCGGTTATTTTTTTTCCATTTTTTCTGTCATGTACCATAATTCAAATTCATGGCGCTGCCTGTCTGACAACGGATCAGATACCGGTATTTTCTCCTGTCGTTTCCACCGGTCGAGCGCTTCTCTGATTTCAGCCCGGCTGATATCCAACCGGTACCCGTTTCGATTGGCCGGCATCCTGTCCAGCTCCATCCGGGCCAGCAGCTCCGGCGGCGCTTCAAACGCCATGAAATCCCGGATCATTCGCTTTTCCATTCTCGCGGATCAGCCGGACCAGCGCCGGAAAATCCTTGCTTTGCAGGCAAAATGCAACGGTATCAAATTTCTCTCGGCTGATCACTCGGTTTTTCCGGACTTTCAGCTTGTAAAATTCCGTAAATCCCGTGTTCAGCACTGCCGCTTCCAGCATTTCCCCCTCTTCTGCACCGCCTGAGAGCCATTCATAAAAGTGCTTCTCCCCTGGTACACTGAAATCAATTTTCACAGTTTCATACTCCTTTCGGTTTTCCCGGACTGCAAGCCATATTGCCCACAGTGCGTACATTTCCAGCAGCCATCCAACCGCCAGCCAGATTTTCCAAAACATCAGATTTCCTCCCCGCACCGGCGGCAGCGCGCCGAGAAGATCAGTTCTGTTTCCCTGCATTCCACGGCTGCGCCGCAGAGAGGACAGGTCACGCAAAAATATTTCGGCTTTCCCAGCTCGATCCAGCTGACCAGCACCCGGTTCATCAGCCGCATTACCCTTTTTGGGTTCATATGCCTTCCTCCTCTGTTAAATAATTTCGGCCGAACAGCGCCATAAACTCCTCGCGGGTATGTTTTTGCTCAAAAAGCTGCTGATACTTTCGTTTCAGTTTCAGATCTGTTTCGCGGCAATTATGTACGCCATTCGGTCCCCGATGGCAGCTGGTACAGATATATGCCACCATTTTGTGTTTCTCCGCGATTTGCCGCCGGCCACGTCCGCCAAAGACATGATGCCGCTCGATCGCGGAGAAACAACCGCAAAGTTCACACCAACCTGTCACACTTTCCCCTCCTTTTTCCTCTGTTCATCGATCAGCCTGCGCATTTCCTCGACAAACAGCTTTTTCATGTCCTCATAAAGCGGAAGTTCTTTTACTTCCGTCCCGTCCGGGAAATGGATCGGACGTTCCAATATGAATCCGTCTGCCACGGCTGTCACCTCTTTTCTTTTGGTTGTCCGCACCTCCGATCCGTGCTATAATCAGAGCAGAAAGGAAGTGCTTAATATGACTGAAAAACAAACTGTAAAATTACTAAAAGCAATAAATCGACGAAAAAATATTCCACGAATTGAACTTAATAGAATTTTAGAAGATGAATCCTTTATTGATCCATCCTTTTTTAAAATTACCGTCTCTGATAATTCTGATTACGATTTGTTTGAACTTTCTGATAAAGGAATCGATTATTTGCATCAACACAAAAAAGATATTGTCAGAATGTGGCTTCCACATATCATTTCCAATACGATTGCTTTTCTTGCTCTTATCCTCTCAATAGTATCGATAGCAATGCAACTATCGCAGTAATCAATGCGATACCGGACGGAATACAGGAAAGCCATGCTATAAAACTACTTTTTTCCTGCTCTGTCCGGTCTTCCCATTTTTTCACCGCCCTCACCTCCTTTCTTTCGGTTGTCCGCACCTCCGATCTGTGCTATAATCAGGACAGAAGGGAGGTGTATTTATGCTCAAAAAGCAATATAAAATTTTGAAGTTCTTGAAAAAGAAACGCTCATATGATGAAATCGCATGTTTTTTGGGATACAAAAACTTTACTGAATTATCAAATAGTCCTGACTGGGACTTGTTTGATTTGACTCTTTCAAATTGTTGTGTAAATGATAATTGGACTGATGGAATCACTGGAAAATCTCTTGTTTCAATCAATGTTCATGGTCTGAATGAATTGGAAAGACATATGACCGAACAGCGTCGATGGAGAATCCCGGTTGTTATTTCCATCATTGCCCTTATCTTGTCAGCAGCGGCAATAGGTTTACAATTAGCGCAACTACTCCAACTATTCCCGACAAAATAGCTAACACCAGTGGAACATGTGGATACCGTTCATACGGCGGTATCCATTCTTCGCTTTTTCTTCTTTTCACCTTCCTCACCTCCCTTCTTCCAGCCGGAAATCACTGCTTCAGCGCATCCAGATCGTGGATAGCCCGGATATATCCAACCACATACATCATCTGTTCATCCGGAAGTGCTTTCAAACTCTCATACACTTCTTTCAGATCTTCCTTGTCCCTTGGGTCAAATGGGAAAGACTTGTTTTGGGAAATTTCAGATTTTTTCATTTTGTGCACCTCCTTTGTGCTGTAAACACATTATATCATACAGCAATCGTGCTGTCAACACTTTTTAGAAAATAAATGTGTTGACAGCACAAAAACGGTGTGATATAATATGGATAAATCGGAGGTGATAATTTGGAAGACAATGTAATTGGCGAACGAATTCGAATGATAAGAAAAAAACTCAACTTATCTCAAGATGAATTTGGAAAAAAAATTGGCCTAACACGTGGAGCTATTACAAATGCAGAATTAGGACGAGCTACTATTAAACCACTCTTTATAGAGCATATTTGTGATACATTCCAAGTAAATGAAAAATGGATAACCACTGGTGAAGGCGAAATGTTTATCAAAATGGATCCAGACGAAGAATTTGCCAAAATGATGGTCGAAATCCAGGTTTCAAATGATGAGTTTATCATTTCGGCGCTCAAAGCCTACTGGGAACTGCCGGAGGAACACAAAGAAATCGTCCGGAACCTGATCCGCAAAATTGCCGGAAAATAAAAAGAAGCGGCCCGAAAGCCGCTTCTGAATATTCGGTTTAACATTCGTCTTGATGTTCCAACATCTGCTTGACATAGTGATAAATCTTTTTGAGTGCGCGGGGATTGGTAATGCTGGAGAGCAATTCTATAATTTGTCGCTTGAATTCTTCACTGTCCATAAACTATCCTCCTTGCTCTGATTTTGTTTAATCACATTATAGAATAGATGTTCTTGTCTGTCAAGCATTTTTGGAATGCTTTTTCATACCGCCGGAGGACGGAATAAAATATAATTGAGGTTTATGACATGAAAAAACTGCTAACTTTATTGTTGGCGCTTTCCATTGCATGTACTACAATTTCTTGCGGGACATCTACCGAAAACACTGATCTGAAATCCGAGCCCGTTTCAGAAGCGTCTGTTCTGGAATCTGAATCTGTTTCTGAAGCTTCTGATTTGGAATCTGAACCTGTTTCGGAAATTTCTTTAGAATCAAATGAAGTATCAACTTATACACCAACCACAGGACAAAAGAATGCGTTGAAATCAGCGTTATCTTATCTTTCTGTCATGCCTTTTTCTTATGATGGCTTGGTAGATCAGTTGGAATATGAACAATATACCAATGAAGAAGCGGTTTATGCGGCTTCTCGCTGTGGTGCAGATTGGAAAGAACAAGCTGTTTTATGTGCAAAATCGTATATAGAAACTTCTGCTTTTTCTTTTAGTGGATTAGTTGATCAACTGGAATATGAGGGATTTACTCCCAGTGAAGCCAAATATGGTGCTAATAATTGTGATGCTGACTGGAAAGAACAAGCTGCAAAATGTGCAGAATCCTATTTAGCCGTTTCATCTTTTTCCCGAAAAGATTTGATTGAACAGCTGGAATATGAAGGGTTTACGCATGAACAAGCAGTTTATGGCGTATCTCAAAACGGATATTAAGGTTGAATGGAGGACTGCGAAATGTTTTCAAAAAACTCGATTATTACCCTAAACCGTGTAAATGGTTTAAGTTTCTCCTGAATATCTGGTGGCCGTTATTAACAGTTTATTACATTTATCTTCTTTCTCAACATTTTAGATCATGGCATGAAAATTCATTATTTACTTTTATTCCGTATTTGATTGTAATCATAGTTTTGATTTGTTCCAATTTGTTGTCCAGGTTTTTGGATAAATCCTCTTTTATCTCTGTATTTTGCTCTGTTGGAGCAGTAACATGTGCAAAATTGGTTGACTTAATATCAGTTGGGGTTTTGACATTTTCTGTTGCTACTTTTTCTGAATCCGGTTCGACTGGAGATATGGTAACAGATATAATAAACTCATCTTTTGATATGATATTTGTTGGTGCGTTTTATTTTCAACTTTTTCTGTTTTTGATTCATCTTGGAATAACAGTCGCTACTATAATTTATTTTATAAAACGTAAAGATCTTTTTCTTTCTACTGAAAAACAGTTGAAAAAACTTATATGAAGAATAAAAATTCCCGCCCCGGTGTTGGCGCACCGAAGCGGGAGAAAGGGCAGATTTTCCATTGTCGAGCGGATTTTCTGCCCTTCTATTATAGCACACAATAGGAGGAAACGCAATGCAAAAGGCGGTTATTTATGCCCGCTTTTCCAGCGACATGCAGCGGGAAGAATCCATTGACGCACAGGTCCGCGCCTGCAAGTATTATGCCCAGAAGCAGGAGCTGAATGTCGTGAAGATTTATTCCGATTCTGCGAAATCCGGCCGCAGCACAAAAAAGCGGGACGGCTTCCTGCAGATGATCACGGACGCGGAATCCGGTCAATTTGATGTGGTCCTTGTCCATAAGCTGAACCGGTTTTCCCGAGACGGCGCCGACACGATCAACTACCGGAACCGGCTGACGGCGGCCGGCGTGGAACTTGTAAGCATTACTGAGAGGTTGGACAACACCCCGGAAGGAAAATTCATGCTGTACATTATCACCGGCATGAACGAATTTTACTCCGCAAACCTCGCTACCGAAGTCATGAAGGGCCTGAAAGAAAATGCCTACCAATGCCGGCACACCGGAGGGATTCCCCCGCTGGGATACGATGTCGGCCCCGATCAGAAGCTTATTATAAACGAGCAGGAAGCAAAGGCCGTGCGAATGATCTTTTCGCTTTACGAGCAGGGAAACGGATACAGCTATATCATTGATAAGCTGAACGGCCAGGGATTCCGCACTAAACGCGGCCAGCCTTTTGGAAAAAACAGTCTGCATGACATTTTGAAAAATGAGAAGTATACCGGTGTCTATGTTTTCGGGCGCTCTTCTCCGGCGGATAGCCGCGGGAAATTCAACCGGCACCAATATCAGGACGATTATATCCGGGTGGATAATGGCTGCCCGCTCATTATTGAAAAAGATCAGTTTGAAAGGGTGCAGAAAATGATGGAGCAGAACCAACATCAAAGCGGCAGGTACAAAGCCAAAGTCGTGTATATCCTTTCCGGGAAAGTTTTCTGTGGATGCTGCGGCTCCCGGATGGTCGGTGAAAATCGTCGGTCGAACGGTACAGATTATTATTACTATGTCTGCAATAAGGCGAAACGGCAGCACACCTGTAATAAAAAGGTGATTCGTAAAGAGAAGTTGGAAGAATTTGTAATCCAGCAGCTGAACCACATTGCTTTTTCGGATGCCTTTAAGGAGAGCCTGATTGATGCGGTACTAAAATCCTATGAAAACGGCTCTCTGGAATCGGAACGGGAACGGCTTTCTAACGAAATCCGCCAGACGGATCAGGAGATCAAAAACCTTGTGAATGCTGTTATGAAAGGGCTGGACTGTGAAGAAATTCAGCAGGCTATGGCCGAGAGAAAAGCGCACAAGGAATCTCTGCAGAAAGAGCTGGTTGCTTTGACCGGAGCACCCGGCGCGCGTATGAACCGGGAGGAGCTTGCAGCGTATTTCAATCAGTTTTTGAATATCGCCAATATGTCCCCGGAAGGACAACGATCCGTGATTCAAAAATATGTTGACAGAATTATTGTGCGTGACAATCCAGATGGCGGTGATCCGCTCATTGACATCTGTTTAAATCCAAATCAGGAACCTCTTTCGCAAGCTTTAGAGAATTGCGGTTTTGGCGGGGAATGCTCCTTCTCCGCCAAAGCAATCGCACAACATTTGGTTTTACCTGATGTTGTGCTTTTTTCTTTTCAAAAGGATAGTTTGAAATATGATCATAAAATATTCGGAGTCAAATAAAACTCGAAAGGTATTTTTTACGGATAGGCGCTTATCTGTTTGCGATACAGAACAGTTTTCTTACCATTATCAGGACACTCAAAGGATATTTTCTATCTGGCGGAAAAATCGAGGAAAACAAATCGCACACACAGTGTATCCAACGAGAATGCCTGGAAGAGACCAGCTTTTCCGTCTTGGTTTTCGATTAGCTCTGTTCTGCGGAAGCTCACACAATTCATCCCAAAGCTGATTGGTTTCACCGTAGCAATGGGCCTTGAACATTTCTTGTTAAATAAAAACTCCTGCTGCATTTTTGCAACAGGAGTTTCTTCAATCAGCGCATAATTTTGCCCTTGCCGCCTTTTTTATCATTATTGGACGAAGCAGCTGGACGTTCCTGAGAACCAATGTCGGTAAATATCACATCGTCCTCATCCTCTTCTTCCTCTTCATCATCGCCCTGTTCCTCGCGAAGCTGCTGCTCGTGCGGCTCCACAATATACTTGATAATATAGGGATAAGAATTAAAAACCGTGATAAATCCTATGGTAGAAAAAGCAAGCAGTGCAATAATTGGAATTGTAATCGGGAAAAACCATATGGTGGGAACTGCAATCAGTAATACAAAAAACGCAGTAATGATGTTTGTTTTTGCACCAAGAAAAGCAAAAATCAAAGCATTTTTGATGATATATTTGAGTTTCAACTCAACTGTTACCGCCATCAAATAAATATAAAACTGCATAAAGAACAGGATCAAGCAAAGCAGGATACAAAAACCGAATGGGATTAACATCATCCAGGAACGCGCAGAATTTACAAAATACCAAAAGAAAGAGGTCCCAGCCATTACGGTAACTGCTGTAGACAGAAGCCACAGGACAAACCCCTGTTTCCAGTTGCTTTTAAAAGCATCCCAGTAATCAGAAAGCAGAAAAGTGGGTTTCTCAATACTGTAATTGCGCAAAACATAGGTCATCCCACAGATTGCAGGACCAATTGTAACAATCGGAATACAACAGACAAGGAACAGCAGATTCAGCTCGATCAGCTTCCAGAATTTCCGGAAATACAGCTCAAAGAAAAAGAAGAATCGTTTCTTTTTAGGCGCGTTTTTGTCAATGCCGGGACCGGGTTTGCTGTAATTAAAAAGTCCAAAAAATGCCATCTCACATATCTCCGTTTCTTTTCCCAAGGTTTTTAAACGTATTTATCATTTTTCCCCATGAAAACAATAAACATCGCTTTGGATTTTAGGCACTTATACTATTATGCAGGAAAAAACGAATTTTGTCAAGAGACAGCTTCCGGCAAAATTATAAACGATTCTTGAACAATCCGCCTTATTTACTCAAATATTCGGAAAAGACTGGCACAACCTGCGTCCAAAAGCGCGGCAATCAGGAGAATTCCTGCAATTACCGCAAATTTCAACATGTATAAACGAAAATCTTCCGGTTTCAATGGAAAAGAAACGATCATCGCTTTAAAAAATCGATTAGACATTCGGATCGACTCACGACAGCTCAAAAGAAGTGCATAACCAGAAAGAACACCTGCCGGCAAAAGTAAAAGAAGTGCTAAAAGAATCCCACGTTTATCTGCCGCAGCATAAAAATGCCCCATACTCATCCCCAGGCCCACAGCGCGAAAGAGCAGAAAAAAGACAGCAAACGGCTGCCCCACTGCGCTAAATCCGGCAAGGAATACCGCACCGGCTAGCATTGCAGAAGAAACTAAGGCATGCAAAAAAACGCTGCCAAAGCTTTCTTCCGCACGTCCTGCCAGATAGCCGCGCGCTAAGTTTTCCAACAGTGACGATGTCTGTGAATCAAGCATTCCGGAAAGATAAGCGCCATAAGCTACACCCGCCAGAAATAAAACAGCCAACACAAATTTCAACCGTTCCCGCACAACCGGATGCACCTCCACAGGCTTTGGAGGAGGCGGTTCCTTCCAGCTGACAGAAGAGTTTTCTTGTTGCTCCTTCGTTTCTTCTTCCGTAAAAGCTGTACGTCTTGCCGCCGCAATCAGCTCCGGCTGCTGTCTTGTTTCCTGTACCATTACACCATCCGTCCTTTTCTCTGGAATGGTACAGCATATGACGCAGCAAGTCTGTTTATGCGGACAGGCGCCCGTTATTTTCCTTCCGACAGCTCATAGGCACGCTTGACACAGTCGGTGCAGCAAGCTTCTACCGCATCAGCCAGCCCCTTATTCCGCAGCGCTTCAAGACCGGCAATCGTCGTGCCACCTTTGGAGGAAACCATTTCAATCAAGGAAGCAATATCCTGTCCGGAATGCTCCATCATGTCGGCTGCACCACGCATCGTCTGACAGAAAAGCGCCAGTGCGTCTTCATAACCAATCCCATGTTGTGCCCCATATTCTACAAAGCAGCGGGCAAATTCATAGAGAAAAGCCGGTGTACTCCCATTTACCGCAATGACCTCGTTCATGTGATCCGCAGCGACACGTCGGACAATCCCGGCACAGCTGAATACCCGCTGCGCTGTTTCAAACTCCTCATCTGAAACAGGCGAAACCTGAGCCATCGCAGTTGCCCCTTTGCCAATAAGCAAAGGGGTATTGGGCATAATCGGCACCACTCTTGCATCAAAGCCCAACCCTTTTTTGACATGCTCCGCCGTAATACCGGCAGCAATACAGAGATACACCCTGTCTCGATTGGGATCATTGGCAATCTCAGCAAGCAGTGCATCAATTCCCTGGGGCTTGACCGCCAGAAGAATGTAATCCGCTTCCCGCAGAACATCGCTTGCGGAGCGGAGCGGCTTAACCCCATATTGTGCCAACGCTTCCGCCTTTTCCGGTATTACATCACATCCAAAAAGAGCACAGTTCCCCACCATTCCAGCAGAAACACCCCGCAAAATTGCTGTTGCCATGTTGCCACATCCGATTGCACCCAGTTTCAGCATTATTATCGCTCCTTTTCCGGATTTAGTCCTCGTCTGCCATTGCAGCTTTAATCATAATCGCACATTCCAGCCGTTTCTTTTCCAGCTCACAGGAAAGATGGAAAGGCTTGAGCACATCACCAGCGTAAATCAGGTTATTTGCATTGCATCCACCACTGCAATAGAACTTCGCCCAGCAGTCAGCGCAGCTTTCCTTGCCGTAGATGTTTGCCCGTGCAAAATAATCCTTCTCCTCGGTGTTGAAGGTGCCGTCGTACAGACTGCCCATCTTCCATTCTTCCATACCGACAAACTGATGACAAGGATAGATGTCACCGTCCGGTGTGATTGCCACATATTCGTTGCCACAGCCACAGCCGCGCAGCCGTTTGATAGCGCAGGGACCCTGATCCAGATCGATCATAAAGTGGAAGAAATTGAAGCCCTTACCAGCTTTCTTTCGGGCAATCAGCTCGGTAGCGAGCTTCTCATACTCAGCAGAAATGGCGGGAATATCCGCTTCCGTTAACGCATAGTCGTATTTGGAATCGGTGACCACCGGCTCAACCGAAATCTGGTCAAAGCCCATATCCGCGAAATGGAGAACATCCTTGCCAAAATCAAGATTGTACTTGGTAAAGGTTCCCCGGACATAATACTGGTCGTTTTCCCCTTTGCGGCGGGCTTCTACAAACTTCTGGTATTTGGGCATAATGGTATCATAAGTACCTTTGCCGCCCATATTGGGGCGCATCCGATCGTTGACTTCCTTGCGTCCGTCAATCGAAAGAACCACATTGGACATCTCTTTGTTGAGGAATTCGTACTTGTCCTCGGTCAGCAGAATGCCGTTTGTGGTAATGGTAAAGCGAAAGTGCTTGTTGTGCTCTTTTTCCTGGCTGCGGGCATATTCCACCGTCTGTTTGACAACTTCCCAGTTCATCAGCGGTTCACCGCCAAAGAAATCGAGTTCCAGGTTACGGCGGTTACCGGAATGTTCAATCAGGAAATCGATCGCACGTTTTGCAGTGTCAAAGCTCATCAGCTTGCGTCCTTCGCCGAAGTCACCGGTCGAAGCAAAGCAGTATTTGCACCGGAGCTGGCAGTCATGGGAAATGTGGAGACACATCGCCTTAATTGGAGAAGAAACCATCCGATCGGCAAACTGCGCGTAATCATCCTCAGAAAAGAGGATACCGTCCTGGTACATGGAATAAAGCTCATCATAAGCACTTTCCAGCTCTTCGCGGGAAAACTCCCCGGAAAGCTTATCCAGCAGCTCCTGCGGGCATTTTTCCGCCATAGGGGCAGAAAGATCATCCAACAAACGGTAAGCCGCATCGTCCACAACCGAAACGCCGCCGCTGTGGACATCCAGCACAATGTTATAGCCATTCAGACTGTATTTATGAATCATCTTGTTCAAACCTTTCCGATTATATGCATTTTTTCCAAACAAAAGGAACGGGCGCACAGCCCCTTTTGAGTGCCGTTCGCCCGAAACCATCATGTTGCTGAAAAATTACTTGTCAGCTTTTTCGCACTTCTGATTGCCAACTGTGCAGGAGGTCTTGCAGGCAGACTGGCAGGAAGCCTGGCACTCACCGCAGCCGCCTTTGGCAGCAGAATCTTTCAGATTGCATTTGTTCAGAGTTTTTACGTGTTTCATACTTCATCTCTCCGTTCTTTTAAGTCAATGATATGTACGGTTTTTACCGCCTACTCCAAGGTAACCACCGAGCATCCCAGCCGCTGTTATCACTGCTGTTCTGGTATAAGCCGTCCCCTGCGGAACGCCAGAGAACATGCATCCGGCAGCCAGCAAAAGGATTGCTACCATCAATGCGGCACATCCGCCGACTAACAATCCGCGCTTCCCGCTGATTTTCGCTGCTAAAAAGCCTGTAATAAACCCACTGATCGTGACAATGAAAACCGCCGCAGCCGGTATGGCTGCGCTTGTCAGCCGCAGCACCGCAAAAAGCAGTGCTGCCGCTCCAGTAAGAACAAAAATTGTCCCCACTCCCGCCAGTATTCCGAACAGCACGGGTTTACAATACGCATGTATGCCGCTTAATACCGGAGGTTTCTTCTCCTGAATGTTTGCATCTGCCATAAAACGCCGCCCCTTCTCGAGTTTTGTTTTATGGATATGCTATATTCCAGGATTTTATGCTTCTTCGTCGTGCAGAGTTTCGTTTGATTGAATTGCCCAACGTTTGACGCGGATTTTGCTCCGGTCTGAACCAGTTTCAATCACAACAGTATCTTCCCGCAGAGAAACAACCCGGCCAATAATGCCGCCTGATGTTGTGACTTCATCGCCAACCTGCAGACTGTTGCGCATTTTCTGCGTTTCCTTGTCGCGTTTTCTCTGCGGACGGATCAGCAGAAAATACATGACAACAACAATCAGAAGGATGGAAAGAAGCTGCACTAGCATCACAAGCCAGCCGCTCGTAGATGCTGCATCAGCGGTTGTTTCCAGTAATGTCGTAACCATTTTATTCCCTCCATATTGGTTTTCGCGGCGAATTTCCTCGCAACGCAATAAGTATATTATACTATATACCAACCAATAACGCAAGAGGGAACTTTGACAGAATTATAAATTTTTCGCGTCTAAAACAATTATTTACCGCTGAAAAATTGTTCAATTCCGTCCGCAACCGCCGCAGCAAACGCAGGTTCATACTGCGGAGTTGTGAGCAGCTCTTTATCTTGGGGATTGGACATAAATCCGTACTCAATCAGTACTGCGGCGAACTGTTTGGTTCTGGTTACCGCAAATTCGCTGAATTTGGCACCGCGATCTTTCGCAGTACTTGCATATGGCAGTTCCAAATAGGTTTGATAGATCTCGTTATTGATGTATTTGGCTAGCCGCTGCGAGTATGGATTATTATAATAAGTTTCCACACCCCGCGCCGAACTGTTGTTGGTTACCGAATTTTGATGTACTGCAATGTAAATATGAGGCATCCACTCTGTTGCCATGTCAACACGCTCATACAACCCAACATAATTAGCCCCACGTGTTTCCAGCAAATATACTTCAGCCCCGCGCGCTTCCAGTTCCGCTTTCAGTGCTTTCGCATGCCGAAGGTTTATTTCCGACTCATAGATACCGCCCGCAGTATTGCCGGGATCCCCGGTGCCGTGTCCCGCATCAATGACGATCCGAGCGCCATCCAGACTGTCCACCGGGTTGAGGAATTTCAGAGTAAGGGTTCCATTGGTGTCATATTGTGCATACGCGCCGTAAAATCCTCCGGTCTGAGAGAGCGTCAAGGTCAGCTTAACCTGTGGGATACTGCCATTCATTGCAGTTGTCCAACTTGCACTTTTAAAAGCGGAACCGCTTGGAAAAGAAAGGCTGCCGGATTGATAAGAAGTGGTATAGTCAAATGTAATGGTGATGCTAGTCGGGTTGCAGCTGGTTACTGTATTGGTAGTCCCAGAATAAGTTAATGGAGATGGTGTAATATTAAAAGGCACTGCCCAACTCTGTTTCAAGGTGAGAACCGTAAAGTCTCCATCCTTTTTCACCGATACATCCGAAATCTTATTGTTGCCATTGGTACCGTTTTTCACCACGGTTGCATTCGTTTTTGCTACACGGCGCCCGGATTTCAGCACATAGCTGGACGAGGTCGTGCTGGCAACATAGTCCATGGTATTCTTGGGAAGATTGTAAAGATAGGGAGAAGCGTAATCCTCACCTCTGCCTGTTCCGCTGTTGAAAATATCCGCATAATCAGCCGTGATTCGGATAATGTCGCCGGAAGTTGCCGTCACATCATCCATTCCGCCGGAATCAGCTGGTTTATCTACTGTCACATAAGTTTCCGGAACAATTACTTTGACCGATGCACCCGGACGGGTTTCAGTCCGTCCGTCTTTTTTGGCTGTTATGGTAATCTGCCCCAAATCCGTTTCCTTGGAAACATTGGGTGCAGTATACTGTCCCGCATACCAGTAAGCATCGTCTTCTTTTTCAGAGGTCGCTGCAAGGGTAACCGTAGTTCCGTTCACCTTTGCGGTCACCTCTGAACCGGACACTGCAAGTGCCTTGATTTCCAAAGCTTTCCCACTTACAAGCGTTACACTGCCTTTCGGGGAAACATCGCGTAGAATCCGAACCATATCGCTGCCCTCGGCAGCCTGTACAATCAGTCCGCCCATACTTACCATGCACATCATCAGTGCCAGTACAAACGAAATCAAGCGTTTTTGTATTTTCTTTGCCATGCTCATTCCTTTTCTTTCCTAATCCTGTGGTTTACGGCGTACTGGTTTGGACGGAAAACGGGCTTTCCGCAATTCCGTTAATAAAATTATCATAACGAAAAAAGATCATCCCAGCACAGCTGTCCAAAGATTGCAGATATGCAGCCTGCTGTTGCAAAATCTGCGGGGATTCCACCCATTCCAGCACCCCGCTGCCGGCATAAGTATCTTCCTGCCCTACTTTGTACGCTGCCAACCCTGGTACCAACGGCACCTGGTACTTGGTGCAAAGTTCATCCCATTCGGCAGCTACTTGTGCAAAAGGCGCCGCTTCATTCTCGAAACCAAAATAAATCTGCGGCGCAATATAGTCAAGGCACTCTGGTTCGGCCATCCATTTCTCTACATCAATATACAAATCATTGTAATTTTGAGAAATAACGGCGCGCGGACTTACCCCAAACATTGCGGTTTCACTGCTTTTATGGACCGCTTCGCTGAGTTCTTTCACCATGATATATGTGTTTTCTCTCCGCCAATCCTCCTGTGAGAGAGTGCCTCCCGCTTCTTTCCAAGCAAGATAACTTGCTTCATCTGCTGAAAAAGGCAGGGAGGGCGGATAAAAATAATCGTCAATGTGGATGCCGTCAAGCTGATACCGTTCGAGTGCTTCCAGTGCCCCATTGATAATCAGTTCTCTGGCATCTGCCGAACCGGGGTTCAAATACAATATTCCATCCGCCGAAAATAGATTCTGATCCTTTAAATCAGGGTCATCATACCATTGACGAATCGGGTATTCGCTTGAAACCCGTCCGATCTCCTCCTCCTCAAATCCACGCATCGGATTGATCCAACCATGAACGGAAAGGCCAAGTTTTGCAGCACAATCCCGCAAAATTCCCACCGGATCATATCCCGGCGATGCACCAATTACGCCGCCGGCATAACATGACCATGGATAGTATTCCGAGGGATAAAAGCTGTCTGCAAAAGGACGGATTTGCAAAAAAATTGTTTGAAATCCAAGGCTTCGACAGTTTTGGCAGAGCTCCTCCGCCAATTTTATAAATTCCGCCTCCGTTTTTCCGACAATCCGCGGGGAAAGCTCCAGATAGGAAATCCACACACCGTGAATTTCCGCACTTTCCTGTTTCTGCGGCAATGCAGATAAAATCTCATCCAGATCTGCCGTCTGACCGCTCCATTCCGCAATTTCCCTGTTTTCTGGGAAAGATTTCTCCACCGCACCTTTTGTCTGCATACAGCCCCCCAACATCAATGCTGCTGCAAGCATCCAGCCACAGATTCGAAATGTTCTTGTCATGCCGTCACCCCGCTGAAACAAATTTGCCGCAGCAGGCTGCCCGGAAAGGCGTCTAATAAAATAGTGCCGAAAAATATGGCGGATGTTGCATTTTTCGACAAAAAATTATTCCGGACTGCGACCGCTGGGAACAACGCTAATATCTATGCGGCAGTCCTCAGTTTTAACACTGAAAGTACAGGAATTTTCCAACGGAACCGAAGCTGCTTCCCTTCCATCGATCAAAATTTTCATCAACCGTCCCTGCTGCGCTGGAATTTCTACCTTCTCCACAGAAGAAACACCGATTTTTTCCATCAACGGATTAAAGTCTAGATCGGCATATTTTTCCGGCTTTTCCTCCTCTGCTTCCTGTTCCTGCCTGAGCGGCGAACGATATTTTTTTCCAGATTTTGCCCCGGTATATTCAGCAGTCACATCGACAAAATTTTCCTTCTCATCGTCCTCTGTAAAGGAAGAAAGCTTGCTTCGTAAATCACTTTTTTGTTCCAGCAACGGGTTACCGGCTTTGGCATATCGCAGAAGTCCAATCAACTCCAGAATCAAAAAGATCACACTAGGAACTGCCAGTACAAGGATCACGCCTTTTGCCGTCAGCAAGAAATCCCAAACTGTGCCCAAAAACGGTACAACACTCGTTACCACATGGGTAACAGTCTGCGGATCAGTTTCAACCGCAGAATCAGCACGATCCGTTTTGAGCAACAGCATGCCATCTTTTTCTTCCAACACACGGGAAACCACACCGCCACGGCCATTCTCTCTTCCGGTCACCACGGTCTGACCTGCTTCCAACTCAGATGTTTTTGCATCGTCCAACAAAAGCAAACTGCCCTTTGCAATAGCCGGTTCCATATCAGCAGAACGCATTGGCATCCACTCTTGACCAAAAACAATGGTTGGCAAACCTGTCTCACGATTATACCAAAGCCACCCGCATAACGATGCCAACAGCACCATAATTACCACAAAAACAGCGATCCCACCAATTCCGATCCGGCAGATCCCCTTGCGTGCTCTGTTCATGGCTTTTCCTCCAAATTGATTTTTCCGGAATTTTCCCAAAACTTCTTTCTTATTATCGTATAAATTCCGAATTCTGTCAAGTATCTGCGCTCTCTTCGCTTAAAAACGGCCAATTGCTTTCTGAATCCAGTCGTGTCCAACTTTCCGGAACTTCACCCGCGATTAGAAGCTCTGCAATTACATATTCTCCCGGCACATTTACTGTCTTCTTTTCCGAAAGAAACAGCACTGTCACTTCTGTTTCTACCTTCATTACCAACCTCCAATGCGTCTGATTCACACCGGCTTCGGTAAAGTCGCTTGATAAAGAGATGGTATGACTCCCAGAAGCAAGCAATCTGGCATGAATGCTCGGCCCCCACCCATAAAAGAATCCATTTCCGAGCAAACTCCCCAACGGAATTCCTGCCTCCTGAACTGAAAGGTTGCCAAGCTTCTGCCTTAAGCTTTCTGAGATTCCAAAACGAATCCGGTTAACTGCCACAGAATCAGTTTCCACCAAACAAATCTCACCATCTTTATCATACCGGACTTGCAGCAGCTCTTCTGTTTCCATGCTCGGCAGAATGTCTTTGACGCTGTCCGCAAAAGCCTGTTCTGCCGCTGCTGTTGCAAGATGCTCCGCGGCCGCAGATAGCGGCGGAAGTATTTTTTGTTTCCAGATAATCCCAAATACAATCACAACCGTTAGCAAAAAGAAAATACAATGATACATTCTTCGCGGTTTTCGCTGCTTGGCAACCATACTTCCACCCCCGTTTCTGCATTTTATGCAAAAACGGAATAAAACGCAACAGCCTCTGTCCTATAGGACAGAGGCTGTTCTGCTAATTATCTCAGAAAGAAATGTCATTGGCAATGTTATACAGCTCAATCGGGAACTGCTTTTTCATAGCCAGTGCTTCCTGAATGTCAAAATCAACGATTTCACCTTTTTGCTGAGCGACTACGCGATTACCGATACCCTGCTTCAGAAGTTCAACAGCATGGAATCCCATCCGGCTTGCTACGACACGATCGGTAACGGTCGGATTGCCGCCGCGCTGTACATGACCAAGAACCGTTTCACGGGCTTCGATACCAGTGCATTTTTCAATTTCCTCGGCAATACCTTTTACATTACCGATTCCCTCAGCAACCATAATGATAAAGTGCTTTTTGCCAAGTTTATGAGCAGCTTGAATCTTCTCAATCATTTTATCCATATCCAGACCAATTTCCGGAACACAGATAAAGGTAGCACCACAAGCAATACCAGCGTTCAAAGCAATATAGCCTGCACGACGGCCCATAACCTCTACAACACTGCAGCGATCGTGAGATTGTGCAGTATCACGGATTTTATCAACCATTTCCATAGCAGTATTCATTGCTGTGTCGTAACCGATGGTATATTCAGTACAAGCAATATCATTGTCAATGGTACCGGGGATACCCACGCAGGGGATACCAACAGAAGAGAGGTCTCCAGCCCCACGGAACGAACCATCACCGCCGATTACAACCAGCCCGTCCATTCCGACCTGCTCACAGACTTCTTTTGCCTTCAACACACCGGACATCTCTTTGAATTCTTTGCATCGAGCTGTATAAAGTATTGTACCACCGCGCTGAATGATATCGGAAACACTGCGCATGTTCATTTCTACCATGTCGCCGTTAATCAGGCCGTTATAACCCCGCATAACGCCAAGTACTCTCATATCATTTTTCAGAGCAGCCCGAACAACACTCCGAATGGCCGCATTCATGCCCGGCGCGTCACCGCCACTTGTCAAGATGCCAATCGTTTTTACGTTCATAGGTAACCCTCCAGATTTCTTTCTCCTTATCATCTCTGTATAAAAGAATACACTATCCATTGTAGTGTTTTTTTAAAGACTGTCAAGTAGATTTTGAAACCTTTGTTGGAATTACCAAGTTTTAACTTTATATTGCCAACAGTTTCGTAAAGCTCTGCTGTAATTCCTTCTCTTTTTCCCGTGCCGTGGCTTCATCTTTGCGAACCACAAAATAATAAATCTTAATCTTAGGCTCTGTACCAGACGGACGAATTACTGCTTTACAGCCATTTTCAATTTCATACATAAGTACATCCGATTTCGGAAGCTGGATCTCAGTTTTCTTGCCGGTAAGCATATCTGTATGAACGCTGCCCAGATAATCACCAAATCCTACTACTTTATCCGGGCCAATTTCTTTGGCTGGATTTTCACGCAGCGTCTTCATGATGTTTTTCATATTCGCCATACCCTGTTCCCCTTCAAAGGCAAAGCTTTGCTGGGTGCAAAGGAAGTATCCATAGGTCTCATAAAGGTTATTCAAAACCTCTACCAGGTTTTTGCCCTGTTTGGAATAGAACGCTGCCATTTCACAAATCAGCATAGAGGCAACTACCGCATCCTTGTCGCGCACATAAGTGCCAGCCAGATAGCCGTAGCTTTCTTCAAAGCCAAAGATATAATTGTCTTCTTCGCCTTTCTGCTCCATCCGTCCAATCTGTTCGCCAATAAACTTAAAACCAGTCAGCACGTTGACCAACTCAATGCCATATTTCTTGGCAATATATTCGCACAAATCGGTTGTTACGATGGTTTTAACTGCCAGCGGTGCTTTTGGCATGGTTCCCATCGCAATACGCTGAGAAGCAATATAGTCGAGCAGCAGCGCGCCTACCTCGTTGCCGGTGAGGAGCTTATAATCCCCGTTCCATTTTACAGCAATGCCGACGCGGTCACAGTCAGGGTCTGTTGCCAACAAAAGGTCGGAACCGGTTTCTTCACAATATTTCATACCTAATTCCAGAGCCTGCTTAATTTCGGGATTCGGAAAAGGACAGGTGGGGAAATTACCATCCGGAAGTTCCTGCTCTTTAACGACTGTTACATCTTTAATACCAATCCGTTTGAGAATTTCACGAACAGGTTTGTTGCCAGTGCCGTTCAGAGGAGTATATACAACCTTGAATCCGCTTGTTTTTACAATCTCGGAATGAATAGACTGTTTGAGGACATTGGCATAATAGCTTTCCACTACCTCGTTGCCGATATAGCAAATCCGGCCATCTGCCAATGCCTCTTCAAATCCGACAATCTTGACATCATGAAATTCGTTGACAGAAAGGATGTTTGCAAGCACTTCATCTGCAGTTTCGTTGGTAATCTGGCAGCCATCTGGTCCATATGCCTTGTATCCATTGTATTTTGCAGGATTGTGGCTGGCAGTAATCATAACACCCATTGAACATTTCAGCTCACGCACCGCAAACGAAAGGGCAGGAGTGGGCATCAGTTCAGGATAAATATATGCTTTGACACCGTTTGCCGCACAGACACGGGCGACTTCTTTTGCAAAGACATCGGATTTGATACGGCTGTCATAGCTAATCGCAACCGATCCGTTCTGATAATTCTTATTGATAAAATCCGCGACGCCCTGTGTTGCCTTACGAACAGTATAGATATTCATCCGGTTGGTGCCGGCGCCAATCACGCCGCGCAAGCCGCCGGTACCAAATTCCAAATCGCGATAAAAGCGGTCGTTGATTTCCTCTTCATTGCCTTTTACTGCTTCAAGCTCTGCAGTAAGGTCCTTGTCCTCTAACTCTTTGGAAATCCATTCAAGGTATTTTTCATTCATTTCCATAATCCTCCAATACAACTTTTTTGCCTTAATCGCCAAAAAATTTTGGTAAATCCTACCTCTTTATCATAATATATCTAAAAGAAATTGTCAAGATGTCAGCCGCGAAAAGACAAAATATCCCATAAAATTGTCTTTTTCCCATCAAAAATGCAGATTGTACTATAGAAAACAAAATGGCAAAAATATGTAATCACTGTTCGCAATCCGCAAAACTCCACATCAGATAAGAATTTCTAGATTTTGCATCCTTTTATTCTCTCAAGAACTTCTACTGAAATGATCAACAGACGCTTTTATACTGATTTCTGTTCTGCGGCATTTCCGAGCTTTCGCCAAACAGTTGCCATCATGGTGCCAAAGCAGGCAAGTCCGCCGATCGCGTTGGAAATCGGCTCTGCCCAGAACACACCGTTGACGCCAAAACCGATTTTCGGCAATAGCAAAGTGAGCGGCACCACAATTACCACCTTGCGCAGCAGCGAAAAGAAAATCGCCTGTTTGGATTTGCCAAGCCCAACAAAGGTAGATTGCCCCGAAAATTGGAAGACCATCAAGATGAAGCCGAAAAAGTAGATTTGCAGCGCTTCTTGGCCGTGCAGCACAATATCCGGATCGCTTGTAAAAAGCCGCAAAAAAAATCCAGGGAATAACAGCACCATCAGCCATGCTGCCAGCGAATAAGCGGCACCCAAAATCAATGTAAAGACAATCCCTTTCCGCACCCGGCGGTATTCTCCTGCACCATAGTTGTATCCCAACACCGGCTGAGAGCCGTTTGTGATACCGTTCACGGGAAGAGTAGTGATATCCCGCACCGAATTGAGCACTGTCATAATTCCAACATACAGGTCACCGCCGTATCGGCTCAAGGTACTGTTGCAGGCAATCTGGACAAGGCAGTTGGTGGCCGACATGATAAATCCAGAAAGACCAAGCGATACAATCCGCTTAAAAAGTGCAAAATCAAACCGAAAATAACTGCGTCGGAGCTTTAAAATCGCCTTTTTGCTAACAATAAACTGCACCACCCAAACAGCCGACGCCGTCTGTGCGATTACAGTGGCAATCGCGGCTCCCTTGATCCCCATATCGAATACAAAGATAAACAGCGGATCCAGCACAATATTTAAAACCGCGCCCAAAACAGTCGTGCACATCCCAATTTTTGGGAAACCCTGAGAATTAATAAAATAGTTTAACCCCTGCCCCACCATGGCAAAAACGGTACCGACCAGATAGATGTTTAAGTAATCGCTGGCATATTGATAGGTCTGGTCGCTCGCGCCAAACAGGTAAAGCACCGGTTTTTTGACAGATAGCAGCAAGCCATAATAAAGAAGGAAGAAACGAATAACAGCCAGGCAGTCGTCCCCATAATCCGCTCCGCCTGGTCTACATTTCCGGCTCCGCGTTCGATAGAGCAGAGCGGCGCGCCGCCGGTGCCAAACAGGTTGGTAAAGGCGGTAATCAAAAGAATTACCGGAAATGTCAAGCCGATTCCGGTTAAAGCGAGCCCATTCGAACCGGGCAAATGGCCGATGTAAATCCGATCCACCACATTGTATAAAAGCTGGATCAGCTGGGCAATGGTGAGCGGAATTGCCTGCATCAGGATATTCCGCCCCACACTCCCTTTGGAAAAGTCATTTTGCATCCTGGATCTCCCCTCTCTCCGGTTCCTCCGGCATCAGGTTGATCGCCTGGATGAGATACCGCGGCCGCGCTTTGACTTCGGTGTAAATTTTACCCACATACTCCCCAATCACACCGAGCGATAAAAGCTGCAAACCGCCCAGCATCCAAATAGAAGCTGTGGTGGCCGACCAGCCTGCAACCGCAAATCCGAGCAGTTTTACCACCAGAATATACACAAGCGCCAGAATACTTGCCATAAAAATCAGGAAGCCAAGCCCCGTCACCCACCGGATCGGCTTAACCGAAAAAGAAGTGATTCCATCAAAGGCAAAGGCAAGCATCTTTTTGAGCGGATATTTGCTCTCGCCGGCAAAACGTTCGCCGCGTTCATATTCCACCGTTGTGCTGGGGTAGCCAATCAGCGGCACAATTCCCCGCAGAAAGAGGTTAACCTCTTCATACTGGGAAAGTCCCTCGAGCGCACGCCGGCTCATAAGCCGGAAATCGGCGTGGTTGTAAACGATATCTACTCCCATCAGCTTCATAAATTTGTAAAAGCCCTGCGCCGTTGTACGTTTAAAAAAGGTGTCCGTTTCCCGGCTGGAGCGAACGCCGTATACCACTTCGTACCCTTCCGCAAAAGCATCCACCATCCGGTCGATGGCGTTGATGTCGTCCTGCAGATCCGCGTCCATCGAGATCGCGGCGTCACAATGCTCCTTTGCCGTCATCAATCCGGCCAGCAGCGCATTCTGATGCCCGCGGTTGCGGGAAAGCTTGACACCACCGAAACGATGATCCCGATGATGCAGCTCATCAATCAGGCTCCAGGTTTTGTCTTTGCTGCCGTCATCCACAAACAGCACGCGGCTTTGGGGAGAAATTTTTCCCGCCGCCTCGAGTGCCTGGAATTTTTCCGCCAAACGGCGGGAAGTTTCGGGCAAAACCGCTTCTTCATTATAACAAGGTACCACCAGATACAGGATCATTCTTCTTCGCCTTTTCCTTTCTTATCGAGAACTTTTGCGCGGATTTTCGCGGCAACACTCCGGCTATACGCACGCGAAGCTTCCACATTTTCGCAAGCCGGCTCGGCATTGAGGTGACGGTACGGATCACAGCGGAGCGCTGGATTTCGTTTGACAGCAATCCGCACGATTACGAAATATCCGCCCAACAGCAGTGCCGCACCCAGCGTAATTAAACCGCCTGCTGCAAGACCAGGAGTTTTGTAATCAAACCGGATTTCCGCGCTGCCTGCCGGGACACGCACCGCCATAAAACCGGCGTTGGCTTTTTCAATCTCAACCGGCTCGCCGTTGACGGTCGCAGACCACCCTTTGTCCCAGGGAACACTGAAAAAGACAAGATTTTCCTCCTCCAGCGTGATTTCCGCCGTAAATCCGCCGTTATCCCGCACAAAGGAAGAACAGGTTTCCTGCTTACGGTCATCGGCAAGCTCGGCAAGTCCCTCTTCACTCAAAACCGGGAATTCTTCTTCCGGCAATTCCGAAAGAATATCCGAGTTTCGCGCAATGGCCTCTTCATCCAGGTACAAACCGGCTAGCATCAGCCAGTCGCGCTTGGATTCGGAGTATTCCTCCATCTGCTCCTCAGTGACATAGTATTCATAGGTGAACCCCATTGAGATATAGTTTTCGTTTTCGTATATCTTCAGCTCATTTTCGGTTGTGACATAGGTGAAACCGTAAATATCCGGATCGCCCTCCTGCGTCTCATAGGTGAGCAGGTATTTTACCGAAGTGAGCGGACGCAGGGCGTCATAATCCAGCTCCGGCCGAGAACCAACGCTGCGGTCATACCCAATGGTATCATAAAATGTGAAAATGGAACCCGGCACCACCGAGTGAAATGCCTGAATCGTGGGGATTTTCCAGTACATCGGGAAATTATCCATACAGTCGTCAAGGTCGATCCGGTAAAAGTGGACGGGATCATCCTCCAGAAAACTGAATTTCTCAGTTCCTTTGAGTGCCATCTCGGACACACGGTGCGCATTGGCCGGATTGGTTTTGCCAAGGGCCAACATCAGGATGGACATCACTGCCGACACAAAACAGACCGCGATCGTCGTATAGCGGAAAAACGCTTTGCCGTCCAGCTGGATCAGGAACGAAGCAAGCGCTAACCCCATCATAGAAACCAGAAGATACGCCCAGAACCGTTCCTGATAGTTGATGAGCTGCCCGAAGACAAGCTTGCCATCTTGATAAGACGGGAATACCGCAAGCGCGATAAACAACAGGGTAATGAGCATCGTCCATTTGATCCCAAATGGCATTTCATCCCGGTACCGCTCCAGCGAAACCGCCGTCATCATTGCCATAATGAGAAGGAACATGAAGAACCAACGAGCATAGTAGGAGCTGTTGAAAGCAGAAAAAGCGCTGTTCAAAAACGGAATAAACGCAATCACAATGCAAAGAGAGAAAAGCCCCTTTGCCCAGCTTTTCCGTTTTCCCCGGAAGAAAGCGATCACGCCGCACATCGAGAAGAGCGGCAGAAAAGCGGAAACCGACGACCATTTCGCGTTGGAATCGGGGAAGAGATTGGGATAAGCGGGAACATCGGGCGGGAAAAAGAAGCTCGAAAAGATCAAACCATAGCGCTGGACATTGCCATAGAAAATGCCGTTCCAGCCAAACAGGAAGTTGGATGTCCGGGGGTTATCCATAATTGCCAGCAGCGAAGGTATCAGCAGCACCGCCGAAAGCAGCAGCCCAAGCACCGCCTCCAATCCCAAGAGCAAAAACTTTTTCACCGTCAGCTGGAATCCGTGTGGATTTCCGCGGTCATATACCGCGCGGAATACAAAATACAAAACGGCAAAGATGACTTCGCCAAAGAAGAAGTAGTAGTTGACAACTGCACAAAGTCCCACCGCCAGCGCAAAAACACCCCGGCGGTTGTTGACCATAAATTCCTCCATCGCAATGAGCAGGAGCGGAAAAATCGCAATCACTTCATGGAAATGGTTAAAAAAGATGTTGTAAATGCTGTATCCGGAAAAAGCGTACAACAATCCGCCGATTACCGCGTAGCCCGGTTCCCGGACAAAGCGCCGGATATAGGCAAAGGAAGTAACCGAAGCGGTAGCGATTTTCAGCATCAGCAATGGTGCCATTAGATACGGCACCGCTTCGCTCGGGAACAACATGGTCAGCCAGAACCATGGACTCCCCAGCAAATAGAACGAATAGGAGCCGATAAAGTTGGCGCCCAAATCCGTATACCAGTTCCAGCCGATATTTCCGGACAGGATGGAATCATGTGCCATCTGGTAAAATGGGATCTGCTGGACATTAAAATCCCCATAATAAATGAACAGCCCTTTGTCCCAGATGAGAAAAGGAAGGAATATCACAAAACTGGTACAAAGCCCGAGTAAAAAAACCGTACCATATTGCCGGATTACACTTTTCTGGTGCAGATTCACAAAGTTCCACCCCTGTCGGAATTATTTTGGCCAAAATTCAGATACTTTTTCCTATTATACCACATTTTCCTCGCTTTTCAAATGGACTTTTCCTCACTTTTTTGGTAAGATAATAAAAAAGGGGGGGTTTTTCATGGCAAGCAGCTTTTTCGCACTGATTCTTCGCATGAAATTTATTGAACGCTGGGGGCTTATGCGCAACACCTTTGGAGACAATCTGGCAGAACACAGCCTGGATACCGCTGTGTTTGCACATGCACTCTGCACCATCGGTAATGTCCGCTTTGGCAAACACCTCAACGCGGAACGCTGCGCGGCACTGGCGCTCTTCCATGACGCAAGCGAAATTATCACCGGCGATATGCCTACCCCGATCAAATACCGGAGCGCCGCGCTCCATGACCTTTATAAGGAAGTAGAGGCCGAAGCGGCGGAAGAACTCATCCATCATTTACCAGATGATTTGCAGGAGGTTTACCGTCCGCTTCTCTGCCCACAGCCCCAGGACGAACCGCTGCTCCCCTATCTCAAAGCCGCCGACCGGCTGGCTGCCTGTGTCAAATGTATTCAGGAAATGCAGGGTGGAAACCACGAGTTTGAACGGGCGCTGCAAAGCCAGAAGGAAATGCTCCAAAATATGCAGCTTCCCGAAGTGGAAATCTTTGCCGTAGAATTTCTCCCGGCCTTTTTTTGGTCGCTTGATGAACAACAGAACCGCACAGATGCTTTCCAGCCGGAAAACGCAGAAAATACTTGACATAGCCCGCAAAAACCTCTATTATGGTAGTTATGGAAGTTTGCACCCTTTGTAAAATTATTGTGAACAACCAGTCAGGAACTGGAGGATTTTGCCATGAAACAGCTTCGGATTATTCTGCTGGCCGTTGTATTGGCAGTGGTCGGCGGACTGCTTTTTTATAATATTCAAAAAAAAGAGGTTATCAGCCAGCCCTCTGCGCCGGAACAGCAGATTGTATATACCGGGGAAGACCAGATTTTTGATACACTGGTCACCCAAAAGGTGTGGGGAAATGGAGCAGAAGAAGCAATTCGGGATGTTTCCGCCCTTTTGCAGCAAATCGAGCGGGAATGGTCCTATAACCGCAGCGACTCGGTTGTCAGCCGCATCAACGCCGATGCCGGTATCCGGGAAACGATACTGGAGCCGGAAGAATACACCCTGATTGAGCAAGCATTGAAACTCTCATCGGAATCAAATGGAGCTTTTGCAATAACTTCCGCCTCGCTTTACCACCTGTGGGGCGACTTTTCCACCGAACCGGCTGCCAACGAAATCAGCAGTGCACTGAGCCAGCTCGATGATACGCAGGTTGTTTTAAACCCGGAAACATCGGGAATCTTCCTGCCTCGTCCCGGCATTTCGATCAGTGTAGACCTCCTACTGCCGGCTTATGCGGCAGGACAGGCGCTGGAGATTTATAAAGAAGCGGATCTTGACGGCGCTTTGCTCACCATTGGAGATGTGCAGCTCGCATTCGGCACCGAATCGGACGGCACTACCTCCATGCTGCTGGATTTTCCGGGAGCAGACGGAGAACCTTCCCTTACCTTTGCGGGAGAAGGCAAAACCGCTGTTACGATCACCGGAAATATCCTCGACAATCAAACCGGATACCCCGCCGAAACGGATCTCGCTGTTCTCACGGTTGCCGAAGAAAATGGCGTGGAAGCGGCTTACCGGGCTTTGCTCCTCTGGACAGGCGGCAGCAGTACGGTTCAGGAATTTCTCGATGATCCGAATATTGTAATTTACGCCGAAACGACAAGCGGAACTCTCCTAATTTCGGAGCAGCTTTCCGCGCAAAATACCGAATCAGGAGGAACCGATTGATTAACCTTTCCCAAAAACAAAAAGCGATGCTCTGGTGGAGCATTCTTTTTCTGTTGCTTGTTGCCGCTGTGATCACCATGCTAATTTTCCAGGCAAAACCTGCGGGCAACCGGGCTAAAATTATCTACGGCGACACTGTGGAGTTTCTTTCCCTGGAAAAAGACGGGGTCTATGGACTGAAAGCCAATCCGGACATCCTGTTTGAAGTAAAAGACGGTGCCATCCGATTCGTGGAAGCGGACTGCCCGGATAAAATCTGTGAAAAAGCAGGTTTCCTTTCCAAAATGGGAGAAACTGCCGCCTGCCTGCCGCGGGAAACCATTCTGGTGATTGTGGGTGGAAACGAAGGGGAGGCGGACACGGTTGCCGGATAACAAATACAAGCTTTCCGCCAGGCGGCTGGCTACAATGGGGCTTTTGATGGCACTGGCAGCCGCGCTCAATTTTCTCGAAAGCCTGATCCCGGCAATGCCCATGATGCCGCCCGGCATTAAGCCCGGTTTTTCCAACATTGTGGTGGCTTACTGCCTATTTTATCTGAACAGCAGGGATGCGCTCGCGATCGCTGTGCTCAAATCTGGCTTTGTCCTGCTCACCAGAGGCGTGACCGCCGGCATGATGAGCCTTTCGGGAGGACTTCTCTCCCTTGTTGTCATGATTCTTGCCAAAAAGCTGACCAAACCGGGAAAATTCCGCTTTTTTTATGTCAACGTTCCCGGAGCAGTTTTTCACAATATTGGCCAGCTTTGTATGGCCTCTCTCCTGTTAAAAAACACGGCGGTTTTTTACAGCCTGCCGGTTTTGTTTACAGCCGGCGTCCTCATGGGATGTCTCACGGCTGTGCTTCTGCGCGCTGTCCTGCCCGCTTTGAGCAGAATATCCGGTGCCGGCGGCGAGAAACCCTTTCGAAAGGATGATTGGTAAATGCTCAAACTGAATGGACTCAAGCTGCTCCATTACAAGAATTCCCAGGATGCGCAGACAGTGGATATGCCTGTCCCCGCAGTCGTCCGGATTCCGATGGTACAGCATATGGGTGCGCCATGTGTCCCGGTTGTTAAACCGGGAGAAGAGGTGCTGGCCGGTCAGCTCATCGGCAAAAGCGAACAGGCTTTTTCGGTTCCGATTCACAGCTCGGTTTCCGGCAAGGTCAAAGCCATTGAGGATTATGTGGCCTCTTCCGGTGCGTTGGTCAAGCGAGTGGTCATCGAAACAGACGGCCAACAGCGCTGGATTGATGGAACTCCCCGCACCGTTTCCACCCAACAGGAACTGGTGGACGCGGCACGGGACGCCGGCATTGCAGGGCTCGGCGGCGCAGGTTTCCCCACCCACATCAAACTTGCTTACAAAGATGTGGACCGCATTGACGCGCTGGTGATCAACGCCGCGGAATGTGAACCGTACATCACCTCCGACTACCGGGAAATGCTGGAATACCCCGATGACATTATCGAAGGCATCAAAACAGTCATGAAATGCCTGAATATCACCAAAGCCTTTATTGGTATTGAAGATAACAAGCCCGAAGCCATCGCCCTTTTGAACCAGAAAGTACAGGGTACTGCCATCCGGGTGGAAGCGCTCAAGAGCATTTACCCGCAGGGAGCCGAAAAGGTGCTGATTTACAACACCACCGGCCGTATCATTGAAGAAGGGGAAATCCCGGCGGACAAAGGCGTTATCGTGATGAACGTCACCACGGTGGCCAACTTGCACCGTTTCCTGACAACCGGCAGACCGCTGACACACAAACGTGTAACAGTGGACGGCAGCTTTGTCACCAACCCGATGAATGTCCGCGTTCCGATCGGTACCATGATTTCCGATCTGCTGGAATTTGCCGGCGTTGACTGTCAGATGGTACACAAAGCGCTGATGGGTGGCCCTATGATGGGAACGGCGCTCGACACGCTGGAAACTCCCATCATCAAAAACAACAATGCCATCCTGGTATTGGATGAAGCACACGCCAGAATTCCGAAAACCACTGCCTGCATCCGCTGCGGACGGTGCATTGACGTGTGCCCGATGAACCTGATGCCGGCGGCACTGGAGAAAGCTTATGACCAGCAGGACACGGAACGCCTTGAAACGCTCAAAGTCAACCTCTGCATTAACTGCGGAAGCTGCACCTATGTCTGCCCGGCCAAGCGCAACCTTGCCCAGAAAAACCAGCTCGCCAAAGGGCTGCTCAAACGGAAATAATCGCGGAGTAAGGAGAGATCTGACAACATGAATCCATTCATTGTATCCCCGTCGCCCCACATCCGGAGCGACCGTACCACCCAGAACATCATGCTGGACGTCATTATCGCCCTTTGTCCCGCACTGATTGCTTCGGTTATCATTTTCGGCTGGCGCGCCTTCATCATTTCCGCAGTCTGTGTAGCAAGCTGCGTGCTGATCGAATACCTCTGCCGCCGGCTGATGAAAAAGGAACAGACCATCACCGACCTGAGCGCTGTCGTCACCGGACTGCTGCTCGCCATGAACCTGCCGGTTACCATTCCGCTGTGGGTTGCCGTTTTCGGCTGCTTTATCGCCATTGCGGTTACCAAACAGCTCTTTGGCGGTATTGGCCAGAACTTTGCAAACCCTGCCATCGCGGCGCGCGTGATTCTGCTTGCTTCTTTCGGCAGCTACATGACCAACTTCACCGAACCGTTTGATTACGCCGGTGTAGATGCCGTTGCTACCCCCACCCCCCTGGTTCAGCTCGCAAACGGCGGAGAGGTTCCCTCCCTGCTCCAGATGTTCTTGGGCGACAAACCTGGCTGCATCGGAGAAGTGAGCGCTCTTGCCCTGCTGATCGGCGGCGTCTATCTGGTTGTCCGCCGTGTCATCAAGCCAATCACCCCTCTGGTCTTTATCGGCACCGTATTTCTGCTGAGCGGGGCGCTCGGTGCAAACCCATTTTATCAGATCCTGTCCGGCGGCCTGATGATCGGTGCTATTTTTATGGCAACCGACTACGCCACAACCCCCTCCACCAACTGGGGCAAGGTGATTTTCGGCTTGGGCGCCGGTTTACTCACCATTCTAATCCGTCAGTATGGCAACTATCCGGAGGGCGTCTCTTTTGCAATCCTCTTGATGAACATCCTCACCCCGCAGATCGACAAACTCGCAACCCACAAACCTCTGGGCGGAAAGAAGGTGGAGAAGCATGCATAAAACCTGGGATCTGATCCGTCCAACCGTCATTCTGGTGCTGGTCTGCGCCATTGTTTCGGGCCTGCTTGCTCTCACCTACAACGCGGCGGGAGTCGCAGAACTCGCAAACGCCGGATATTCGGAGGAAAAGCTCGCCGAATACGCAGCCGTTGCACTTCCCGAAGCCGACAAGCTCGAACAGGTCGAGGTGGAAACCGACGACAAAGACCTCAAATTTGTCTACAAAGCGGCAAACGGCGCCGGAATGGCGCTGGTCCTCAATGTCAAGGGCTACGACTCCACCAAAATGGTGATTATGTACGGCTTTAACGCGGATGGCGTCATGCAGGGCGTCACGGTGATTTCGGATAACGAAACCCCCGGCATCGGTAAAAATGTCGTAGGCAACACCGACTATCTGGCACAATACGCCGGACAGACCGCAGATGCCTTGAACGTGGACACCATTTCAGGCGCAACTAAGACATCCGGCGGTATTAAAACAGGCGCCGAACACGCTTTTGCACTCTTTGAAGAACTCAGCGGGGAGGTATTGGGCTGATGAGCTGGAGCAAAGAATTTTTTAAGGGGATTATCAAGGAAAACCCCACCCTGGTCATGCTGCTGGGCACCTGCCCTACCCTTGCCATGACAAGCCAGGCGGTCAACGCGCTCGGTATGGGAATCGCAACCACCTTCGTACTGCTTGGTTCGTGTATCGTCATTTCGCTTTTAAAGAACATTATCCCGTCGCAGGTGCGTCTGCCCTGCTACATTGTTATCATCGCGGGATTCGTTACCCTGGTCAGCTTCCTTTTACAGGTTTACCTGCCGGAACTGTACAGCGTTTTGGGCGTCTTCCTCTCGCTGATTACGGTAAACTGCATCATTCTGGGACGCGCTGAGGCTTTTGCCAGCAAAAACACCGTCAGCCGCTCCATTGCGGACGCACTCGGCATGGGCATCGGCTTTACGCTGGCGCTGCTGCTGGTCGGCTCGGTCCGGGAAATCCTCGGTATGGGAAGCTGGTTCGGCATTGACCTCACCTTCGGCGTGCTGGAACCCATTCTCCTCTTCGCGACACCGGCCGGCGGCTTTATGGTGTTTGGATTCATGGTTGCGGTTGTCAACAAACTGAGCCACTATCAGATCTCCAAAAAGAAAATGGGCTGCGAAGGCTGCCCCGGCGGCTGTGCTTCCTGCACAAGCGGATGCAGTGAGAAAAAGGAGGGAAATGACTGATGAAAGAAATGCTCGCGATCCTGTTCAGCGCCATCCTTGTCGACAACTTTGTTCTTTCCAAATTCATGGGAATCTGCCCTTTCATCGGCGTTTCCAAAAAGACCAGCTCGGCTTTCGGCATGAGTATTGCCGTTACCTTTGTTATGGTGATGTCCACCATCCTCACCTGGCCGATTTACACCTACATTCTGGTGCCGGCAGACGGTTCTCACGATTACGGTTATCTCAAAACACTAACCTTTATTCTGGTCATCGCGCTGTTTGTACAGCTGGTGGAAATCCTCATCAAAAAGTTCATGCCGCCCCTTTACAAATCGCTCGGCATCTATCTGCCGCTGATTACCACCAACTGCGCTGTGCTGGGCGTTACCATCCTGAACATCGACAATGCTTATAATCTGGGAGAATCCATCGTTAATGCGTTAGGCGCCGGACTTGGTTTCATGGTGGCGCTGCTGCTCTTTTCAGGTGTCCGTGAGCGCATTGAACGGGCGGATGTCCCCAAAATGTTCAAAGGTGTACCGGCCGCTCTGGTGGCAGCCGGCATCGTAGCCGCCTCCTTTGCGGGCTTCGGCGGTCTGGTGGAAAACCTGTTCGGCTGATAAGGAGGATTGTTCATGGATTATCTGATTCCGATTCTGCTGTTTGTCGCCTTGGGAGTGCTGGCGGGCGTACTGCTCACGGTTTTCTCCCGCGTTTTTGCCGTCAAACAGGATGAGCGCGCCGTACAGGCAAGAGAAGCGCTCCCCGGCGCCAACTGCGGTGCCTGCGGCTACGCCGGCTGTGACGCCTATGCGGAGGCTGTTGCAAACGGTGCCCGCACCAACGCCTGCATCCCCGGCGGCGACGAAGTGGCCAAAAAGCTGAGCGCCATCATGGGGACTGCTTTTGAAGATGTTGTGGAACAGGCTGCGGCCGTTCGCTGCAATGGAAACTGCGGCGTCACCCACGACAAGTATGAATACTTCGGGGAAATGACCTGTGAAGCGTGCAGCAAGCTCTACGGCGGCCGTGGAAGCTGTCCTGCCGGCTGCATCGGTCTGGGTGACTGCGTCAAAGTCTGTCCGTTCCATGCCATTTCGGTGCAGAACGGCGTCGCCGTTGTGGACCGTTCCCTCTGCACCGGCTGCGGACTCTGTGCAAAGGTTTGCCCCAAGCATCTGATTGAAGTGTTTGACGCAACCAAAAAGGTGGAAGTCCTCTGTTCCAGCCCCTTAAACGGCAAAGCTACCATGACAGCCTGCAAAGCCGGCTGTATCGGCTGCAAAAAGTGCGAAAAGACCTGTGAACACGACGCAATTCATGTGGAGAATTTCCACGCTGTCATCGACCACAGCAAGTGCACCAACTGCGGCACCTGTGTCGAGGGCTGTCCCACCCACTGCATTCATCTTCTCTGATTTACACAAAAACAGGCGATACGGCTTCCGTACCGCCTGTTTTGCTTAAGGAGGAATTTTCTGTGCTTCATATCACTCCTGCATATTATTCCAAATTTCAGTGTATCGCTTCCCGGTGCAGCGACAACTGCTGCATCGGCTGGGAGATTGATATAGACCAGGCTGCTGCCGACCGATACCGCAATTTACCTGGCTCGTTCGGCGAAAAGCTGCGAAACAGCATCTACTGGGAAGATCCGCCCCATTTTATTTTGGAAAAAGACGGCCGCTGTCCGCTTCTCGACGGTGAAAACCTCTGTAAAATCTACCAGGAGTGCGGCCAAAACGCACTCTGCGAAATCTGCGCTGAGCATCCCCGCTTTCACGAATGGTTTGGTTCCCGCATCGAATCTGGTATCGGCATGTGCTGTGAAGCAGCTGCGGAATTGATCCTCTTTGAAAAGCCGGATTTTTGCAGCGGGCAGGACGACCAGCCGGACGGCAAAGCGGAAGATCAGCCGCTGCTCGACGCCCTCACCGCCGCAAGGGAAACTGCTTTCTCGCTGGTGCTGCGGGAAGAGTTTCCTTATTCGCATCGGTTGCTGCTTCTGCTGGAACTGGGTGCAGAAGTGCAGGATTGTCTTGATTATGAGGATTTGGATGGAGTGAACAGCTGTGCTGCCGATTATCGCAGCGAAATCTATTGCCGGGAGGTTCTCGACTCGCTCCAAATCCCGAAAGATTCCGCCGCACATGCTACAGAAAAACTGTTTCGGACACTATCTCAACCAGAACCAAACCGCCCGGACTGGCCCGAAAAGCTCCGTACCCTTTTTACCGGTCTGCCGGCTGGCCTTTCCCCGGAAAATCAGCTCCCCACCCAGAATGCCACTCTCTATTTTCTCTTCCGCTATCTGCTCAAATCCGTCTTTGACGGCGAGATTCTTGCCCGGATGCGTGTCTGCGTACTGTTTGGATGGCTGCTCTCCCGCTTTTGGGAACAGCTTTCCCAAACCGGCACCTGTTCCCGAAAAAACCAGATTTCTGCGGCCAAAAATTTCTCCCGTGAACTGGAATATAACGAATCATTCCTTTTAGAACTGACAGAATCTCTTTCCGGACAAGATTTTCTCACAAATGGGGAATTTTATGCCATGATTTTAAGGTAAAGCGAAAGAAATATGCTTTTTTTATAAAAAATGAAATTCCTGCCTTGTGCTTTTTCGGAAAGTGCGCTATAATAGAATTTGAATACAGCAATGTACATTCATTGGAGGAATTTCATACATGGATGATCTTTTCACCGAAATCAGTAAAAAGGTAAATGCTGTAACCGAAACGGTTTTATCACCGGAAGACCGGGAACAGCTCAAAATGGATATTCGCCAGACGATGCAGCAAGCATCCGATGTTGCAAAAGAAGCGGGAAAAAACCTTCGCGATGCCAGCCGTACTTTTGCAGAAAATAACCGAAATACTTTTTGGAATGAGCCGCGCGGAACTTCTGCACCTCCTCCGCAGTGGAATGCACAGGAATCCTATCAGGCACCGCCCAAACCGCCGCGCTCACAAGCTTCGCGCAGAGCAGCAACGCAGCCTTCTGCCGCAAATCAGCAGCAGACTTTCCACAACTTTACCGGTAACAAATCCGGTGCTGCTGTCATGCAAAAACCGAGTACCGCCTTGGGTATTATCATGCTGGTCTTTGGCCTCATATTTTTTCTGTCAAATGCTTCAGACATCCTGTTTGCTTTTTATTATTTTGATTTATATTATCCGATTCAATCTTTAATTACCCTCTGTATTGATCTTTTGCCGGCAGGCATCGGTGCAGTACTGGCTGTTATCGGACTGCAGAAAATCCAATTTGCAAAACGTGGAATCAAATATCAAAACCTGCTGCGCGGTGCGGATTATGCAACAATTGCCGATATGTCCGCTGCTCTCTCCATCCCGGAGGATCGTATTCGCAAAGATTTGAAAAAAATGATGGGAAGTCACCTTTTTCAAAACTGCTATTTTGATGACGAGGAAACCTGCTTTATCCTTAGTAAAGAGGTATATGACCATTACCTCTCCATGAAAGAAAATCTCCAACAAAAGCAGATGGAAGCAGAACGGATGCAGAAACTCCAGAACGAAGATCCCAATGCGGCTGCGTTGGAGGAGCTGCGGAAGACCGGGGAAACTTATATTCAAAAAATCCGGCAGATCAATATTGCACTCCCGGAACCGGAAATCTCCGAAAAGCTGGATAAACTGGAAAATGTCTGCTCCCGAATCTTTGGTTATGTTGTCAACAATCCGGAAAAACTTCCACAAATCCGCAAATTTATGAGCTATTACCTTCCCACCACCCTGAAGCTCTCGGAAGCTTATCAGGAGTTGGAACTGCGCGCCATCGAAACGGATGATATCCGGAATACCAAACAAGAAATCCGCGACGCGCTTGACAATATTAATCTTGCTTTCCAAAATCTGTATGCAAACCTGATGCAGAAGGATCTGATCGGGCTATCAGCTGATATTTCCGCGCTGGAAACCATGCTTTCTCAAGAAGGCTTGATCGAAAACGACCTGCATATGGGCAATCAATAATCGTAAAGGAGCCATTGTTATGAACGATCCGTTTGACAAAATCGAAGCCCCTACCTTAACTCTTGACCTGGGCGAAGAAACAGAAGCACCTGTCACTCCCGCTGCCCCCGCTGCCCTTCAGACAACAGAGCAAGCACAGGCAACCGTTGCTGAACCGGAGCTGACTCCGGAAGAAGAGAAAATGGTACAGGCTTTTCTGCCGAAAATTGAGCTAACCAATTCCAACATCATTGTCCAGTATGGCTCCGGCGCACAGAAAAAAATTGCAGACTTTTCGGAAAATGTCCTTTCCACTGTCCGTACCAAGGATTTAGGAGAAGTGGGCGAAGTTCTCACCAGTGTTGTAACCGAGCTGAAATCCTTTGAAATCGGGGAAGAAGATAAGGGATTCTTTGGGTTCTTCAAACGCTCCGCCAACAAAATGACTGCTATGAAGGCTAAATACGAAAAAGTGGAAGCCAATGTGGAACATATCTGCGAAGTTTTGGAACAGCATCAGGTTCAGCTTCTCAAAGATGTTTCTCTGTTGGATAAAATGTATGAGATGAACAAAACTTATTTTAAGGAGCTGTCGCTTTATATCATCGCCGGCAAACGGAAACTGGAACAGGTTCGTTCCACCGAACTAGCGACTCTGATGGAACGCGCTTCCAAAAGCGGGCTGCCGGAAGACGCACAGGCAGTGAATGATTTGAATGCGCTCTGTGACCGCTTTGAGAAGAAGATCCACGACCTGGAACTCACCCGCATGATTTCCATCCAGACTGCGCCGCAGATCCGCCTGATTCAAAATAACAACACCCTGATGTCGGATAAAATTCAGTCCACCCTTGTCAATACCATTCCACTCTGGAAAAGCCAGATGGTGCTTGCGCTCGGCGTTGAGCACTCCCGTCAGGCAGCTGCAGCACAGCGCGCTGTCAGCGATATGACCAACGAACTTCTCCGCCGCAATGCTGACACTTTGAAAATGGCAACCATCGATACCGCCAAAGAATCCGAACGCGGTATTGTGGATATGGAAACTTTGCGCCATACTAATGAAAGCCTGATCTCCACCCTGGATGAAGTGATTCGGATTCAGGAAGAGGGCCGTCAGAAACGCCGTGATGCCGAAGCGGAATTGCTCCGGCTGGAAGGTGATCTGAAACAGAAGCTCCTCTCCATTCACAGCTAAAAGAAACACCGTGCCTGCCCTTTTGGGTAAGCACGGTGTTTTTATTTCTGAACTTCTTCCAGAATCATCTGATGAACCGCATGGTTTCCAGCACAAATTGTAACAGCCTGGTCATAGGGCAGCAATTCACCGGCAGCAGAAATTTCCCCGCCTGCTTCCCGAATAATAACTGAGGCTGCTGCAAAATCCCAAGGAGAAAGCTTGGCTTCATAAAAACCATCGCAGCGTCCCGCTGCCAAATAACACAAATCAAGAGCCGCTGAACCAGAACGCCGGATATCGCCACATCGCAAAAAGATGCGCTTTACCGTATCAAAAGTCCGGTCAGCTAACTCCCGGTAATACGGCGCGCTTCCAAATATCACCAGCGCCTGCTCAGGCACCGTTTCGGCTATATGAACTGGTGTCTCATTCACAAAAGCACCACTGCCTTTGACAGCATGGAAAAGCTCCCGCATATATGGATTCCAAACTGCTCCGAGCAGCCCTTCCATCCCATTTACCAGCGCAATCGAAATGGCTGAGTGACGGAATCCCCGCATAAAATTAGTTGTTCCATCAATCGGGTCAATAATCCAACAGAGTCCTTTGGAAAGCTCCGTCTTTTCCCCTTCTTCCGCCAGAAATCCAGCTTCCGGCAGCAGTTTTTTCAGCTGTTCCACAATAAACTCCTGTGAAGCAACATCAGCCTCTGTTACAAAATTTGCGTGCCCTTCTTTTGCATGAATTGCCGGATGCTCCATAGAGAGCACAAGTTCCCCAGCTTGCCGTGCAACTCGTCCAACCTCTTCCGCAAGTTTATCCAAATCGATCTGCTGCATGAATCCTCGTTCCTTTCTTTTCTGCATGAAAAAACTCCCACAGGAATCCTGCGGGAGTTGTGGAGCTGATAACCAGATTCGAACTGGTGACCTCGTCCTTACCAAGGACGTGCTCTGCCTACTGAGCCATATCAGCATCTGTCATCGGGACAGCTTCTATATTATAGCAAAAATCAGCGTTTTTGTCAAGGATTTTCCACAAAAAAATTTTTCTTTCCATTATTTCCAATAAATGTAAACTATTTTGTCAAATTGTATTGATTTTTTATGTTTCTATGCAGCGTTTCGACAAAATATTATGATTTTTTATAAGAATACTGGAAAAGTATTCTAAAATCCGGTATAATAGAATTAACAGCATCAAACACCCGTTTATTGATATTGATAGAGGGAATTTTTGTGAAACATTATCTTCCACACATATCCGTTCTGTTACTCTTGATACTTTTTAGTTTTTGTCTCCCAATGTCTGCCCAGGCAGAAGATTCCCCTTCCGAAGAGATTTCCAATATCTCTGTTTCTGTTTCCTTTACCGATCTTTCTGCCCGACAGAAAATCCTTCCGGATTTATCTTTTGCCTGTCCGGAAAATACAACACCGGAACAGCTTTTGGAACAGTTAGTGAACTATGCCTACTTATCGGATTATACTGTAGAACAGGATATCCTCACAGACATCAAACTGGAAGATCACACCAATACCATATCATATGGTTCAGACGGAGTCTGGTCTTTGAAAATCAACGGACGCCTTTCCGATACATTACTAAATCCCCTCGCCGATGGTGATTCTTTAAGTTGGGAGTATCTTTCAACCAATACTTCATCTATAGAAGCGCAGGAACCATCCCGCAGCTACAGCCTGCTGACATCTCCGGAAACATTATGGGACGATTCTTATGATTCTGCATTGAGTTCGACAATCGGCTGGCTAAAGGAATCACATACAACATTCTCTGCTTTCTTTTCCCTTGGAGCAGCTGGTGTTTCCGTCGAATACCGTGATCTGCAAAATATGATGACATCTGTCTCTTCAGCGGAGTACCAATCTGCAGCAACACTTGCGGAAGATATCCTTTCTGTATCTTTCTGCGGGATCCACGCTTCCAGTGTCAAAGGGACCGATTTGATCGCCAAGCTATCTGAGTTCCCCAATATATCCGAGGGGGGTTCCCTCTCCGCCATGCTGTCGCTCATCGCAGTTGATTCCAATGACTACCCTCTGCCTTCCGATGGCATAAATACCAGGCAAACTTTACAGCAAAATATTCTGACATCGCAAAATACAGATGGCGGTTTTTCAGCTAGCAAAGGGAATGAAAGTACCATCTTTCATACTGCGCTGGCAATTACAGCGCTTTCCCCCTATTATTCTGATGAAACAATTGCACTGGCTTTACAAAATGCTCTTCGTTACCTTTCTAATATGCAAAACTATGACGGTTCATTTCCGGGAACAACAGAGTATCCCACTGCATTAAGTACCGCGGCAGTCATTGTCGCATTATTCGCATCTGGTGCTCAGGCGGATCCTGACGATTTTATCAAAGGACACAACCCAATCGAAGCTCTGCTTACTTTTCAAAATCAGAACGGAGGCTTTTCACCCGAGATCGGTGAACCAGCGGACGAAAAAACTACGATTGCCGGTTTACTTGCCATGTGCGCTGCAAAAGGGCGCCGGAATATATGTGTTCTCCGTACCCCTATCCTTTTGAACACGGCTGTAGTCTCACAATCCTCAGAAACAGATGCTTCCGAAATCTCCGATACGGAAGTTTCCGCTGTTTCCGCAAATTCCCCTTCCTTTCATTGGATGACCATTATTCCTCTGCTTTTCTCTATCCTTGCCGTCCTGGCTGTTCTTGAAATCCTATTTCTTTATCGAAAAAGATATCGCAAAAAAAAGTCTTCTACTAAATCGAAACCATAAAAAAGCACAGCTGCTTTGGTCAGCTGTGCTTTCATTTATTCCGAATCAGTTTCCGAACGATTTTTGCCCCATTGTTTTCCGGATCCGTTTCCATTCCCATGTTCGGACAACTCCGGAACCGTTTCAACGGATTCATCATCCGATGACGCCTCCTGCTGCAACGCAGAGATTTGTTCCCGTATTTGTTTCATACTCCAACCGCTGATCTCTTCTGGTGTCACATCCGGATCAAGTGCCTGTAGTTCCAGATATGCCCGGTACTTTCCAACGGAAAGCCCTGCTTCCTGAGCTGCTTCATACTCTGTATAATCGCCAACCTCACAGGAAAAATCCACTGTTTCTCCCACCGGACAGGATAGAATTTCCTGCTGCATCCGGTTGCCTTTTTCTGCGTCATTTGACAGCACTGATACGGAAACGCTTTCTCCCTGTTCGGATATCAGACTCTCGACCGCATCCTCGTATTGCATGTGACAAAGGTTAGAATAGTCCCCATCTGCGCCTTCTGCGCGGATGATGCGATTAAAGCAGTTTACCTCCAATTCCACCGGAGTATTACCGTCCACAAAAATAGCGGCAACCGATGTCTGATACGCCCAAAATCCAGCCGCTGCTACAGCCACCAACAGACAAACCGCAAAAGATACTGCATATTTTCGAATGCGAAGCATTCGTTTTTGCCTGCCATAGAGTTCATTTCGCAGTTTCAGTCTGGTTTTTTCAACTAGCTCTGGTTCTGCATGAACTGCGTTGAATGCCTCTTCAATCCGATTCCGCAAATTCTTCACCCCCAACTTTTCCCGCAGCATCCCTTTTGCCCTGGCAAGCAGTGTATATACAGTATTGACATTCTTTCCCAGGATTTTCCCGATTTCAACCGCTGTATACTGCTCATAAAAGTAGAGGTAAACCACTTCCTTATATTTTTGTGGCAGTGCCAAAACCGCCTCCAGCACCTCCGCGTGGTCCTCCTGCATTTCCGCTACGATGTCTCCAACCTGGTCCAAAGGCACAGTCCGGCTGTGGAAAAAAACTCCGAATCCAATCACGGCAAGCGTTGACGGTTACCCGGATGATCCATGCTTTTTCGTGTTCCCTGTTTTTAAATTGCTTGGTGCTGAGCAGATATTTCATAAATACAGTTTGAAATATATCCTCGGTATCTGTCTGATTTTTTAAATAGAGCATACATATTCGGCGAACCGTATCCGCATATTGTGTCAACGCGCGATTTGTTTCTTCCTCACTCCGCATAAACCATCCTTATCTGCCGCCTTTTCCACGCTGATAACCGGTGCCGTCGAGCGGACGCTCTCCATCGTTCGGACAATCCGGATTCGGGCAATCTACAGCAGTTCCAACATTTCCGCCGTTTCTGCCATATTGGAAGCCGGTGCCGTCAAGCGGGCGCTCTCCATCGTTCGGACAATCTGGATTCAGACAATCTACAGCAGTTCCAACATTTCCGCCGTTTCTGCCATATTGGAAGCCGGTGCCGTCAAGCGGGCGTTCCCCGTTATACGGACAAACAACTTTTGTTACCTGCTGACCAGCTGCATCCGCGGAATCCGCTGCGAAAACAGCCGCACCTCCGGTGGTCATCATGGCAAGCAGCAATACAAAACTAATAATCTTTTTCATCATAATCCCTCCATCTTGGTTTCTATAAGCAACACGATTGACAGAAGGAAATCCTTTCATTCAGAGAAATTTTTTTTGAACAGCAAAAGACAGGCTTTAAAAGCCTGTCTCCCGCTTTGTGAAGAGATTGAAATGGAAGATCAATCGTCAAAATAAATGGTCTTACCGGTCGCTGCGGACTGATAGATTGCTTCGATGATATGGGAAACAACACAAGCCTGCTCTGGTTTGGTCAGAGGCGGAACATTGTTTACAATGCTGTAGATCCATTGTTTCGCTTCATACTCTTCGCAGGTCAGATTTTGGCCATGGAAGAGGTCACGCGCTGTCGAATTCGGCTTGATGTCACAGATGTACAGAGAGCCGTCTTTTTCACCGTTGACACGGACTGTATCCCCGATGAATTCTACACCGCCCTTGGTGCCGCAAAGAGTCATATGGGCTTCGCCGGTGTAATTAAGAACCCAAGAAGCTTCTACAACCATAGTTGCACCGTTTTTAAAACGAACCCAGCCCATTGCGGAATCTTCTACCTGGAAATCTTCGGGTTTCCAGATACCCCATTCGTTGGAGTTCATAGCGGTATCCGCCAGTTTGCGGTATACAGCACCGGAAACACTCTCAACATCATAGTTGTTGATGAGCGAAAGTGCCGCGTCAATCGAGTGGGTACCAATGTCGATCATTGGGCCGCCGCCCTGTTTTTCCTTGTCCAGGAACACGCCCCACAGAGGCGCCCCTCTGCGCCGGATAGAGGGAGCCTTGACATAATAGACTTCACCCAGGTCGCCATTCTCAATCATATGACGAACATACTGATGGGTGGTAGTACTTCTGGTCTGGTAACCGATGGTAAGGAATTTGCCGCTCTCTTTGGCTGCCGCAACCATCGCTTTGGCTTCTTCATAGGAAGCAGCCATGGGTTTTTCACACATAACATGTTTGCCGGCTTTGAGTGCCGCAATCGAAAGCTCCGCATGGGCGCAGTTCGGGGTCAGGACATGAACAACCTCGATATCGTCACGGGCAATCAGATCACGATAATCGGTATATACTTCGGCATCCGGTGTACCATAATCCTGGCGGGCCTTTTCCGCGCGCTCCAAAATCAGGTCGCAGAACGCCACCATTTTCACATTGGGCAGCTTGTGAAGGGAAGGCATGTGTTTTCCGTTTGCAATACCGCCGCATCCGATGATGCCGACGCGGACTTCGCGCATCTCAGCAGAAACGCTTTCGGTTACGATTGCAATAGACATCTGGACTCCTCACTTTCTGTCTTAAAATGTAACAATCCGGTTTTCTTTATCGGAAATATAAGCGTTTTCCAGCAATCTGGTCAGATCAACACCATCACGCGGGCCAAAGCCTTTGGGGGTACCAGTGCCGTTGACACAGGCATCAATAAAGAGCTCCAGCGGAATCGGCATTTCAGGCGGAAGTTTGGGTTCTACACCGTTTTTGCCCACATAAGGTTCCAGCTTTTTGCCATAAATCTTAACATCTTTGCCCACCGCAACCAGTGTTGCGTCGGAGCCGTAAATTTCCACCGAACCAGGAGTGAGATAGGTGACAAAACTGGTTTCACCGGTGCAGACTTCCCCGTTTTCAAACTCGATAGTAACAGTGGCGGCTTCGTCCACAGGCTTGCCGAACGGAGCGCTCATCATTGCACTGATTCTCTTGGGTTTTCCAAAAAGCCAGCAGGCAGTATACATCGGATGGCATCCAAGATCCATCAAAGCGCCGCCAGCAGCATCTTTCTCATCAAACCAGTAATCTGGCAACCATCCGCCGCTTACGCCGTCATGGCCATTGCGCAGACGGGCAAGAGAAATCTTTCCGAAATCGCCGCGCTCGATCATTTCTTTGGCAAGACGAATGACAGGGGAAATCCGCTGCGGAAGCGAAATGGTAAAAGTAATGCCGGCCTTTTCAATCACATCTGCCATTTCTTCGCACTCTTTTACGGTTGGTGCCATTGCTTTTTCGGTAAAGACATGCTTGCCAGCTTTGGCAGCCTTGATAATGACTTCCTTGTGCTGGGTTGTGGGAGCGTCGCACACAACCGCTTCCACATGTGTCAGCATCTCGTCCAGATCCCGGTAATACTCGCAGCCGAGTTCCTTCGCCCAAGCGCTGCCGCGTGCTTCATCATCGTCCCAAACGGCAACGATTTCCGCTTTTCCGGTCTTTTTCACTGTTTCGGCATATCCGCTCGCATGAACATGCCATTTGCTGATCATTCCAACCTTCAACATTCTTCACAACTCCTTTGCTTCTGTATTTTACGGGCATTTCTGCTCCGTGAAAGCCTTTTGCTACCGTCATTATAAATCTTTTGTGCGACTTTGTATATCCATTATATTAACATTCCTGGTGTAAATTTTTTATGCGATTTTTATAAAACAAAATAAAAATATTATATATTTATATTTTTGTTATCTATAATTGTTAATATAGATTCTTGTCACAAAGACGCACATGCTGCAACGCCTGGTTCATATAACGTTTCGGATTATCGGTAAACTCCACTTCAATCGAAACGCTGCCTTTGTATCCCACATTTTTCAACGCATTCAGAATAGCGGTAAAGTCGCCAATTCCACAGCCAGCCGGCAGATTCCCGCGGGTGTAGCCATCGCTGTCCTTAAAGTGGACATTAACAATACGTTTCGCCCCCAGCATATAAACCGCTGTTTCCGGGTCAATCCGCTGATTCAACAGATGGGCAGTATCCAGCTGGATGCCAAAATTCTTCCGGTTGACATCCTCCACGATCCGCAGCATCGCATGCGGGGTGGAACAGAGCGAGCCGGGGAAACATTCCAGTGCAATCCAAAGTCCGTATTCTGCCGCAATATCGCATGCTTTTGCCAGATTGCCCGCAAAACGGTTCCAGTCATCCTCCCAGCAATAATCTGCCGGCAGGTTACAGGAATGCTTTTCGGATGGGGACGCGTTGGAGCGGATATTTTTTGCGCCGAACGGTCCGGGGATAATGCAGGATATTGCTCTTGCGCCAATCCCGGAAGCCGCGACTGCGCATTTCCGGAAATAGGCGAGCTGCTTTTCCGTGACCGTTTCGTCCGGGTTGTTCCAGAGATTGGACTGGAATACCAGACCGCCGACCGGAAGCCCGATCGCTTCGCAGTGCTCCCGGAGTTTCCTGCAGTTTTCTTCATCAAAGAAACTGTCGAGCGACTCATAGGTGGAAAGGAAATCCACCCCATCAAAGCCGAGTTCCTTAACCTGATCCGCAATCCGAATCAGACTGTCTCCCTCCGGCATATCCTCCGGAATTGGCGTCCAGCCCCAGCCAACTGAGTAAATTTTCATACGATAACCTCCTGACATTCGGGTTTCCCCGTAAATTCCCATATCCTTGTTACTGCTATCATAAAACAAAAATGCCCAGTTTTCTATCCACTATTTCACTTTTTACTGTTACATTTTTTCTCTACCGCACTGCGATCGAAGAAATTTTCCAACCATCTTTGGTGTGGATGAAATAAAGAGTATACGCCGAGGGAAATTCATGGATTTTGGATCCGCGCCTTACCTGGTATACAAACTGCACGTCACAGCTCAGATGATCTTGGCTGTACATCCGGAAATTTTCCACAGTGGTCTCCCCAAATTCATAGGAATCATGGTCAATATACCAACCGTTATAAAACCCGGCGAGTTTGTCATAAAATTCGGTCCCACCCAGCAAATACGGCGTCAAATCCCGCCGACTGGCGTCCTGGGTGATAAATCGTGCGTAAAGATGGGAAGCTTCCACCGCCGCCGTTTCCATCTCCTTCCGCAGTGTGTCATCCGCTTCCGCAGTCACGGTAAACACGGTATCCTGCTGTACCACGGAGCAGCTTCCGCCTTCCATCCGGGCACTCACTTCCGGCACCATTGCCAGGGTTTCGAGCCGATAGGTCACTTCAGCCGGCAGCACATATTCTTCCGGCATCCCCGCATAAGCCTGTTCCGTTATTTTCTCACCGGTTTGATCCTCAGCTGTCAGCGGAACGCCATTTACCTCCACAATCGCATCTTCCGGCGCATGAATGATAATTTCCGGAACTGTTTCCAACGAAGTTGCCACCTTTGTCACCCGATAAGGCTGCATGCCATACCGATTTTTCGCCCCATCCGGTTCCAAGGTAATCTGTGCAAAATCTTCTCCATCCGCCGAAAGTTGGTAGCAGTTTTCTTCTCCGGGAACTTCCCTGCTGGAAATCCGTTTGCCTGTGAGATACCCGGTTAGCCACTCTTCTTTCTGCTCCGCGGTGAAAAAGCGGTCGGGCACAAGCTCCTCACTTTGCAAAAGAAGTGTGTAACTGCCACTTTCAATCTCAGCGGCGGTATTTTTGGCGATCATATCGGGGGAATTCCGGTCATATTGCTCCAAAAAGCCCCACAAAAGCCAAAGGCCAGCCGCTGCTGCTCCGATCCAAAGAAAGGTATACACCGCAAAGAACCACCCAAACAGGCGGCGTTTTTTTTGTTTCTGTTCCATCTGCGCCTCCTATTTGACCAGCCAGGCTGTGGGAAGCTGGCGCGAACCGTAGAGCGACGCACAGGTTGTAATCAGTTCCCCTTCATAAAACATGAGGGAGCTCGAACCGCCGTCCATGTTGCAGGCGTTGACCGCTTCAAATTCTTCCATCACGTCGATCACATCTTTATAAGTTGCCCCGATGCTGTGCGGCTGCCGGCCATCGATGACCAACAGCAATACCGCACCATCGGCGCGCTGCCCGATCGCGCTGCGTGGATTGACACCGCCGCCGGTGCCTTCCACCTCAGCACGTTTCCCGTTGACAATCAGAACAGGCCCAAAGCTCACAGCGTCCCGCAGCCCCATATCCTTGGCCTGCTGCCCGGTCAGGTTGCCAACAACCAGTCGGTTTTTTTCATCAAATCCGGCCATCGCCGTGGTGCCTCCCAAGCTTCCCGCCTTATATTCTCCCTGGGAAATGACAAGTCCCAGCGGCTGTCCGCCGTTCCCAACGCCGCCTTCATCCACAAAGCCGCCCGCGTTGATTCCGCCAATCGCACCGTCCCGCTCGATCATCTCCTCCACCCGCATACCGGCTGCATCTGCACCGAAATACGGACAGGTGGAAAGATACACCCGCGACGGATCTGCCACAATCATCATTTTGCCTTTGAAGGTCGGCCCTACCACCTCGTGGATCTCAATCGGTTCCGTTTCGGTTTCGTCCGGCTCTTTATCCGGCACATTGACCAGACCAACGTCGGTCACCTCCGAAACCTCCTGCACCGAATTGGCGTTTTGGATTTCCTCGATTTCCTCGGGGGAAAAATACATGGTCGCCAGGAATTTTGCTGCACTGGTTTCCATCATCGACATAACAAACATGTCACGCATGGCGACAGACGGACCATAGTTAATCATCGCCGCGCCGCCGAATACAAAAACTGCCGCCGCAACAACCGGCACAAACAGACATAGCACGCCGCGCAGGATATTTCGCCGGATACGGCGGCGCTTTTCCCTGCGTTCCGCACGCATCTGGTAGATTGCCTCCATCAGAGGATCTTCTTTTGGGTTCATTTCAAGTCAAACCTTTCCTGTCATTTTTCCGGAATACCCATTCCCGCTGAATCTGAAAGCTGAGCAGGAAAAGCAACAGATCCACCAGCACCTTCCAGGCGGTGGAATATGAATCCGCAGTCAGCGAAGTGAGCAGATAGACGCCTCCATAGGAGACCGCGGCCTGCACTACACAAAGCAAGTAATATTTCCAGAGCGAATGCCGGACATTCTCTTTCTGCCCAAATACCGCCTTTCGGTTCATCAGGTAGTTAAAAACAGAAGACAGAACCCGCGCACCTACCGTTGCAAACAGAATCCGCCTTGCCAGATCAAGCGGCGCAAACAACATCTCCAGCAGCCAGAAAAGCAAAATGTCCACCAGAAAAGAAGCGGCGGAAACTGCGATAAACCGGAAGAGCAGCCGGCAGATTTTTAAAGTATCCCGTACCGGCCGGAAATGAGAACCTACATTTTCATCCAGATAGATGGTGCGAATCGGCTGCTCCAGAAGCGGAATTGAAAGCCGTTTGATTTCCAGCAGCATATTGGTTTCATACTCAAAACGTTCGCCATACAGATCCACAAACTCATACAGCCATTTTGTCGGGATAGCGCGCAAACCGGTCTGAGTATCACTGATCGAAAGGCCCACCATCGCTTTGAATAGGAACGAAGCGCTGCGATTGCCGAAACGACTGCGAGAGGGAACATCCGGCTGGGAAAAATCTCGGCAGCCGAGCACCATCGCATCGGGATGTTCCTCCAGTTTTCTGGCACATGCTTCGATGTCATCGATATGGTGCTGATTGTCGCCGTCCACCGTCACAACCCCAATATCCCCGTCCTGGTGGCAAAGAAAATAGTTAAACCCGGTTTTGAGCGCACGCCCTTTCCCGAGGTTTTTATAATGCCGCAGCAAAACGCACTGCGGATATTCCGCCGCCTTTTCAAACGGTGCCATATGCGCCTCGTCGCTGCCGTCATTGATGAGGATAATCCGCCGGAACCCACGCTTGACCAAAGCCTCCACTACCAACAAAAGCTTTTCATCCGGGTTTAAGGACGGAAGAATTACCGAAACATTCATAGAAAACTCCTTAACAGATTATTTCCGCTTCCTGCGGAAGAGTGCAAGGACCGTCCCCGCCAGTAGTGCCGCCAGACTCGCTCCGCCAACTGCCCAGATGGTTCGGCTGTCCGGCTGCGGTGCCTGCTCCACAGGACAGACCTGTGAAATCGATTCAACGGATTCTTCTCGGCTCATTTCGGAAGAAACCGTGTTTTCCGGCAGAATCGTTTCACTTTGTGTCGAAGATTCAGGCAAAGCTTCTGGCTCCGGCAGATTCTGCAGCATATCAGCGGCAGTATCGGGGCCGACTGTGGAGCGGTACAGCCCAAATTTCCGACAGTCGTAGGAGCCGCTTTGCTGCACCGAAAAATATTCGGTCTGTGAAAGATGGCAGGCAAATCCCTCTTTCGCCATTTCAAAGGCAGTTTTTCCGCCAAAATAAGAGAGCGGCTGATCCCAGTCCATCACGATCTCATTTTCCGGATAGAGATGGAGATAGGTTTTCGGGGTGTCCCACACCTGTTCAGCAGTTTCCGGATAAGCTTCCGGATCGGCGGCCAATTCCACTGAACGCATTAGCGCCGCCGTGTTTAGACAGTGCGCACCATGTCCGTATTCTCCGTTGACATCGTGCCCCACAATGACCGACGGCTGAAACCGGCGGATGAGCCCTACCTGATAGGCGACAATCTCCTCTTCGTCATAAATCGTCCGCGCGTGTTCTAGTGACGGCGAGTAAATATCCGGAAAATCCGGAATCACCGGGTAATTTTCCACGCCAACTTTCCAAAGGCCATCCAACTGCTCATGCAGCCGGTAAGGCTCGGTGTTGTGGTTGACCATATAGGCAACCTGCACTTCGCAATCGAGTTCTCCAGCGTACAGCGGCATCACCCCGCCGAACCAGAGGTGCTCATCATCCGCATGGGTGGGCAAGAGCAGAAAGTCCGCTTTTTCACAGGGTTCCTCCCATTGCTGTACCCAGTTAGGCGGTGCTCCTTCTCCCAGAAAATACACATTGCATAAAATCGCGTCCCCCTCCCACTCGATCTGAAAGAAAGAAGCCGGTTCGGACAGCGGCAGATACTGATGGAGGAAGATCTGTTCCACTTCTATTTCTACACTGTCTGCCCGGAGCGTCCAGCCGCCCTCGGGCACAAAATCCCATTCCAGGTAAATTGCAGCGGCTTCCTCTGGAAGCACAAACTCCGCACTTCCCGCATCTGATCGCCATTTGGTGGAGCGCACGCCGTCGGTCAGCACCGAAGCGTTTGCTTCCCCGGAAAAGATCGCAGCCGTTTCCGGAATAATCTCCGCGGCAGCTTCTTTCGCCTCTGCTGTTTGGATGTTCCATAAAAAAAGCATCGCTGCCGCAGCAACACTTTTCCATTTATATTGTTTCATGTTTCATCCTATATCTAATATTTGTATAAAATAATAGCTTGATTTAAAATAATTTTGTTTAAATATCCAAAACTATTTTCAGTATATCATGGAGAATCGGTTTTGTCAATATCTTGGGCACAAAAGGAAAAACCGGGATTCCAACTACCCAGAATCCCGGTTCCATATTATTTCAATTTTTCACCCATCACAGCCAACAGCTTGCCGGATGTGTCACATTTGTGCTCCCAATAGAAGATTCCGCCGTAGCCCTCATTCTTGACATAATCACACTTAGAGGCAATCGACTCTTCGTCATCGTAAGAAAGGAAAGTGGAACCGTCAAACAGCCAGGGCGCTTTGGCTTCATCGTCCCAGTAGCGGACAAAGCCGTTTTTATTAATACAGTCCGCCACTAACCCGTCATAATCGGGGCCATAGCCGCCGCCGGTTTTGCAGATCTGGAGGAATCCGTGGTTACGGTCCTGGATTCCCTCCCATTTCCGGGAATAGAACGCCGCGCCCATCAGCAGTTTCTCCTTGGGAACGCCGGCCGCATGGAAGAGTCGGAGCGCCTGGTCACAGCTGTTGCGGAAAACATCGCCGGTGGAGGAGTAAAGCGCCGTGTGATGGCCAGCCAGTGCGTGGAAGCCGCATTTCAGGTCGTAGGTCATCAGGCAGATATAATCCAGATACTTCATCAGTTCGGGCAGCTCAACACTCTCGACATAGTAGAGGTCCGCGCCAGCCGCAATGGTCACCAGTGGGTGTCCGGGCAGCTCGTTGTAGGCTTCCCGCACCGCCTTGCAAAAGAGGGTAAAGTTGTGCTTATCGGCCGAGGTGCAATCCACACCGTTGGACGGAACACAGGGGAATTCCCAGTCAAAATCCACTCCGTCCAGGCCGTATTTGGTGACCATCTCAACGCAGGACTGCGCCACTTTGCGCCGGAGCTCTTCCGAAGCCGCGCAGACGGTGAACGCATCGGGCTGCCCATCCGCCGGAACAAGAGAAACCACAATTCTGATCTCCGGGTTCCAGGCACGGATCTGTGCCATCCGGTCAAAAATGTTGAGCTGGCTGACGTCGATGGAACCGTCACGGCAAAGCTTGCCAAACGCCACGTTGATGTGGGTCAGCGTTTTGGCATCCTGTTCGGTCACCACGCCGGTATTTCCTACATATCCTAAAATCTTCATCTGCATCTTCCTTTCTTAAAGTAAATCCGTTTTTCCGTCTGCAAAAATCACAAGCTGATGGACGCCGTCCGATGAGGGGCAGGACATCTCAAAAAAGTGGTCAGTTACCTGCACTTTTACTGGAAGATCCTCACAGAACGGCTTCAGCTCCCCATCAAAATGCCCGGTTTCATCCAAACAGGCGTGCTGCGCATAATACATCCGCCGGAGTTCCCATTTGCGGTACTCATCTTCGGGGACGGAATAGGTTTCTTCCCCATCTGAAAAGAAAACAAATCCCCACAGCTCCGGATAGTGCATGTTGACAATGCCGGTCGGCGACCAAACCCAGTTGTCCTCCGGCAGCGAATTGCCGGTTGCGGGATCGGTGCGCTTTACATAGGCGCCGTTTTGAACATCCACCTTCCACTGCACCCGGGAAAAATTCACCCGCCAGAAATCGCCTGTCTTGGGACAGCCGGCACTCTGGCCCAGACATTCGAGCAGCGTTTCAAACGGCATTACAATTTCGCACATCCAGCGAATGTTGTGCGCCGACGGATTGTTCAGCTCCCCGTCGATTTTCACGGCTGTCCGGAGTCCTTTGAGATCAAAACCATTCATCGGACGGCCGCCATCGCGGTATGCCTTGGTCAGCAGCAGGTCCCACACTGTATTCAGCGCATTCATTTCAAATTCGCAGTAGCACTGGGTGTCCGAATCCGGATCGATAAAGATCTCAAAGTCATTATCCCGGAAAATCACATCATCCCGTTTGGTGACATGCGCCCAGATTTCGTCGCCCATCAGCTCGGCGCCAAAATAGAAGTTCTGATTGTCCCAAAGCATTTTTGCACGGGTGCGAAAGCGCGGTTTGGGACGGATATCTCCCTCGATATCCACAAAATCAGCAGTCCAGGGCGCATCTTTCCAAAAATCCTTATCCAGATTGCCGTCCAGCACAAACGGTTTGACTGCCCGTTTGCAATGATATACCTGCGGTGCAAAGTTTGGCACATGCGGCGTTGGAATCCGGTAATTCATCCGTCTCCATCCTTTCTCAATCGTTATTGGTCACGACTTCACCGTGCCCCAGGTTATAGGTGATCTCTCCCTCCAGCTCCACTTTGAGAACTGTGACCATGGGATGCAGCTGCATCTCATCCGCCTTGATCCAAAGGGTGCCGGGAATCCCACTCCACGGGAGCGCGCCGGTATAACGGAACGAAAGCTCTTCTCCGTTATGCAGCACTGTTACTTTCTTCACCGGCGTTTTAATGCCTTTGACGCAAAGGTATTCCAAAGGTTTGTCATAAACAAAGAGATAGATTATCTTCTGGTCCGCTGAAATGGTACTGCCGCCAAGGAAGTGATTGTAATCGAGACCTTTGCCGGTTTCATACACCGCTTCCTCATTGTCGTGAATCCAACCGCCCAAATCTTCAAGGATCTTCACCTGTCTGGGATCCAGTGTGCCGTCCTCCACCGGGCCCACATCCAGCAGCATGTTCCCGCCCAAAGTCAGACAGTCACAGAACATCCGCACAATCTGCCGGCTGGTCTTATAGTCGTTATCGGAAGGACGATATCCCCAGGAAGTGTTGATGGTGGTACAGAATTCCCACACGCCTGCCGGCCCATAAAGCGGGATTCCCTGTTCCGGCGTTTCGTAATCCCCGTAGCCCTGCATCCTGGAATTAAGAACCACCTCGGGATTCAGCGAATGGAGGTACTCCCGAAACTCCGGCATTTTCCACTGGGCAGCGCTCCGCTCCCAGTCCCCGTCAAACCAGAGCAGATCGATTTTTCCGTAGTTGGTCATCAGCTCACCGAGCTGGTTATTGTTGAACTGGAGGAATTCTTCCCACTTTGCCGGATCTTCTGGGCCGCCGGCTGGTGTAGCATAAATATCTTTCACACAGTCTTCCGGCTTTGCTCCCTCCGGATAAACCGAACGGTAACGCGGATCTGACCAGTCAATCAAAGAATAGTAAAGTCCCACCTTCATCCCGGCATTTCGGATGGCATCCGTATATGGTTTCACCAAGTCACGGCCTGCTGGTGTCTTTTTCACAACATTCAGATCACTGTATTTGGTATCAAACAGCGCCACACCATCGTGATGTTTGGATGTCATCACCACATATTTCGCGCCGGCCTTTTTAAAAAGTTCCGCCCACTTTTCCGGATCATAATGAGAAGCGGTAAAACCTTCGCACTGTTTCATATAATCTTCATATGAGATCTGGCCATTGTGGAAGCTCCAAGATTCCGAAACATCCCCCACAGCATAAATCCCGTAGTGAATGAAAATTCCCAGCTTTGCTTTCTTAAACCATTCCTGCATCATATGGCTGCCCTCCTTTGGATTGGATTATTTCAGATGGGAAAGGATGCGGTCGCCCGTTCCCACATTATACCCGGACATTTGGAAAACACAGTTTCCCTCTTTATTTAAAAACAGGATTAATGGAAGCTTTATTTCGGAAAGCTCCAATGCAGCGGCAGCGAGTTCCGGCGCGTTTTCTGCCCAGAACATTACCCGGATTCCCGACGCCGCCAACGCTTTTTGCAAAAGCGGATCGGAAAGCTGATTTTCCTCCCGACAAAGCAGCAACATACGCTCGGCCTGCGAGGCAAATCGTTCCGGCTGCTCCAGAATCTCATTAAGGAGATGTTCGGTCGGTTCCCGCCCCACTTCAATAAATGCCACGGCAGACCGAATTCCAGCAGGCAGCAGTGCCGTAAGCGGTTTAACAGTTCCATCGGACTCCCGGCATAGCAGTTCCGGCAGCTTGATGGCTTTCACCGCATCGGCTGCCCGGCTCCGCAAACGCAGCAGCACATCCTGCTCTTCCCCGGCATGCAGAGTGAAAGCGGTCAGTTCCGCACAAATGCTGCCGTCCGTCTGCCGGTTGGCGGTAATCACACGGTAATCCCCTGCTTCCAGGCAAAGCCGGCAGCAGCCGTTCTCCCAGCAAAGCTCCGGTTCCAACGTCTGATACTTCCCGCGGTACCAGCGCGCCAGCGAAAAGGTGCGATGATTGGCCAGCTCATCTGTCTCCTTTTCCTTTTTCAAGAGAAGGACTCCGCATTCCGGTTTTGCCTCATCTGGTTCATAAACCGAGTGCCATTCCCCGTCTTTCCAGTATTCCGGCCGGTCGTCCAGTTTCCGGAAGCGGGCTGGAACACCGAGTGTGCGGCAAACTGCTGCAAAAAGAAGGTCACGCGAGCGTTTACTTCCGTATTTCCACCTCCAAAGTCCGGCGGGATCGGCGTACAGCAGCGCATATTCGCGGCTTCCGCAGTCCCGGACAGAAGTGCAGATTTCTTCATATAAACGATCCGGATTTTCCGCAAATGCTTTCTGATCTGCTTTTGGGATCAGTTTGAGCAGTTCCTCCCGGTAGTTGACAATCATCTCAAACGCCACACGAGGCGACAGAAGATAGGGCACAAAGATCTCCCGCGGGTATTTCTCACGGTAAGGCAGCGCCAGCCGCAGATGCCGTTCCAGCAAATCGGCGGTAATGTCCGAAAAATCCTTTTCACTCAGTGTGGAGAGAATATCCACACGGTCTTCAAACGAAAATCCCGAACCACTGTTTAAAAAGGCAAGGATTTCCCGGAAATTCCCGGTGGAACATTCCAGAAAACGGGCGATTTCCTCCTGACGGCAGGGATATTTGCCTGCTTCCTCTTTGGCTTTCTCTCCGGTGTAGAAAGTGTCACGGTAGCCGTTCCGGCAGCGGTCGGCAAAACCCATCCGCTGCTGATGATGTGCAGCCATCTCGCCAGAATAGGAGGTATCCGGTGTTTCTGAAGCGGGCGGGACTTCCAAATCCATTTGCCACACACCATGTTCCCGTTCTGCAGCTTCTCCCATCCGGAAAATCAGCTCATTCTGGTCGAATTCTGCCTTCTGTGCCAGAATCTTTCCATTCCAGACAACCTGTACCCAAATGGAAGCCAGACCGGTGCGGAACGAAACAACACCGTCTTTATTGGTAAAAGTAGTTGCAAGCGGATACAGCTCCGCGTAGTTGATGATCTGAAATTGCACTTCTGCACCCTCTGCCGGATTTCCGGATTCATCCTCCACCCGAACGGTAAGCAGCCGGGTTTTGGCGTAATGATCCAGAATATTGACCTCCGCAAAAACAGGAGTTTGTAGAATCATTTCCGGATCCTCCATTTGACCGGAGAAAATCCGCTGATGCACCAACATTGCTTTGGTAGCCGCCGGTATATACCAGCCGCGATCCAGAACCGGTTCCGGCTCACAGGCACCGATGCTGTGCCAGCCATCCTCCGCCAGCGCTTTCACCCAGGCATGATTATCGTCACAGGCCGACCAGCGAGGTGCATAACACTGTCTGGCCGGAATTCCCACGCTGCGCAGCGCCGAAACAGTCAGCATTGATTCCTCACCGCATCGGCCACCTGCCCGCCGCAGCACCGACATCGCATTGTTTGTGCGGATATCGGTGGAGTTATAGGTTGCGTGCTCATAACACCAGTAGTTGACTTCCAGGATGGCTTCCCGCATCGTCAATCCCTTTACACGCGGATAAAGCGCATCAAACAGCTGCTTTTTGAACAAAACCAGGTTTTCGTTATTGATCCGGATCGACAGCACATCCTGCAAAAAGGTCATGCCCTCAGCCTTTTCCCCCCAGCTTAATTTCTGACGGATTTCCAGCGTCTGCCGGACATGTTCCAGGAAAAATTCCGCCGGATAGGACACGATATCCGAAGCCGGCATATAGGCGTACAGGAATTTGAGGCAGACCGCTTCCTCTTCGGTACATTTCAACATAAGCTCCCGTACATTGTTCAAATCCACCGGAACAACTGCAAAATCTGTTTCAATACGAGCAAGCTGCCGGTCTGTCAAATGAAAAACATTCATCCTATTTCCTCCTATCTTGTCCTGTCAGCAGTGCAGCAGGATCGGTTCTCCTTTGGTAAAGACCTGTACTGTCACTTCCGGACCCTCTTCCCCGGAAAATTCACAGGCAAAAGAGAACGGATGCTGTCCCTGTTCCGCGATTCCCTTTCCAACCGGCACAGTTTCCGAAATCACCCGCAGATTCCGATCGGTGATCACCGCTTTGCCGCCACGGTACCAGAGATACTGACCGCCTTTGACTGTACAGTTGAATTTGAGCATCCCACTCCGGGTATAGAGCGACGGATTGTGAATCTCGCCGTAGCCAGCCACTTTCATCCGGAAGTCAAACGGCTGCGCTTCATACGGCTGATCCAGCACCCAGTCGGCTCCTCCCGGCTGACCGGGCTGCAATTCCAAAAGGTCGCAAACATACGGCTTGGAGATGAAGAGCGGGTAGAGCAAAAAGCTGCCGTCCTCTTTCTTTTCCAGATGCCACTCGGTTTTGGGATCCCGCAACCTTTCCCGCAGTTCTGCCGGGATTACATCCGAAAGACGCAGCTCCTCCCAGTTGCGGATCAGCTCCAATAGCTCATCGGTGCATCCGTTGACAGCAAGCACCTCCGCCGAGGTGGAAAGCGCAAATCCCGCATCAAATCCAGCTGCCATCGAAAGCATCCATTCGATGTCTTCCGGCGGCGTCGCCTCAAAACGCCGGTCCGCTTTCCGGATCAGGAACCAGCCGAGCATCCGCGGAAACAGGTTCCGGCGGTAGAAATCCTGATTTTTGATCCGGTATTCCAGCATTCCCTCCCGCATTTTCGCGCCCCAAGGTTCTCCCCAGTTCATCCGGGTGTTCATATGCCACAGATTGTGGTGCAGACGGCTGGCATCGTTGATGACATCGGGCCGGTTCCAAGTATTCCAGGTATCCAGACAGAACCGGTTGATACCGTAATCTCCCTCGCCGGCGGCTTCACAGCCTTCCAGCCCGTCAAATGAAATCTGGGCGGCACCCGTTTTGGCAAACAGTTCCCCGATCCGATGGCTGTACTCCGGCTGCAAATCCATTGTCGGGAAAAACACGCGGTACGGATGGTCGCAGAGCAGCGACACTTTTTCACCGGCAGCATGCGCAGACGCAGCAGTCCCGCAGAAACCGCGCTCGCATCCGGTCAGCCTGCCATTTTCCGCAATGGTATACCGAATGAGTTCCTGTCCAATCCGAACAGTCTGAAGAGTTGTTATATAATTCATACCGGACAGATCTTCGAGCAGAATTTCTTCTGCATCAGATGTAATGCCGGTTGAGAGCTCCGTTTCAGCCAGAACCGCCAGTCGGGCATCCGGGTCAGGCGTGATGTATGCATCGTTGGTAGTTGTAAACGCCGTCAGCGTATGCAGGCCGATCCGGAGTCCGTTTTGCTCCGCACGGCGGCAATAATCGGCAAGAGAATCATCACCATTGGGAAAGCAATCGGAACGAAGGTTAAAATGTCCCCAGTCGGCAAATGGTTCGGGATGATAAAGCACTTCAAATCCCGCCTGTTTGCTCCACTGCATCAGCTGTTCAAAATTATCCGGCTTAAACTCCGCAATTAGATAGGAACGCATTGCTTCCCGAGTTGTTTTTGCCCACTCCCCCTTGAGCATCGGATGCGGCAAACCTTCAGCCACCTCTATTTTTCCAATCATATCCAGTGCATCTTCCCGCTTACAGCAGAACAGAGCAAAAGAAGCTCCCGAGATATGGGCATCCGCTTGTTCCTTCATGGGCGGAACTTTAACATTCTGGTAATTCATCACCCGTTTGACGCGGCTGCGGCATCGGTTTTCACAATAAAGCTGCAAAAGGCTGCATGGACCGCTTTCTGTGTGAGCCGAATACGCTGCACTTACACTGTACAGCATGGGAGCAACCGAAATCTCCGAAACCGGGCCTTCCCCTACAAACGGACTTTTTGTATCAAGATACTCTTCCGGATAACCGGGAAGCGTTTTCGCATTTAGCGCTTGAATTCCAACCGCCCATTCATCCCCTTGTACTACACCGACTACATCGCCGATTTCTTTCGAAAGACAGGTGAAATACGGACCAAAAATCAGCACATCTCCTTCTTCCGACATTTTTTCCACAGTAAATACCAGGTATTCATCTTTCGCCTGCATTGCAATTTCTGCCGCAATATTTTCAGGAAACACAAACTGGAGCACGCTATCTTGCAGAATACAACTTTCCGGGGATAACATCACACCATTTTTCCCAAGCCGGATAAAAGGCTGTGGTTCCATCCCTTTGGCAAGCAGATTCATGCCGTTTTTTGTCTGGAAAGTTATGACATTGCCACATGGATCTAAAACCATCTTGCCATTTGCCCAACTGATTTCCATTATATTTTCACCGTCCATTCCATATGTTCTGTATTCTAATTATACATCTAAAAAAGCGATGCCACAAGATAGGCACCGCTTTTTTCATAGATGCAGCCTTAATTCAATGCGTTTTTGCGCAGCTCAATTAATTCCTGTAATCCAAGTTTTTCCAGCTGTGCTTTATAGTCTTCCCATTCCGCGTCAATATCCGCCTGACCGGAAATCCATTCCGCCTGTTTCTGCATCAGATATGTTTTAATCGCTGTAGAAAGATCCGCCATCCGTGTTGCATCTTCCGCACTTACCCAATAATCAGGAATTGCTTCTGTCAGATAGGGTTCATAAAGTTCATCTACAACAGCTTTTTCATTATACGGAACCGGATCCTGTACAATCGTAAATCCACGCGGCACATATTTAGGTAAACACTGCGGGAACAGGTTGCCCCAATTGTACTTCTCCTGGTCTTCTTCGCTGAGTGTGCTCATATCGATCTGATGATAACCATCCTCTTCTTTAAACAAAGTTACATCCAAAGGTCCATACTGGCTTTGCAGAACATTATCCAATTCAAAGAAATTATCCCACCAACGGCAGATAACTTCAGGATTTTCTGCATTATCGGTAATTACAACCTGATTTTTTAACACATCAGTTCCATATGTATCCCGCAGATAAACCGGATCGGAACATTCGGGACTGGAAAGTACCGGCAGAGGATCCCAATGCGGTTTCTCACCAACCTTAACATCCTTCTGAACATCACCGCCGCCATACAACATACCAACGCCATAAAGATCCTGCTGGTATTTTGCGTCTTTCATGTTTCCATCCTGTGTAAAAGATTCCGGATCGATCAGCCCTTCCGCATACAGATCCCGCAGGAAGGAAATACCATTTTTATACTCCTCGGTATTGGCACCAAAGGTCAGTTCGCCGTCCACCATGGTAAAGCCTTCATCATTGATTGACATGCCAAACCAACCGCATAGGTCGCCGATATGAATATTGACACCATTGTTCAACACCATCGGATACTCATCGTTAGGATCACCATTGCTATTTGCATCTTCTTCTTTAAATTTGCGCAGCATATCCCGAAATTCTTCTGTCGTAGTCGGCATTTCAATATTAAGCCGTTCCAGCCAATCCGTGTTAACAAAAAGATTATAAGGAACCGCAGGTGCTTCCAGCGCATAAGGAATGGAATAAATATGTCCGTCGGGGCATGTCATTGTGTCGCGAACACCTTCCACCTCCAGGATTTCCTGTATTCTGGGGCAATAATCCTCAAAATAACCTTCCAGCGGAATATACATCTGTTCATCCATACCATGAACCAGGATATCATTTGCGCTCAACAGCCAACCACCGATACAATCCGCATAATCTCCTGAATTCAACATGAGTGATAAACGCTCGGTTGCTACATCGTAACTATAGAACCAGGGATCTACTGTCACACCAGTCTGTTCTTCCAAGATGGGGAACATAACATAATCCACATCTGGAGTAGCGTCACAGAATAAACTAAATGTGTAGCTGCCGGGATCAACAATTGGCAAGCCGTCTGGATACATAACTCCATTTACCTTTTCCCCATCAGCCGTTGATGTTGTGCTGGTTGAGGTAGAAGTTTCATTTCCTGAAGAGCCGCTATCATCCGTTGCTTCATCTCCACAGGATGCCAGCATGGAAACCAAAAGCATGGTTACAGTAATGCCAGCCAACGCCTTTTTCAACATCATAAAAATACCTCCTAATGAACAATATTGATCAGATTAGCCTTTAACAGACCCAATCATAACCCCCTTGACAAAATGTTTCTGTACCAATGGATATACAACCATAACTGGAATACTGGAAACAATAATCAACGAATACTTCATCAATTCTGCTAATTCCCTTGCTTTCTGTTGTGCAATGATCTGTTCTTGCGAAGTAATAGGCCGCTGAGCAGTTTGCTGCTGATTTAATACCAAAATAGATCGGAGGACTAGCTGAAGTGGGTACTTTTTCTCATCGGAAAAGTACAATAACGCTGAGAAATAAGAGTTCCAATGTCCAACACCGTAATACAATACCAAAATTGCAATGATAGCGCTTGACAGCGGTAATGCAATATGAAAGAAAAACCTGGTATTACCGCATCCATCTAGCTTCGCTGCTTCTAATAGTTCCCCTGCCAATGTCGTTTTAAAGAAAGTCCGCGCTACGATCATATTATATACACTGAGCGCACCCGGAACAATTACCGCCCATATGGTATCCAACATATGACAACCTTTAACAACTAAGTAAGTCGGAATCATACCACCACTGACAAACATTGTAACCATATAAAAAATTGTAACAAATTTTCCGCCTACAAAATCCGATCTGGAAAGGGCATATGCAGTCGGGAGAGTTACCGCAAGATTCAGTAAAGTACCACATGTTGTATAAATTAATGAATTAATAAAGCCTCGAACAATCTTTTCTTCTTTAAAAACCTCTGAATAACCACGAAGATTTAATCCAACCGGATAAAAAGTGACTTCTCCTCCCGCAACAGCTGCCGGATCACTAACTGAAGAAATGATAATAAAATATAGCGGGTATGCAACTATCAGGAATGCCAAGGTTAAAATCAAAAAATTGACTGCATCAAAAATCCGGTCACTTTTGGATCGTTGAATCTTTTTTGCACGATTCATTCTATTTCCTCCTTACCACAAGCTGTTTCCAGACAATTTGCCTGCTATTTTATTAACAATAATCAGTAAAATAGAATTCACAACCGAATTGCAGTCGAATAGGACATATCCATTTGCTGCAAACCAACTTTGTATACATATGTAGAAATAATCTCTGATACATCAAGATTCAAATTATTCTGTAACAAAAATGCTTTTTCAAAACCAACACCCAAAATGCTTCCGCAGTTCATTATCAATAGGATTGTCGCTGTTGGCATAATAAATGGGATATCAATATACATAATCCGTTGTAATTTGGTAGCCCCATCCACAATTGCTGCCTCATGATATTCCGGGCTCACACCAGAAAACGCTGCAAAATATATAACCGATCCCCATCCTGTTCCCTGCCATACGCCGGACCAAACATAAATATGCCTCCACATCGTTTTTTCCGCCAAAAAATTGATCGGATCCACTCCTAATATTCCTATGAATTTATTGACAATTCCCATACTCGGAAAAAGGAATATCAGCAACATACCGCACATAACAACTGTTGAATTAAAGTTAGGCGCATATGTAACAGACTGGATAATCTTTCGATATTTTTATGTTCAAATGAATATCCAGGGATTTCAGAATCTCACTCCATGATGCAAACAAACAGAATCACGCTTCTGGCTTCACGAATTGAAACATTGATTTTTTGAACAAGAATTTTTGATCAGATTATTGCGGAACTTTCTTTGAGGAATATTACTGTTGATTATCTCCCAATTGATGTAATGAATCTCCACATAGATAATCTTTGTGATAGGATTGTAAAAGGACAGTCGAATGGTATGATAATTACCAATATCTATGATCCTGATACAATTTCTCTTTTATCGCAACTTCCTTTTCCAAAAGTGTTTTTTGATACAATACCAGGATTAAGCGCTGATGATTTAAATAGCGATTTGGTTTTACTGGAAGGCGAAAAAACTGTTCGAGAAATTACTGAAAACTTTATTCAAAAAGGTTTTCAAAAAATCGGATTTATCGGGGATATTTTTTATGCACGGACAAACTTGTTGCGTTGGAATGGCTTTCAATCCGCAATAAAACAGCATGCGCTTCCTGCCGATCCACTGTTTTACTTAACCGGACCTATTGAAAAAGATTTTTACCGGGACACCATTAAAACATTTTTAGAAGAATTACCAGAATTGCCTCAAGCTTTTGTCTGTGCAAGTGATTTTGTCGCATTCAATGTATGTAGTATTCTTGCAGAAAATCCGGAACGATTTCCACAGCGCCTATTTCTTTCCGGTTATGATGATTCACAGGAATTTCTTTTGGAACATCAGCATATTACCACTGTTCATGTTAAAAATGACTTAATTGGTATCCGTATGGTGCAGCAGCTTTTATATCGAATCCAAAATCCTACAGCTGATTTCGAGGAAATCACAATTTTCCCTAAAATAATATACCGCGGCTAAAAATAGTATAAAAGAGCCTGTCCTACCTTAAACGGTAAGACAGGCTCTTTTATACTATTTTTTTTAGGAATATCTTTTTCTTCTGTATCAATTCCTGCTCCATCCGGATATAAGTTTCATTTTCCTCCGGATGTTCAATCTGCATGGCATATTTCAAGTAATCATATACAACTTTTGCCACCAACTCAGCATCAATCGTTTCTTGCTTATCATGCTCCACAGAAACGGTTAGCCAAAGACCGGTAACTGGGCTCTGTTTTAGTGAGAGCGCAGGCTGTACATACTGAAAATCCAGATAGCGGTAATGATGCTTGTTCCAAAAATACAGATATTTTTTAATACTGGCTTTGCTGTGTTCCGGTGAATCAATTTCACAGAAAATGCAGGACACAGGTTTCTGACAAGTTCGATAGGCGTCATCCGCCAATACCGACCGGATATGCTGATAAATCAGTGAGCCCATACCACCGGACTGCAGATCGCTTTTCACTGCGATAAACTCAATCACGCCGGCATTGGTTCGCTTCATATAATCAAAGATCCCGCCTCCCACAATTTCCCCTTTTTCATCCCGGGCAAGAATAATATGGTAGCAATAATCCTGCGCGGTAGTTCCCTGGGTTAAGTAAGCAAGCAAATTGTCAAATGACTCCCGTTCATCCGCATCGGGGAAACATTCCATATAGACCTCGGTATAAAAGCGGGCTAAATCGGAAATCGTCTCCTTCTTTTCCAAAGAAACGTTTTCAAATCGCAAGCCTTTGCTCTGAGCAAAAAACTCGTCATATGCCGCAAATGCCTGAGCCGGTGTGTGCTTCGGTTCCAATATCATCCGTTCCCGAAAGGCACGTCCCATTTCAGAATCTTCCGCCATCAATGCTTCATACCGGCTGCGGAATATCCCCGCAATCTCTTCGTTCATTGCGCAAACAAAGCGATACCTGCGCTGATTATAGTGTGGATTTGCAAAAATTATGGAAAAGTGTTTGATACTTTTGTCAATGAGTGTCCCAACCAGAAAATGATAGGTTTCCTGGTCGGTCAGATTGGCATGTTCAAAAAAAGCAACACTTTTTTCCGGATGGAACGTATACTCCTCTTCCTCCAATTCAAAAAGCAGCCAAACATACGCTGTGCAGTAATATTTTTTAGATTTGTAACTTTGATAAGGAGAAAAACTGTCAATCCGCGCAGCAAAAGAGAGCATACCATCCTCAATCTTGTCATAAAAATACGCGTCATCCGGATTTACCGTATCCCGTACACTTTGATAAAAGCTTTTGTTTTCAAATATCGAAAGCTCGGCGGAAACCAGGGCGCCGTATCTCCTACCGCGGTTTCCCGAAAAACGGGCAGCGATTTTTTCGGAAACTCCGGTATCCAGATTGGCAACCGCCGGAATGGAGTTGCTCTCATCTCCATAGGAAATCTGACAAAGACCGGCCCAGCAGCTCGTATAATCCAATTCAAAACTCGGCCCCCACAAGAGCCAGACAAAAGTCAGATACAACTCATTGGTCAGAATATCGTTTCCGATATTCTCGTCATTTTCCGCAATAAAAGCGGTCGACACATAGCGCTTGATAAACTCGCTCCAGTTTTCTTCATAGGTGGAAAGCAACCCGGTCAGCAAACATGCCGGAGTAGTGTAGGCCTCTTCAATACAGATCTTCATTACCCAACACAGACGGTCGTCACGGATTCCAAACGCCTTTTTCACCTTATCATTTTGGAAAAAATCGAAATACCGCCGGACCACATCCGAAAAATCTTCTCCAATCAAAAGCGTGCAATTTGGAATATGATACACCAAATCTCCCTGAGCGGTTCCGTAAAACGCACGGAATTCATTGATGATCGTTTTCCATTCCCCGGATACCCTGCTGTGCCCCTGCGTTTTAAGCATTGCAAACTCCAAAAAAGCTCGCTTCATCACAGGAGATTTCCTGCAATAAAACAGAATCCGCAGCCTTTGCCAAAACCCCAATCCGCAAGGAGACAGGATATACCGCAGTGCCTTGGAATACTGGTTCAGCATCAGAAAAAAGAAGGTAATGCAAGATACAATCAACGCGAAAAATTCCAGTGTATTTAAAAACAGTTCTATGGTACTTGCAAAAGAATCAATGAAATCGGCCATCACGTGCCATCCTTCCGTGTTATGTAATGATTTTCAGAAAAGCGCGTTCATCCGCTATCACTGCGAAAAGCCATCCCCACCTTTTGAGCGGAGATGGTTTTTCTGACATCAGGACACTTTTGCCCCACATTTGTCACAGAAATTCCCATTGACCGAATTTCCGCAAACCGGACATATTTTTTCATTTTTCTGCTCTTTTACCGGCATCGATGCTTCCGGCGCAGGCGCTGCTTTCGGTGTCCGGGACTTCCATCCAATCCACACCAGCACAGCGCCGCATATGCCGACTACAACACCGGCCAAGAGCAGCCATGGCCATGAAAGCCACAATCCGCCAAAGGAGGGATTCGCGTATAAAAGCGCGGTTCCGCGGGTCATATTCCATCCGGAAATTCCCAGAATCAGCAGCACAACCGCCGCGATCAAGAGCAGAATCCCGCCAAGAAAAGTTTTTAAACGTTTCATTCCACTGTCACTGCTCCTTCCATCGAACCGCCTCTCTGCCGGTAATAATCCCAATAGGGCGGAAGTTTTTCCTCGGCGGCAATTTCTTCCGGAGATACGCCAAGATCAAATTCCTGCTCATCGTAAAGCCCGTTATCCAGCACCAGCTTCACCTTCAGCTTAAACGGGTCGTCTTCATCCGTGAGAGTGAAGCGGATCACATAGCCGCCCGAAATAAAGTTTCCGATTGTACGATAAGCCGCCGAAAGCGCCGCGCTGCCTTCTTCCGAACGGAGGAAAGAGCCGCCTGTTTTCGTACAGATATTATTCAGGTAAGCGGAATCCGCTCCGCCGATGCCGATTGCATAAACAGCAATTCCCTGTGCCGCCAGTTCTCCGATAATCTGTTCCATCTCTTCGGGACTGCCGCCGTCCTCACCGTCCGAAAGCAGGACGATAATCCGCTGGCCTGTATGCCCGCTCAGAGCTTCCATACCGGCACGCAGTCCGCCGCCGATATACGTACCGCCGTCCGCATAGAGAGCATCCACCTGTTTTTGTACCTGACCGGTCGAATCCGTTACCGGACAGAGAATTTCAGCGGAATCATCAAAAGCAACCAAGCCGATCTGCGCACCGGCGCTCGCCTGTACAAAGCTGCTCACAGCGCTGCGTGCTTCCTCAATCCGGGAACCATCCATACTGCCGCTGTGGTCAAAGACGATACAGATGCTGGTTGACTGCTCGGTCTCTTCCAGTTTTTCCAATGTGAAATCTTTCAGTTCCTGTCCGTTTTTATACAGCGTAATATCCGACTTTTCGTAATCAGAGCCATCCTCTTTTACCTCGGAAATGGAAAATTGGATTGCAATTTCGGGATGCGCGGAAGCATCCACCCCACTGATATTCAGCCCGGACCGCACCTTGGCTACCGTTTCCAAAAGAAACTGAGTAAAGCTCAGTGTCTCCTGATCGATCGCCTCGGGGTTATCCACCGGAATTGCCGGATAAACATTTCCGTTGATCAGCCCACCGGTCAACGCTGCGATCAGCTCCTCCGCAGCTGCATCGGGAGAACGGTTTTGCGAGGCAGTTTCTGACTCATCCTGTGAAAAAGAAGCATTTAAACTATCTTCATACGCCTGCATCAAATGCCGGATCTCCGCCCAAAGGAAGCCGCCGTCCCGCGCTTCTTCCAAATTGGTCAGAATCTCGGTCAGATACTCCCGTGCTGTCACGACATCCCCCAGCCGGTAATACAGCATTGCCATGCTCAGGCGGTATGCCGACATATCCCGCTGCTGCGGTTTGGATGCCTGCATATAGAGAATTGCCCGCTTTACCGGCAGCTGCTGTAGCTCATATTGCAGAGACGCAATCTCCTCTTCCAGTTTTTCAATTTTATTATTCAGGGATTCGATTTTCCGCTCGCTTTCTTCCAGAGAAAGCTCCGCTTGCAATTCCTGCATTTCCAGATACTTATCGGAAATCTGCTGCTGATATTTTTCCGCCTGGCTGTCGGTTCGTCCCACATCATCGGAAGAATATCCCGCCGCCGCCATCTGAGCAAGAGCCGCCTTAGCCGCAAAGGTATCGTCCTGTGTCGCAGCCTTTTCCATCAGCTCATAAGCCTGCCACATATCACCATTCTGGCCGGCAAGCTGAGCCGCTGTCCGCAGCGAATAGGAATCCGATGAATTGGAGAGCGCTTCCAGATTTTCTTCCATTTCGGCGCTCCACTGTCCGATTGAAACGCTGTGCTGTACATTGACAATACTCTCCGCCTTTTCCTTATCGGATTTGGAAAGCTTTAAGCTGTCTTTGATCCTTGTCTGCATCAGGGAAAGCTCCGCGTCAATCGAAGCGCCGGCTTCCGCCTGGGTACAAAGATCCTGGATTTTAGTAAAATCACTGCCGCCAAAGATTCCCAGGTATTGTCCGGCTGTATCTGCGGCAAGTGCATACCGTTCCTGCGCCGCAAGGCTGATCGCAATCAACTGGGCAGAAGCACTGTTTTCCTGAACGGAATATGCGGCTTCCGCGGCTTCGCGGCCTTTTTGGTAATCATCCAGTTCCAACAACCGGCAGGCTGCATAGTTATACCGTGCGACCTCTTTGGCTTTGGCATTTGCCTGTACCAGAGGAACAATCACCAGCACTGCCCCAATTACAGCCACCAGTATCGGCAGGATTTTCCCGGTTATTAGTTTCTTTTTGCGGATCAGGCCCGTAATCAGCAGAACAAGCCCCAAAACCAGCACAACCGCGCCGATTCCAAGCAGCACCCATTTATCCCAGGTCATTTTCCGCCACCTCCCGTTCCATTACATCCACATCAATCCGGTTCAGCCGGAAAAACACCTGCTGGAGCGGACTCATATCCCCGATAGGATTGTTCCGCAGCATCAACACCCGGAGCTGAGACAGTCCAGTCAGCGGAGAGAAATCCGCCACCCGATTTTCGTACATCCAAAGCTCCGAAAGATTTGACAGTCCGGACAAAGCGGAAATGCTTTCCACCCGATTGTCCGAAATATCCAAATAGGTGAGCGCGCTCAGCCCAGAAAGAGCCGAAAGGTCCTCAATCTGATTTCCATTCAGGGAAAGGCTTTGCAGCCCGGTCAATCCCGACAATCCGGAAATGTCCGAAATCCGGTTCTGAGAAAGACTCAGTGAATGTAGATTGGTCAGCCCCGAAAGCGGGGAAATGCTGCGAATATCGTTGTGAATCAGAGAAAGCTCTTCCAGCCGGCTGCACTGTGAAAGCCCGCTGATATCCAGATTTTCCTGCCAGGCAATCTGAACGGTGCGCAAAAACGGCATTTTCCGCAGATCCGCAAGCGTTTCCAGATTACCGGTTTCCGTATCTACACGTTCATATTCCGCTGTAGACCAGCCGCCGTAGTAATTGTAGCCATTCGGTGTAAAGACAACAGAAGTATCACCCGGAAAAGCGTACCCGACAATGCTGATGGAGGTAACTTGCTCCACATCTTCGTTGTATAGAGTTGCGCCCCGGCTGTAACCCAGAACATCACAAACATAGCTGCGAATCACCGGATCTTCAAATTCCACTTCCACCCGGGCGATATCCATATCGTATTCTGCTTCGGCTGTTTCACTGAGATAACCGCGGCTGCTCATGGAAACCGCTTTGATGGTAGTTTCTCCGTTTTTCAGGATGATCGGCTCCGAATATAGGAGCGAGTTTTCGTTCGGTTCGGAACCATCGATTGTGTAATAAATGACATGTCCGGGCTGATCGGGCAGGATTTCCACCATCTGCCGCTGCTGGTAAACGCCCGGTTCCAGGGAAAAGGTAGGAGGCTCCGGATGCGTTTCCCCATAAAGATACGTAATCTCCTCGTCCTCCACCTGCTGAATGGCCTGTTCCAAAAGATCACGCGCTTTTTCCAGCTCATTCAGCCGAAAATAGAGCTCCGCCAATTCCTGATAAGCCGCCGTATTCTGCGCGTCCAGTTCCAGCAGCCGGCGATACGCCACCTCGGCGTCAACATAACTGCCGGCACCGGCATACGCCTGTGCAAGCCCTAAATAAGCGTCGGTATTCTGCGGATCGATTGCAATGGCGTCATTAAAGCAGACGATTGCCTGTTCGTACCCCAGTTCGCTCAGATACCGCTGTCCGGTGTCAACAGCTTCCCGGATTTCCCTGCGCTCCGCCTGCTTGCTGAAAAAGATTGCGGCAGCAACGCCGGCAACAATCAAAACAATCAATCCAATACAAAGAGGCACCAGCCAACGCGCCGGACTCTTTTTCGGTTCCGGTTGGAATCCGGCTTCAAAATGCTCCCCGTTCTCCGGAGGTTGTTCCGGAGGCACCGGAGGCTGCGGTGTTTCCGGCTGGGTATACCGGACAAAACCAGCTGCCGATGCGTCGTTTTGCGACTCCGCACCCATTTTCTGGGTGGCATTCGGCTCTTCCGCAGTTGGAGGAACAAAAGCTTCTGCTGCCTTATCTTCCGGCGGCACATAGTCCGGTGAAAGAAGCTGTGTGCCTTCGTCTTCCGGCGGCACATAATCCGGCGAAAGAAGCTGTGTGCCCTCTTCTTCCGGCGGTACATAATCCGGCGAAAGAAGCTGGGTGCCCTCCTCTTCCGGCGGCACATAATCCGGTGAAAGAAGCCGGGTGCCCTCCTCTTCCGGCGGCACGTAATCCGGTGAAAGAAGCTGCGTGCCTTCGTCTTCCGGCGGCACATAATCCGGCGAAAGAAGCTGTGTGCCTTCTTCCTGCGGTTCTTGTGCCGGAATCTCCAACAAAACGGTTTCCCGGTCCGGTGTGCTTTCTTCCGCAGCAGCCGGCGGCGTCAACGGATTCCCGCAGCCAGCGCAAAACTTGGCGTCATCCGGATTTTTCCGTCCGCATCTTGTACAAAACATATTCTCTCTCCTTCCCGCATTCATCTGGACAGATCATTCCGGCCATATTCCTGCTCAAATTTCTGCCGCAGTTTTTTCTTCTGCGCGGCTGTGATACACTGCACTGCAATCAGTCCGGCAATGGAAAGAACACAGCCGGCAATCCCGGCAATCAGCATAACGGTTCCCATGCCATCCCTCCTATTCCAGCCATCCGCCCGCAACAAGCTGCTGCATGGCGTTTTCCAGCATCTTCATATCCGGGTCGCTCAGCCCGTTGGTTGTCGCTTTTTCATACAAAGCAGCCGCCTTTTCGTATTGTTCCTGAACAAAGGTGTAGTCCCGCTCTTCATTGGCAAGCGTACTTTGCCGATTGATCTCCAGGAGCGCCCGCCGCACATACGGCAGATAGTCCTCCGGCTTACTTTCCGAAAGCTGTGCCAAGTAAGCGTCCGCCTGATCATATTCACCCAGAAGTTCCAAAGCACTCGCCAAATTGTAGACAGCGGCATCCTCATAAATCCCGCTTTCCACCTGTTCCTGAAGAACATCGACGGCTTTCTGCGCGTATTCCTGCTGCTGTTCGGGATTCTGTGCCGCAGCCTGCAAATAGAACTGGCCAAGCTGACGTTTCAGCATCGCTCCATTGTTCCCGCTCAGAACACCACTGCCTTCTTCCAGGACCTCTGCCGCTTCGGTGATCATTCCGCCGGTTTTTAACGCGCGTGCCCAAAGAAGATAGGCGCGCCGTTTGACATCATCGTCAGTGTAGGCGTAACAGATTTCCTGGAATTTCTCGGCGGCCGGCTGCCAGTCACCCTGTGCCAGCTCGATTTCGCCTTCCACCATCTTAACCGATTCGGTGTCAAGGCCGGCGTTCACCGCTTCATCCAACACCGATTCGGCCTGATCAATCTGCATCATTCGCGCAAGGGTAATGGCGTAATCCCGGTAATAGAGCGGGTTATCTCCATTTAATTCCAGCGTTTCTTCATAATACTGCGCCGCAGTGACATAGTCCTCCTGCTCAAAGCAGCCGGTTGCCATCAGGTAGCAGATGTCCGCCTTTTCCTGCGGATTTACCGCAAGCGTGTCCGCAAGCACTTCGCTCGTCAGAAGCTGCTGCCCGAAAAAGTTGCAAGCTTGATAATCGCCTTCCTCTGCATAGAGCAGCATTTTCTGGTAATAAGCTTCCACCTCCGAAGCGTCCATCGAGATGGCTTCATCATAAAGGGCAAGTGCCTCATCCATATCGCCGTTTTGACGAGCTTCATTTGCCTGCGCCACAGTCTGAAGATATTCGTTGTCCGCGTCTATCCCCATCTGACGAAAACTCAGCACAACTGCTGCCGCAGACACCGCAAACAGTGCGCTCAGGCAGACAACCGCAACCTGCCGGGTATGACGAAGCCGGATATACCGCCGATCCTGTTTCCAGACGTCCTGGAAAGCCTTTTTAAGCGAAGCCGCCGTCTGATACCGGTCGTTGGGATCCGGCGCCATCATCCGGGTGATAATTTGCAAAAATGCTTCACTGTACGGCAATGAAAAGGCGGAAAGAGGAACAATCTGTTCCCCTTTCCCCAGATTGCCGGGACGAATTCCGGTCAGCAGATGATAATAAGAAGCACCCAGACTATAAATATCGGAACGCTCGTCCAATGCCGCCTGCATCTGAAACCGGTAGCTGGGATTTCCCTGTTCATCCCGTTCCGGTGCGACATTAAAATACTGCTCGGGGGAGGCATAGCCGGCGCTCTGCCCACTGATGTAGTTTTTACTTTTTCCATCCAGAGAGATGTTGAAGTCAATCAGACAGATTTGCCCCTCCGGCGTTACCATGATATTATCCGGTTTGATATCACTGTGGATAATGGGCGGTTTGCGGGTGTGCAGATAATCCAACGCCTCACAAAGCTGGATTCCCCAGACAATCAGCTGCTTCTGATCAATTTTATATCCCTGCTTGATGTAATAACTCAGAGGCTGACCGGGAATAAAATCGATAACGGTAAAAACGCCTTCTCTGGTTTCCAGAAAATTGTAAACCTGCGGAAGATACTGGTGTTTGAGCCTGGAGAGGATCTGCGCTTCCTCCCGCAGATTCCGGATTTTGGGCAGCTGTTCATCTTTCACCCGCTTGAGAACTACATCCTTTTGCAAATTCAGATGACGCGCTTTATAAACGACGCTGATACCGCCCTTTCCAATCGGCTCGATAATCTGATATTCATTGCCGATTATTTCGCCGCTTTTCAGCACTGGCATTGCCTCCTTCTACCAAAAAATGCGTTATTACACCCGCTTTGTTCCGCAGTAGGGACATGCGTCCTTATCACTGGTAAAACGCTGTCCGCACTGCCGGCAGAACACAGTCATCGGCTGCTGGGAAGCAGCGGCGGGCGGCTGAGCACCTTCCTGGATTGCCGGCTGAAAAACATTGGATTTGGGTTCTTCCGGTGCTTTTGGAGCAGCCGGTGCCTGACCAAACGGCGCAGCCCCCTGCGAATCCTGAGCTTTTGATGCGGCAGGTGCCTGACCAAATGGTGCAGCCCCCTGCGAATCCTGAGGTTTTGAAGCAGTGGGTGCCTGACCAAACGGCGCAGCAGAAGGATTGGGGTTCTGCGGAACTTGCTGATTCTGAGGAGCAGCAGGTGCTTTCGGTACAGCATTCGGATTCTGCGGAACCGCAGATGCTTTCGATGTAACAGGAGTCTGGTTGAACGGCGCTGCGGGAGCCTTCGGTGTCTGCGGATTCTGTGGGCCGTTCGGACGTGCAGATGTTCCGTTAGGAGGAACAGGAGCATTTCCATTCCCCAATTTCCGGTTGATGTCGGATGTATTGCGGCAAACGATGACGAACATCATCAGCAGTTCGTATACGATACGGAGCAGCAGGTTTCCAAAGATGGAGATTCCAAAGAAGGACAACACTTTTGGGAAAAAGTCACCATATCCCACAAAGATGTTCAGAAAGCTGGAAATTACCAATGTAATGCTCAAAGCAATGTACAGAACTCGCAGCAATCCGTCCACAATCAGTTTACGGAAGTTCAGAAACTCATAAAACCATGCAGCTGCTCCTGTATATTTCCCATCGTTGCGAGGGGAAAGAAAAGCTACAAAAATCACAATAGCAGCAATCAATCCGATTACAAACGCAATCACTCCAACTGCACCTGTTCTTGCAAGCGCATCCAGCGGCGACCCATAATAATTCATACCTAATACCTCCAATAATATTTATTGTTCGATGAACATAACCTGTTCATCTGCAAAGCGGAGCCGATCACCGGGATGAATTTCTACATCCGTTTCAAACTCCAACCGTTTGCCGTTCACAAAAGTCCGGTTTAAAGAACCGGAATCCCGCAGATACCATTTTCCGTTCCGTCTGACCAAAACTGCATGACGGCGGCTAACGCTGGGGTTATCGGAAAGATCAAAATCCGCATTTTCCCGTTTTCCTATCCGGCAAATATCCTGATCCAACCGGTACATTTCCCCGGTCTTATTTCTTCTTAAATAATAAACTGCTTCTTCTTTGCGGTGCGCTTCTTCCTCGGCTTTGCGGCGCTCCTCTTCCTCGGCTTTGCGGTGCGCTTCTTCCTCGGCTTTGCGGCGCGCTTCTTCCTCGGCTTTGCGGCGCTCCTCTTCCTCGGCTTTGCGGCGCTCCTCTTCCTCGGCTTTGCGGTGCGCTTCTTCCTCGGCTTTGCGGCGCTCCTCTTCCTCGGCTTTGCGGCGCTCCTCTTCCTCGGCTTTGCGGCGCGCTTCTTCCTCGGCTTTGCGGCGCTCTTCTTCCTCAGCCTTGCGGTGCGCTTCTTCCTTTTCCTGAGCTATCACAGCCACATCCGCAACCAACACCGTCCGTTCTTTGGGTGCTGACTGATATATTTCTTGCCGGCACGCAGATGGGTCAAGCTTTTGCAAACACCGCAGACAATCCTCTGGCGTAATACGCGGCAGATTAAAAAGCTCCCGAATCATCACACTGATATAACTGTCATCTTCATTTTGCACAAATGGGAACTCAAAGACCATATTTTTTAAAACAGCACCGATACCCTCTCCCGGCTGGCTTTCCAATGGAATACAAATCAGCTCCACTGTCCCTTCCGAATTCGTGAGAATATGAGCAGGATTCGTACTGACCATATAAGACGGTATCCCTTTTTCGGCAAATTCCCGATAATGATACGCAATCCCGTATGCTGTCTTTAAAAAAGCAGCTTTATTCCAGCCTTTTTGCTGATATTGCAAAATGGAGCGATATCCCGCCGTGTCAAACAACAGCCATCGAAACTCTCCTCGCATCTCCATCCGGCATTTGGCGGCGCCCGGCAGACCGCTTTGCAGCAGCGCCAGGACTCTCATATCCAGCATCTCCCCCACTTCCAATCGGACCGCGAGGACATTTCCCTCCTGCTCATAACAAGCTTCTCTCATACAGTTCACCTCTACCTCCCACTAAAAGAACTGATCCTCGAGCTTTTTTAGCCGCTCTTCTTCGGCTGACAGCGCAGATTGCCGGAGCTGATCCAGCTCGGCCAGCAGTCGTTCTTCCACCCGTTCATACGCCTCCGCTGTCCCCGAAAGAAAATGTTCGACATTCTTCGCTTTTTCCGCGGCAGCTTCCAACCGGGAAGCAACCCCTTTCAACCGGACGCCGATTTCGTTTTGCTGTTCCAATTTTGCCGGCAGCTCGATGGTTTTCAGCTCCGCTTCCACCGACTGCAAAGTGATCACGCAACTGGAAAGCTTCTCTGCGGCATCTCGTATTTTACCCGGTTCAATCCGTATTTCCTTTGCCACAGCAACCTCCTAAAACAACCCGCCGCCGCCGTCCAGCAAAGCCTGGCTCAAAATTTCTTCCTCAGCCCGCAGCCGCGCCCCAGTCTCTGGAATTTGTTCCGCCAAATCGGTGATTGAACAGATTTCCCGACGCAAAACCTGTTTCAACTGTTCAATTTCTTTGCGGCAGCGCTCCATTTCATCCGATTCAGGCATCTCCGCCAGAACCTCCAACACCTGTTCAAGCTGTGACTGCGCATGTTCCATTTCATCACAACAGGCGAGCAGCCGCATCGCATGCCATCTCAGCTCTCCGGGATCCAACAGCATCCGGCATTACCCCTTTCCTTCACCACAGATCATAAGAAAATCAGCTGTTCGCCATTTTTCCAGCCAAGCTCCTCCGGTGTGCTTCCCGCATTAAAGACCGCGCCGGTTTTACGGCTGCAAAGCACCGCCATCCCTTTTCCCACACGGTATTGCTCGGATTCCAGTTCTCCGAACATCCTCGAAACCAGTTCCGTAATTTCCTGTAGCCGCAGCTTTGCCGGAATCTCCACATCAAAGGTCTTTCCAACCGCCGGGAAAAACACTTCTATCAGAATCTTATCCATCCTGTTCCTCCTCGGTAATGAGTTTCACCACAGCGGCCTTTCCGTCTTTTGCAAGATAACCGAACTCTTTCCCGGCGTTCGCTTGCGCACCCCGTTCCAAACGAACGCGAAGCTGATACTGTTCACCAATACCGTCGCCGACCCACAAGCCGTTCTGCATCACACCGGGCTTTTTCACCCATCCGCGGAACGAATAGCTGTTCATTTCCTGCGGTGTATCTGTAATGATAACATAAATCCCAAGCGCCACCGCGCATTTGTCCATCATAACATGCAGTTTATCCTGTCCATCCGCACTCAAAGCAGGCAGCAGAGCGGAAAGCTTTTCAATCCAGCAGACCAGCGGCGGATACACCGGCGCCGGCTTTCCTGCCGTGACCAGATCCTTGGCTTCATTATGCCGGTGCACCAGCTCCATAAAGAGCTCCACCAGCTGAGGTTCCGCCTGTTCTGCCCGGAAATATCGGCCTCCGATACCACTCAGCGCACCACTTCCGTCCAGAATCCGCAGACTGTCTTTCAGCCGGGAAGCAAGCATTCCCGCAAACAGCCGGTCAAAATCCTCACTTCCATTTGTTGAAAGAATAAACTGTACTGGCCGTTTGCCAATACAGAACATCGCCGGCCGCAATGTTTCCTTGTCAATTCCCACCGGAAAAGCAAGAGTTTCCATATCAATCGTATCTTCCACAAATGAAACGGTAACCTTTTCGGGAAGAATCGGAATCCGCGGCATCCGCGGCTTGTGCCAGCTTTTGGCAAGCGCCGCGCTGAGCTTCCGCGCTTCTTCCACCGGGTTATCGCCGCCGGTCCAGGCTGTCTGGAATTCCAGCACCGTCTGTCCGCTCCGGAAAAGTCCGCGTCCTTTTGTTTCAGCCGGCAGCAAACCGCCGGTTGCACCCAAAATTCCGGTATAATCGGAACGGTCGTTCATCTGCAATACAAAGAACTGCCGGAAATTCTGGAGCGTCCGGAACCGGATCGCGGTGGGATTGGCAGCAGTCAGCAGAAAACTGATTCCATATTTTCCGCCATCCCGGGAAAGAATCGCAATCTGATTTTCCGCCTGCTCAAAACTTTCGATAAACCCGGCATAATTGTGGATGACCACCAGAATCTGCGGCATCGCTTTGCCGGATGCTTTTACATAATACTGCCGGTCCCCGCCGTACTCTGAACAGAGCCGGCGCCGCCGCGCCATCTCTTCATTCAGGAATTTGATCAGATTCTGGAGCTTCTCACCGTCACCAGCAAGCACCACATCTCCAACATGAGGCGCTTTAGCAAAAGCCCGCAGCGTCTCCGCCCCAAAGTCGATCAGGTAGGCGCCGAACTCCTCCGGAGTGTGAGAACGCATCATCGCACTGAGCAGGGTGGAAATAAAGGTAGTCTTACCGCTTCCCACCGCGCCGTATACCACGAGGTTGCTGTCCGCTTCCAGTGTAAGCGGATACTGGCGCTGGTTGGCGGGATCGTCCGCTTCTCCAACCACCGGACGGTAATTGGCAGAAGGTTTCAGCCCGTATTTCCGGAGCAGCTCGTCATATGGCAGCATCTCGGGCAGAGGCGGCTGCCACATCGGCTGCACCTTGATCTGCTCCTGCTCTGCCAAATCGGCCAGATATTCCACAATGACATCAATCTGTTTGCGGGAATCCCCGGCGGTGCGCTGCTTAATTTCTCCCTGACGCAGCACATGCCCCAGATTATCGAGGATTTTCACCTGATTGTCACGTCCGCTCGCCGGACGGTCGGATGGGATGTACTTTGCGCCGCTCCACGCGGACTGTCCCAGCTCGAACACTTCGTTATAACCCACCTGCATATAAAACCGGCCGGTTTTGGTCAGCGCGGCGGCATCCGGGCGCTTGATCATCTCCATACTGTCGCCTTTTTCCTGCACTTTCAGGCAAACCCGGCAGCGGCTGTTGCTCCAGATCTGCTCATCCACCACACCAGAAGGCTTCTGGGTTGCCAGAATCAGGTGGACGCCAAGGCTTCGTCCGATTCGCGCGGTGCTGACAAGTTTATCCATAAACTCCCGTTTCTGCTGTTTGAGCTCCGCAAACTCATCGGAAATGATGAACAGGTGGGGCATCGGATCAGAAACCGTTCCGGCGCGGAACAACTTCTGATATTCGTAAATATCAATATTGGAAACGCCGATCCTGCGGCTTACCTCCTGAAACACCGCTTCCCGGCGTGCCAGCTCGCTTTCAATCGAAACGAGCGACCGCGCAATCGCGGAACCGTCCAGGTTGGTGATAATTCCCACGGTATGCGGCAGTTTTTCAAAGGTTTTTGCCATTCCACCGCCCTTGTAGTCGATCAAAATAAAGGAAACCTCATACGGATGGTAGTTGACCGCCATCGACAGGATAAAGGTCATAATGAATTCGCTCTTGCCCGAACCGGTCATACCGGCAACCAGCCCGTGCGGGCCGTGGAAATCCTGATGGTAGTCAATGGAAAAGACACCGCCTTCCCCCATGCCGACCTCGGTTGCAAGCGAACGGGTGGGATCGTGTTCTTTCCAGCGGTCAAGCGCATTTAAGTGCTCCACCCGCCCCACCTTAAAGAGCTGCAAAAAGGTAATCAAATTGGGCAGATCTCCCTGCGCGGAATTTCCGGCCAGCTTGGTTGCGGCGAGTTTTACCGCATAATCCCGGCAGTCAGCTTCGATGCAAATGTCTGGATAAAAGGCGGTAAATTCTCCGCGGATATCATCCGGACGGAACAGCGTGCCTTCCTGTTCTCCAAGCTGCGCCACCTGCATACATTCGCGCGGAAGCTCCCGCAGTTCCTTTCCAAAGGATAGCAACGAAAAGCCGCGGCACTCCCGTTCTGCCAGAAGCTGACGCACTAGATCACACTGCCCGGCCAGTGTATTGTCCAGTGCAAAAACCAGATACCACGGACGGAACGGATCGCCATCGAGCCGCTGCTCTTCATTCCGGGAAGCAAAAATCTTTTCCAGTCGGGCTGAAAGCTCTCGTACTTCTGTCTCGGTTTCCGCAATATAGTGAAGCTGATGCTGATCATCCCAGGTATGCGGAAACCATCGGACAAAGCTCCATTCGGGACTATCTTTGGGCAGGAGAAAGACAAATTTCACCTCGTCGTAGCCGTGGAGAGCCGCAAGCTGCAGCAGCATTCCCTTGGCAAAGGCATTGAGTTTTGCCTCCGGCCCGATAAAGCCGGCAAGCCAGCTTTCTCGCAGTGAAAGCGGAATAGGAACTTCCGAAAGAAAGTGTTTTTCCTTGCAGAAAGCGTCCATTTCCTTTTGCAGCGGATCCTCATCCAGCGAAAATTTGGGCTCGGCGTGTTTGAATTCCGCATCAATCGGAAGGCTCCCCGTTCCCAGCCGAACACTCAGAAAATCGCTGTGCTGGTCCATTCTCTCCCACAATGTGCGGTTCTGCCGGTAGATTCGATCCATGCAGTCATCCAATGTGGGACTGTTTTCCCGCAAAATCTGCGCCTGCCGCTGACACTCCTCCTCAATCTCTCCGCGGAGCTGCGCCAGATAAATGCGGTATTTGCTCTGCCGTTCGGCTTCTTTCTTTTTCCGGCGGCGCCGGTCAAATGTCTTGGTTAAAATCGGCCACATAACGGTACCAAGCAGCATACTTGCCGCCATAATCAGTGTCGGCATGGCGCTGGTCCAAGAACCGTTGCGGCTCATCACATTATATACCGAAAAGATACCGGTGCTGAGCGAAGCCATCCCCATTGTGAGCGAAGGCCCTAACAGCAGCACCATAGGCGTTCCATCCTGATTCGGAGCGGCAGGCGGCTGGTCTATGGTAAAATGCGCCGTTTCCACATCCCGTCGAAAACGAGGCGACCGGCTGAACAGCTCCTCTTCCCCGCCAATTTCGTCGTCCGGCAGCTTTTCCAACGGTGGAAGAAGCACCGGAACCATCGGCTGGAGCTGAGCGCTCAGCCGCACTTTGCCGCCCGGATTGTTGAGCGAAAGAAACTCGCCGCCAATCAAAATACGCAGTCCCCCGCAGATATAAACGCTGTCGCCCGGTTTGAGAAAAGCTTCCCGGATACGGCGGTTGTTGACAAAAGTTCCGTTGGAGCTGCCATTGTCGCGAATCCGGAGATTTCCGTTTTCTTCCCAAATTTCGGCATGCTCCCAAGATACGATGGGCAATGGAAAACAGATGTCACATGTTTCGTCACGGCCAATGCGGAGACGGAATCCCAGAGGAAGCTGAAACTTGCAGAATGTCCGGCGGTCTTTGGTATCCGCTTCGGTTAATAAAAGCATCGTTCTGCCGCTGGCGGGTTCAGTCAGGGTGTAAGTACGCCCCTCCTCCAATCGCAGCGAAGCGGAAAGTGATCCATCCGGCATGACAGCCTGCACATTGCGGTCAGTCTTCAGCTGCCAGCTTCCGCCAGCGCCTTCTACCGCCATCTGCGGCGTAAGCCAATACTGCCCGCTCACCCGCTGCGGCAGCACAAGCGACTGAATGGATTCCTCCTCCAAAAGCGTTACATACACAAAAACCCCTCCTGCCCATCATCTACACCTATTATAAACGAATTTTGAATAGATTGCAAACTGTGACAGATTTTGTGACAAAGAATCGGAAATCCCTTTTCCTTTTTGAAAAGAATTTGATTTTCGATAGGAAATCCGGTATAATAAGAATATATTTACATTTTTCGACCAATCATAACCAAAGGATGATGTGCGTGTCTGTTTTTTCCGAGAAGCTGAATGAATATATCACTGCTTCCAATATCAAAATATCCGCGCTTGCCAAGCTGAGCGGCGTGGAGCGCAGCTATATCCAGAAGATGATAAGCGGCGACCGCATCCCCACCAGTGAAGAAGTTATCCAGCAAATTTCGCAGACACTGATGCTCTCCCCCAATCAGCACCGCATTTTAAATGAAGCATACTCCATTACGAAAATGGGAGAAGCGGTTTATTACCGTCGTGTTCTGGTCAAGCGTCTGATCGAGGAGATTGGGACAGCTGCTGCCCCTTGCGAACCTGCCGAACCAAACAGCGGTGATTCTGCTGCCATCCCTGAAAACACAGTTCTGCCAATCCAATCCCGCCCTGCGCTAACTCACGCATTTCGGCAGTTTTTACTGCAAAGCGCAGCAAACCAGGATAAGGAAATCTGTCTTCTTTTTCAGCCGCAAAATGAAACTTTGGCTGACGAGCTCCTCTTATTCTGCCGGCAAAACCCAGAAATCCGCGTAGAACATATCATCTGCTTTGACAGCGAACTGCAATATCAAAAAGAAAACCGCTACAACCTGGACTGCATCCGCAGAGTTTTTCCGCTGCTGCTAAGCGCAGCAGAATACATCCCCTGGTTTCATTATGACAGCCTTCATTCCCGGATGGGAGATTCTTCGGTGTTCCCCTGCTTTGCGCTCGCCGGCAACCGGGTTCTTAACTTTTCTGCCAGTGCAGACTGCGGAATTCTCTATAATCGTCCTGATATTGCGCCGCTTTTCCGCAGCATTTTCCAAAATATCCGGGATGTTTGTCAGCCTTTGCTGGACAACCGTACCGTTTCGGACGGAAAAACCTTTTGGGATTCCTATCTTTCCGGCACAATCCAGCCGGGTGTCACCTATTATCTCCAATACCAGCCCTGTTTGGCCCTTTTCTGCTCCATGGACATGGTGCGGCGGCAGATTCTCCCCGATCTTCCGGGAAAGGAAGAAATCCTCAACTTTTTTGATAAACGACTGCAAAAAATCACCCTGATGCGGGGAGATCGTCAGAATATTTCCTTTTTCACGGAAGAAGGGCTGTGGGAATTCCTGCACACCGGTTTGGTTTCGGAACTGCCGGAAGGAATTTATCACCCCCTGCCCCGTGCTTTCCGCGCTGAGCTGCTCCGCCGGATGCTTTCCTGCGCTGATAAAGGCATTTACAAACCTTTTTTCATCAAAACAGCAAAATTTAAAATTTCCCACGAGTTTTCAGCCGGTGTGGAGGAATTTCAGCAGGTCCGATTTACCCTTTCCCATCCAACCAGAGGACTGATGTCGCTCCGGCTCCAGGAAAAAAGTGTTGCGTTTTCGTTCCGGGACTTTATGGAGTATTTACAGGATACCGGACTCATCTATCCCCGTGAAGAATCTCTGGAAAAGCTGCGGGAAATCCAACGGATTTTTCTCAATGAATCCGGGAGTGCAAATTGATTTTTGGCCGTCTGTATGATATAATTTGTACAGAAGTCCCATAGGGACAGAAAGGCGGTTTTGGCATGAGTACGGTTCCATATTTTTCTGGAAAACGAGTTCTGATTACCGGAGGCGGCGGTTCTATCGGCTCTGAGCTCTGCCGTCAGGTTGCCCAACAGCATCCGGAACTGTTGGTTCTGTTTGACATCAATGAAAATAACGCCTATGCTGTGCAGCAGCAGCTCTGGCGGCAGTATGGCTCGACGCTTCAGTTAGAAGTGGAAATCGGCTCCATCCGGGATTCCGAGCGGATCCGGCAGCTGATGGAAGAATATCATCCACATATTGTTCTGCACGCAGCAGCACACAAACATGTCCCACTGATGGAACACAATCCGCATGAAGCGGTCAAAAATAATGTTTTCGGCACCCTCCATGTCTTACTGGCCGCAAGAGAAGCCGGTGTGGAACGTTTTGCCCTGATCTCATCGGACAAGGCCGTTCGTCCCACCAGTGTCATGGGCGCAACCAAACGACTCACCGAACGGATGATGGAGCAGCGCAGCGGCGGCATGATCTGCACCGCCGTGCGGTTCGGCAATGTCATCGGCTCAGCCGGTTCGGTTATCCCGCTTTTTCAGGAGCAGATTGCGGCGGGCGGCCCGGTTACCATCACAGACCGCCGGATGACAAGATATTTTATGACCATTCCGGACGCCGCTTCGTTGGTTTTACAGGCAGCTTTCATCGCCGAGGGCGGCGAAATCTTCGTTCTCGATATGGGAGAGCCGGTTTCCATTCTGGCGTTGGCCGAGCACCTCATTCGGGAATCCGGACATATCCCGTGGGAAGAAATCCCCATCGTCTTTACCGGGCTCCGGCCTGGCGAAAAGCTGACAGAAGAACTGCTCACCGGAGAAGAAGAGTTGACAGCAACCCGCTGCGGCGGCATCCTCCGTACACAGCCCAACCCTTTCCCCGAAGGAGAACTCAAACGCCTATTGGAAACACTCCGCGCGTCTCTTGCGGGAACGGATGAAGATGTGCGCAGAGCACTCCATGAGGCGGTTCCGGAGTATTCCGGAAATCATTCTGCAAAATAGCCCAAAACCGGCACGTGTGACGTGCCGGTTTTTTTATATACGGGAGCAAACACGAGCATATCCGCGTATTCGGCAGAATAAGCGAGGTTGATAAATTCATAACAAAGTCAATTCTGAACAAAATTGAAGCAAAACCATCCGAAATGTTGCTTGTTTTCCATGGAAAAATCCCGTATAATATAGGTAATCTGTTTTGCAAAACGAAATTTGTAAAGGCGGGTATCCATGAAAAAACAATTTGAATTCCACAAAGCACGAATTTTTCTAACTGGTTTAAATATTTTGCAGATGGGCTCTATTCTGGTCCTGATTCTGCTTGCGAATTTTGATGAAAAGGTCACTCTCGACAAGGCGGAAACCATTTATCTGATCTTAATCGGCATTATTTCGATTGTCGGCGGTATTTCCACCATTTTAGGTATCGCCCCACTGGGAAAAGCAGTGACTCAAATGGAGATGATGCAGGAAAGCCTTGACAACCTTTCCGATTTGAACTATCAGATTCGCGCACAGCGGCACGACTTTTTGAATCACATTCAGGTGGTATACAGCCTGATTGAGCTGGAAGAATATAAAGAAGCGCACAGCTATCTGGAACGGGTATACGGAGATATCCAGCGGATCAGCAAGGTGCTGAAAACCGCTCATCCCGCTGTCAATGCGATTTTACAAGCCAAGAGCGATATGTGCGTCAAACGCGGCATCCAGCTCGAGCTGGCAATTCATTCCCCGTTTTCCGAACTTCGGATCCCTTCATGGGAGTTCTGCCGGGTGCTGGGCAATCTGATTGACAATGCCATTTACGCACTGGAAAAAGAAGTCCCTGCCGGGCAGCGGAATATCCTAGTTACATTACGGGAAGATCTCAAACATTATTACTTTGAGGTGGAGAACAACGGCCCTGCAATTCCAAAGCAGTTATGGAACAAGATCTTTGAACCTGGCTTTACCACCAAAGGGGAGGATGGTCAGGGGATGGGGCTTGCCATCTGCCGCGAAATCCTCCAGGAAAACAATGGCACGCTGGAGCTTTCCAGCAGCGACAATTGCACGGTTTTTGCTGGCGTCATTCCAAGATAGCCGAAATTCTGTCAGTTGAAGGCGTAAAAACGACAATTCAGAAAATATACGTTCCCTTCTTAATTCTTTTCTGCTATGATACAATCAGAAAGGAGGAACTATGATGGATGTTTTAGAAGTATTTACGAACCTTTCCACCTGGTCGATCATCCTGTTTATTCTGGGCTTTGGACTGGTCATTTTTGAAATGTTCAACCCTGGCTTCGGCGTCCCAGGCGCACTTGGAATTATCTTGCTGATTGCGGGAATCCTGATTACAGCCGAAACGGTGGAACAGGGGCTGCTGATGGGACTGGTTATCCTGGTCATCCTGGCGGTGATCCTCACCATCGTTCTGTATTCGGCGAGCAAAGGAAGACTTTCCAAATCCCTGATATTAAAGGACTCCACCAGCAAAGAATCCGGTTTCTCCGGGACTGAAGATCTGCAATATCTGCTCGGCAAACGCGGAATTACAGCAACACCGCTTCGCCCCGCCGGATGCGCGGATCTGGAAGGCGTCCGTTTGGATGTGGTCACCCGTGGGGAATTTGTTGACAAAGATGTCCCGGTAACTGTCATCGAAGTGGAAGGCAACCGGATTGTTGTAGCACCAGTCAATCAATAAATTTATCAGATAAAGGAGCGTGTTTTTATGGTAGAATACTTAATTCCTCTGATTATTGCAGCAGTTGTTGTCATTATCCTGGCGCTGTTTTTCAGCTTTGTGCCAGTGGCACTCTGGATTTCAGCCATGGCGGCAAACGTACACATCGGGATCGGCACCCTGATCGGTATGCGGCTGCGGCGGGTTGTTCCCTCCCGGATTGTCGTGCCGCTCATCAAGGCAACCAAAGCCGGTATTGATCTCCCGATCAACAAATTGGAAGCGCACTATCTGGCAGGCGGTAATGTAGACCGTGTCGTCAATGCGCTGATTGCCGCACAGCGCGCCAACATCCCGCTGGAGTTCGAACGTGCCGCCGCCATCGACTTAGCCGGCCGCAATGTACTCGAAGCGGTACAGATGAGCGTCAACCCCAAAGTTATTGAAACCCCGGTTATCGCAGCGATCGCCAAAAACGGTATCGAGCTGCGTGCTAAAGCAAGAGTTACTGTCCGCGCCAACATCGACCGTCTGGTCGGCGGCGCCGGTGAACAGACCATTATCGCCCGTGTCGGCGAAGGTATCGTCACCACTGTTGGTTCCTCCGAAACTCATAAAGAGGTTCTGGAAAATCCAGACTCCATCTCCAAGACTGTCTTGAACAAAGGTCTTGACGCAGGCACTGCTTTTGAAATCCTCTCGATCGACATCGCGGACGTAGACGTCGGCCGCAACGTCGGCGCTCAGCTCCAGACCGATCAGGCAGAAGCTGACAAGCGGATCGCACAGGCAAAAGCTGAAGAACGCCGCGCAATGGCTGTGGCACATGAACAGGAAATGAAAGCCGCCGTACAGGAAATGCGTGCCAAGGTTGTCGAAGCCGAAGCGGAAGTTCCGCGCGCAATGGCACAGGCGCTGCGGGAAGGAAAACTTGGCGTGATGGACTACTACAACATGCAGAACATCAACGCGGACACCGAAATGCGAGAGTCCATTGCGCGTCCCGCGAGCGGAGAAACCCAGAAAATTGAGCAGTAATTTCTGCCGGAAAGGAGATGTCCCATATGTCTGACTGGACCGACCTGCTGGATCTTGCAGGGGATATTGTGGGAGATGCCGGCGGAGAACAGCTCTTGAAACAGAGCGAAAAGCTGATGAAAAAGCTGGGGCTGGACCTAACCGGTAAAAGCGGCGCAGCTTCCGAATCGGCTGCTGCACTCCGGGAAAAACAGCAGCAACTGAAAGCAAAGTTAAAAGAAAAGCATCCGGAAACCGGCCGCTTGGAACCAGAAACGCTGAAACCTGATTCCCCGGTACCGGAAGGGGAATCCACCGACTTGGCAAAAAACCGACCGGTTGCATTGCAAAGACAATCCGGTTCGGACGCGCTGCAGCATCTGACCAGCATTGCGGCAAGCGGACTGGGCGGCGCGATCCTTGTGGATGAAATCCTGGAACCGCCGCTGGCACTCCGTTCCGGATATCTCTCCCGCTATCGCCGCAGGACACGGTAAACAGGAGGTTGCTTGTGGATTTTAAAGTTCTTCTCGCGGATGATGACGCAGCTATGCGGCTGGTCATGCGCAAAATCGTGGAAAAAAGCGATGGCTTTACCATCGTAGGGGAAGCTTCTGACGGAGAAGAAGCGGTCAAACTGGCCGCTTCCCTCCAGCCGGACGTGGTATTCCTCGATGTGGAAATGCCAAAGCTCACCGGTGTGGAGGCTGCACGCGCCATTACCGAAGAAAACCCCGATACGGCGATTATCATGGCGACTGCACATGCGCAGTACATGCCGGAAGCATTCGAGGTTTACGCGACGGATTACCTGATTAAACCGTTCAAGGTGGAACGGGTACATCAGACGCTGACCAAGCTCCGCATCCTCTTTGAAAAACGGGCAGCAAACGCCGCTGCCGGCAAACAAAAGCTGCTCATCCGCAATCACGACGGAATGGTTTTGCTGGATGTTGGGGACATCATTTTCATTCAGCGTGAGGAAGGCGCCACCGAAATCCACACCACCGACGGCGTTTATACAACGGCGGACAGCCTGAACAAAATTTGGGAAAAGCTGAACCCTTCCCTGTTTATGCGCAGCCACCGTTCCTACATTATCAACACTTCGGCGGTCAAGATGATCTATCCGTTCGGCCGCTGGACCTATCTGGTCAAATTCAAGATCGGGGACGCAGACGCCCTGATTACCCGGGAAAAGTTTGAGGAATTGCAGGCAATTCTGGAAAACTAACTCCCAATAACATACAAGGAGATTTTTATGCTTGTTACAACCACTCCCACCATCGAAGGCCATCCCATCCGGCAGTATTACGGCATTGTGTTCGGCGAAACGATTACCGGCATCAACTTTGTCAAGGATTTTGCCGCCGGACTCTCCAACTTCTTTGGCGGACGCTCCCACACATACGAAGAAGAGCTAATCAATGCCCGTGAAACGGCAATTCAGGAAATGATGAACCGTGCCGCTCAGATGGGCGCCAATGCTGTAGTCGGCGTCGACGTGGACTATGAAATGCTTGGCTCCGACAATGGCATGATGATGGTTACTGTCACCGGCACCGCTGTACTGGCAGACTAAGAAACGAAAACGGATGCTGCGAAAACGCGGCATCCGTTTTGTTATTTTCCCGTTTTGGAATAAAGTGTTTTGGTGCTAACGCCCGGAATCATTCCAAGCTTTCCCGAAAGGGCACTGATTGTCTCATTGGGCGCATCCAACACTACACTAATAATCGAAAGCCCCTTTTCCCGGTAGGGCAGTCCCATCCGCCCGATGATATACCGGCTGTACTGGTGGAGCACCTGGTTGATCCGTTCCGCGGCTTCCGCGTCCTCCACCATAATACCCACCAGCGCAATCCTTGATTCTTCCATCAAATCCCTCCTGCTATTTTCGCGGCAGCTCCGGCACTACACAGGTATATTCCCTGTCCGGTAATGAGACAGTCCGGATATTGACCGGAATGTCAAACGCTTCCTGCAGATTATGTTCGGTGATAATCTCCGCTGTATCGCCGTACCGCGCGGTTCCGTCCGGCATCATCAAAAGTGATTTGCGGGAAATATCCACCGCGTGCTCCGGATAATGGGTGTTGATGATAGCGGAAATCCCGCCGTCCGCGCAAAGACGGCGCAGCACTTCAAGAACAATCATCTGGTTTTTAAAATCCAGGTTGGACTCCGGCTCATCCAGCACCAGCAGCGCCGGATCGGTTACCAGTGCCCGCGCAATTACTGCAAGCTGATATTCCCCGCCGCTGATCCGGCTGCACAGTTTCTGTTTCAGATGGGAAATCCCAACTTCAGCAAGTGCTTTGTCCACCATTTCCCAGTCCTTTTTCCCCGGCTGCGCAAATGCCCCCAGATGCGCGCTCCGGCCAAGAACAACCATCTCCTCCACAGTATAGACAAAGGCGCTCTGTTTCGCCTGTGGGACATACCCCACCTGCTTCCAGAATTCTTTCTGCCCATACTCGCGGATATTTTTTCCATTGAGAAAAGAACCGCCCTGCGTCCAGGGCATCAACCCCAGCATACACTTCATCAGCGTCGTCTTTCCTGCGCCGTTTGCCCCCAGAACCGCCAGAATTCCGGGGCCGTCAAAGGAGAAATCCACACCGTTCAGCACATATTTATCGCGTCCATAGCGGAATACACCGCCCCTCACCGAAAAATTCATGAGCGAATCCCTCCTGTTCTGCGAAGCAGCAGGATAAAAAACGGCGCGCCAATCACAGCGGTAAGAATGGACACCGGAATTTCGGAAGCGGTCACACACCGGGCCGCCGTGTCAATTACCAACATAAAGATGGCACCCAATCCCATACTGGCTGGAATGACCCGCTGGTTGTTGTTGCCGAAAATCATCCGGGAGATATGCGGGATCAAAAGGCCCACCCAGCCGATCACGCCGCACATCGACACAACCGAAGCTGTGACCATTGCCGAACCGAGGATCACCATCGCCCGCACCTGCCGGACATTGACGCCAAGGGAGGAAGCTTCCTCCTCGGTCAGCGTCATGGCATTGAGTTTCCAACGGTAAAGGAAAATGATGGCAAGTCCGATCAGAATAAACGGCGCGCCAAAAAGCAGAGTATTCCAGCCGGTACCGGACAGACTGCCCATCAGCCAGAAAGTGATCGCCGGCAGGACATCCTGAGGGTCAGCGGTATACTTGACCAAGGAAACCAACGCGGAAAACAAGGCGCTCACAACCATACCGGCCAGCACGATCATCACAATTGAGGATCGTCCCCCCGCTTTTCCCATGCTGACCATATAAACCAGCAGGACAGCCAGAATCCCAGCTGCAAGCGCAAAGCTCTGCACCCAAAAGGAAGAAAGCCCGAACAAAATTGCCAGCACTGCCCCAAATGAAGCGCCGGTGGCAACGCCCAGGGTATCCGGTGTCGCCAGAGGATTGGCAAACAGCGCCTGAAACGCGCCGCCCGCCGCACTCATCCCCGCTCCCGCCAGCAAAGCCAGCAGAATGCGGGGCATCCGCACATTAAAAATGGTGTTCTTCATGTTGGTGGTAACTTCCACTCCATCCGACAGTCCGGGAAAACAAACCGCCCAAACCTCCTGCAGTGAAATGGAAAAACGCCCCATTGTCAGCGAAGCAATCGAAAGAAGAACGATCGCCGCCAATATGCCGATTGTCCAGAAAACCTGCCGTTTTGCCGGCTGATGCATAATATCCCTGCTTTCTCAGTAAGTCACGCCTGCGGCGGAAACAGGATTGTACATCAGGTCAACCTGCTCGTCGGTCAGGGTAACGCCGTACATATCCTGATAGTAGTCTTTCACTTCGGTGGTTATGTCGATGTCCTCAAACAGCTCCGGATAAACCGTTTTTGCCATCCAGAGAAAAGTAACGGGGGTATCGGTGCTGGGTGTATAGCTGCGGTAGGTGCCGAGCGGCATTTTGTAGACCTGCTGGTCAACAACCGCCTTGACGCTCGACCAGTCGTAACTGCCGATTGTGTTGTTGTAAAGGTCATCCGGCTGCGCTGTGGTAAAGTTGGTAATCAAAATCACATCGGGATCCCACTCATAAACCTGCTCCATGCTGATGACCGCGTTGGAGTTTTCCGCCTGCACCTCTTCCGCAGCATTTTTGCCACCGACTGCATCCGCCCAATACTGGCCAAAGAAATGCTGCCCAGAGGTAACGATCTGTTTGTCGTCATAATTAAAGAGGAACAGGATGGATTTCTTCTCCTCTTCGGGGATATCTTTTACACGCTCCTGCACCAGATCATAGACTTCCTTGCTGTATGCGGAGATCTCCTCGCTCTTGCTGTTATCGGGGAACATCTGGCTCAGGATGTCGATCCACTGGTCATAAGTTTCCAGAATATCATAGTCCCATTTGCTGGGAGAAATCGCCACAGCGGGTATCCCGGCATTTTCAATGGCGGAAATCAGCTCGGAGCTGCTGGCGTTGACCAACACCACATCGGGATCCAGATTCAAAAGCTGCTCGACGTTGAGGTTGCCGCCTTCCATAAAGCTGGTGTCGGCGTTTAAAATTTCCGGGAACAGCTCACCCAGCAGGCCAGATTTTGCGGCGCTCATACTGGAAGGATGAATGCCGACGATCTTTTCGGCGGAACCGAGAAAAACGGTCAAAACCGACGCAATCGGCAGAATATCGGTGGTAACTACCCGCTCAATATTAGTGGGAATTTCCACCTGCCGGTCGGCGTGATCGGTGATCACAATGGTATCCGCTTTGGCGGCTTCGGATTCTTCCGCCGAAGATTCTGCGGAAACCATTTCGGTGCTGGAAACAGCGCTGCTCTCCGGTTCCGAAGTTTCGGTCTGGCCGCATCCCGCCAGAGCGGTAAGGGCCATCGTACAGCTTAACAAAAGTGCGAGAATTCTGCGTCTCATTGGAATAACTTCCTTCCTACATTAAAAATTGGTTGTTTCCCACCAGGTATCCCAGTCTTTTCCGACAAAAACAGGGATTTCCTTCCGCCAGATGCGGCCGGAATATCCTTCGTGCGGAAAGCGCACAAACGAGATTCCTTTCGGCAGGACATATTCATAAATCGGGTCTGCGATCACAAGGTCCGATTTTGCCATTTCGGCCCCGATTTCCCGCTCGCCGGTGATGCGGAGATCTTCCGGTGCCAGTGTTTCCCCGTCCAGCTCGAGCGGGCAGAGGATTTTCGCCGGCTTGCCGGTCGAAAGCTCATACGCCCGACGCATCGAAGCCGCCCAGACTGCTTCCCCGATGATCAGTGCTGCCTTTCCGTTTGTCGGGATCTTGCCGCCCTTTACCGGATACCGGTTTTCCCCAGTTTCGGCTGCATTGTCAATCTCCGCCAGATATTCCCCGGTCAGCGCTTCCCCCATCGGAATGCCGACGACATAAGGTGTGCCGTACTTCTCCCGGAAAAATTTCGCAAGAGTTAGTCCCGCTGATGAAACGACCAGATTGACATCGGCGTTCCCGGCCTGCATCAGCTCCTCCCAGCTGCTCCCCATCGCCCAGCAGGAACAGACCGGATAGCCGTTTTCTGTCAGCAGGCTGCGCAGTGCTTCCACCGTGCCGGTCACCGAAAAGTCGAGCGGTGTCACCCCCAAAAGGTTGACCGAGGGTTTCCCGCTCCGTACTTTTTTGGGAGTTTCAGGGCAGAAGCGACGGGCAACTGCTTCCAGCGCCATGGATGCGCCTACTACATAGGACTGCATGCCGGTTGTCTTAAAGCCGAAACAAGGGGTACCAGTGCGGCGTTCCACCAACCGCGCGATACCGGACAGATCAATTCCCATCATCGTAGGAATCGGTGTCCCAGCCACTGCACAGAAACGGGGATGAAGGCCGTTGATCCCATCCACCAAATCACGTGCCAGCTTTTCGTCATCGCCCAGAATGGCCTCTGTTTCGGTCAGCCCGGAAATGTAAACCATACTGGGCATATTGTACCACCGCGGCTCATCGTGGGTATTATAAGTGGAATTGCAACCGGATGCGTCATGCATCACCGTCATACCGCCCATCTCATACAAAGCGGAGCAGACGCCGGACACATCAGCCGTATAGGTGGATAAAATCCGATTGGACTGTTTCATCCGCAGTTGCACCCCCATCCTTTTACCTGAATCAAAGACGGAACATCCTTTTCCGTTTTGGAAGCGTTTTCCATCTCTTCCGCCAGCAGCCGGATGCCGTCAAAGCCATAAAATCCGCCACCGTCCAGAATATTGACAAAATATCCTGTTCCGGTAAAATAAGCGGCCTTCTGCCCAATGGCAAGAAGCTTCCCGTCCGTTTTATCCGCCTCATTACGGGAGAGCATTCCCATTTTCGCGTGGACGGTGGGATGCAGCATCAGCTCCGGACAATGTTCCCGCAGCCAAACAAAGGCAGCGCGTTCCGGCTCCGAAAAGCTGTCGGCATAAACCGAAACCACCCGGAACCCATATTCCGTGAGCAGTTTTGCCAGTTCCAAAGGCCGCGGCGTCGCGGTGTAATCGATCGACACCGGCATCCCATTGAGCGCATCCGCTGTACGGCGGAGTGCCTCTTCTGCCGCAGCTTTCTGCTCCGAAAGGTCGGGAACTGGCAGCGCCAGCGCTTCACAAAGCTTCTGAAAATTCTGTTCCATCTCCGCAAAATCATAGCAGAGCGGCAGATGCAGATGCGGAATCCCCAGTCGTTTTTCCAGCTCTTTCCCGCCCGGAACTGCAGCCGGATTGGTAGTAATGACAAGGCAAGCCGATGCGTGCCGCTGATATTCGTCATAGGTTTTACAGGCGGCGATCTCCTCCACCGCATAGCCGGCATTTTTTAAGAATGTGACCATCTCCCCGGACGGCGCGAGCACTTCATTATTTCCAAGAATCGCAACCCGCCGGTCGGTCTGCGCCGGTTTTAGCAGGCTGTAGAGCTGCATGTACATCTTGGCAATCGGCGGCATCCAGCTCTTCCGCAGGATCGGCGTCATATAGCAGTCAGTAAAGTCCACTTGCGGATATTTCTGCCGCAGTTTTTTAAAGACGTACTCAAGGTCACAGCCAATAAAGTGGTGGATGCAGCTGGTATACAAAAGCAGTGCACGTGGGAGCTTCTCCATACCCGAAAAAATTTCGTCCACCCCATCTAAAATAAGTTGTTCCATATCGCCGTCGAGCAGGTTGTTGTCCTGAATTGCAATGGTGGAAAACCGGTCGGATGCTCCCATCTCGGCAGCCGTCAGGACAACGCCGCGCAGACAGCTCTGAGCACAGACGAAAATCTGGTGGCTTTCCGGAATGAGCATGCCGATGTGAACAATGTTCCAGGAACCACGGGCCGGCGCCGCATACTCCAGCCCCGACCGGAATGGAGCCGGAAAAGAAGCCTGACTAACCGGGATCGAAACATCCTCTTCCGAAATCTGATGCAAATCAATCATAGATTTTCCTTTCCGCAGGCTTTCAGTACCTGCCGGGCGAGTTTTTCATATTCCTTGGCCATCTCACTGTCCGGGAACGCTTGAAGGACAGTCTGCTGCATCTCATCCGCCTGCTGCACCAGCGAGCTGAGGGGCAGTTCCCCAACAATCCCGGTGTGCACATCTTCGGCCAGCTCCTGCACCTTTTCCAGTTCCCGCGGCACATTGCGGTGGTTTAAGATAATACCGCCAAGCGAAGCATAACCGCGATCAGCAAAATTCTCCACCGCCATCGCGATATTTGCCGCCGCGTGGATCGCCATATTCTCTCCCGAGGTAATCAGGAACACCTTTTCGGCATAGCCTTCCCGGATTGGCATGGCAAAGCCGCCGCAGACGACGTCGCCCAATACATCATATAGGACAACGTCCGGCTGGTAAACCGCAAAGGCGTTTTTCTCTTCCAGCATTTCCAGCGCCGCAATAATCCCCCTTCCAGCGCAGCCCATGCCGGGTGTCGGACCGCCCGCTTCCACACAAAAAACGCCGCCGTCACCTACTGTGACCATTTCCTCCAAAGTGACTGCCTTTCCTTTCTGCCGGACCAGATCGAGCACTGTGGTGAGCGGACGGCCCCCGTGCAGATTGATGGTGGAGTCCGCTTTAGGGTCACAGCCAATCTGCATGACTTTCAGCCCCATTTTCGCAAATGCCATCGAAAGATTAGCGGCGGTAGTCGATTTTCCAATCCCGCCTTTTCCGTATATTGCCATTTTAATCATGATTCTGCCTCCTTAGGATAGTCGCCACGTTCGATCACTGGCTGATAACCGATTGACAAAATTGCTTCCCGCAGCTGCTGATAGCTGTCCGCCGGCGCGTCAGCCGTGCCGATTTTATGGTCATAAAGCTGATAATGCTTCCGCACATCCGATGGGGAAATATTGGGCATCACGACATTTGCCCCGGCCAAAATCCCCAGTTCCCGGCCGCCAGGCAGGATAGTTCCCAACGCCGTTGTCGCCGGCAGCAGCACCCGCGGCAGCATCAGCCGTACAATGCTGAGCAGAAAAAGGGTGTCCTCCACCGTTCCCGCCTTTTCATCCCGAAAGGGGGTGTCATGATGCGGGATAAACGGCCCAAGCCCCACCATCTGCGGATTAAGCTTTTTGATAAACAGCAAATCCTCCGCCAAATATTCGGCAGTCTGGAACGGTGATCCTACCATCATGCCGCATCCGGTCTGAAACCCCAGGTCCAGCTGGTCATGCAGACATCGCACGCGATTTTCAAGCGAAAGTTCTGGCGGATGGAGTTTGGCATAGTGCTCCGGATTAGCGGTTTCATGCCGCAGAAGATACCGATCGGCTCCGGCTTCCCGGTAACGCTGGTAGCTTTCCCGACTCTTTTCCCCGATCGACAGTGTAACAGCACAATCGGGGAACTCCTGCTTAATAGCGGAAACAATTTTCACTATTCGTTCATCAGTAAAATACGGATCTTCCCCGCCCTGCATCACAAAGGTCCGGAAACCTGCCTGATATCCCCAACGGCAACAGTTTAAAATTTCCTCTTCGGTCATACGGTACCGCTCCGCATTCCGGTTGCTGCGGCGGATCCCACAGTAAAGACAGTCGTTTTTGCAATAATTGGTAAATTCAATCAAACCCCGGAAATAGATCTTTCGCCCAAAAATCCGGTCCGCTGTCTCCCGCGCAAGGGAAGCGGCAAATACCCGATCTTCTTCCGTATATCCTGCAATCAGCCCAGCCAGTTCTGTTAGAGAAGGCATCTCCCCTCGGGAAATCGCCAGAATCCGGGACTGGTTTTCGGTCATATTTCTCACTCCGTTCACATAATAAAAAGCCCTTTTGCCAAAAGGCAGAAGGGCAGAATTTTCCCGTACCATCCAGGTTTTTCCTCCCGACCGCCTTTTGACTCCGGACGAACCATTGTCCATTCAGCACGATTGGTTGTCATTTCTTCCGGGTTGCGGTCAGGCGCACCTTTCCGCTTCCCTATTTTTTCAGTATAGCACAAGCACTCAGTTTTTGCAATAGATTGTTTCGGTTTTGTTTAAAAGAGCAAAAAACCGTTCCAAATATTGGAACGGTTTCCCTTTAATACAAATCCTTAATCATTGGGCGCGCTTTGTTGAGGAGCTGCTTGTCGTTATCATAGGTCAAAAACGAGTGGGCCAGATTGATTTCCACCCATTTGATCTGCGCTACTTCCTCTTCCTGCGGAACATAGTTGAAATTTTTTGCTTTGGCGAGAAAATAGATCACATCCTTGGTCGTATCTCGTTTGGGGGAATAGGAAACAACCTCCCGAAAACTGGTATTCAGCTCCACATCAATTCCGGTTTCTTCCTTGATTTCCCGAATAGCGGTCTGTTCTTCTGTTTCACCAGCTTCCACGTGGCCTTTGGGGAAAGACCAGTGTCCGCCGACAACATGTTTAATCAGCAGCAGTTCCGTATTGCCGTGATATTTGCGAAATACCACAGCACCGCAGGATTTTTCATACTCCATAGCTGACATCCTTTCCATTATTTGAATTCATTGATTCTATTTTATCACAATAGAAAGGAAAATGCAAAACCTTCTATAAAAATTCACAAAAATTATTACGTATGAAGATTTCTTTTCTGCTCTTGACATTCCTGATTCACGGGATTATGATAAAAACAGGAATAAAAGAGAGGCAGGAACTGACATGAAAATTTGGATGTCCTCTTCCACCAGCCGGGATAACCGGTATTCCCTGCATATCATCGGCGGTATTTTTGGAATTGTTTTGGTGATGATGGTTCTGGTCGTCGCAGGCACTTTGCTGATTCCCTGGCTGGGACTCCCGAGAGAAATTTCTTCGTTGATCCTTTGTTTGGCAGTCACCGGACTCATTACATGGCTGGCTTTTCGGCTCGGAAAAAAATCGGTACAGGACACACTCGTCTTTCTATTAACAGATCAGCAGGATCTGTTTGTATTGGATTCCCGTCAGCTAACGCCGTATCATCGCAATTTTATTGGATTTATTCAGGACACCATGAAAACGCAAAAATTGCTGGATCAGATTAACCAGTACGGGTTGAAGGAATTTCTCCCCAGCAGCGCCGAATTGATTGGGGAAGTGCTGCAAATCCAGGAAAAACAGCAAAATTATCAAATCATCTGCCGGGTGACGAAAAGCAATCTGCGGGAATATACCAAAAAGATTCGCATTGCCGGGGAATGGGATGACCTGCCGGCACTGCTGTCCGAACTGGAAAAACGAAAAGTTTCATAACATAGAATATGGAGGGATTTTTATGAGGAAAAATTTTGGAGCGAAACCCTGGACCTATCCGCAGCCGGTTTTTATCATCGCCACCTACGATGAAAATGGCGTTCCCGACGCTATGAATGCCGCATGGGGTGGCATCAGTGACGACAAACAGCTTTCTATTTGCCTGAGCCCCGGCCATAAGACTGTTCAGAACATTTTGAAACGCGGCGCGTTTACTGTCAGCATGGCAAATGTATCCCATGTCGTTGCCTGCGATTATGTGGGAATTACTTCCGGAAACGATGTGCCGGACAAATTCTCGCATGCCGGATTTCATGCAACAAAATCCGAATTTGTTGACGCTCCGCTGATCGACGAACTTCCAATGGCAGTGGAGTGCAAACTGGTCCGTTATGACGCGGAAAGCTGCCTCATGGTGGGCGAAATTGTAAATGTCTGCGCCGATGAAAAGATTCTGGATCAAGAGGGCAAAATTGATCCAGATAAGCTTGCCCCCATTCTCTTTGATCCGGTACACAACACTTACCGCAAGGTTGGAGAAAAAGTTGGCAATGCGTTCCGGGACGGATTGCAGCTGAAATAACAGCAAAAACACAGCGGAAAAAACCGCTGTGTTTTTCTTTCTGCCTGTTAATAAGCCCATCCCCGGCTTTTTGTCACATCCCAAACTTCCATCCAGATTTCAAATGGCGGAAACATCACCCGCACCCGGCATGGAATCGATTCCTGCCCGCTGGAAGTGGGAACCTCGCAGAGCAGCCATTGGGACGCCCGGGTATCATCTTTCATCAGCCGGAAATTATTGTTGCTGCCAAGCTCCTTCTGATAGGCGCCGGCAGCTTTTTCCAGCCAGTCCTCGCGGTCTTTTTCGTACACCTTCCAAACCTCTTCCGCGCGCAGGACGTTCTCCGAAGGTTCTTCCGTCTGGTCGCCGCCCTGATACTCCTGATATTCGTAGAGCAGGTCGGACACATTCTCCCCGTCCGCATCCTGAATCCAGAATTTGCAGGAGCAGAGCTGCCACCCGGTTTTCGCCGTTACCTCGGGATTCTCATAGAAATCCAGCATCAGCTTCATCGTGTACCGGAATTCCGAAAGGCTAACATCTGCCACTTCCAGCCGTCGTACGCCATCTGATTCTGTTTCGGTGATTTTTTCGGAAGGAACGCCCCGTTCCTCCAAAACGGACAGGACGCGGCTATATTCCGACATCCATGGCAGGAACGAAAGACGCCCCTCATCCGGGACATACTCCTCTTCCAGGGAAATCCGCAGCGCGTATTCCCCCGTGCCTGTAGTTTCCCCGCAGCTGCCGAGCATTGTGACTGCCAGCAGCAACGATAAAAGCATCCACCAGAGTCGTTTCATTCCGCTCACCTCCGATTAGTCCCACAAACTGAACATAAGCCCGTAGGTCCGGATTCGTATCTTGCAGGGTACCGGATTTTCCTCGCCCGGCAGCAGGACCTCAATCGCGGGAATGACACGATCGTCCTCGAGAATATCGGCAAAATAATTATTATCACCCAGTGTCTCCTCATATCGCTTCGAGCTTGATTCCAACCAGTTATGTGCGTCTTCCTCCCAGTTTGCGGTAATTTCCAGTTGTTTTTCCGTACCAAAGGTGTACCAAAGGGTACTGACACCATCCACTTCGTACAGTAAAAAACTATAACTGGAAAGACGGTATTCCCCGGCGCCGACCGGCAGGTCGTCCCGGAACATCAGATTCATTTCCATCGAGTACCGAAATTCATCCAGCTTGACATTATAGACCGTCAAGCTTTTTGCGCCTGACTTTTCTTCCAGCAGGTATCCGTCCTCCGGCAGACTGTCGATGCCAAGGATCTCCCACGCTTCCTCCATCGTGGTGAGCCAGGGGAGGATGTCCAGCTCCGCCTGTGCGGCGTCAAACTGCTTTTCCAGCGATATTTCCAGCGGATAGGAGTCCTTCTCCGCCCCGCAGCTGTTGAATAGAACTGTCATCGACATGAACACTGCCAAAAGAAAACCGTATTTTTTCATAGAACCCCCTCCTTTTTCAGAAAGGCGCCTGAACCTATTATTCTTTCGTCAACACCTGATTCATTGGAATCACCTCTTGTTTTGATTATACACTAAATTAGGATTAATATCAATATTTTTGTGCAATGTAATATTTTTTTTAAAACGATGTTTTAAGTTTTGCATATAAGAAAGGACAGCAAAAACCTGCTGTCCTTTTCTTTATTCCATTTCCATTCCGTGAACTGCCACACAAAGCGCTGCCATATCTCCCAGGCTTTCACCCAGCGCCGCCGGTACAATCCGGACATGCGCCGCACTCTGCGGGAGCGCTTCCCGCCGCAGCGTTTCCAAGACAACCGGCTCCAAAAGCGCCTGCTGCCGCACATAGATGCTGCCGATGACGATCACATCCGGGTTTAAGAGGTCAACCAACACCGCCAGCCCCTTTCCCAGATTGTCTCCTACCTCTTTGAAAACCCGGATCGCTTCCGCATCACCGCAGGCTGCCTTTTTGCCAAGTTCTTCGGCTGTGCCCAGTCCATACTGCGCAATCCCGCCGCCGCTGCAATAGCCTTCCAGCGAACCAGCTTTGCCGTATCCGACATGGCCGCCTTCTTGGATCCGCATATGCCCAATTTCTCCAGCCATATTGCAGCCGCCGGTATATAATCTTCCGTTTAAGATCAGTCCGGCACCCAAGCCAGTCCCAAAGGTTAAGAAAATAAGATTCTCCGCGCCTTTTCCCGCACCGCATTTCCATTCCGCCACCGCACAGGCGTCCGCATCATTTTGAAGAAAAGCTGGGAGTCCAAACCTCTCCCGCAGCATCGCTGTAATGGGCACCGCATCCCAACCGGGCAAGTTGGGCGGGGACAAAATCACACCACGCCGTCCGTCCAACGGTCCGCCGCAGCTCACACCAATGGCAGCTGTATCCGGATATTTCTGCAAAAGCTGTTCCACTGATGCCATAATCCGCGCAATAGCCTGCTCTTTTCCCAGATCAGTCCGAGTTGGAAATTTGACTTTCTCCAACACCGCACAGTTTTCATCACCGGCAGTCACTGCGCATTTGGTGCCGCCAATATCAATTCCGATATATCTCACCGATTCACTCACCCCTCTGTTTAGCAAAAGGACGGATTCCTTCACTGCCCCTCACCTTTATTTGTCCACTTTCCACCAGCTGGATAAACAACGCGCCCAATTCCGGATCAAACTGTGTGCCAAGATTGCGCCGGATTTCTTCCAGCGCATCCTTTACACTCATGGCATCCCGATAAGAACGCTTGGATGTCATAGCGTCAAAGGAGTCCGCAATACAAAGACAGCGTGCCGCAACCGGATTTTGTTCTCCCACAAGTCCTCTGGGATAACCTTTTCCATCCCAGCGCTCATGATGACCAATCGCGGATGGAATCACATAATCCAGCGACGGAAGGTACTTAATCATCGCGATTGAACCTTCCACATGCTGTTTCATAATTTCATATTCTTCCGGCGTCAACCGCCCATTTTTGGAAAGAATCGCCTCCGGAATCCCGATTTTTCCGATATCGTGAAGAAGTCCCGCCTGCCGGACAATCTCAATATGATCCGCATCTAACGGGATCGCGGCAGCCAGTGCCGACGCATAGTCTGCTACATTCTGCGAATGTTGAAAAGTATAGTGATCCTTTGCATCGATCGCAGCTGTCAGCGCATAAATCGTTGCGGCACAATTATTAACCAGCTGGCGTCTTGTTTGACTATTTTCCGCAGGAGTTGTCTCCTGAACCGAAGGGGTATACACCACAATGCGGTTTTTTCCACGCGATTTCGCGGAAAAAACTGCCATATTTGCATAACTGAGTAACTGATCCACATTGGAAGCACTGAATGGGTATGAACTAATCCCTGCACTAAAAGTCAAAAACTTTTTCGTCTTTTCCCCGCTGTCCATAATTTCATGATTCAGCCATTCTTTCGCTGTTTCCGCGTAATAAACGGCTGTATCGGCAGTGCAAAACGGAAAACTGACCGCAAATTCCTTACCGCCGTACCGTGCAACCGTTCCTTTTGCACTAACCAGCGCTTCCAAATAGGCACTGAATTTTTTCAGGATACGGTCCCCTTCTTCAATGCCGTAAAGCTCGTTGTACAAACTGAAATCATCAAAACTGATAAACAACAGCGTAAGCTCGTGATTGACACAGAGTTCAAATTCTTTCCGAATATTCTCCGCAAAATAACTCCGGTTATAGAGGTTTGTCAAGGAGTCATGATGCGCTTTGTTTTGAATGGCGCGATAAAGAGTCGCATTTTTAAGCGCCATTGACAATACTGCTGCACCGGACTGCAAAAAGGAAATTTCGCTGAATTTTAGACCGCACTTTTTACCGGAAGACTCGATATCACAAAAAACCGTAATGCCGGTCAGTTCCTCATCGCAGAGAATCGGGAGGAAGAAGCTGGCTTTCATTTCAGTAAAGCGCTGCTTTTCACTTTCCCACATGGAACGATACGTTCTAGTGCGCTGAAATTCGGAATACGATAAGGACTTCCCGTTTTGCTGTAAAAACCGAACCAGCGGATTATCCAATGCGATCCGATCAGAAAGCGCAAGAGAGGCATTGGTACAGCCAGCTGCGCGGTATTCTCCCGTTTCCTTATCCAAAAGAAAAATGCGCGCTGTTTTAGTGGGCAGTGTTTCCTGTAAAAAATCCTGATACAATTGCAAAACTTCATCCAAAGCTAAGGTTTTGTTAACAGCTGAGCTGAACTCCCGCAAACGGTCTTCCTTATTCTCCTGGCTCTTGACAAACAGATTGTTCATTAGCATCCGCACAACTTTATAAAGGATCACTGTTACAATAGAAAATGACAATGCGGCAGCTTCCACGATATATTCTGACTGTTCTGCAAAATAGCGAATAAACAAAGACTCAAAATTATTATAATATATTTTAAATATTAAGGTGGAAAACAATACCGCAACCAGGTAACTGGTTCCATTAGAGGCAAAATTCCGCAGCTGAACCAGACGTTTATTGTACAATGCAAAATACAAGCAGATTGCATTCACACCGCATACAAAAGTATCGATTGGCAGAGAAACCATCTGCGGCAGTGCAGCGGCAACTGTACCGACAAACATCACGCCCACACCGATCATTAATGGACGAAGGCTTGAAAAAGATACCTGGCCTTCCTTTACTCCCTGATATGCCAGTTTCCATGCCCCGATAATCGTTACGACCGCCAACAGGACCGGAATCATGAGCAATGGGGAAATCCCATACACAAATTTCCGTTCGCCGTTTTCAAATACAACCTCCGGCTCTGTGATAAACACATTAAAAAAGTTCATCACCGTAATCGGAATCCACAGAACAAACAGGGCGAGCCGGATAAAAGAGCCGCGCGCCTCCACAAAACAATACAGAAAATTGTAAAGAAGAACCGGAACCAGAAAAATTCCAGTTATCGAAACCTGATACCAGAAATGCTGTCCGGGAGCCAGCATCATCCGCATGAACAAAGAACCGCAGCACCAGATGGTAAAGCTGCCAAGCATCGCCATAAACGCATAGATCAATCGGTTCTTTTTGGCGCTGAGCACTGTAACAAACAAAAAAGCGTTGCAAAGGAGTGAAATCAGCGGTACAATCAAAAACAACCGTTCATTCAGCGTCACAAAGCGGCCCCCTTTCCCGTAATCTGAGCAGATCCAACACCATTTCCTGCGGCGCGCCTACCCGAATCATTTTCCGACCGATACTCTGTTCATACTGCCGAATCGTTCCGGACGGCAGCATGGTAACCTGAAGCGGATCAATCCCAAGCAGCCGCTTCAAATCATTGTAGTCCCCGTCATAAAAACGGAAATAAATGGAAAAATGTTCCTGTAATATTTTCTGGCTGAGCACCGGACTCTGTTTGGCGTCTGGCTGTAATTCCACATAGATATGAACATAAGAATGCCCTGTTTCATCGTATTCCTTTACAGCAAACCATTCCGCTACCGGAAGCGAGGAAATTTCAATAATTTTCAGGATTTCCCGCTCGGTAATACGGGTAAAGCCCGCGATATCAATCACGGTAGGAATCCGATCGACATATTCAAACTGCGGAAGATCAAGATTATCCTGTGGATTTTTTAATCGCAGGCAACGGTACACATCTCCAACTCTGTACCGCATAAATGCGCCGCCTTTGAGGACTGTTATCACCAGCTCGTATTTCTGGCCAGCCACCAGCTCATTCATCAAATAGGTTGGCGGTTGATAAGAAGGATTCTGTAAACTTTTGAGCATTTCCTGCTCCGGAATAAACTCATAAAAGCAGGCGTCTGGGAAAAAGACCAATCCGTTTTTGCTCCAGGTTTCTGTTCCCATACAGGAAGGCTCGGTACCACCCGCAATTTCCATTGGACGAATCCCCCAAGCATTCGTCAGCTCATCCCGATACAGATTGGTATCCGTTCCCACGCAGACAAACCCATCCAGTGAAAACAAATCCTTCGGCATCAGCGGCGTATTGTCCCGTTTGCAGCGGTATGCGGCATGTAATACCCGCCACAGCATCCGGGGGCTCATCCCCAAAATGGAGCGAAGCCCCATTTTCCCTTTATCTGCGGAGCTGCTAAGCGTATTCAAATTCCTGGTCGTCCCATACAGCACGCTGCTCATCCCGAAAAAGAGATTCATACCGGATTTCATCGCCATCCGGTATCCACGGCGAGCTTGCTGACCAAATGAAATTTTGCGTGCTTCCCGCACTGGCGGCAGAAAGCGCAGGGAAATCTCCCCGTCAATCAGCTCCGGAAAAAGCCCAGTCGCATAGGGCATTGGGGCAAGGCTGTATAAAACCTTCGCATTCGGACGAACCCGGAAACGTCCCCGCCCGGTGCTGGTGGACAAAATCATAGCCCCAAGGATATTTCGCTTATAGGTCTGCAGCATTGCCTCGGAATAAGGCGCCCATTTGGATGGATAATTACCGCCTTCCCAGGTTGTTTTTAACCAGACTACCGGTTTAGCCGGCAGCATATCCTCCTTTTTGGTCAGAAGCACATCGGCGTAATCGGTAAAGGAAGTCAGCGGAACCCGACTGCGGAATTCCTCCAAACTCACTGGAACATGCCCCTCAAAAAAACGCTGCCCCAAAGCGCAGTCCGCCATCAGATGGATCTGTTCCATCAGGAGCCGCTCCTGTATTCCCATATATTCTTCCAATGACAAATCCAGAAAGCCGCAATACTCCGCCCATAGATCTGCCGGTGCGGAATGCCGGAGCTTCTCCTCAAAAGTCATAACCAGCTTCCTTTCTGTCCATCCTTTTTTTTCCAAATACTTTCCCAGCAACGGCGCAAACTCTGCCTGTTTGGCAAAAGAAACGGCGTTGTCCGTTGATAATCCGTATACCGGCTGATTGTCCGCGGAAAAATCAGCCGGTCCTGCCACCAGACATATAAAACATCCAGCAGGGTAAGCCAGATTCCCGCCGCAAGCAGCCCAAACCCGCCAACAGATAGCCACAAAAACAAGCAGCTAAGCCCAAACCACAAAACACCCGGATGCCTGCAAAGGGCATACACTCCAGTATTGGCGAGCGGCTGTTTTCCTGTTTCACAGAAGCCGCTGTTCTTCCCCAAAAAGGGTGCAATCAGCACTGTATAAAGCAGCAGAACCACCCAAATCACACAAATCGTGGCACATATCATGCGAAACGGCTCGTTTCTCCATTGATTGAGTGAAATTCCCGGGAGCGATAGCCACAACGCGGCAACCAACCCCCCACAGCCTGAATAAAACCAGATGCTGCCGCCCCGTTTTTTCCATATTGCTGTCCACCAGTCAGACAGCATCATCAGCAGATATGCAGCAGTTCCCAACCCCAGTGCCCAGATCATTCTTCCAAAAAGGCTGTCCCAACACAGCCTTCCCCCGTATAAATCCCAATTACCGCGCCAACCCATTCAATCCGGATTTTTGCAGTTGGATTACGCTCCAGAATTTTTCCCTTTACATACTCCGCCAGTTCAGGACGATCGGCATGAAAAATAAAAATCTCCCCGCCTTTTTTAGCCCGATTGCAGCAATACTCAATCACTTTTTGAAGCGCTGTTTGAAAACCGCGTACAATCCCAATATCCCGCACCAATCCGTCTCGGAACATTAAGATGGGTTTTACATTCAGCAAATCGGCAGCCAAAACCCGGATTGCTCCAACACGGCCCCCTTTTCTAGCATTCTGCAGCGACTCCATCACAAAATAAACGCCTACTTTGTTTTTTTTCTCGTCCAGCATGGCAACAATTTCCGCAGTAGAGGCGCCGGCTTTTGCCATTCGCGCAGCCTCCACAACCAAAACGGCTAATCCATACGAAACCTGAAGCGAGTCATATACCGTGATATTTCCGCTCCACCCCTGTTCTCGCATCAGTTTGGCAGCGGTACAGGCGGTGTTAAAGGAGCCAGACATTTTGCTAGTTAAGCATATACATAAAATTTCCTCATCAGATTCTATTGAAGAAAAGGCTTCGGTATATTGTGCAATATTGGGGTGAGAAGTTGTCGGTAGCTTTTCTGCTTTGGAAAGTTTCCGGTATAAAGTTGGAGGATCAATCTCAATATTGTTGAGATACTGCTCTTCTGGTCCAAAAGCGATTACATCGGGAATTATGGAAATTCCCTCTTCCGCAGCAAACTGCGGAGAAATATCTGAAACTGAATTGGTAAAAATACGAACTTTACTCATTTTTTCACCCACATTCCGCCAATTTTCGACATATATAATTACTTTTCTATTATATCACAATTATATATTAAAAGCTACTTTTTCATTGATAATTAAATAAATTTTGTCATATAAATTCAGTTGCTATTTTCTGCCTATCAACTTTCCATGAATTACTACATATTATGAAACACATATTGGAAAAGTTTCATGGAGGTATCCTTATGGTTTTTACTGAGTTTTTGATACCGCATTTATGCAGAAGCGGTTTATATCCGCCAACATCCTCCTGTTGTTGTACAGGAGCTCAGGGAGAACCTGGCATTCCAGGCAAAGCAGCAACCATTCAAATTGGATCAGTAGAGACAGGCGCTCCCGGTACAATGGCTTCTGTCGTCAATGTTGGAACAGAAACCAATGCAATCCTTGATTTTGTGATTCCCCAAGGAGAGCCAGGGCAACAGGGTGAGCAGGGCGTTCAAGGGGAACAAGGTGCCCAAGGAGAACAAGGACCCCAGGGAGAACAAGGGCAATCTGCTATATCAGATATTGTATGGGTAACCAACAGCGGAGTCACTCTCCCCTCACAATCTGTACTCCCTTTTACAAAAGAATATCAATCTCCATCCAGCACCATCCAGGTAAATTCCGACAACATTGTGCTTCCGGCAGGCGTGTATTTGGCAGCGTATACCGTTAATGCTGAGTCCGGCGGAAGCGGAACCGGGGATAATGCGGTTTTTACCACACTTTCAGGAAATATTAACGGCGATATTCTTCCCGCATCACAGTCAATTGCCCTGCAGCCTCGAGGGGACATATCCTCTTTATCCGCTGTTTTTTTAATTTTAGCAAATCAAGAAACCACCTTACAAATAGAAAACTATACTTTTCAATCTTATGCGACAAATTACAGCAACTTTAGTATGGTAATTCTCAAACTTGCATCCTGATTCTTTCCTTTATAATGGATTTTTATTACAAAATTTGCAGAGGTGTACGCCTAATTTTGTGAGTGCACGCCTTTGCTGCGGGTCTTAGCCGCTTAACAAACAGAACCCCCCAAATTGCATCACACTGTCAGCGCAGGCGTAAAACAAAAAAGCGCACCCACAAACGTGAGTGCGCGTCTTTGCTGCGGCTCTAAGCCGTTATGGTGCGGATAGCAGGACTTGAACCTGTATGACCGTGAAGTCACTAGAACCTGAATCTAGCGCGTCTGCCAATTCCGCCATATCCGCATAAATATAAAATAAATGAAAGAAAGCCCCGACTTTTCTATTCAGTCGAGGCTCTCGACTGGTCTGAGTGACTGGATTTGAACCAGCGGCCTCTACCACCCCAAGGTAGCGCGCTACCATCTGCGCCACACCCAGACGACTTGATTATTATAGCACAGCGAAAAAGAAAAATCAAGCCTTTTTTTCATTTTTCTGGTATTTTTTAATAAGCTTCATCACGAGCAAATTCACATAGCAAATATGCTAATTCTTTTCTACTTCCATCGGAAGTGCAAATCCAGTATGTTCCGGATCCCCGCTCTCAACAGCTTCTGTCATTAAACGGATCATCTCGAGTACACTGCGGAATTGCTGGGTAACACCTTTGTCCACCCAAGTAATATTCCCCTGCCAGGTTGCATGCTGGCGGAACTGAACATGCACCACAAACGAAGCTTTTTCTTTTGTGTTTTCGAGCTCTGGCGGCATCATATTCATAATTCTTCCTCCTGCATTTAATTGAGCTGTATATTTTTTCCGATTTCTGGCGGTTGGACGAAAAGTACGATAAAGCTGAGAAGCCTGTGGAAATGATAAAGCATCGTAGAAACGCTCCATTATTCCCGCCATCTCAATTACATCACGGAAATAAGAAACCTCACCATAAAAATTATTAATGATAGAACCTACAAGCACTTGATTCTTATATTCATAAATCTTAATTTGAACCGGTATAGCTGCACTGGTTACGAATACAACATCCTTGTTCATCCTACCACCAACTTTCCATTTACCTACTATCATTATATCCAACAACAGTCACACACCGGTCACAAAACAAGTATTTTTTCGGAAAACATAATTATTTCTCATGTTTGACTGCACATTTCGCCGAAAAATTTTCCTATTGAAACGATTTCATTGTATGTTTCTGAAACCTCTCTATTAAAAAAGATGACAAAATGACAGTAATCAAGGAATAAATAATCCGGGAAAGCGGTATATAGCTAAGGGAAAGCAGCAACACTGATATATCTGAAATAAAATAGACACGGGACACTTTTATTCCGGACAGGCTTGAAATTGCCATTGCCAGTGCATCATCCCCGCTGGTTGCACCGCCAGCCCGTACAGCCAGCCCCACACCAATTCCAACAAAACAACCGCCCAACAGCGCTGCAGCCAGAGGTTTGCCCGCGAGAGAAGGAAGCAAAGGCGGAAAAAGTTCTAAAAATCCATAAAAAACTGTAAAAGCCCCAGTAGCAATAACAGAACAAACAGCGAAATCTTTTCCTAAGCATTTCAACCCGATTCCATAGCAAATGATATTTAAAACAACGCTGCTAACTGCAGGGGAAATCGGAAGCCAATGCTCAATCAACAGTAAAGCACCCAGCACACCGCCTTCGGTCACACCGCTCTGGCTGTGGACATTGTACATTCCAAAAGCCAGGATCGCCGCTCCTCCCAGCAAAAAGGGCAGACGGTTGCGGTATTGCTTCCAGTATGCGCGGATTTGAATCATGCTAAAACTCCTTTTCCTTTAATCTGTCTCTATTATACCAGAATCCGCATATTGCCGCAAAACCAATAGCTCCCTGCCGTCTGCCGCCAATTCCAATAGCACGATTTCTAACCAATTGGCTCCCCATTTTCCTCCGTTCTCCTCCAAACTCCTCGTTTTTGCTTCATTCTCCGCTGCTTTCGCCTTCCAATATCTCCCGTTCGTCCAAAATCGGCTGTTCCAGCGCGATATCTTCCACAATATCCCAACATACCGAAAGCTGCATAATTCCATCTTCCAATAAGGCTGTCTCTTCGGAGCGGCGAACCACCTCCCCATGCTCCGCAAGCTCTTCCTCATAGCTATCCGCCATCTTTTGCAGCAGTGAAACCGCTTCTTCCTCTGAAAAATGCACCGTCTCTTCGGTATAAAAATGCCGTGTTTCCTTTTCCAGTCCAAAGGGCAGATAAAATCCGCCGATCTGCGGTGTCACCCATTCAGTCCGGCTGAAATACAGTTCTTCCTCTGGCACCGCCAGAAAAAGCGGCCACTTTTTCCCGAAAAGATCCACCCGCCATTTGGTTTCAGTGCGTCCCGTTTCTTTTTGTTCAGTGTGAATCAGCGGGATGGTAAAGGTGCGCCGCTCCTGCGTTTCAGCCATCACGCTGCCGTTCGCGCGGACATAGAGCATATTCCCATCCCGATTTTCAATAATGCCGCTTACCAGCAGCTCCCCTTCGGCCACACTCTGTCCAGGGTTGACCATCTGCTGCCCGCTTAAATCCGAAACACTTCGCACAATCCCCGCCTTCTTGGCAACCAGATTACAAAGTCCGTCCTCCCGTTCCATCACCGGCGGGTCAACGCCATCAGCCAGTGCCACCTCCAGCCGGCTCCCGATCCGGTTGAGCGCTACGAAAGCAAGCCCTGGCAATTCAGCGCGTAACCGCGCAGCTGCCTCCTCCAGGTCGGCGGTAGGCAAGAATGTCCCCCGCTGAATCCCATGTGCCGCAAGCCGTTCCAGCACATACTCCTCCGAAACCGACTCCACCGGTGTCACATCAATCTGCCACAGGAAATACTGCGAACCAATCAGTATCGCAAAAAATAGCGCCGTTCCGGCAAGAACCCCCAATCGTTTTCGATAACGAGCCGCACGGTTCACAGCACCTTTCCGGCGTTTTACCCGCAGGAGTACCCCGCACTGTTTTGCCGCCCGTGAGAGCTTCCCATACTGCGAAGCCGGAACCATCCCGGTATAAACGCCCCCTTCTCGCCCAAACTGGCGGAGCGGAAGCTCAGCTTCCCGCACCTTTGTTAAAAAATCCGGCAGCATCTCCTCGCCTTTCCGGACTGTAAATTCCACTGTGCTCTGAAACCCCATCCAATCACCCCCGGCATATGTATATGCGCCATTCCACGCGAATATAAATAACTGCGGACATTTGGCAGGGAAAGGAAGATGGCATGAAAAAGAAAACCTCCCGCTGCCGCACCGAGTACGGGCAGCGGTATCATCCGGTTAAATCTCGGAAATCCGGGATTTTTTCCGCTTTTACAGATGTAGCAGAGGAGCTTTCCGGTCCGGGGCTCCAGCTCCGGGGCGGCAAAATCCTCGATGTGGATGGCTGCACAGCTGTGCTGGCCTGTGATGAAAATGTTGTCCGGCTCCGGACCAAGGAAAGTGTTATCACCATCCTGGGAACCGATTTGGAAACCTCCGATTTTTCGGCCTATACCCTGACCATCCGGGGGGAAATCCGGTCCATCGAGCTGGAACCGGTACCAATAAAAGGAGGGAAAGGATGAAAGGTGTTGTTTCGCTGCGAAAAAAATTACCGCTCCGCGCTGTTCTGATTCTGGGAGCCGGTGCGCTGCTGCTGGCAAAAAGCGGAACGGTAGCGGAGGGAATCCGTGCTGGGATCCGTGTCTGTCTGGAACAGGCGGTGCCGGCGTTGTTTCCGTTTTTGATTTTTGCGGAGTTCTTTGCCGTTTCGGGGGTAGGAAAAATCCTCGCTGCTCCGTTTCCGATGTTAGAAAGGCTGCTCGGCTTCCCAAGAGGAGGTGCTTCGGTGCTGCTCCTTTCGCTGGCAGGAGGATACCCCGCCGGTCCAAAAATGCTGGCGGAATTCACCCGTTCCGGCAGGCTTTCCCCCACGGCAGCATCTTCGATGCTCTGCTCCTGTGTCAATGTGTCGCCCGCTTTCCTGATTGCCGGGGTTTCGGTGCCGTTTTTCGGAAGCATCCAACCAGGCGCTGTCATGTTCGGCTGTCAGATCGCAGCCAGCCTTGCGGTAGCGCTGCTTACCCGGCTTTTCTGGGGAAGCTTTTGGAAAGAACCTTCTCTTTCCAAAAATTACACACCGCCGCCCATGGTGAATTCGTTTGTCCATGCCGCCGCGTCCGGCGGGAAAAGTATGCTGCTCATCTGCTGCTATGTGCTGATTTTTTCGGCTTTCTCTGCCCTGCTTGCTCCGCTGCCATACAGCCAAAGCTGGATCGGATTTCTGGAGGTCACGCTGGGGTGCGCGGGGCTGGGGGCTTTTCCATTTTGGGAGAAGGTGGTGCTTGCCACCGCGTTCACCTCCTTTGGTGGAATCTGCGTCTGGATGCAGACCGCCGCTCTTTTGCGCGACAGCGGCATTTCGATGAAAAAGTTTGCGCTGATGCGCTGCGTTCACCTGTTTGTCAGCCTTTTCCTCACCATTTTCTGCTTCAAACGGATGCCGCTCCCAGCCGAGGTCTTTTCGAGCTACAGTACCGCCTCGGTTCTGCGCGGAAGCGCTACCGCAGCTTCGGCGGCGCTGCTGATTCTGGTCTGCATGATGGGGTTGCTATGCGGCGGGAAATGTGATAAAATATAAAGAACAAAAGATTCGGGAGGGAACGTTTTGCCGGACGAACTGACCTTTCGCCGCATGGCGGACACTCCGGAGGAATACACTCAGATTGCCCGCTGGCTTTCTAACCCGCAGATCCACCGGTTTTATGAGGGCAAGGCGCTCTCTCTTGCGGAAGTGGCCGAAAAATTCGGTCCCAAATGCCGGGAAACGGCACTCGTACCGCTCATTTTCTGCTGGAACGGAAAACCGGCGGGATTTCTGCAATACTATCCCGCCGATCCGGAGGAGTACCACGCCGGTGCTTTTCTGGCAGCACAGGGCTGCCGCAATCCCTATGCGGCCGACCTGTTTATCGGGGAGCCGGAACTGCTCAATCGGGGCATCGGCACCGCTGCCCTTACCGTTATCCGGGACATGCTGTTTCAAAACGGCTGCGACGCGCTGCTGGTGGATCCACAGGCAGAAAATAAACGGGCGCTGCGCTGTTATCAAAAATGCGGTATGGTTCCGGTTTCCGAATTTATAGGCGAAGAAGGCTGTCAGCTCTGCATGGCAGTCACGGCTTCGATGATACATAAAGGAGCGAATACAGATTGAAACCTGTTTTTTTCGGCCGGCGGATCGAACCGGCTTGTGAATACTGCGAACTTGGCCGTCCCACCCGCGACGGCCAGATGATTCTCTGCCCCAAAAACGGCGTGGTAGCTCCCTGCTACTCCTGCCGACGCTTTGTATACGCGCCGCTCAAACGCAGACCTGCCCGGCAGCAGATCCTCCCGCAGTACAGCAAAGAAGACTTTAAACTGGACTGAAAGGGGGAATTTTTATCCGCAGCTTTGTCATCAACGCAAACGACGCCGGACAGCGACTGGACAAATATCTCACCAAAGCGGTGCCGCTGCTCCCCAAAAGCCTGCTTTACAAATACCTCCGCACCAAACGGATCAAGGTGAACGGCAAAAAAAGCGAGATCAGCACCCGTCTGGTCGAAAATGACCGGGTGGACCTTTATATCTCGGATGAATTTTTCGCAGAAAGCGGCGCGCCCGCCTTTTTATCGGCGCGGCCGGACATCCGGGTGGTCTATGAAGACGAAAATATCCTCCTGGCGGACAAGCCGCAGGGGCTCATTGTCCACGAGGATGAGGGCGAAAGCGTGGATACCCTGATTAACCGGGTGCAGCGGTATTTATATGAAAAAGGAGAATACCGCCCCGAAGCGGAGGCCTCTTTTGCACCGGCACTCTGCAACCGCATCGACCGCAACACCGGCGGGATTGTCATTATTGCCAAGAATGCAGCGGCACTGCGGGAAGTGAACGAAGCCATCCGGGAACGCCGCATCGAAAAGCGCTACCTCTGCCTGGTACTGGGCAAACCGCAGCCGCCGTCCGGCACCCTTGTCCACTATCACATCAAAGACGAAGCTCGCAACATGGCTCTGGTCTTTGACAAACCGCGCCCCGGCGCCAAAACCATGATTACCCACTACTGCACCCTGCAGTCGAACGGAAGATGCTCCCTTCTGGAAGTGAAGCTGGAAACCGGCCGCACCCATCAGATCCGCGCCCAGATGGCACATATCGGCCACCCGCTGGTCGGGGACGGAAAATACGGTCAGAACGCCGCCGCCCGCAAAAAAGGCTTCCCATTTCAGGCGCTTTATTCCTACAAACTCCGGTTTGATTTCCCGGAAGGCTCGCCGCTCTGCTATTTGAACGGAAAAATGTTTACAGTGCCCGACGTCTGGTTTGCAAAAGACGGCATACCCGCCGCACTCGGCGAATAGACTGTATCAGAATGTTGCGGGAGGGTGCGGAATGGAAACCAGGATGGAACAGCTGCGGCAAAAGGAAATCGTCAACCTGAAAGACGGCGCAAAGCTGGGCTACGCCGATGATCTGGCCATCTGCACCGAAACAGCGCAGGTCAAAGCGCTGATTGTTTGCGGGCGGCCGCGCCTGTTCGGGTTATTGGGACACAGTCCCGACCTCTCGGTTCCGTGGGAGGACATCCGCACCATCGGAGAAGACACCATCTTGGTTGAAATTGAACAGCCGCCGGAACAGACTTTCTTTCGCAAGTTCAACTGGCGTGAATTCTGGAAATAGAAAAAAGACGGGAAACCCCGTCTTTTTTGTTACTCCACCGAAAGGTGCATCATCGCCGGCGCTTCGTTCCACTTGACCACAAACCCGGCTCCGTGGGAACAGAAGACCGAATCGGGGGTGTTGTCCCCGTCCCGCTCCGGTTCATACCCCCGCTCTGCCACAACCTCGGCGGTGTTGTGACAGGGCCGATACCGGTCAAACCGCAGCGTAAGCCGGCCTTTTCCCCGTGTGAAGGAGGTAAATTCCCGCGCATATCCGCGCAGCCCCGATACCGGCGCGAATCCCCGCACCAACACCGAAACGCCCAGCGTTTCCGGCGGCAGGCATTCCCCCGCCATCCGCTGAATGTCCGCAATCACTCGACCGGCCAGCGAAGGCTCCGTTTCTGCCTCAAAGGCATACCACGGTTCGAGGAGGATATTCTCCGCCTGCATCAATCCCTGCCGGATGGCACGGTAGGTCGCTTCCCGGAAATCGCCGCCCTCGGTGTGCTTCAAATGAGCGCGCCCGGCAAGCAGCACAATTTTCACATCGGTAAGCGGCGAACCGGTCAGCACGCCGCGATGTTCCTTCTCAAAAACATGGGTGCGGATGAGGTTCTGCCAGTTGGCGACAAGGTCGTCGGTACGGCATTCGCTGGCAAAGGTGATCCCGCTGCCGGGTTCTCCCGGTTCCAGCCGGACATGTACCTCCGCGTAATGGCGCAGCGGCTCAAAATGCCCGCAGCCATGCACCGGCGCAGCGATTGTTTCTCGGTAGAGCACCCGGCATTCCCCGAACGAAACCGGCAGCCCATACCGTTCGGCTAGCATTCCGGTGAGAATCTCAAGCTGAATTTCCCCCATCACCCGAACCGAGATGCGGCGCGCTTCGCCGTTCCATTCCACTCCGAGGAGCGGCTCTTCGTCCTCCAGCTCCCGCATCCAGCCCAGCACGGTGAGCGGATGGTATTTTGTTTCGTCAAAGCGGAGTTCTGCCGACAACAGCGGCTGCATCGAAAAGGGTACTCCTTCCCCTGCGCCATCGCCCACAATCTGCCCCGGCATCACCGAAAGACCGGTCACGGCGCAGAGCTCGCCCGGTCCCGCTTCGGCAAGCGGGACAAATTTCGGGCCGCTATACCGCCGCAGTTCCCCCACCTTTTCGGCCAAAAGCTCCCCGTCTTTTCCGGGAACCGGCAGTTCGTCCCGGGTACGGAGCGTCCCCTGCTGCACCTTTAAAAAGACAATCCGCCCGCCCTGTTTGTCGTGCCGCACCTGGTAGGCGAGCGCCCGCACCGGCGCTTCCGGCTTTTCTTCCGGCTCCGGCAGAAGCTCCGACAGGCCGGAAAGCAGCGCCTCCACCCCGTCACCGGTCAGGGCAGTGCCTTTGTAAATCGGGAAGAGCTCACCCGCCGCCGTCAGCTTCCGGGCTGTTTCCAGCAGCTCCGCATCGGTACAATCGCCGTCCAAATACCGTTCCAGCAGCACATCGTCCAGTGAAGCGAGCTGTTCAGCCAGCTCCTCCGAAAAGTGCCCGTCCGTATATCCTGCCGAAAAATCCGCACAGGCAGCGCCCAATTCCTCCCGGAGCTGATTCTGTACCCGTTCGTGATCGGCGCCGGGCCGGTCGAGCTTGTTCACAAAGAAAAAGACGGGCAATTTCTGCGCGCGCAACAGCCGCCAGAGGGTGACAGTGTGGCTCTGAACGCCCTCAGCAGCGCTTACAACCAGCACCGCGCAGTCGGCCGCCCGCAGCGAACGCTCCATCTCCCCCGCAAAGTCGGCGTGACCGGGAGTATCCAGCAGGAAAAAGCGCCGCCCCGCCCACCCAAACTGGGACTGCGCCGCAAAAACGGTGATGCCGCGTTCACGTTCGACCGGGTTGAAATCGAGGAACGCATCCTGCCGGTCCACCCGGCCAAGACTGCGGATGGTGCCGGCGCGGTATAAAATCTGTTCGGACAGGGTGGTTTTGCCCGCATCGACGTGGGCCAGGATTGCTATGGATATTGGCAAAAGAATTCCTCCGGTTCTTTGGTTTATTGGGTAATCTGGGTGCCGCCCCATTCCACAAGGGTAAAGCCCTCCCGCTCAAACTGGCGAATTTCCTGCGGCGGAAGTTCTATCGGCTCGTCCAGCGCTTTCCAGGCCATGAATACCCGCAGCACGCTGTCTGGCTCCGGTGAAACAGTGAGCTTTGCCGCTTCAGTGTAGCAATCGGTCTGGAACGAAATGAGATTCCAGGCATTTTCCTCCATCATCGGCAGCCAGTAGACAATCATTTCGTTGTATTCGCGGGGTGTCATACCCATCGCGGCAAGTGTCTGCTGCAAAAAGCCGGCGGTCTCGCTGCCCTTGACCACGAATCCATTCGACAGGTCATAATCGGTGTCGGACACGCCCTCCCAGAACAGATAGGAGTATTCCCTGCTGTCCGACAGATTGGTCAGTGTGCCATCCGGTTCCGCCATGACTTCCCAGCCGTCCGCATATTCAGGATAAGTGGTAGTCAGTTCCCCGCTGTAATCGAGTTTGACTGAAACGGTGGTCGTTTCCTCCGGATAGAGATAAATGACAGGTTTTGATGTAGTCAGTTCATCATCGCAGTTTGTCCGGCAGCTTCCAAGCAGCATGGCTGCCGCCGCCAAAATAATCCACAAACCCTTTTTCACGCTAATCCCTCCTTTTGTATATGACGATTTCCGGGTCCAAACCGTTTTCGGCATATTCGCAAACCAGAAGATGATGTTCATCGGCAGTCAGCCCGTAACAACGGTCGCTGCCTTTTTTACAGAGCTGGTTTCCCAGATATACCCGGCTGTCATCCCAGAACCGCACCGTACGGCCGCCTGGCAGCGGATAGGTGAGATTGATATACGAACCAATCAGCGCATTGAGGTCGTGAACTTCTTCCATATCCTCGATGCCGAGGGCATTAAACTCGGAAACCAGCTCCTGTTTGAGCTCACAGGGTGCCGAAAACGCTTTGCCGCAGTTTTCACAGCCTTTTGCCAGACAGCAAGCCGCAATCACGCAGCTCCCGCCAAACGGCTTTCCGCCGGTCTCCACACATCCGTCGCACTGTTCCCGGAAGCCGCAGCTTTCGCAGTCTAATCCGCATACTGATTTCATCTCAAACTCACTCCTTTTCCACATCTTCCTCGATAAAGTGGGGATATCTGTCCCAATATTCCCGGTAAACCCAGTCCTGACCATCGAGATTTAACTGATACATCCGGAAATGCACCGGGAAATTCTTTGGCTGCCACAGTTCTTCATAGGTATAGCAGTACCGCATCCCGATATTGCGCATCACGCCGCCGCTCCGGGGATTGTTTACGTCGTGGGTAGCGGTGATGTAGGGCAGGCCGTCCGCTTTGGCACGGGAAACCAGCACCCCGGCCGCTTCGGTGACGATGCCGCAGTGCCAGTACTCCTTTCGCAGCCCGTAACCGAGGTCATAAGCCGGCGCGCTGCTGATCTTCACGTAGCCGATGGGGATATCCTCTTCTTTCAGACAGATGGCAAGATATGTTCCATCCTGAACATTCAGATAGTGTTCCCGGAGCATCTTTGCAGCCTCTTCTCGCGTTTTCACTGGAAACCAGGGCAGGAAGCGGTTGACCTCCTCGTCCCGCATGATCGCAAAGAAATCATCCAGATCGGTTTCAGAAAATTCCCGCAGCAAAAGCCGCTCCGTTTCAATTTTCATTGTCTGCCGGACAGAAAATCAGCTGTGCAATCTCCAGAATCAGCGCCGCCAGCACCACCAGCCCGCCCAGCTGAAAAAGCAGTTTTAAAGCTTTCATCTGAAAACCTCCTTACAGAAAATACCGGTTCTCTTTTCGTTCTGCCAGCCGCTTGGTAAAGGCGGCAGCGAACTCCTTGTATTCCGGTGTGTCCATATTTTTCGCATGGACCGGACAGCGGCGAATGCAGCGGAAGCAGGCAATGCATTTTTCAGGGTTTACCGCAAAATCCACCGTATTAATGGCACCCTCCGGACATTCCCGCGCGCAAAGCCCGCATTTCACACAGTTTTCCCCAGTCAGCGGATGGAATTTTCCCCCACTGCCGCCTTCTTTATACGGCCGATTGCCAGGGATTTCCGGTTCGGAGAAGCTTCCCGCCGTCAGTTTTTCCGCCACTTTGGCCCCAAATGCCGCGTCCTCGGCCAAATCTTCCACATTGGGACGGCCTTTCTGAATGTCGCCATAAGTATGCTCCCCAACCAATGCGGCGCCTGCTATCGGAACAAATCCCAGCTCTTTCACCAGGTCGGAAAGCTCCAGCAGTGCGTCGTCAAAATCCCGGTTGCCGTAGGTCACAGTGACAATACAGAGCGTATGGTTTCCTTTCAGCTTGCGGAAACGCTCGGCAGCTCCCCGATAGATCCGTCCGCCGTAAACCGGCGCACCAAAAACCACCAGCTCGTCCGGGCCGAATTCGGTCCGAGCAGGCTCCGCGTCAAAACGGGTAAGGTTGATTGTATCCGCTTTTTCACAGCCCGCTGCGGCGCTGACTGCTGCAGCAATGGTTTCTGTCCCCTTTTTGGATGTATCTGTCGCCGAAAAATAAACGGCTGTAACTTTTTGAACCATAAAAATCCCCTCCTGGTATCAGTATATCACACCGCCTCGAATGCGGCAAGCTTTTTATTTTATCCATTCAAAAGTCAATTTTTTTGTACGATTTGCGCAATTTATAACAAAGTTCCCGATGCAGCGAATAAGCTGAACTGTACCAGATAGAAACTAAACACAAACCCGCCAAAATACGATATAATAACAGGCAGAAACGCAGCCGGTTCCAACCGGAACGGAGGTTATACCATGATATTTGTATCCACACCCAGCCGGATCTGTCTGTTCGGCGAGCATCAGGATTACTTGGGGCTCGAAGTAATCGCTTCAGCCATCAATTTGCATTTTACAGCCAAAGCGGAAGCCCGGAACGACACATTGCTCCACATCCGGATCCGCGACCGTTCGATTTGCGAGCTGGGTGCCCGCAACACCGAGGGAAAATACGAAGAATACACCATCGACACCGCCGCTCCGCTTGTATATGAAAATAAGCGGGATTATTTCAAATCCGTTGTCAATGTCCTAAAACAGGCCGGGTTTGCTGTTGGCGGCGCAGATATCACAATGGATTCCGAAATTCCAATCGGCAAAGGGATGTGCTCCTCCACCACCATGGTTCTGGCGCTGACAGCAGCGCTTGCCGCTTTGTCTAACCCTGTCCGCGCGGCAGATCCGATGGAGATGGCAAAGCTCGCCTGGAAAGCCGAAGTGGAGGAATTCCACGAACCGGGCGGGATGATGGACCACTATGCGTCCGCGCTTGGCGGTCTGGTTCACCTGGATTTTTCTTCGGGTGCCGCTGTCCCCACGCCGCTCAGCCTGCATCCGGACGGCTGTTTTATCCTCTTTGACTCTTTACAGGACAAAGACACCATTCAGGTACTGGCCGACTCCAAATACCCCACACTGGAAGCACTCGAATCTCTTGCAAAATACGGCATCCATTCCATCCGGGATTTTTACAACCATCCCGAACTGGAACAGCATACAGACACACTGGACAGCTTCCACCGTCGCAAGGTCCTCGCTAATATCGACAACTACCGAATCCAGCGGGAAGCGCTGGAGCTCATTCAAACCGGCCGCATGACCAGTAAAAAACTGGGAGAGCTTTTGAACCGGCACCAGGCAAATCTCCGGGACGGGCTGCAAATCTCCACCCCGGTGATCGACCGTATCCTGAAAATTGCATTGGAACACGGCGCCTATGGCGGAAAATTCAACGGCTCCGGCGGCGGCGGATGTCTTTACTGCTTTGCCCCGCGGGAACGCGCGGATGAAATTGCAGCTGCGGTAAATGAAGCCGGCTATCCGGCTATGATCCTCCACCCTGACAAAGGCCTTACCATTGAATCTTGATACAAAGAAAGGAATGTATTTTATGAAAGCAATCGTTCTAGCAGCCGGTAAAGGCAAACGCCTCCACTCCGAACAGTTCACCGCTCCCAAGGTTCTGCGGGAAGCAAACGGCCGTCCGCTCCTTGGCTATGTCCTCGACAACCTGAGCTTTATCCCCTCCAAAAAGGATATCGTCATTGTCGCCGGCTACAAAAAAGAGATGGTGATGGAAGCATTCTCCGATGGCTACACCTTTGCCGTACAGGAAGAGCAGCTGGGCACCGGCCACGCTGTCAACTGCGCAGCAGATGCGCTGAAAGACTACGACGGCCCTGTTTTGGTCTGCTATGGCGACATGCCTCTCTTTAAAAAAGAAACCTACCGCAACCTGATGACCATTCACGCCGACCACGGCAACGACTGCACCATCCTCACCGGAATCTCCAACCGGGATATGGCATACGGCCGCATCATCCGGGATGAGGACGGCAACTTTGCAGGCGTGGTGGAGGACCGCGACTGCACTCCGGAGCAAAAGGCCATCACGGAGCTAAATGTCGGCATCTATGTGTTTGATAGCAAAAAGCTTTTCGATTGCCTCGGAAGCCTGAAAAACAACAACGCGCAAGGTGAATACTATCTGACCGATGTCCCCTCCATTATGATGAGCCGCGGCTATCAGATCGGCACCTATACCACTCACGATGACACCGAAATTCTGGGTGTCAACACTCCGGAGGATCTGGCGCTCTGCGAAGAACTTCTCTCCGAACGGGAAAGATAAGGAGCGCTTTATGATTCAGTTTGGAACCGGCGGCTTCCGGGCTGTCATCGGGGAGGATTTTACCCGGGCAAACGTGGAGCTGCTTGCACAGGGGCTGGTTAATAAAATCCGGGCGGAAAAAGCGGAAGCTTCTCCGCTTATCATCGGATATGACCGCCGTTTTCTCTCCAATACAGCGGCTCGCTGGATTTCCGGCGTATTTGCCGCAAATGGCATCCATGTCCAGCTCATCGACCGGGAATCCCCCACTCCGCTGATTATGTTCACGGTGAAAAAGACCGGGGCGGAATACGGCATTGCCGTCACGGCCTCCCACAATCCAGCGGAATATAACGGCATCAAGGTCTTTACCCGCGGCGGACGCGACGCCAGTCGGGAAGTCACCGCCGATCTGGAAAAGTACATCAACGCTCTGACCACAGATGATGTCCGCACTCTCCCGTTTGATGAGGGGATCAGCACTGGACGGATCGAAATCATCGAGCCGATGAACGATTACATCGACAGTATCCTGAATTTCATTGACATCGACCGGATCAAGGCTAAAAAAATGCGGATTCTGCTGGATCCGATGTTCGGGGTTTCCAAAACCTCTTTGCAGACGATTCTGCTCACCTGCCGCTGCGATGTGGATGTCATCAACGACCGGCATGACGCGCTGTTTGGCGGACGGCTGCCTTCTCCCTCTGCCAAAACGCTCACCCGTCTTTCCAACATGGTGGTAGAAGGCGGTTATGACCTCGGTATCGCCACCGACGGCGACGCCGACCGCATCGGTCTAATCGATTCGGAGGGCGCTTTTATCCATCCCAACGACATTCTTGTTCTGCTTTACTACTATCTGGTGCAGTACAAAGGCTGGAAAGGCGACTGTGTCCGCAATCTTGCCACCACCCATCTGCTCGACCGGCTGGCGGAATCCTTTGGATGCCATTGCTGGGAAGTCCCGGTTGGATTCAAGTGGATCTCGGCTAAAATGGACGAAACCGACGCCATCATCGGCGGAGAAAGCTCAGGCGGTCTGACCGTAAAGGGACACATTTCCGGAAAGGACGGCATCTATGCCGCTGCTTTGCTGGTGGAAATGGTGGCTGCCATCGGAAAGCCGCTCAATACCATCCTGCGGGAAATCAAAGCGCAGTATGGCGAATGTGAGATGAGCGAATTTGACTGCCGCTTCTCCGAAGAGAAAAAAGCGGAACTCAGCCGACTTCTCTTTACCGAGAAAAAACTGCCTGCATTTCCCTATCCGGTCCAGAGAGTTTCCTATTTGGACGGCTGCAAGGTTTACTTTGAAAATGGCGGTTGGATCATCTGCCGTTTCTCTGGCACCGAACCGTTGATCCGTATCTTCTGTGAGATGCAAAACTATCAGCAGGCGGTTAATATCACCAGCCTGATGCGCGAGTTCCTTAATTTATAGGACATAACACCATATGATTTCAGGATTAATATCAGGTTTGGATGATTCCAGCAAATTAGTGTTATTTACAACAGAAAAAACAATTAGATGAATCTGCAACAGTTATATGGAAAAGTCAGGATGGTGATTATATGAAACTTGCAGAAGCTTTACAGGAACGCGCCGATCTAAACCGGAATATTGAGCAGTTAAAAAATAGGCTGAGCAATAACGCCCTGGTACAGGAAGGAGAGCATCCCGCTGAGGATCCCGAAAAACTGAAACGGGAACTGGATGCTTCGATATCCCGACTTGCTTATTTGATGGCGCATATCAATTTAACCAACTGCAACACCAAAGTGGATGGTCAGACATTGACGGAACTGATTGCAAAAAAAGACGCACTTTTACTAAAACTCCACGTTTATCGTGATGTTGTATATGCGGGAAGCCAGACATCCTATCGTGCCAGAAATACGGAAATTAAGATTAAAGCTACCATTTCGGTATCCGGATGGCAAGCTGAGGTGGATCGGATGGCAAAAGAAGTGCGGCAGTTGGACAACAAACTGCAAGAAAGTAACTGGAATACAGAACTGATGGAATAAACCGTTGGTAGCAGTAACAGGGCGAATGCCGCGCGGCAACAGCGAACGTTGCATCGGTGGTACGCCAAAGGGTAGGCGTGAGGTTCAATCCCTCAAGAATTGTATTGCCCCGATTGCGTACAAATGTATCATAATTTATTATTGTTAGAACCAGGTGTTGACTGTATCTGCGAGGGTGGGAATGGGGAAACTGATTTTAAGCAATCATTTTAGCAGATTGTAATAAACTACTTCATATATTTTAAAGGAAACAACTTCCAGATAACCGGAAAATTGGTTGTCTGGAAGTTGTTTCTTGCTAAAACCTGTATTGCTAATTGACAAATTACCCTATTATATTTTCTTTGTTTCCCTAAGGAAAAGATTTTCCGCAAGTTTACAGATATTTGCAGCAGCATTTCCATTTATTACCCTTTGCTGACATTCCACCATACAACTACTTTTTTTCTGATCATTCAGAAGTTCCATAGCAGATACCAACACTTCTTTAGGATCTCGACACATATTACTCATACCATGTGTGCAGAAGTATTCCGCATTATACAGTTCACAGCCAGGTATGGCTGCTGTGTGCAAAATCGGGATTCCACATACCGCAGCTTCTGTGGAAGAAAGGCCACCCGGTTTTGTAATAAACAGGTCAGCTGCCCGCATATACCCGGCCATATCCTTTGTATATCCAATCACAATCGTATTTTGGGGCCGTAACGTGCTCAGTTTATCATATAATGTTTTGTTGTTTCCGCAGATAATAATCACTTCCATATCCTGTCGATCGGAAATTCCATCAAGCAGAACATGGATTGTTTCTTGAATTGTACCACCCCCCATACTGCCGCCTGCGATCAGAATATATTTCTTTTCAAAATAAAGATTTAATCTTTGGCGCACTTGCGCTTTGCTCTCTGTTTTTTCAAAAACACTATTTACCGGTATTCCATAAGGATAGAGTTTCTCCTTTGGAATTCCACGATGGATATAGTCCTGCATAAGATCTTCTGCAGGTATTATATAGGCATCACATTCTGTTTCCTCCGTAAACGGAATACAAACATAGTCTGTTGATATGAATATTGTTTTCGGTATTTGTATCCCACGATTTTTCATATTTGTCATAATTTCAGCGGGATATAAATGTGTCATCATCACAAAATCATAGTGATGATCGGACAGATATTGTTCCATTATCGGGATCATTCTCCGATTAGCGAAATATACGGGAGATCTGCACGGCAACTTTCTATAAAACTGACCTGCTGTATACACTGCGCCAAATAGGCGAGGGGTATTTTGTACCATAGAAATATAGAGATTGTTGATCTTTTGTGCCAGATTCTCACTATATAACGTATATGGGTTCAGTATATCTGCCTTATGCCCCCTGATCTGCAGCTCTTGTAGAAGAGCTTTTGCCGCAGAATCATGTCCGCCGCCTGTTCCACAAGAAAGAATTAACGCATCCACATCAATTTCACCTCTATTCGTTCCTTATTCTCTTTGCTAATCAGCAGCCTTAGTATAACAACAGATGATATAATCATAAATCCAGTTCGAATAATAATACTTTCTATTGTAAATATCATAGTTACGAATGAACAGATATAGGCCGCTAAAGTACGGTAATAATGCGGTGTAATTCGCAGTACCACTGAAAAAAATATAAAATATATCGCAAGTGTCATCAATGGCTGCCAGATTGGAAGAAGCCCAAGGAGGCATCCAAAAGTAACTGCAATTCCTTTTCCTCCCTGAAAGCCATAGAATACCGGAAATGCATGTCCAATCACAGGGGCTGCCATAATAAGGGAAACCGGTAACCAGTTATAGGCTTCTTTATTTATATATGTCATATACAAAAAGACAGGAAAAAAACCTTTAAGCACATCGCCAGCAAGTGTAAATACCCCACACCAAAAGCCACCATATCGAAAAGCGTTCGAAGTTCCCGGATTATTATCACAACTCATGTTAATGAAATCGTTCTTCTTAAAGAGATTGGCAAACACCCTGGCATACAACACACTTCCTGAAAAATATCCAATTAAAACAAAAAGCGTTGATTTCAAAGCTATCCTCCAATACCGCTATCGTCACAGCAATAAAATTTGATCTCTTGACAACTTCATACAGATAACATTATAATTATATCACAACAATTGTCGATTTCACAACATACAGTTTTTGTTTAAATGATGTATAAGCAACAAATTCACATGAATTGTCGCATCATTTTAAATATTTTTGGAGTTTATTATGGCTGAAAAAAAATCAAAGAATTTTAATTACAAAAAGAATGTTAAAAGAAGGATTGTTAAAATTATTAGAGAAAAAACCTCTTGATAAAGTTAATATCACAGAGTTGTGCCAAGAATCCGGAATTAATCGAACGACATTTTATAGGTATTACGATTTACCTAAGGATATTTTAACCGAAATGCAAAGTGATTTTTTTAAAGAAATTTTTAGGGATTTCAAAAATCCGCTGACAATCAGCGATATTGAACGTCTTTTTCTGTGTTTATCTGAACACGCAGAACTTATTAAGCTCTTTTTTCAATACAATTCGGACACTGATTGGGCTAATATTTTTACCAATATTTATAGCAGCTTTCCAAGAAAGAAAATGACATATGGGTTCCAAAACATTGACGAAAACAGCACAAAGCTTCTTTCATCTTATTTAGCAGGTGGTGCCTTCTTTATGGTGCGCCAATGGATTATGGAAGATATTCCCCTTCCACCGAAAGATGTAGTAGAAATGATGTTGAATATATTGAATAAAGACAGAATATTTTATTGTGAATAGTGATTCTCGCATGTGCTTATTCGCATCACAGATATTTTTTCCTAACAGGAATGATCTAATGGCACATATCCCATTGTTATACCACAGCCATAATTATAAGGGTGGGTAATTTTGCGGCCTTGTACAGCTACGATATAACGCCTCCGTGTTCCCCATTTTGCCGAAACTTCTTTTTTAACCAAAATATTCTTGTAATCACTTTCCAAATGAAAATGTGACAGTAACTTCACCACTGCCCAAGGCTTCTTCCCAGCCAGTTAGGTCATCAATCTTTCCAATCCGGGTATAACTCCAAGAATTGGAACCGTAGAAGATAACAATCTGATTTCCCTGATATAACACAATGTCTCCGGCATGTGTCGTGGTCTGGCTATTACTGGTAGGCAAGCTTGTTCCGAGAGGACCTACCTTTTCAAATCCGGAAAAATCAGTCATCTGAATGGTAACAGGCCCCTGCTCTATCATTTTCACCAGTGCATCCACCGCCGCATTGTTCTCCAACGTTGCCGTAAAACTGTTGTTTCCAACTTGTACGTTCATTTTCATAGCAGTATTCTCCTTTCCGTCTGTTGTGTTTTCCAAATTCTGCCCAGAAGACGCTTGATTGGATGAAGGCTCTCTCACTTGGGTTTGTGAACTTTCATCCAGTGACTGCATAGGTTGCAAAGTCTCCCCGCTTTGTGATTCCTTTTCTAAGATCTCTTCTTGAGAATTAACATCCCTTTGATCAAGCATTTCCATCTTTTCAATCCGCACCTCACCGGTCAGATTTTTAATCTGGTCGGCTCCAGATATTGCTTTTCCCAATGCATATAGTCCGTTTACGCCACTGCACTCCCCGTAAAAGATTACCACATCTCCCCAGGGTTCATAGTAGGCCAACGTTCCAGCAGAGCCTTCTGCCATAGGTGCGTTGCTGACGTCTAAGACGTCAGGTGGATAAAATATTTTTTTACTGCCAACATAATCCTCCACCTCAATGGACAGTGGCAGCTGATTGTATAACGATTTCGCAGCAGTGCTGTCATTGAGCTGAAATAAAACACTTGCTGTATCTGATACAATTTGAATCTGCATCAGTGACTCTGGGACAGTCCGGCTTTCTGAAACTTTGCCGGATTGATTTGATGGAGTCTGTATTTCCACGCCACAACCGGTTAGCAGCAGTGCAATGCTCAGCACATAAATTAAAATCCATGATAATTTCATTCTCATAAGTCACACCATTTCTACATTTTCCAGCTCACACCGTAACCAATCCCGGTTATGATGACAACCCTTTCTTTCAGAATTTGTGATTCCATAAAAACAACCTCTTTTCCCTCTTATCATTACATTTATAGTGTACTGCCAGATAAACAAAATATCAAATACTTATGTTTTATCCATTTCCATAGTCAAATACAATAGAATTGTTTTTATAAATTTAGGAGGAAAATAAAGTGGATTTGTCATTAACAACTACTGTTCTAATCTTTGTTTCCATTCTTTCTTACCACATTGGATATGGGATCCTTTTTCTATAGAAAACTAAACTTTCTAATATGTACTAGAAACAGTTTGATTTTCATGGGGGGGATTGTGGTGACAGCAATACAAATGAAAATAATGTGTCGGCATACACCCGTTTGATTCTGAATGGAAATCTGCTAAAACGCTTGTTGAAGTGTGGGAGGAATGATGAACATTTCGGACAAGCAAAATATGAACAATTTGTAACGGTGCACGAACACCTATTGACAATTCACAGCATTTATGCTATAATTCAACCAATTTCATATAATAAACCGTTGAAGCGGAGATAACGGCAATCATGCCTTTACAGAGAGCCTGTGGTGCTGAGAGTCAGGTAAGAAACAAGTTGTCAAATGGACCGCTGAGGGCGCAGTCAAATGTGATCTTCACAAAGTATTCTGCGACGTTGCAGGCAGACGTCATTTGCCGGGGATATGTTGGTATCCTGCTAAGCGCACGGGTCATTCCGTAAATCAAGGTGGCACCGCGGATAAGTGTTTTATTCGTCCTTGACAGAACGTAGATTTCTGTCAAGGACGTTTTTGTTATACTCCTTTGGCAGAAAGCCAAAGGAGTTTTTTGTTGGGAGGTACCGAGTATGAAAATTTCACCAACCCTCAGTGATGTCAAAAAAATCGCGGCCACCGGTCAATATCATGTGCTTCCGGTAAGCCTGGAAATCCTTTCGGATTTCACCACGCCCATAGAAACTATGAAGATCTTAAAAAATGTGTCCAGCCATTGTTATATGCTGGAATCCGCACAGGCAAACGAAACCTGGGGACGATATACCTTTCTCGGATTTGACCCCAAGCTAGAAATCACCTGCGTGGACGGCGAAATGAAAATCGGCAACTTTAAGGTTAAGACGGAGAATCCGTCCCACTATCTTCGCCAGATTCTTGCGGACTATAAAAGTCCTCGTTTTGAGGATCTTCCTTCCTTTACCGGCGGGCTTGTAGGGTATTTTTCCTATGATTATCTCGGATATAGCGAGCCGTCCGTAAAATGTGATGTAGAGGATACTGAGAATTTTAAAGATGTTGACCTGATGCTCTTTGATAAAGTGATTGCCTTTGACCACCTCCGGCAAAAGATTATCCTGATTGTCAATATGCCGTTGGATGATGTGGAGGTAGGATATGCCAAAGCGTTGATACACGGCAAACAGTCCCGTGTCAAATTTGATCTGGACTGCCCTTTGTTCGCCAATTGCCCGGAAACCGCTCCGGTAGCACGGTATCACTCTCTGGCGGTAGACCCGGACACCCTGCCGGACTGCCTGCAGGCAACCGCTGTGACGGAAGATGGGGAAATTATGGCGGTTCAACACAAGGCGTATCCCATTTATGGCGTACAATTTCACCCGGAATCCATTATGACGCCGGATGGAAAACAGATGCTTCAGAATTTTATTAAGGAGATGTAATCAATGATCAAAGAAGCGATTGTCAAGATTGTCAATAAAGAAGACCTCACCTATGATGAGGCGTACACCGTTATGAATGAAATTATGAGCGGCGAAACAACCCCAACCCAAAACGCCGCATTCCTCGCCGCGCTTTCCACCAAAAGCGCCAGAGCCGAGACGATTGATGAAATTGCCGGCTGTGCCGCCGCGATGCGAGCGCATGCAACCAGGGTGGAAACGGGAATGGAGCTTTTTGAAATTGTGGGAACCGGCGGAGATAATGCCCAGAGCTTCAATATTTCCACCACTTCCGCTCTGGTGGCGGCTGCCGGCGGGATGAAGGTTGCCAAGCACGGAAACCGGGCGGCTTCCTCCCAGTGCGGAACGGCAGACTGCCTGGAAGCTCTGGGGGTAAATATTCAGCAAAGCCCTTCCAAATGTGTCGAGCTGCTAAACGAGGTGGGAATGTGTTTCTTTTTTGCGCAGAAATACCACACCTCGATGAAATATGTGGGAGCCATTCGCAAGGAACTTGGTTTTCGCACCGTGTTCAATATTCTCGGTCCGCTGACCAATCCCGGAACACCGTCGATGCAGCTTCTGGGCGTATACGACGATTATCTGGTGGAACCGTTGGCACAGGTACTGGTGAATCTTGGGGTAAAACGCGGGATGGTGGTCTATGGGCAGGATAAGCTGGATGAAATTTCCATGAGCGCCCCCACGACCATCTGCGAAATTCGGGACGGTTGGTTCAAATCTTCCATCATCTCCCCGGAGGATTTTGGTTTTACCCGTTGTACCCGGGAGGACTTAAAAGGCGGTACCCCGGAAGAAAACGCAAAGATCACCCTCGCCATTTTGAGCGGAGAAAAGGGACATAAGCGAAACGCTGTTTTAATGAACGCGGGCGCGGCGCTTGCCATTGGCGGAAAAGCGAGTACAATAAAAGAGGGGGTTGCGCTTGCCGCGGAGATTATTAATTCCGGGAAAGCGATGGAAACGCTGAACAAGCTGATTGAGGTCAGTAACCGTCCGGAGGTGCAGGCATGACGATTCTCCGTGAGCTTGCCGATTACGCCAGAGAGCGCACCGAACAGGCCAAACAAAGGATACCGCTGGAGGAACTGAAACGGCAAGCTTTCTTCCTTCCCAAAGGGGACTTTTCTTTTGAAAACGCGTTGAAAAAGCCGGATATTTCCTTTATTTGTGAATGTAAAAAGGCGTCTCCTTCCAAAGGGCTGATTGCTCCCGACTTTCCTTATCTGAACATTGCGAAAGAATACGAACAGGCAGGAGCCGACTGCATTTCCGTTTTAACAGAACCCAAATGGTTTCTGGGCAGCGATCAGTATTTGAAAGAGATTGCAGAGTCCGTGTCCATTCCATGCTTGCGCAAGGATTTTACAGTGGATGCATACATGATTTATGAGGCAAAAGTGTTGGGTGCGGCGGCGGTACTTTTGATATGCGCCATTCTAAGGGAAGAACAAATCCGGGAATATCTCTCGATTTGTGATGACCTGGGACTTTCGGCTTTGGTAGAAGCCCATGACGAAAAAGAAGTCCAAATGGCTCTCAACGCCGGGGCGCGCATCATCGGCGTCAACAACCGAAACCTGAAGGATTTTTCGGTGGATACCGATAATAGCCGCAGATTGCGGGAGCAGATCCCTCGGAATGTGCTGTTTGTCTCGGAAAGCGGAGTAAGCTGTGCCGAGGATGTGGCGAAACTGCGGAAAATCGGCGCGGACGCTGTTCTGATCGGGGAGACCTTGATGAGAGCCGCTGACAAAAAAGCGAAGCTTCGTGAGCTGCGAGGTGAGGTATGACTAAAATCAAGCTCTGCGGGCTTTCCTGCTTTTGTGAGATCGAGACTGTAAACAAACTGCAACCCGAGTATATCGGATTTGTCTTTGCCGAGAAAAGCAAGCGTTTTGTCCCCCCGCAGATAGCCGAGGAACTCAAGCGGCACCTTTCACCGGCTGTACAGGCGGTAGGCGTGTTTGTGAATGAAAAAGCCGAAACAGTTGCCGGCTTTTTGAACAGCGGTATCATTGATTGGGCGCAATTACACGGTAATGAAAATGAAGCGTATATAAAAAAACTGCGGCAATTGACGAACAAGCCAATCATTCAGGCTTTTCGGATTGAAACGGCACACGATATTGCGGAAGCGGAAGGTTGCGCCGCGGATTTTATCCTGCTGGATTCCGGCGCAGGAACGGGAACGGCATTTAACTGGAAGCTGATCGAGGGGATAAAACGGCCGTATTTCCTAGCCGGAGGGCTTGATGCTGACAATGTCAAAAACGCGATAACTCTGCTCCACCCATTTGCGGTGGATGTCAGTTCGGGAATTGAAACCGACGGGCAAAAAGACTTAAGAAAAATGGCGGCATTTGTGGCCGCTGTCAGAAAGGAAGAGAAATCATGACCAATCCAAACGGACGTTTCGGCATTCACGGCGGGCAATATATTCCCGAAACTTTAATGAATGCAGTCATTGAGCTGGAGACAGCTTACAATCATTATAAAAACGATCCTGAATTCAATGAGGAGCTCACCCAGCTTCTGAACGACTACGCAGGCCGTCCATCCCGGTTGTATTACGCTGAGAAGATGACCAAAGATCTGGGCGGCGCTAAGATTTATCTGAAACGGGAAGATTTAAACCACACGGGAGCGCATAAAATCAACAATGTGCTGGGACAGGCGCTGCTGGCCAAAAAGATGGGAAAAACTCGCCTGATTGCCGAGACAGGAGCCGGTCAGCACGGGGTTGCCACAGCTACAGCCGCCGCTCTTATGGGGATGGAGTGCGTCGTTTTTATGGGGGAGGAAGACACCATCCGTCAGGCTTTAAACGTTTACCGTATGCGGCTTTTGGGCGCAGAAGTGATTTCCGTTAAAACCGGTACGGCAACCTTGAAAGACGCCGTCTCCGAAGCCATGCGGGAGTGGACCTCGCGTATTTCCGATACACATTATTGTCTGGGTTCCGTTATGGGGCCCCATCCGTTTCCGACGATTGTCCGAGATTTTCAGGCGGTTATTTCCAAGGAAATCAAAGAGCAGATACTGGCCAAAGAGGGGAAGCTCCCTGACGCGGTACTTGCCTGTGTAGGCGGCGGTTCCAACGCGATTGGCAGCTTTTATCACTTTATCGGGGAAAAAGGCGTCCGGCTGATCGGCTGTGAAGCAGCAGGCCGTGGAATTGATACCTTTGAGACGGCAGCCACGATAAATACCGGCAGACTGGGAATCTTCCACGGGATGAAATCCTATTTCTGCCAGGATCAGTACGGGCAAATTGCCCCCGTTTATTCCATTTCCGCAGGTCTTGATTATCCGGGGGTTGGACCGGAGCACGCCTATTTGCACGACATTGGCAGAGCGGAATATGTTCCGGTTACCGATGAGGAAGCGGTAAATGCCTTTGAATATCTGGCAAGGACCGAGGGCATTATCCCGGCGATTGAGTCGGCTCACGCCGTAGCCCACGCCTTAAAGATCGCGCCGGAAATGGGAAAAGAGCAAATTATGGTCATTACGATTTCGGGCAGAGGGGACAAGGACTGCGCTGCCATTGCCCGTTACAGAGGGGAGGATCTTCATGAGTAACATTCGGAGAGCATTTGAACATGGAAAAGCATTTATCGCGTTTATCACCTGCGGCGACCCCGATTTGGAAACAACTGGCGCGGCTGTTCGTGCCGCGGTGGCAAATGGAGCGGATTTGATTGAACTGGGAATTCCCTTTTCCGATCCCACTGCCGAAGGCCCCGTTATTCAGGGCGCCAACTTGAGGGCCCTCAATGGCGGCATTACTACTGATAAGATATTTGCATTTGTAAAGGAACTGCGCCGGGATGTGAAAGTCCCCATGGTATTTATGACCTACGCAAATGTTGTATTTTCCTATGGCTCGGAACGCTTTCTTTCCACCTGTCACAAAATAGGCATTGATGGACTGATTCTGCCCGATGTTCCCTATGAGGAAAAAGAGGAGTTCCAGCCGGTTTGCAAAAAATACGGTGTGGATTTGATTTCGTTTATTGCGCCGACTTCCGAAAACCGTATCACGATGATTGCAAAGGAAGCAGAAGGGTTTCTTTACATCATTTCCAGTCTTGGTGTAACGGGCACGAGAAGGGAGATTAAAACAGATTTGGCTTCCATTGTCAAGGTGGTGAGAGATACCACGGATGTACCTTGCGCAATCGGGTTTGGCGTTTCCACGCCGGAACAGGCCAAAAATATGGCGGATATTTCGGATGGCGCAATTGTTGGCTCGGCAATTATTAAGTTTCTGGAAAAATATGGAAAAAAAGCGCCCTCCTATATAGGGGAATACGTAAAATCCATGAAGAATGTGATGAGGTAAGATCAGGAATTCCTTAGTACCTTTGTTTTCTACTATGGAAATCAGAGCAAAATCAAAACAGGCTCTAAGACAACTGTTTTCCAGCCATCTCAGAGCCTTTTTCATTGTTTTAAGAAAACAAAAAGTTTAGATTTTCTGACTGCCGGTAGACCAGACATGCTTGTCTTTTGCGGCAGCAGGGATGTTCTGTGCCATTACGCCAACCAAATTATGGGGAACATAGGGTTCTTCTAAAAATGCAAGATCCTGGGCAGTCAAAGTAAGTTGGACAGCTTTTGCCGCGCCTTCTATATGGTGGAGTTTCGTTGTACCCACAACAGGCGCCGTAACCTTTGTCAGCAGCCAGGCAAGAGCGATTTCCGTCATGGATACGCCGTACTTTTTCGCAAGCTGTTCCACACGGTCAATGATGATTCTGTCCTGCTCAGCGGTAGCGTCGTATTTTAGATGCGCATAGCTGTCCTCCTGCAAACGCTTTGAGGTTTCACCGGGGTGTTTGGAAAGCCGTCCGCCTGCCAGTGCGCTGTACGGCGTCATGGCGATATGATCCTCCCGGCATAATTTTGCCATTTCACGTTCTTCCTCCCGGAAGATCAGGTTATAATGTCCCTGTACGGATACAAATTTTGCAAAGCCCTCTTTTTCGGCGAGTGCGTTTGCTTTTGCAAGCTGATAGGCAAAGCAGTTGGAAATACCGATATAGCGGGCCTTACCCGATTTGACGGCATTGTTCAGTCCCTCCATAATGTCATAGAGGGGTGTATTGTAATCCCACATATGGTAAATGTATAGATCCACATAATCCATCCCCAAATTTTCCAGGCTCTTATCCAGCATTTTTTCAATATGCCGCTGTCCTGTGATTCCCGCTTCCATTTCCTCATTGGTACGGGGCAGGAATTTGGTTGCAATCACAACATCGTCGCGCTTCGCAAAATCCCGAATCGCTCTGCCGAGATACCGCTCGCTTGAACCGCTTTGATAGGCAATTGCCGTATCAAAGAAGTTGACACCAAGTTCCAAGCCTTTTTTGATGATTTCACGGGAATGCGTTTCATCAACTGTCCAGCTGTGCTGACCGTTACCAGCTTCTCCGAATCCCATACACCCCATGCAGATGCGGGATATTTTGAGATCAGATTTTCCCATTTGTGTGTATTCCATAGCAATCTTCCTTTCCAAAAGGGCGAAAAACAAAGGTGCTCCGTCTTGGAACACCTTTATTATAAATTCGATTATCTAAAATGTCTAATACTTATATTTCATGATAAGATATGCCTTTCAGATATTGTGCTGCAAAATCAATAAAGGCAGAGGTTGTGGCAGAGAAGATCTGCTCTTTTTTCCACCCTAAGACCGTTGAGACCTCTAAAATAGGGTTTAATGGGATAAAGTGAAGATTTTCATAGGTGCAGTTTAAGTTTATGCTGAGCATCACACCGATATTTTCTTTCGCTAACACGGCTTCGTTATAAGGAAGATTCGCGGTTGCTGTAATTTCCACCTGATCTTTATACTGGCCGAGCCATTTTCCGATACGGTTTTGGTTAAAGTCGCCGGTTGCAGTAATAATCGACATGCCTGTTAGGTCTTCCGGACTTATCCCCTTTTTTTGAGAGAGCGGTGAATCGCTTGGGACAAACACACCCCATTGCTCTTTGACCGGCATATTGACAAAGTTATATTTACGGATATCAATCGGTTCTGACATCAGGCCGATGTCTAACAGTCCTCTTTCAATATAATCCCGAATGTTATTTGCGTTTCCGCTGTATATCTCATATTTTACATTGGGATATTTTTTGCGAAACTCTGCAATAATTTTTGCCAAATATTC